>NZ_LQOX01000058.1 GCF_002102175.1 Mycobacterium gastri | reverse complement strand
GACCTGGGGTATTGGCGGCGGGCGGGGTTGACGTCGTCGCGGTTTGTGGCGTGTCCGTTCGGCGGCGTGGGGATGCTAGGAATACGGATGTATCGCACCGGGGATTTGGTGTGGTGGGGTGCTGATGGGCAGTTGCGTTATGTGGGGCGCGCCGATGAGCAGGTCAAGATCCGCGGATACCGCATTGAGTGTGGTGAAGTCCGGGCGGTGTTGTGCGGGCTGGCTGGGGTGCAGCAGGCGGCGGTCATTGCCCGCGAGGACCGCCCTGGTGATAAGTGTCTGGTGGGTTATGTCACCGGGACAGCTGAGCCGGCCGCGATCCGCGCCGCGCTGGCTCTACGGTTGCCGGCCTATATGGTGCCGGCGGCGGTGGTGGTGCTCGATGAACTGCCGTTGACGGTCAACGGCAAGCTCGACACCCGCGCCCTGCCGGCGCCTCAGTACCGCGATGGCGATCGTTACCGCGCTCCGGCCACCCCGGTCGAGGAAATCCTGGCCGGCATTTACGCCCAGGTACTCGGACTCGAGCGCGTCGGAGTCGACGACTCCTTCTTCGACCTCGGCGGCAATTCCCTCACCGCGATGCGGGTGATCGCGACGATCAACGTCCGCCTAGATGCCCACGTTTCGGTGCGCAGCTTATTCGACGCGCCGACGGTACGGAGCTTGAGCCGACAGTTGGGCGCACACACCAGCCCGGCGGAACAAATAGTGCCCGCCGTGGGCCCGGCAGGGGATCTACAAGCTCCCGTCGACGAAATCGAGGCCGAGCGAAAGCCCGGGGCCAAGAGGCCCAGCTTCGCGTTCGTGCACGGCCGCGACCCCACCGAGGTGCATGCCGGCGATCTCACACTGGACAAGTTCATCGATGCCACGACACTGACCACCGCCGCCACCTTGCCATGCTCGAGCGCCGAGACGCGGACGGTCCTGCTAACCGGCGCGACCGGTTTCCTCGGGCGTTACCTGGCGCTGGAATGGCTGGAGCGGATGGACCGGGTCGACGGCACGCTGATCTGTCTGGTGCGAGCCGAGTCCGACGAGGATGCGCGGCGTCGTCTGGACAAGACCTTCGACAGCGGCGACCCGCAACTACTACGGCACTACCAGCAACTGGCCGCCAATCGTCTGGAGGTCGTCGCCGGCGACAAGGGCAAGACCCACCTGGGCCTGGACCAGCAGACCTGGCAGCGGCTAGCCGACACCGTCGATCTGATCGTCGATCCCGCCGCCGTGGTCAACCACGTGCTGCCCTACCGAGAGTTGTTCAGGCCCAACGTCGTCGGCACCGCCGAGCTGATCGGGCTCGCGCTCACCACGAAGATCAAGCCCTACGCTTTTGTATCGACTGCAAGCGTGGGCGACCAGGTCGAGTTGTCGGCGTTCACCGAGGACGCCGATATCCGGGTCATCAGCCCTACCCGCACGATCGACAGCGGCTACGCCAACAGCAAGTGGGCCGGCGAGGTGCTGCTGCATGAGGCCAATGACCTGTGCGGGCTGCCGGTCGCGGTGTTCCGCTGCGACATGATCCTGGCCGACACCACCTACGCGGGTCAGCTCAACCTGCCGGACAATTTCACTCGGTTGATGCTTTCCCTGGTGGCTACGGGCCTCGCGCCCGGCTCGTTCTACCAGCTCGACGCGGATGGCAACCGGCAACGTGCCCACTTCGACGGGCTACCCGTCGAATTCGTCGCTGAGGCGATCGCGACGCTGGGTGCCCGGGTGGTCGACGGGTTCGAGACATATCACGTGATGAACCCCCACGACGACGGAATCGGATTCGACGAGTACGTCGACTGGTTGATCGAGGCCGGGTACCCGATTCAGCGCATCGCCGACTTTGAGGAGTGGTTACAGCGGTTTGAGACCGCCCTGCGTGCCCTGCCGGATCGACAGCGCCAGCATTCGCAGTTGTGGAAGTTGCCGTTGCTCAATTCCGATTCGTCACACAGTTCCACGCATTTGCAGCCCGCAGAGCCGATCTTGGGATCGCTTGCGCCGGCTGACCGGTTCCGCGCTGCGGTGCAAAAAGCAAAGATCGGCCCCGACAAGGACAATCCGGACATCCCGCACGTCTCGGCGCCGGTCATCCTTAAGTACGTCACCGACTTGCAGCTGCTCGGACTGCTGTAGGGCGCTAGCCGCGCTCGACATCACATGAACCCGTCTTTCCTGAGACCCTCGAACGATTGGGTTACCGCGTCGCAGACGACGTCCATCACGTCAGCGGTATGCGCGTACGTGAAGAACGGGTAGAGGAATTCGGGCACGTGGACACCCGCCGCGCGCAGGTAATACGTCCACATGTACTCGCCCACCGCGTTTCGCGCCGGATGAACCAACTCCACGAAGCTGTCTGTCGACATGGTGCCGAAGAACGGTCGCACGAGGGACTCGTACCGTCGAATCGCGATCGGGTAGCCCGCGTCGTCGCGCAACCGCTCGAGGTGAGCGGCGAATCGATCGGCGGCCGCGCCTGTCGTTCGATAGACCTCGTCCTGGTGATCGCGAATGTATTCGAGCTGCGCGAGCCCGGCCGTACACGAGACGATGTTGCCGCAGAAGGTTCCGAGAATGTGTGTGCGAGTCTGCATGTCACGCATGTAGTCGCCCGTCGTGACAGCCATCTTGACGATATCGGACCGCCCCAGCGTCGCGCCGATGGGCAGCCCGCCACCGATAATCTTCCCGAAGGTCGCAAGGTCGGGGGTGATGCCCTCCGCGTCGAGGGTCCCGCCGAAGCGAAACCGAAACCCGGAGAGCATTTCATCGAAGACCAGCACGATGCCGTGCTCGGTGGTCAGCTTCCGTAGGCCGACTAGGAACTCTCGATCCAATTGCGGCCAGCTCGACCGGATCGGCTCAAGAATGACGCACGCGAGTTCCGTGGCGTGCGCACAGATCACCTCGAACGCTGTCTCGTTGTAAGGAAGCACGATCGTCGACGAAGCTACCGACGGCGCGACCCCCGGCATGCCCGGTCGAGTCGAGCCGTCGGGCAGCCTGGCTACCAAAACGTCGTTGTGGTGCCCGTGGTAACAGTGCTCGAACGTCGCGACGAGCGGCCGTCCGGTGAATGCCCGCGCGAGCTTGAGAGCATGCATCGTGGCTTCGGTGCCCGAGTTGCTCAGAAACCCGCCCTCCGCCCAGCGAACGCTCTCGAGAAGAAGACTCATGAGCGCAGTCTCGACCTCGTGACCGGCCGCGACCGTCAAACCGCTGCCCAGCATCGATCGGACGGCGTCGGTCACGACCTCAGGCGAGTGTCCAAGGAAGTTGACCCCTCTGCCACTGTCGAGATCAACGAACTCGTTGCCATCCAGATCGGCAATGTGCGGGCCGCGCGCCCATCCGGCGATCATCGGGATTATGCGGGGCATCCCGTCGACGAAATTATTGAAGACGCCCTTACGTGCCCGTCGTGCCGCCGCGGCGATAGTCTTCGGTTGCCGCGCCACCAGGCCTTTAATGCAGTCGAGTTCACGCGCCCGCGCCACGAACTCGGTTGTGTTCTCCAGGAACATCTCGGTGGTGATCTCGGCCATGGGATTCATCCTGCCCTTTCTCGGGTGCGAGTTCCGGGTATCATGCCGTTCGGCGCAACTTCCCGTGCAGAATTCGGTATATGCGGTCTGGCTGTGTTCCAGCTGACCGGGGGCATGCCGCACCGGGCGGCAAGGCGTCCGACGCGGGACTGGATCCTGATTTATCTGACGCAGCGCCGTCCGACCGCCGACACGATACACTTATGCGCGTGGCGCCCTACAGTGAAATTGCGAAATTTTATGACGCCATTTCGATCCACAGGCCCGTCAAAGCAGGGTTTCTGCAAAGCCTAATCGAAAAGTATGCACCCACCGCAAAAACTATTCTCGAGTTTGCCAGCGGCACTGGAATGATTCTGGAGGGCTTATCGCAGCAATATGATATTTCAGGCGTGGATTTATCTCCTGAGATGATTGCGATAGCGAAGCAAAAACTGCCCGATGTTGATATGAGGGTCGGAGATATTGCCAAACTCGATTTCGGGAAGACGTTCGACGCTGTTCTTTGTGTATACGACTCGATCAACCATTTACCTGACTGGGAGAGTTGGTGCGCTACGTTTGCCAACGCGCGCAAACATCTGAACCAGGGTGGGTTGTTTATCTTTGATATGAACTCAATTGAGCATCTCGAAGGGTGGACTGCCTCTAATTCGCCCTGGGGTCGTGTGCTGGGGGAAAATTACATGATCACCGACGTGAAGAAACTGGACCGGGTATTCAACTGGGAAATAAAAGTGTTCGAAAAGGAATCAGACGGCCGCTTTCGGTTATATTGCGACAATATATATGAAATATCATTTCCGCTGGAGCAGGTACGGGCTGAAGCTGAAAAGAACTTTCGAGTAATAGAAATTATGGGCGCCGAAGATCTCGAAGGGGTCAATTCAATTTGGCGCCCTTTGTTCATCTGCCAGGCCCAATAACTGGGTGCCCCAGCGCTGGTTCAAAGTTTTGGTTAAATTCCGCTTTGCGGAAACGAGCGGGCACCGGTAGTTGGCGTTATCACGTGAGGTGAGCTCATGTCGTTTCCGTGAGGCTGGCCCTCGGTGGGCGGTGATGCAGGTTTCCACATCTGGCGGCCGAGCGTTTGAACATATCGCGCTCCATCGCCTGCTCGGCTTCTTCCTTGCGTGGCAGTTCGAACTCATCGCGTTGGCTCTCCGCTAAGCGGGCCTCACCATCCACGTCACTCGTCTGCAAGCCCGACTCCCGAGCCGTCTGCGATCGGCCTACCCATTTCCCGGACACGAGCCGTGCCTTCTTGAAACGCCCATTCGAAATTTCGCAGCGTCATCGCTCCCACACGGCGATGTCTCTACGGTACGCAGAGAAGCCCACCTTGAAAATCCCGCCGGCAATAAGTCCCCGCCAACACCGGCACTCACCGCTTAAACTGCCACCCGAAGGGTCGCGCGATCGAGCGAATTGTTAGCACCACGCTCCCAGGCTTTTCCGTGTTGCTGGTCGACATCCCGAGCGGCAGCGGCGTCGCCCTTCGCACTGGACGCCACGGTTGCGCATCGCACCGCAGGAGGAACTGGTATGAGGGTCCGCACGGTGTACGCCCTCGTCGCGCATCACCGAACTGGCTCGATGACGCTGAACGCAGCCCTCGACAACGACTCCGAGGTACGGGCACACTCCGAGATCCTTCGCGAAGATCCAGACGACTGTCAGAGCCGCACACCGCAAGCGCCGCCCTACCGAGAGCCGGAACCTGGCGACATGATCCTCGATCGCCTCTTCGATCTGGCCGATGGTTGGAGCCGGCCGACATGCAGTGGCCTCAAAATCTTTCCACCAGGCCCGGACATGCCCGGCGCACCATCAGTTTTCGACAGCAAACTCAGCAGGTTCGCACTCGAGCCGGCAACAAACACGGTCCTTGCCCGCCGCTGCGCGGGATCGCGATGGGCGGCTTTCTTGGAGGATGGATCAAGTCATTGTGACTATCGAAAATAGCTCCACGATGGTGGCAGGTGGCGCGGGCTTCGTGGGCTCGGCGCTAGTTCGTGAATTGCTCGCTCTGGGCTGCCGGGTGATTGTCTACGACAACTTCCTCCATGGTTCGCCCAGCCATGTGGACAATCTCGGTCCCGGCGCCGTCGTCGTCGAGGGTGATGCAAGGGACCGCTCGCATCTGTACGACGTCTTGCGGCGCGAGTGCGTGCAGTTCGTCTTCAATTGCGTCGGCGACACGTTTGTGCCCGATGCCTACGACCACCCGGCGCGGTTCTTCGACAACAACACCGCGGCTGCTGTCAGCGTCCTGCTGGCCAGCCGCGATGCCATGGTGAAGGCCGTGCTTTACGTGTCGTCGACGGAGGTATACGGGCTCGCCGGAAACGATCGCCCCATCGACGAGTCGCTTCCCTGTTGTCCGGTTAACACCTACGCCGTATCGAAGGTCGCCGCGGATCGGGCCTGCCACACGATCCACATAGAACATGGCCTCCCGGTCGTGCTCGCGCGGATCTTCAACTGTTACGGACCTCGCGAAACGCATCCCTATATCGTGCCCGAGCTGATCAGCCAGCTTCATCGCGGACCGCGGCTTCGCCTTGGCAACGTGGCGGCCTCCCGGGACTTCACATACGTCGAAGACACTGCCCGTGCGCTGGTCCGGCTCATGGAATGTGGACCAGTGGACGCGACTCCGGTCAACGTCGGTAGCGGGCGCGCAGTCACGATCGCCGAGCTCGCGCAGCATGTCGGAGGTCTGTACGGCTACGAACGAGTCGACATCGAGCTGGACTCGGGGCGGCTACGCAGGCGAGACATCGATTGCTTCGTCTGTGATCCGACCCGACTGCGCGAGCTCACCGGGTGGTTGCCGCGAGTCGATCTGTACACCGGCCTTCGGCGGACCGTGGATTGGTATGAGAGCAACGGTCGCATGTGGTCGTTCGAGCGCCGTGGAGTCACGATCCGTGGATGAGTTCGTGCCTGTCTGCAAACCCCACGTCTGGGGGGATGAGATTTTGGAGCTGGCTCGCATCCTGGATGCCAACTGGCTTTCGGCGTCTACTCCTGTCGTCGACGAGTTTGAGCAGGCATTCGCACGGCGCATCGGGGTCGGCCATGCGATCGCGGTTGTCAACGGTACGTGCGCCCTCGAACTCGCGTTCGATGTGCTCGGTATCGGTCCGGACGACGAGGTGATCGTTCCCGACTTCTGCATGTTCTCGTGCATTCTTGCGGTCGTGCGGCGCGGCGCGCGACCAGTTCCGGTCGATGCCGACAACACGTGGAACCTCGACGTCGACAGCGCGCGCGCCGCGATCACGCCGCGCACCCGCGCAATTCTCGCAGTGCATACCTACGGCCATCCCGCGCGCATCGAGGAACTGCGTGCCATCGCCTGCGCTCACAAGGTCGCCCTGGTGGAGGACGCGGCAGAGGCGCTCGGCGCGACGGTCGGATCGCGCCAGGTCGGCACCTTTGGAGATTTGAGCTGCTTCAGTCTCTACGCAAACAAGGCGATCACGACCGGCGAAGGCGGAGTCATTGTCACAGACTCGGCTGAACTCGCGGACAAGCTGCGGTGGAAGCGCAATCTGTGCTTCGGCACCGACGAGGAATCGCGCTTCACGCACGAAGCGCTTGGTTACAACTTCAGGATGAGCGCGTTGCAGGCAGCCTTCGGGCTTGCACAGCTACGTCATCTCGATGACGCAAATCAGGCTCGCATCGAGAATGCGGCAGCCTACGATGAAGCGCTCGCCGATATTCCGGGCATGGAACGCCAACCACGCGGCCATTGGTGCCACAACGTGTACTGGGTCTACGGGATCGTGTTCAATCCGCGCCGATTTCCAGAAAGCCGGATAACAGCCCAGCGTGCCCTGCGTGCCGCAGGAATCGAGACGCGCCGGTTCTTCACCCCTGTGCATCGCCAGCCGTTAATCCATACCACATGCGGCAGATTCCCTAATTCCCAACGACTCTGGGAGCACGGCTTTTACCTGCCTTCCTTCATTGGGATGCCCGCATCGGTCCCGGCAAGAGTGGCAGAGGTGCTGCATAGGGTTGCACGCGGAGAGCGCAGATGAGTTCTGCGCGGTTGAACATCATGCGGCCGATCTCCTGGCCGCATCACAACGGCGGGTGGCGCTGGGTCGTCGAACTCTTGACCGAGCAACTCCATGATCCAAATGGCATACGCTGCGTGACCGCTGTCGAGGAGGAGTTCTACTTTCACGGACCAATTCAAGAGCCGTGGGTTGGCTTCGTACACCAAGTTCCAAAGCACGACGAGCGCCCGGCACAGATGACAGCGTGGCGGGCCAGCCTTCCGCACTGTCGTGGGCTGTGGGTGCTCTCGGAGTACGTGCGGAGCGCATTACACAACCTCGGTATAACGGTGCCGATCGGTCTGGTCCGCTACCCGGCTCCGACTCCGACGACATACTGGACACTTGAGGCGATGCGAACCGGGCCTCGCGAGGTCCATTTCATCGGCACGTTCCTGCGCAATTACCAGTCGTTTTATGATCTGGATGCCGGCGATCGTAGGAAGATCTTGTTCGCTCCGCAGGGGTTCGATCCGCAAGCGCTCGGAATCGCCGACAATGGCAGCGTCGAGGCGCGCGATCGGGTCGATTCGGCCACCTACGAGCGCACTCTTGCCCGCTCGATCGTATTCCTGAACCTTGTTGATGCGTTCGCAAACACCACCGTGGTCGAGTGCCTGGCGCGCGCGACGCCGTTGATCGTCAACCGGCTTACCGGCGTCGAGGAATATGTCGGAGCGGACTACCCGCTCTTCTACGACACATTGGATGAAGCTGCCGCATTGCTTCGCGACGAAGCGAGTCTTGTCGCCGGATCTCGGCACCTGGCTGCGCTGCCGATCCAGGAAGAGATCACGGGCAGCGCTTTTCTCGAGAACCTGCAGCGCACGGCGATCTATCGTGATCTGTCCATTCCGCCGAAGCAACTGGGGAGCTTTCGTCCGCGTGATGTGACCGTGATGATGTGCTCCTACCGACGGACGAACACGCTATCGGCGGTGGTCGAGCGATTCACCCGACAGGACTTCGATGGCTCGTTCGAGTTCGTCCTTTGGAACAATAACGCCGAGTCAACTCAGGATGTCGATCGGATTGCGGCTCGGTTCGACAACGACCTCGACCTCCGCGTCATTCACTCCAGCGCAAACCTATTTTGCCGCGTTCGTCTCGCGATGCCCGCAATCATGCGAAGCGATGTCCTGGTCGTGTGCGACGACGACGTATTGGTAGAGCCCTGTTACCTCCGGGAGCTTGTCGCGGCGCACAAACGCCATGGCGACGAGGCGTTGTGTTTTCGCGGGCACCGGTTCCTACCCCACGCACTCGACGAAGATCACCCCGAGCGCGTATGGATAGGCCATGAATCTCTGGTATTTAGCGACGAATCCGAACCTGAACAGCTCGTACACTTCATGCACGCCGATAACTGCTTACTACCGCGATCCATCCTCGCGCGTATCGGCGCATATCCCATGCGAAGGCTTGAAACCGCACTCGTCGATGATTATTGGATGTCGTTCGTGCTCTCCCATCACCTGAATGTACCGATTCGCAAGCTGCGCGGAGATCACTGTTTCTCGTTCCTGCCATCCGCCGACGATCCGGAAGTCGCACTCTTTCGCAATGAGGCGGTCGCACAGGAGCGGATCCGCTTTTACGTGAGCCACATGCGCCAAGGCTGGCCCAATTGGGATGCCGCGACCACCTCGAGTGCGCACGCGTCTAGCGACACGAATGATCACCGCAGGTGATCCCGCAAGTCGTTCGCTACTTGGCGGAGCTCATCCGCGGCCTCATCGAGGCCGCCACAGCCTGGGGCGAAGACCGCTATCGAATCGAAGTGGTGCTCGATCCGCACCGAAACATCTTCTCGGACATGGCTTCTCACAAACGGTCGAGTAGTCGGGCGTAGGCGTTTTCGAACAATGCTCAATCCGCAGTCGAACCGGGGTGCACGGCGATTGGCACGCATATCCTTTCGGTGTCGGGCGATGCGATGGTCGCATTGCTGCTCACCGTAGCCACTCCCGGTGGCGAACGAGATAAGCACGCATGAAACGAGACCTGAGTTAGGACATTTGCCTTAGTACCCCGTTTTCAGTCCGAGCGCGTCGAGGATGTGGCGTTGATCTGCGGGAAT
>NZ_LQOX01000057.1 GCF_002102175.1 Mycobacterium gastri | reverse complement strand
CTACCGGCCAGGACCCAATTCCTGACGGCAACCCACGATCACATGCAGTGAGGCCCCAGCCTCCCCATACCGTCTAGGGATGTTGTCGAAGTGTTGTAATTGGGGCTCTGGAGGGTGGAGTGGGGTGTGACCAGGCGAGCCCTACTGGGTAATCCGGTTGCTTGACAGGAATCCCTTAGCAACCGACGAGCACCAAACTTGCGTTTCATCTCTATTCAAGAAGACCACCATGACGACGAACGAGGAACAGAGTTCAAGCTAGTGCTCGGCCCCAAGATCTTGAAACAGCGGCTTTCCGTAGGGATCGAAGCATGACGCGACGATCTCATCAATTGGTGCAGCCAGAAAGAATGACAACTTGGCAAGTTCCGCTGTTCCAGTTACCGGATCAGAGCTGCTAACAGCGACCACGGACCCATCGTTAGCGACTAAAGTTAGCCGCTCAACACCTTCAAAGTCCCGAATATCGATACGGAAGTTGGAGGGTAGCTGCTCCTTCAAAACGGGAATTTTTAAACGCGGCAATTCACGCTTCCGTCTAATAGTCGGACAGAATCTTCCAAAAAAGTACTTTTCTATAGTATCCATCGACGGGGCAGCCAATATGAAGTGTTCCGGACCCATGCGGTCAGAGTCGGTGACGACAAACCAGCCGCGGTCATTCCAGCCAATAAAGAGTCGGATTTCACCCAACGATGCCCAGAATATTGCGCGTCCATCTTCACTGCGGGATCCGGGCGTCAGTGTATATCCAGCAATATTTCCCCATTCCGCAAGCCTTGCGGGGATTTCTATGTGGGCATTCATCGCAATACGCCAATGTCAAGTAATTCTTCCACGTTGAGCGCCCTACCTTCACTGTCGAATATCCGAACCTGTATCGACCCTCCCGGTTGGCCCACACCAGGTGCTACTTCTGACACTTCGACATGCCAGCCGGTCGGAAGATGATCGAATTCATATGCGTTATACGGCTCACGTAAGCTATTGACATGCAGTGCTCGCGCCTCCCAGGATGCCGGTACACCATCTACCATGATCGCCAGATACTTCCCATCCACATTCCCAATCCGGTCGAATTGCCTACCGTAAAACTTCGCCAATTGATCTGCGTCGGTAAAAGCGATCTTTGTACCCGGCACCGCTCCATCATTTCCTGGGAAATTCATCCATCGATCACCGGTGGGGCTCAGTTTGTTGAAGCGTTGAACGTATTCCTGTTCAGTATAAGGGCGCCCTTGAGGATCGCGGCCGAAGGGCGCTTCAGGATCTGTAATAAGCTGCGCGACGGTCCTTTTAATCCCGCTGGGATCGACCGGATCATCAAGAAAATTCCAAGAATCGGACAACGGCTCACCATAGTGCGGATCGGTTGCTTTATCGGGTAACCGATGCCATCCCGGGCCAGAGGGCTCGTGGGAATGCAACGGGTCGCCCGGGGCTATTGGCGACTCTTGCGAGCCACGGTCACCCGGCATGTCACCCGCACTGACGTGGGGCGACGACTCCGGCGGTCGGCCGTTAGATGAGATGCCGTCGCTAGCGCAGTGCGGGCTACCGCCACCCGGTCGTGCTAACTCAGTCGGACTAGTTGATTCCGTGAATCGCGGGGCTGATGCCTGCGGCGCCGGGGATGCTGGTGCAGCAGCCACGGGTGCTGGCTTGATGGACGTTCCGTCTGGTGCCACTGAGGCGGGCGTGGATTCACTCAGACGCGAACTACTCGTCGGCATCTGGTCACCCGCCGCAGCGGGTATAGGAGACGGACTCGACCCCGCAGGCGTGGCCGGAACACGTGAGTCAACCGGCCCCGAGGCCGCTGATCCCGTTGGGGCCGTGGGCGACTCGGCTTTGGTCGTGCCCGGTGTGGTGGATTCCGTGGGTTGCGTGACCTCAACCGGTGCCCGCGGGGGCTCTCCTGTCGGCAAGACCGCGGGTTCGCCGCTCGTCTTCGGATCGGTCTTGGGCAGATCCCCGCCGAGGTCCTCTAGCTCGGTGGTCAGCGCGTCGCCGGTGTGGGTGATTTCACCCAACTGCCCGCCACCACCTGGCGCTCCGACACGCGTACCGCCGCTGCCTT
>NZ_LQOX01000056.1 GCF_002102175.1 Mycobacterium gastri | reverse complement strand
GAGCCGATGGTGGGCATCAACGTCGAACAGATCGCCCAGCCGCACCGGCTCGCCGAGCGCGGCTGGTAAAAACCTTCCGTGGCGATCGAAGAGATCCTCGACCTCGAGCAACTTGAGGTCAACATCTATCGCGGCAGCGTCTTCAGCCCGGAATCAGGTTTTCTGCAGCGCACTTTCGGCGGCCATGTCGCGGGGCAGTCGCTGGTGTCGGCGGTGCGCACCGTCGACCCGTCGTATCGCGTCCACTCGCTGCACGGATACTTTCTTCGGCCCGGAGATGCCAAGGAACGCACCGTTTTTCTGGTCGAGCGCACTCGAGATGGCGGATCGTTCGCCACCAGGCGGGTCACTGCCATCCAGCATGGGGAAATCATCTTCAGTATGGGCGCGTCCTTTCAGACCCATCAGCAAGGCATCAGCCACCAGGACCAGATGCCGGCGGCGCCGCCACCCGACGATCTGCCCGGATTGCGCTCGGTGCGGGTATTCGATGACGCCGGCTTCCGGCAGTTCGAGGAGTGGGACGTGCGGATTGTGCCGCGGGAGCAGTTGCAGTGTTTGCCCGGCAAGGCTTCTCAACAGCAGGTGTGGTTTCGCCACCACGATCGCCTGCCCGACGACCCGGTGCTGCACATCTGCGCGCTGGCCTACATGAGCGACCTCACCCTGCTCGGTTCGGCGCAGGTCACCCACCTCAAGGAGCGAGAGCATCTGCAGGTGGCATCGCTGGACCACGCGATGTGGTTCATGCGGGCTTTCCGCGCCGACGAGTGGTTGCTCTACGACCAGTCCTCACCGTCGGCCGGCGGTGGTCGCGCCCTCACCCACGGGAAGATCTTCACCCAACGGGGCGAGTTGGTGGCGGCCGTTGTGCAGGAGGGGCTGACCCGTTATCGCCGCGGATACCAGCCATGACGCCGCCGAGGATCGGCGTCCTGGCGTTGCAAGGGGACACCCGGGAGCATCTTGCCGCGTTGCGTGCAGCCGGAGCCGAGGCGATGCCGGTGCGGCGCCGCGGCGAGCTGGACGCGGTGGATGCGCTGGTGCTTCCGGGCGGCGAGTCCACGACCATCAGCCATCTGCTGCGCGACTTCGAATTGCTGGAGCCGTTGCGGGCTCGGCTGGCCGAAGGACTTCCGGCCTACGGCGCGTGTGCCGGCATGATCCTGCTGGCCAGCGAGATTCTGGACGCCGGCGCCCGCGGCCGCGAGGCCGTGCCGCTATGCGGGATCGATATGACGGTGCGGCGCAACGCTTTTGGGCGTCAAGTCGATTCGTTCGAGGGCGATGTCGCGTTCGACGGCCTGGACGACCCGGTGCGTGCGGTGTTCATCAGGGCACCATGGGTCGAGCGGGTCGGCGACGGTGTGCAGGTGCTGGCCCGGGCCGCGGGCCACGTCGTCGCGGTGCGACAGGGCCCGGTGCTGGCGACGGCATTTCACCCCGAGGTCACCGGCGACCGTCGTATCCATCGAATATTCGTCGACATCGTCGGCGGCCGGCGCTGACGTCTCATCGGGCGCCTTCATGTGGGCAGCATTATCGAGCCTGTAATTTGGCAGGCTCGCACTCGAACTTCCCCTGCAGAATTACAGGCTCGGTGGGCGGGAGCCGGCCAGGCGAACACCACCTGCGGTCCACGTAGACTCGTCTGGCGAACTTTCAAGCAACAGAACCCAAAAGAAGAGGTACAGCACACCGATGAGCGGCCATTCCAAGTGGGCAACCACCAAGCACAAGAAGGCCGTCGTCGACGCCCGTCGCGGCAAGATGTTCGCCCGGCTGATCAAGAACATCGAGGTCGCGGCCCGCGTCGGCGGCGGTGACCCGGCGGGCAATCCCACCCTTTACGACGCCATTCAGAAGGCTAAGAAGAGTTCGGTGCCCAATGAGAACATCGAGCGGGCCCGCAAGCGCGGCGCGGGCGAGGAAGCCGGTGGCGCCGACTGGCAGACCATCATGTATGAGGGCTACGCGCCCAACGGCGTCGCGGTGTTGATCGAGTGCCTGACCGACAATCGCAATCGCGCCGCCAGCGAGGTGCGGGTGGCCATGACGCGCAACGGCGGCACCATGGCCGATCCGGGGTCGGTGTCCTATCTGTTCTCTCGCAAGGGCGTGGTCACCCTGGACAAGAACGGCCTGACCGAGGACGACGTGCTGACCGCGGTTCTCGAGGCGGGTGCCGAGGAGGTCAACGACCTGGGCGACAGCTTCGAGGTGATCGCCGAACCCGGTGATCTGGTTGCGGTGCGCACCGCGTTGCAAGACGCGGGGATTGACTACGAGTCGGCGGAAGCCGGTTTCCAGCCGTCGGTCAGTGTGCCGGTGGATGTCGACGGCGCCCGCAAGGTGTTCAAGCTCGTCGACGCGCTGGAGGACAGCGACGACGTGCAGAACGTGTGGACCAATGTCGAGGTGTCCGACGAGGTGTTGGCGGCTCTCGACGAGGAGTGAGTCTGGCCGTCGAGCGCGGCTTCGCCGTCAGGCCACCAGCTCGAACTGCACTTGCAGCCGCTCGTACGTCGTGACCGCACGCACATCGCGGGTCAGCAGCGTTGCTCCGGCCGCTTTCGCCGTGATGCCGACCAACGCGTCGTAGCTGCCACCGCCGGTAACACCGAGTTCGGCAAGGCGATCGATCAAGCCGCGATGCGATCCGGCATCGAGGGTCAGATAGTCGCTGGACGTCACACCGGTCAAGTAGGCGTGAACGGCATCCGGGGCGACACGGTGCGGCGGCGGTAGACGCGTCAGAACCGAATACGTTTCCACCGCCGCGTGGGCGATCAGCTGGACACCACGGTTGAGCGCGCGCACGGCCGACTCGTGCCCTTCGTGCCAGGTTGCGAATCCGGCGACGAGGACGCTGGTGTCTGGAGCGATCACCGTCGGACGCGATCGAGCGCTTCGCGAACGATGTCGTCGGTCAGCGGAGGCAGCGAGCGTTTCGGACGGGCGACAATGACCGACCCTTCCCGAACGAGTTCGACGTCCGTCGGCGCTGGCTCGATCTCGATACGCCCATCGCGTTCGACGATCTCTACCTCTTGGTTGCCGTGCAGGCCAAGGCGGTCGCGAATCGGCTTGGGGATCACCAGACGGCCCGCGGCGTCGATGGTCGTACGCATGGTAGGAAATTTACCATTCGCTGATGCACCGGTTAGTCGTATCCGTGCCGTATGTCCTCGACGATGCGCGGGTTGTCGAGGGTCGACGGCTCGAGTGGGCGCGGCGCAACGTCGCCGGAGAAGACGGTCGCCGCATCGAGCACCCGCTGGTTGAGGAAACGCAGCGGCGGCGCGTCACGCGGCACCGACGGCACCGGGGCGGTGGACCCCCGGCGCGCCAGGACGAACCCCCAGTCGCCGAAGGTGGGCACATAAACGTGGTACGGCGTCACCGCATACCCCGCAGCTTGTACTGACGAGACCGTGCGCCAAAACGCCGTCCGCGTCGAGAACGGGCTGCCCGCTTGCACCACCATCAGCCCGTCGGGGGCCAAAGCCTGGGACACCAGGCCGTAGAACTCGGTGGAATACAGCCGGCCCAGCACGGGCGTGTCCGGGTCGGGCAGGTCGACGATGACCGCGTCGAAGCCGGCGTCAGAACCGCGCAGCCAGCGCATCGCGTCGTCGATGACGACATGCACGCGCGGGTTGTCCAGCGAACCGCCATTGGCCCCGCGCATGGTGGTGCGCGCCAACTCGATCACCACCGGATCAAGCTCCACCTGAACGATCTGCCCGACACCGGGTTGGCGCAATAGCTCGCGGGCGGCCAACCCGTCACCCCCGCCCAACACCAGCACCGAGTGGGCACCCGCACCGAGCGCGGGATAGACCAGGCTTTCGGTGTAGCGGTACTCGTCCACAGTGGAAAACTGCAATCCGCCGTCCAGGTAGAGCCGCAGGTCGTTGCCGCGGCGCGTCACCACGATCTCCTGGTACACCGAGTGCCGGTAGGCGATGATCGGGTCGGCATAGAGCCGCTGGCGGCTGGTCGTCTCGATGCCACGCGCACCCACCAACAGCGTCACCAGCAGCCCCAGCGCGGCGGCCAGCGCGCCCAGCGCCGTCGCCAACTGGCGGGCGCCGACGATCCGCCGCAGTAGGAAGATCGACACCACGGCCGCGGCCACCAGGTTGACGATGCCGGTGGCCGCCGCCCCGCGAATCATCCCCAACTGCGGCAGCAGGACGAACGGCCAACTGAGCCCGCCGACCAGCGCGCCCAAATAATCAGCCGCGGTCAGGTCGGCCAGCATCCGGCCGGTATCGGTCGCCCCGGCCACCCGGCCGCTCTGCAACAGCGTCATCAGCAGCGGCACCTCGGCCCCGACCAGCCCGCCGATCAGCGCGGTGCCCAGCGCCAGCACCCACAACGATCCGCCGATGAACGCGAACGTCACATACAACGCCGCCGCGGACAACCCTCCGACAATGCCCAGCAGCACCTCCACGCCGATGAAGGTGATCGCCGCCCGCGGCAGCAGCGGCTTGACCAGCAGCGCACCGGCGCCCAGCGCGGCGATGTAGCCCGCGACGATCAGTGACGTGGCGACGATACCGCCGCCGTCCAGGCTGGCCGAAAGGGTAAGCAGCGCAAGCTCATAGATGATGCCGCAGGCCGCGCAGGCTGCGACGGCGGCCAGCAGCACGGCCCGCCACCGTCTCGAAGACTCCCTTGTCCGGACCGTGCCCGGCGCCGCGGTGGCGATCATGACAGCGCCGCGGCGGTCACACCTCCCACGGCCAACAGCATGGTGGCCGTCGTGAACGCCGCCGGATGCAGCCGCGGCTCGTCGACGTGCTCATGGAAGTTGCCCGGCACCCCGATGCGCAGGGCCAGCAGCGCGATCCCTTGCAATGCCACACCCATCAGCCCGTACACCGCCACCCCGATGAGCCCCTGAGTCAGCTGGCTGTAGCTGGTGCGGATCGCGGTGATAATGACGATGGCCAGCGCGGCGTACATCGCGCAGGCCAGTACGACGGCGTTGGGACGCCGGTCGATGAAGATCAACTTGCGCAGGTTGCCCGGCGTCAGCACGTCCACCATCAAGAAACCGGCAATCAGCACCGCCATGCCGACCACGAAGTACAAGATCGTCGCGACGACGCCGCGGACGATCGGGTCGAGGCTGACGGTGCCGAGTTCGAGTGCGAGGTACATGACTGACTCCTTTGTGTTGACTGGCGTTACTTGGTCCCGCCCGGACCGCCGGGGCTGCCTCCCGCGCCGCCCGCCGGAGATCCGGGAGTGAAGCCGGGTCCTAGAAAGACGAACGCCCCGTGGCTGTATCTGGCGCCCAAGTCTTCGACGCGGATGCTGCACGGCGAGGTGCCCTCGGGCCCGACGGTCACAATGTCCTCGTCGTAGCGCAGATACTCGGCGCCGCCGCTGGAGGCCCGTGCCGCGGGCCGCTCATAGCCGGCGATATTGTCGGCCACTTGCCGGGGTGATCCGCTGCACAGGTAACGCGCGCCGTCCTCGTCCCGTGAGTACTCGCGATAGTGGCTGCTGATATAAGAGCCGATGTCCTTGTGCAGCAACGATATTCCACCAACCAAGGACGCGGTGGCGGCCACGGCGAGCGCGCCGGCCAGCAGAAAAAGGCGGCTTCGGGTCATGGTCGCCACCGGCTGCTGGTACGGACCACCGTCCCGCCCGATGCTGCCGGATACAGGTGCCACGTCCGCCAGCGCCAGCCGGTGTCGTCGGGTTCGGCCACCAGCGCGGTCAATGCGGCGTCATCGCCGGGAAATACGCCGCCCAGCCAGCCGGTGTCGGCCCGGCAACGTTCGCGAAGTTCCTCCGCGAGCCGGCGAAATGTCTGCTCGTCGTACACATCGGTTTTGGATCGCAGCCGGTAGCCGGGCGCTTGCATACGGTCGGGTAGTGTGCCGCCGTGCAGGCCGGCGCTACAGGAGATCTCCTCGCAGAAGGATCGGTCGGCGTGCTCGACGGTGACGACGTGTGAGGCCCCCAATACGCCGAGTAGCAGTGCGCACCCGCCGTTGGGGTGGTCCAGCCGACAAGCCGCCAGCGGCTGCGGCACCGCCATGTTGATTGCGAGCCCCAGCCGGGCCCCGGACACGTCAGCCGGGGCTACGGCGAGCTGATGAAGCGGCACCGAGCGAACCCTCCGGCGTTACGACGACGGTGGCGGCGCGGGGTACACCGTCAGTTCCCCGGCCGACACGGACTTCCCGGTGGAAATCTCCCATGGCAACCCCGGCGCCCAGCGCTCGAATGACAACAAGGTCGTCTCGTCGGCATCGGCGTAGTCGACGTACTCCATTTCACCGCCTGCGGGCAGCCCGGTGGTACCTTCCGTGGTGTAGCCGGCCCGGCCGCGCTCGGCCTCGTGAAACGTCACGCCGTCGACCACGTGTACGCTGCCGGGCTGCAGCTGCAGATCCTTGCGGGTCATCCACATCGCCATTTCGAGCCGGCCGTCGTCCTCCTCGACGCTGAACCACACCGGCTGATCGCCACCTTCCAGCAGGTGCTCCCACCACACGAACGGACCCTCACGGTAGGTGACCGAGCCGCGCACCACGTAGTCGATGCCGCTGTAGCTGACGATCGCGCCCGGGCCCAGCTGCCGGGGCCCGAATTGCTCCATCGCGCCGGCGTACAGCGGATCGCGGCGCCCGCTTGGCTTGGCCGGCGTCTTCGGCCGCTTGACCGCGAAGATCAGCACGACGATGGAGGCTATGAACAGCGCCGCGGCGAGCACGATCAGCAGAGTTGCCACGCATAGCCTTTCGTACCGGTAGCGAGGTGCGCCTTAAGTTAACAGCATTCGGCGACGCTGGGAGCCGTAACGAAATTCGACCCGACGAAGCTGCCGTCGGGTGCGTGTCCTACCCCCGGATGTCGTACCCGCCCGCTACGCTATCGAACAGCTGTTCGGAGCCTGGTAAGGGGGCAATGCGGTGCGGGTGATGGGTGTCGATCCCGGGTTGACGCGGTGCGGTCTGTCGCTGGTGGAAAGCGGACGGGGCCGGGACCTCGTCGCGCTCGATGTCGACGTGGTGCGCACCCCCTCGGATACGGTGCTGTCGAAGCGGTTGCTGGCCATCAACGACGCCGTCGAGCACTGGCTGGACACGCACCGCCCGGACGTACTGGCCATCGAGCGGGTGTTCTCCCAGCTGAACGTGACCACGGTGATGGGCACCGCCCAGGCCGGTGGCGTCATCGCCCTGGCGGCGGCCAAACGCGACATCGACGTACACTTCCATACCCCCAGCGAGGTCAAGGCCGCGGTCACCGGCAACGGTTCCGCCGACAAGGCCCAGGTCACTGCCATGGTCACCAGAATCCTTGCGCTGCAAGCCAAACCGACACCGGCCGATGCTGCCGACGCGTTGGCGCTGGCGATCTGCCATTGCTGGCGGGCGCCGATGATCGCCCGGATCGCGCGGGCCGAGGCGCTGGCGGCCCAGCAGCGGCACGCCTATCTGGCCAAGCTGAAGGCCGCGCGATGATCGCCGCGGTCCGCGGTGAGGTACTGGAGGTGGCCCTCGATCACGTGGTGATCGAAGCGGCAGGTGTCGGTTACCGGGTGAACGCGACGCCGTCGACGCTGGCGACGTTGCGGCCGGGGACCGAGGCGCGCCTGGTCACGGCGATGATCGTGCGTGAGGACTCCATGACGCTATATGGCTTCGGCGACCGGGAAGCCCGTGACCTGTTCCTGACGTTGTTGTCGGTCTCCGGTGTCGGGCCGCGGCTGGCGATGGCGACGCTGGCCGTACACGACGCCGCGGCGCTGCGCCGGGCGCTGGCCGACGGCGATGTCGCGGCGTTGACGCGGGTGCCCGGCATCGGCAAACGCGGCGCCGAACGGATGGTGCTGGAGTTGCGCGACAAAGTGGGTTCGGCGGGGACGGCCACTCCAGCGGTCAACGGCCACACGGTGCGCACTCCAGTGGTGGAGGCCCTCGTCGGGCTCGGCTTTGCCGCCAAGCAGGCCGAGGAGGCCACCGACAAGGTGCTGGCCGGCGAGCCCGACGCGTCGACGTCGGGCGCCTTGCGGGCCGCCCTGGCGCTACTGGGCAAGACCCGATGAGCGACGAACCATCCGACCGCGACGTATCGCCGGCGCTGGCCGTGGGTGAGGGCGATATCGACGGCAGCCTGCGGCCCCGCTCGTTGCGCGAGTTCATCGGCCAGCCCCGGGTGCGCGAACAGCTTCAGCTGGTCATCGAGGGAGCCCGGAACCGCGGCGGCACACCGGATCACATTCTGCTGTCCGGGCCGCCGGGGCTGGGTAAGACGTCGCTGGCGATGATCATCGCCGGCGAGCTCGGGTCGTCGCTTCGGGTGACGTCGGGACCAGCCCTGGAACGCGCGGGCGACCTGGCCGCAATGCTGTCCAACCTGGTCGAGCATGACGTGCTGTTCATCGACGAGATCCACCGCATCGCCCGGCCCGCCGAGGAAATGCTGTATCTGGCCATGGAGGACTTCCGGGTCGACGTGGTGGTCGGCAAGGGTCCCGGCGCGACGTCGATCCCGCTGGAGATCGCACCGTTCACCCTGGTCGGTGCCACCACCAGGTCCGGGGCGCTGACCGGCCCGCTGCGCGACCGGTTCGGCTTCACCGCGCACATGGACTTCTACGAGCCGCACGAGCTGGAGCGGGTGCTGGCCCGCTCGGCCGGAATCCTGGGTATCGAACTGGGCGTCGAGGCCGGGGCGGAGATCGCCCTGCGCTCCAGGGGAACACCGCGGATCGCCAACCGGCTACTGCGGCGCGTCCGCGACTTCGCCGAGGTCCGCGCCGACGGCGTGATCACCCGCGACGTCGCCAAATCCGCGCTGGAGGTCTACGACGTCGACGAGCTGGGCCTGGACCGGCTGGACCGCGCGGTGCTGTCCGCGCTGACCCGCAGCTTCAGCGGCGGCCCGGTCGGGGTTTCCACGCTGGCTGTGGCGGTAGGGGAGGAGGCCGCCACGGTGGAGGAGGTGTGCGAGCCATTCCTGGTGCGCGCCGGGATGATCGCCCGCACGCCGCGCGGGCGCGTGGCCACCGCGCTGGCCTGGACTCACTTGGGCATGACCCCGCCGGCCGGGGTCAGCGGGCTGGGCCAACCGGGGCTGTTCGACTAAGCGAATCGCTAGGGCGATCCGTTGGTTCCGTTGGCGCCGCCAAGGATGCCGCCGGTGCCGCCGGTGCCGCCGGTGCCACCGTTGACGCCGTTGCCGCCGTTACCGCCGAAACCGTACAGCGTTGGGGTGAAGGCACCGTTGTCGACGAGGCCGACCCGGCCGCCATTGCCGCCGTTGGCAGGACCGCCTGTACCCTGGCCGGCGTTGCCGCCGTTGCCGCCGAAGTTGATGGCGAGGAAGCCGCCGGCGTCGCCACCGGCACCGCCATTGCCGCCGGTGCCCGTGACACTGTCACCGCCAAATCCGCCGACACCGCCGACGCTCAGGCCGGTGAACGCCACGCCCTGGCCGGCCTGGCCGCCGGCGCCGCCGGTAATCAGGCCGAACCCACCCTGGCCGCCGCCGCCGCCGATGCCCGCACCGACGAGCGCGGCCGCCTCGCCGCCCTGGCCGCCGGCGCCACCGACGTTGCCGGCACCACCGAGGCCGCCGAAGCCGCCGACACTCACCCCGACGAGTGTGCCCGCCACGCCGCCGATACCGCCCGCGCCGCCCTTCGAGATGCCGTAGCCGCCGAGGCCGCCGGCACCGGCCTGGCCGTAGCCGAAGACGGCGCCGCCGGCGCCGCCGGCGCCCCCGTCACCGCCGACACCGGTGGCGCCGGTGGCGGCGCCCCCGGCGCCACCGTTGCCGCCCAGGCCGAAGAAACGACCCCCGCCGACACCGCCGGCGCCGCCGTCACCGCCGACACCGGTGGCGCCGGTGGCGGTGCCCCCGGCGCCACCGTCACCGCCGATGCCGAACAGCAGACCCTGTCCCTGGCCGCCGCTGCCGCCGTTGCCGCCGGTCAATCCCGTCCCGCCGGCGCCGCCGTCACCGCCGGCAGTACCGAGGGACAAGAATGAGCCGGCGGCTCCGCCGGCTCAGCCGGCTCCGCCGGTACCCGAGGGAGCGGCGCCGCCGGCGCCGCCATGGCCGCCCCAGCCCAACAATGGCGCATTTCCGCCGGCCCCGCCGGCCCCACCCGTCCCGCCAACAGTGGCGGTCGCGCCGCCGGCGCCGCCGGCGCCGCCGTTACCGATCAGCCAACCGCCGGTGCCGCCGGCCCCACCGGCGGCACCGGCCCCGCCGGCCCCACCGCTGCCGCCGTTGCCGATCAGGCCCGTAGAGCCGCCCGCACCGCCGGGCTGTCCGGCGGTCGTCTGGGAAAAACCGTTTCCGCCGTTGCCGTACAAAATGCCACCGGCCCCGCCGTTGGGACTTGTCGACGTCCCGTCCGCGCCGTTGCCGATGAACGGCCGCCCGAACAACGTCTGGGCGGGCGCGTTGATGGCGCCCAACAGGCTCTGCTCCAACGTCTGCAGCGGCGTGACATTAGCCGCCTCGGCGCCCGCATATGCCCCACTGGCCGCGTTCAAGGTTTGGACAAAACTCTGGTGAAGCTGCGCGGCCTTGGCGCTCACCGACTGATACTGCGCGGCGTAGCCGTTGAACAGCGCCGTAATCGCCTGCGACACCTCATCGCCACCGGCCGCCAGCACCGCTGTCGTTGACGATGCTGCCGCGGCGTTTGCCGCACCGAGCGACGAACCGATGTTGGCCGCATCCTGCGCTGCCGCTGTCAGAAACTCCGGAACTGCGAACACAAACGACATCGAACCCCTCCCGAACCCGGTTACGTGACATACGCCACAGCTGTAAGCAATGCCGAAGGTAATTGTCGACACTTTGGCAACCGTTGTCAGCGGTTTCTACAGATAGGGCAGTCATCCCGCGACCGGGCGTTACATCGCCAGACCGTCCGGGTACCCAAGCCGGTACCTAACGAGGAGGCTGCCATGAAGCACACAGAAGACCGCCCCGCGACGTTGCGGATGCCGCGCTCCCGCGGCGTGGTGACCGGATTGCTCCTAGTGATTCTGGGCGCCTGGGGTGCGCTGATTCCGTTCATCGGTCCTAGATTCGATTTCGCCTACACCCCGGGCCAGGCGTGGACCCCTGCTCGGGGCTGGCTCGAGGTGTTGCCGGGTGTCGCCGCGGCGGTCGGGGGTCTGCTGCTGATCATTTCCGGCAATCGCGCCATCGCGATGCTCGGTGGCTGGCTGGCCGCCCTCGCCGGCGCATGGTTCGTGGTCGGCACCCAGTTCGCCCCCCTGTTGCGGATCGGATCGGTGGGGGATCCGGTCGCCGTGACGGATCGCAAGCGCGCCGTGCTGGAGCTCGCCTACTTCTCCGGCCTGGGGGTGCTCGTCGTCTTCCTGGCCGGCGCGGTTCTGTCTCGCCTGGCGGTCCGGCTGGCCCGCGATGTCCGGCCGGTGCCGGCCGCGCCGCCGGCCGAACAACCGGCCGCCGCGGCGGACGTACCCGCGGCCGGATTGTCGCCGCAACCGTATTCGGACGCCACGTATTCCGATGCCCTCACCCTGCCGCGGGCACAAAATATGCCGGCGGCCAGCAGCGACGCCGGAAGCACCGAGCACCGCAGCCGGTTCCTGCGCCGCCACCGTGCCAGCGTGTAAGCCAGCGGGTAAGGCCCGCGCGGGTTACTCGAGCCGCGTACTCAGAGCAGTCCGAGCAAGCGCAGATCACTGAGGTACTTCGCGATGATCTCCGGCGAGATGTGCGGAATATCCTTGTCCGGGCCCACTTTCGCGTCCTGCACGGCCGCCCGGAACCGGTCGGTCGGCGCCATCGACCCGTTGAGCGGCGCCGAAGGCTTCTGGTAGTTGTGCAGCAACGGCAGTAGCGAAGCCTGACGCTGCTTTTCGGGCAGGCCGCGCAACGCGGTCTCGAACCGCCGCAGCCAGTCGCCGTAGTCGTCAACGCGGTGGATGGCACATCCGGCCCCATTAGTCGGGGAGCCGAGCCAGTCGACGAACTGGTCCATCCCGATGCTGTCGTCGTAGGGGTTCATCACGTGGTAGGTCTGGAAACCGTCCCCGTCCCGGGCGCCCAACGTCGCGATCGCCTCGGCGATGAACTCCACCGGCAAGCCGTCGTAGTGGGCACGCTGCCGGTTGCCGTCGGCGTCCAGCTCGTAGAACGAACCGGGTGCAATGCCGGTCGCCACCAGGCTCAGCATCATCCGCGTGAACATGTCCGGCACGTTGAGCTGACCCGCCCACGTGGTGTCGGCCAGGATCATGTCGCAGCGGAACACCGCGACCGGCAGCCCGCACAGATCGTGGGCCTCGCGCAAAAGCACCTCGCCGGCCCACTTGCTGTTGCCGTAGCCGTTGGCGTAGCTGTCGTTGATCTGCCGACTCGCGCTGATTCGCCGGATGTCGGCGTCCTCGGTGAACTTGCCCGGCTCGATCTGATCGCCCACCCCGATCGTCGACACGTAGGTGTAGGGCTTGATCTTCGAGGTGAGCGCCAACCGAATCAGTTCGGCGGTGCCCAGCGCGTTGGGTCCGAACAGCTCGCTGTAGGGCAGCACGTGGTTGACCAAAGCGGCCGGGTCGACGATCAGGTCGACCGTGTCGGCCAGCCGCTGCCAGGTCGCCGGGTCCAGACCGAGGTCGGCCTCGCCCTTGTCGCCGGCGATGACCTCCAAGTGGTCGGCCGCCAGCCGCCGGTAGTGCGCCAGCAGCTCGGGGTCTCCGCTGTCGAATGTCTTGTCCAGGCGTGCCCGGGCATCGTCATCCGACTTCGCCCGCACCAGGGCGATCACCTTGCCGTCGACCAGGTCCATGCGCTCCAGCCAGTCCAGCGCCAGATAGCGGCCCAAAAAGCCGGTCGCGCCGGTCAACAGGACGGTGCGCACCTCGGCGCTCGGGCGCGGCAGCGCCGGCGCGGCTGCCAGGGTCGATGAGTCGATGAACTTGTCCAGGGTGAGGTCACTCGCGTACACCTCTAGCGCGTCCCGGCCGTGAATCACGGCGAACGTGGGCCGCTTGCTACCCTGCCGCTCGCCCTCGATGTAGTCGGCGATGGCCCGCAGGTCGTTGGCGGGGCTCACGATCACACCCACCGGCACGTCGAGGTCGAAGATCTCGCGCAGCAGGTTGCCGAATGTCAACGCCGACAACGAGTCTCCACCCAAGTCGGTGAAGTGCGCGTCGGGTGACAGGTCGGATTCATCGGCAGGGAGAGCTGCGCCCAGCAGGGCCGCCGCGGCCCGTCTCACCGTTTCCAGCACCGGCGCATCGGCACCGCTGCGCCGCAGCTCGCTCAACTCGATGGCCTGGCTTGCGGCCAGCTCGGTGTAAAGCTGTTCCAGCCGCTCGCCGTAATGCTGCTTGAGCTTCGGCCACGCCAGCTTGCGGATACCGGTGAGCAGACCGTTCTCCAGCGTGAATGGTGTTGTCTCGATGATGAAGTCGCGCGGCACCTCGTAGGACTGCAGGCCCGCCTCTTTCGCCACGGTCTGCAGCGAGTCGGCGATCAGCGGCTTCAAGGCCGCTATGTCAGTGCTCGCCAACGCTTCTTCGGTGGGGACCACGACGGCCAACAGGTAGGGATGCGCGCTGTTGCCGTAGACGTAGATCTGCCGGACCAGCGGGCTGTTGCCGAACACCGCCTCCAGCTTGGCGACGGTCACGAACTCCCCCTGGGCGAGCTTCAACACGTTGTTGCGGCGGTCGACGTACGCCAGCCGGTCAGGGGCGACCTCGGCTACGACGTCTCCGGTCCGGTAGTAGCCGTCCGCGTCGAACACGCCGGCCGTAACCTCCGGCCGCTTGTAATAGCCCGGGAACATGTTCTCTGTCTTGAGTAGCAACTCGCCCCGCGGATACGGCTGGTCGGTGCTGAAGTACCCCAGATCGGGAACGTCGACCAGCTTGTAGTCGATCACCGGCGGGCGCTGAACTTCGCCGTCGAACAAGACCATCCCGGCCTCGGTGGAGCCGTAACCGTCGAGCAGTGGGATCTCCAGCAGGGCTTGCACCCAGTTCCGCAGCTCCGCGGAGATGGGCGCCGAGCCCGTCATCGCGAAGATGTAGCGCCCACCCAGCAGGTCCTGGCGCTGCTCGGCCATGACCTGGGCTGCGACGGCCGCGCGGGCGGCGGGGTCACCGGGATCAATCGAGCGCCGGTCGACCGCGCGCTGGTATTCGCCGTACAAGGTCTCCCAGATCCGCGGCACGAAGTTCAACTCGGTGGGCCGTACCAGCCGAAGGTCCTCCAGCAGCGTCGACAGGTCGCTCTCGGCCGCGAAGTATGCGGTGCCGCCGTTGCCGAGGGTGCCGTAGAGCACTCCGCGTCCCATGATGTGGCTCATCGGCATGAAGTTGAGCGTGATCGACGCCGCGGTGGGCCCGAACCAGTTCTTGCTCGACCGGCGCCACATCTTGCCGACGTTGCTCTGTCGATACATCGCACCCTTGGGTGCGCCGGTGCTGCCGGAGGTGTAGATCAGCAGTGCCAGCGAGTCGTTGTCGCCCGACGCCGCGGGCGGCTCGACAACCGACGCCACCGGCAGCGTTGCGCCGCGGTCCAGGACATCGTTGAGGGTCTGGGCAACCACCGTGGTGTCCGCCAACCGATTGCGGGCCGTGTCGAGCGCCTCGCGCTGGTCGTCGACCTCGGGGTGGTAGTCGAACACCACCAGCTTGGCCGGCAGATGGCCGCTCAACAGCACGTCTACGGCATCGGACAGCTGACTCACGCTGGCCGCCATCACGGTGGGCTCGGTCTCGGCCACGATCGGCTGCAGCTGGGTGACCGCCGCACTGGTCTGCAGCGGCACCGACACAGCCCCGATCATGGCCAGCGCCACGTCGATGGTGGTGTAGTCGAGGCTGTTGAAGCCCAGCACGCAGACCCGGTCGCCAGCGTGCACCGAGTCGTGGGTTAGGGCGCGCGCCAGCGCATCGACCCGGTCCCCGAACTGACGGTAGGTGATGGTGTCGAAACGGGGCAGCAGCCGCAACGAGGTGCGGCCGGTCCGGGCGTCGGTGAGGTACTCGACGGCGCGCTGCCCGAGCGCCGGCCGGTCGGCGTAGCCCTGCAGCGCGGTCTGGATGATCTCCGGCAGGCCCAGGCCGGGCTTTTCCAGGGCGGCGGCGATTGCCGGGTCCGGCTTGGCGGCGGCGAACTGTGCGTCGTCGTGGATCAGGGTTTCGATGCGGTGTTCGAGGCGCTCGTCACGAGTAGTAGTCGACATGACAGTTCCTTGCGGTCACTGAGGCGAAAGATTGGTCGCGCCACGCTGCGCTGAGCAACTAGAACGTTAGTGAAACTAACGGTATTCCACAATGTTCGACGCCGGGCCGCGATGTGAGATGGCGCACGTCGGTGGGTGATGTTACCGGCGCGCTTCGTCGGGACCGAGGCTGTCGAGCAGCCGCTGCTGCTGGACGCCGAACTGATCGCGCGATGAGCTCCTGGTCAGAGGTCGCCCAGGATCGCGCACATGACGTCGAGGCCTTCGGCCAGTAGCTCGTCGGTGATGGTCAGCGGCGGCAGCAGCCGGATGATGTTGCCGAACATGCCGCAGGTCAACACGATCACCCCGGCGCGGTGGGCTGCGGCGGCCAGTTTCTCGGTCAGCTCGGCGTCGGGTTCGGCGGTTCCGGACTTCACCAGTTCGACGGCGATCATGGCGCCGCGGCCGCGCACGTCGCCGACCCGGTCGTCGGCCGCCTGCAGCCGCAACAACCGGTCCATGATCAGCTGCTCGATCTGCCGGGCCCGGTCCACCAGGCCCTCGCGTTCAATAGTTTCGATGGTGGCCAGCGCGGCTGCACACGCGACCGGGTTGCCGCCGAAGGTGCCGCCCACACCGCTGGCGTGCGGTGCATCCATGATCTCGGCCCGACCGGTCACCGCGGACAACGGCAGTCCGTCGGCGATGCCCTTGGCGGTGACGATCAGGTCCGGCTCCAGGCCGTGGGATCCCTCGTGCTCGCAGGCGAACATCGCGCCGGTGCGGGCGAAGCCGGTTTGCACCTCGTCGGCGATGAAGACCACGTCGTTGGCGCGGCACCAGTCCAGCAACGCGGGCAGGAACCCGTCGGCGGGAACGATGAAACCGCCCTCGCCCTGGATGGGCTCGATGATGACGGCGGCCAAGTTGCTGGCGCCCACCTGCTTGTCGATGACGCTGATGGTCCGGGCGGCGGCCAGTTCACCGTCGGTGGCCAACTCCTTGTCGAGCAGTCCGTCGCGGTAGGGATAGGACAGCGGTGCCCGGTAGATCTCCGGAGCGAACGGGCCGAAGCCGCTCTTGTAGGGCATGGACTTGGCGGTCAGCGCCATCGTCATGTTGGTGCGGCCGTGATAGGCGTGGTCGAACGCGACCACCGCGGGCTTATGGGTGTAGGCGCGGGCGATCTTGATGGCGTTCTCGACTGCCTCGGCGCCGGAGTTGAACAGCGCCGACCGCTTCTCGCCGGAGCCAGGGGTGATCCGATTGAGTTGTTCGGCGACGGCGACGTACTGCTCGTAGGGCGTCACCATGAAGCAGGTGTGGGTGAACTCGGCCACCTGCTCGCGAACCGCGTTCACGACGTGGGGAGCAGAATTGCCGATCGTGGTGACCGCGATCCCCGAACCCAGGTCGATGAGCCGGTTGCCGTCGGCGTCCTCGAGGATTCCCCCGCCGGCGCGGACGACGAACACCGGCAGCATGACCCCTACGCCACTGGACACCGCCGCGACCCGCCGTTTGTCCAGTTCCAGCGACGCGGGACCCGGGATTTCGGTGACCAGGTGGCGTGTCTGCTCGAGGCTGGCCACGCATCCTCCTCTCCCCGCGGCGCGGCGGTCACGTCGCGGGTAAAGCCTATCGGTTCGCCACGGCGGTGCGGCCCTGCCGGGCGTGACCAGGTGCCGGTCCATTCCCGACCTGCGGGAATGGCAGACTGGACGGTTACGAGGCGCGTGAGCATCCCTGTGGTGTTCGGCGCCGCCCTCGAAATGTCGAGGGATACCGCATACGAAAGACAGGCGTGTTGATGGAGAGTTTGGTCTTATTCCTGCCGTTCCTGCTCATCATGGGCGGGTTCATGTATTTCGCGTCGCGCCGTCAGCGGCGCGCCATGCAAGCCACCATCGACCTGCACGAGTCGCTGGAGCCGGGGGACCGGGTGCACACCACGTCGGGGATGGAAGCCACCGTCGTGGGCATCACCGACGACACCGTCGACCTCGAGATCGCCCCCGGCGTGGTGACCAGGTGGATGAAGCTGGCAATCCGCGACCGGATCCTGCCGGACACCGACGAATACACCGACGAGGAACTGGACGAAGACACCGACGAGGACCTGGACGAGGAACCGGCCCAACCGGACGACGACGAGCAGGTACCGGCCGGCGACGAGAGCCGAGCGACCAAGGAGTCCTGAGGATTCCCGGCCGGACTGCTGACCAGACCGACAAGCCCGGTTGCGCGACGTGCCCCGTAGCGCCACGTAGGCTCTGTTGGGGGTAAGAACCGACTTTCAAGGAGACATACGGAACGTGGCATCGTCTTCGGCGCCGGTGCATCCTGCCCGCTACCTGTCCGTGTTCCTGGTGCTACTCATCGGCGTTTATCTGCTGGTGTTCCTCACCGGCGACAAGAAGGCCGCCCCGAAACTGGGTATCGACCTACAGGGCGGCACCCGCGTCACGTTGACCGCGCGTACACCCGACGGCTCGGCGCCGAGTCGACAGGCCTTGAACCAGGCGCAGCAGATCATCAGCGCCCGGGTCAATGGTCTTGGCGTGTCGGGCTCCGAGGTCGTCGTGGACGGCGACAACCTGGTCATCACGGTCCCCGGAAACGACGGCAACGAGGCCCGCAACCTCGGCCAGACCGCCCGGCTCTATATCCGCCCGGTGCTCAACTCAATGCCGGCGCAGCCCGCTCAGGAAGAGCCCAAGCCCCAGCCGCCGGCGGGAACCCCGCCACCCGGCCAGCCTGGGGCGCCGGCCGCGCCGCCATCGGGGGCCCCAGCCGCGCCGCCGTCGGGCGCCCCGGCGCAACCGCGGCCCTACCCACAGGAGCCGCCGCCGTCACCGGCTCCCGCCCCCAGTCCGAGCGGCAGCCCCGCTCCGCCGAGCGCCGGCGAGGCGCCGCCCGCCGACCTGCCGCCTGGTGAGCAGCCGGCACCCCCGGATCCGCGCCAGGATCTGGCCGAGCGCATCGCGCAGGAGAAGAAGTGGCGGCAGAGCACCAGCCCCTACATCCAGATGGTCGCCCTGCAATTCGAGGCCACCCGCTGCGACAAAGAGGACATCCTGGCGGGCAATGATGACCCCAAGCTGCCGCTGGTGACCTGCTCGACCGACCACAAGACCGCTTATCTGCTGGAGCCGTCGATCATCAGCGGCGACCAGATTCAAGACGCCACCTTCGGGATGGACCAGCGAGGCGTCGGCTACGTCGTCGATCTGCAATTCAAGAGTGGGGCGGCCGACGAGTGGGCCCGCTACACCGCGGCCCACCTGGGCAAACAGACCGCCTTCACCCTGGACTCGCAGGTCGTCAGCGCGCCGCAGATTCTTGAACCGATACCCGGCGGCCGCACCCAGATCAGCGGGGGAGACCCGCCGTTCACCGCGACAACCGCGCGCCAGCTCGCCAACGTCCTGAAATACGGGTCGCTGCCGCTGTCCTTCGAATCCTCGGAGGCCCAAACGGTTTCGGCGACACTGGGTTTGACGTCGCTGCGAGCGGGCCTGATCGCCGGCGGGATAGGTCTGGCGTTGGTGCTGGTCTATTCGCTGCTGTACTACCGGGTGCTGGGCCTGTTGACGGCGCTGTCGCTGGTGGCCTCGGGCGCAATGGTTTTCGCGATCCTGGTGCTGCTCGGCCGCTATATCAATTACACCCTCGACCTGGCGGGTATCGCGGGTCTGATCATCGGTATCGGTACCACCGCCGACTCGTTCGTGGTGTTCTTCGAACGCATCAAAGACGAGATCCGCGAAGGCCGTTCGTTCCGATCGGCGGTGCCGCGCGGTTGGGCCCGGGCCCGCAAGACGATCGTGTCGGGCAATGCGGTCACCTTCCTGGCCGCTGCCGTGCTGTACTTCCTGGCGATCGGACAGGTGAAGGGATTCGCATTCACCCTGGGTCTCACCACGATCCTGGACCTGGTGGTGGTGTTCCTGGTCACCTGGCCGCTGGTGTACCTGGCCTCCAAGTCTTCGACGCTGGCCAAGCCGGCATACAACGGACTGGGAGCGGTGCAGCAGGTCGCGCGCGAGCGCCGGGCTCAAGCGGGTGCCGCCAAGACGGGACGGGGATAACGCGATGGCGTCCAAGACCAAGACCAAGACCGACACCGGCGACGCGGCCCACGGTGCGGTAGAGCTCAGCGGCTTGGACCCCGACCGGGCCACCGGCGGAGTGCAGCACAGCTTCTTGTCCCGGCTCTACACCGGTACGGGTGCGTTCGAGGTGGTGGGACGCCGCAAGCTCTGGTACGGCGTCAGCGGCGCGATTGTCGCGATCGCCGTGCTGAGCATCATCGTGCGCGGGTTCACTTTCGGGATCGATTTCAAGGGCGGCACGACGGTCTCGTTCCCCCGCGGCGACGTGAAAGTGACCCAGGTCGAAGAAGTGTTCCACAAGGCCCTGGGCAGCGATCCCGAATCGGTGGTGACCGTCGGCAAGGGAGCCTCGGCGACGGTGCAGATCCGCTCCAAGACCTTGTCCAATGCCCAGACGGAACAGCTGCGCAACGCCCTGTTCGACGCGTTCCACCCCCAAGGCGCCGACGGCAAACCCAGCAAGAAGGCCATCAGCGATGCGGCGGTATCGGAGACCTGGGGTGGCCAGATCACCAAGAAGGCGGTGATAGCCCTGGTGGTGTTTCTGGTGCTGGTCGCCATCTACATCACCGTGCGCTACGAGCGGTACATGACCATCTCCGCCATTGCGGCCATGGTCTTCGACCTGACCGTCACCGCCGGCGTCTATGCCTTGGTGGGCTTCGAAGTCACCCCGGCGACCGTCATCGGGCTGCTGACGATTCTCGGGTTCTCGATCTATGACACCGTCATCGTCTTCGACAAGGTCGAAGAAAACACCCACGGCTTCCAGCACACCACCCGGCGCACCTTCGCCGAGCAGGCCAATCTGGCGATCAACCAGACCTTCATGCGCTCGATCAACACCAGCCTGATCTCCGTGCTGCCGGTGGTGGCGCTGATGGTGGTGGCGGTGTGGCTGCTGGGCGTCGGCACGCTGAAGGACCTGGCACTGGTACAGCTGATCGGCATCATCGTCGGCACCTACTCGTCGATCTTCTTCGCAACGCCGCTGCTGGTCACCTTGCGGGAACGCACCGACCTGGTACGCACCCATACGCGCCGGGTGCTCAAACGCCGCAATACCGCCTCGCCGGCGGTTGCCGAGCAAGGCGAGGACACCGCCGCCGAGCAGACGGAATCCGCCGCTGTCGAGGCGTCACCGCAGGCATCCGGCCGTCCACAGCAGGCGGATAGCAAGCCGGCGGCATCGACCAAGCCGGCACCGGGTGCCCGGCCGGTGCGGCCCGCCGGCACCAAGCAACGTCCGACCGGCAAGCGAAACGCCGGTCGGCGGTAGGAGTCATGGCCACCTGGCGCCGCCGCGGCGGAGGCAATTTCGGCCAGTGGTCCGGATTGCGGAAAGCCTTGCGCGGCAACGCGGTCGGGATGATCGTTGGCGCCGCTGCGACGGTCGCGGCGGCCGCCACGCTGACCGCCTGTTCGGGTAGTGCCGCCGCTCAGATCGATTACGTCGTCGACGGGGCGCTGCCGACCTACAACACCAATACCGTCATCGGCGCTGCCTCGGCCGGAGCGCAGGCGTTTGCCCGGGTGCTCACCGGCTTCGGCTATCACGGGCCCGACGGTCAGGTGGTCGCCGACCACGACTTCGGCACCGTCTCGGTGGTGGGCGGCTCGCCGCTGGTGCTCGACTATCAGATCGCCGACAACGCCGTCTATTCCGACGGTAAGCCGGTCACCTGCGACGACCTGGTATTGAGCTGGGCCGCCCAATCCGGGCGCTTTCCCGGTTTCGATGCTGCTACGCAGGCCGGCTACATCGACATCGCCAATATCGAGTGCGCGCCGGGGCAAAAGAAGGCCCGGGTGTCGTTCATCCCGGATCGCGGAGTCGTCGACTACACCCAGCTGTTCGGCGCGACGTCGCTGATGCCGTCGCACGTGATCGCCGAGCAGCTCAACGTCGATGTCACTGCGGCGCTGCTCACCAACAAGGTGGCTGTGGTGGAACAGATTGCGCGACTGTGGAATACGACGTGGGACCTCAAGCGCGGCCTCAAACCCGACGAGATTTCGAAGCACTTCCCGTCATCGGGCCCGTACAAGATCGAATCCGTCCTCGACGGCGGCGCCGTGGTGCTTGTCACCAATGACCGTTGGTGGGGCGCCAAGGCGATCACCAAGCGGGTCACCGTCTGGCCGCAGGGAGCCGATATTCAGGATCGGGTCAACAACCGCAACGTCGACGTGGTGGACGTGGCGGCCGGCTCGTCAGGGGCACTGGCCACTCCGGACAACTATCAGCGCATCGATTCGCCGTCCGACGGGATAGAACAGCTGATCTTCGCGCCGCGGGGGGCGCTGGCCGACGTCCGCGCCCGCCGCGCCGTCGCGCTGTGTACGCCGCGCGACGCGATCGCCCGGGACGCCGGGGTTGCGATCGCCAACTCACGGCTGTCCCCGGCCACCGAGGATGCCGTCGCCGAGGCCGACGGCGCGGCCGAGGCCAGTCAGTTCATCAAGGGTGACCCCGCCGCTGCGCGCGACGCGCTGGGGGGCGCACCACTGTCGGTGCGGATCGGTTACCGCGGGCCCAATGCGCGGTTGGCGGCCATCGTCGGGGCCATCGCCAAGTCCTGCGCGCCGGCCGCGATCACCGTTGCCGATGTGACGTTGGACACATCGGGTCCACAGGCCATGCGGGACGGGAAGATCGATGTGCTGCTGGCCAGCACGGGTGGGGCAACCGGCAGCGGGTCCACCGGATCGTCGGCGATGGACGCCTATGACCTGCACAGCGGCAACGGAAACAACCTGTCGGGCTACGCCAATCCCCAGATCGACAACATCATCGGGGCGCTGGCGGTTTCCGCCGACCCCGCCGAGCGTGTCAGGTTGCTCGCCGAGGCGGCGCCGGTACTCTGGGCTGAAATGCCGACGTTGCCACTGTGTCGGCAGCAGCGCACGCTGTTGATGTCGAAAAAGATGTATGCCGTGAGCAGAAATCCGACCCGCTGGGGTGCGGGCTGGAACATGGACCGATGGGCGCTAATGCAATGAGGCTGCAGTGATGACTGTCAGGGGGGGCGCTCCCGTCGCCGACGTGATCGCGTCGCTGACCCGTGATGTCGCCGATTTTCCGACGCCCGGAATCCAGTTCAAGGACCTCACCGCGCTGTTCGCGGACCGCGAGGCGATGAGCGCGGTGATCAACGCGCTGGCTGATGTCGCCTCGGGTGCGGATTTGGTCGCCGGCATCGAATCGCGTGGTTCTGTGGTCGCGGCGGCCCTCGCCGCGCGGCTGGGCACCGGCGTGCTGTCGATCCGCAAAAGCGGCAAGCTGCCGCCGCCGGTGCTCACCGAGGAGTACGACCGGGAATACGGCGCGGCCAGCATGGAGATTCCCGCCGACAGCCTGGAGTTGCGGGGCCGCAACGTCGTGCTCATCGACGACGTGCTGGCCACCGGCGGAACCCTCAGCGCGGCAACACGGTTGCTGGAGCGCACCGGTGCCATGGTGACCGGGGTGGCCGTGGTCGTCGAACTCACGGCGCTGGGTGGGCGTGCGGCGATTGCGCCGTTGCCGGTGCACAGCTTGAGCCAGGTCTAGCGTCACACTCAAGCGTAAGCGGGGCCCGGTCACGCGGATCGGCGCCTGAGCGGCCCGAGGACAGGCCCTGTACCACGATTCAGGAGGATTCAGGAGATATCCTCAAGGTCGGAGGTGACGACTGTGGCGGATGACCAAAACGCAACGCAAGCTGTTGCGTCGCCGCTCGAAGCCCCGCCGGTCGTCGAAACGCCCGAGCCGTCGCCGGTCGAGACCCTCAAGACCAGCAGCAGCGCTTCTCGTCGGGTCCGGGCCCGGCTGGCACGGCGGATGACCGCTCGCAGCGGCGCCGTCAACCCGGTGCTCGAGCCGCTGGTGGCGGTGCACCGGGAGATCTACCCCAAGGCCGACCTGTCGATGTTGCAGCGGGCCTACGAGGTCGCCGACCAACGACATGCCGGCCAGTTCCGGCACTCCGGAGATCCCTACATCACCCACCCGCTGGCGGTCGCCAACATTCTCGCCGAGCTGGGCATGGACACCACCACCCTGGTGGCCGCACTGCTGCATGACACCGTCGAAGACACCGGTTACACCCTCGAAGCACTGTCCGAGGATTTCGGCGAAGAGGTGGGCCACCTCGTCGACGGGGTGACCAAACTGGACCGCGTCGTGCTCGGCAGCGCCGCCGAAGGCGAGACCATCCGCAAGATGATCATCGCGATGGCGCGCGATCCGCGGGTCCTGGTGATCAAGGTGGCCGACCGGCTGCACAACATGCGCACCATGCGCTTCCTGCCGCCGGAGAAGCAGGCCCGCAAGGCCCGCGAAACGTTGGAAGTCATTGCGCCCCTAGCGCATCGGCTGGGTATGGCCAGCGTCAAGTGGGAATTGGAAGACCTGTCGTTCGCGATCCTGCATCCCAAGAAATACGAGGAGATCGTGCGGCTGGTCGCCGGCCGCGCCCCGTCGCGAGACACCTACCTGGCCAAGGTCCGCACCGAGATCGTCAATACCCTTAACGCGTCGAAGATCAAGGCGACCGTGGAGGGCCGGCCCAAGCATTACTGGTCGATCTATCAGAAGATGATCGTCAAGGGCCGCGACTTCGACGACATCCATGACCTGGTCGGCATCCGCATCCTGTGCGACGAGATCCGCGACTGTTATGCCGCTGTGGGCGTGGTGCATTCGCTGTGGCAGCCGATGGCGGGACGGTTCAAGGACTACATCGCCCAGCCCAGATACGGGGTGTACCAGTCGCTGCACACCACCGTCGTCGGGCCCGAGGGCAAGCCGCTTGAGGTGCAGATCCGCACCCGCGACATGCACCGCACCGCCGAGTACGGTATTGCCGCGCACTGGCGCTACAAGGAAGCCAAGGGCCGCAACGGCGTTCCGCATCCGCACGCCGCTGCCGAGATCGACGACATGGCCTGGATGCGCCAACTGCTCGACTGGCAGCGAGAGGCCGCCGATCCGGGTGAGTTCCTGGAGTCGTTGCGTTATGACCTTGCGGTACAAGAGATTTTCGTGTTCACCCCGAAGGGGGACGTGATCACCTTGCCGAACGGGTCGACGCCGGTGGACTTCGCGTACGCGGTGCACACCGAGGTCGGTCACCGCTGCATCGGCGCCCGGGTCAACGGGCGGCTGGTGGCGCTGGAACGCAAGCTCGAAAACGGCGAAGTCGTCGAGGTTTTCACGTCCAAGGCTCCCAACGCCGGGCCGTCGCGGGACTGGCAGCAGTTCGTGGTGTCCCCGCGCGCCAAGACGAAGATCCGCCAGTGGTTCGCCAAGGAGCGCCGCGAGGAGGCCCTGGAGACCGGCAAGGACGCGATGGCGCGCGAGGTGCGCCGGGGCGGACTTCCGTTGCAGCGCTTGGTCAATGGCGAATCCATGGCGGCCGTGGCCCGCGAACTGCACTACGCCGACGTGTCCGCGCTCTACACCGCGATCGGCGAGGGGCATGTGTCTGCCCGGCATGTCGTGCAGCGGCTGCTGGCCGAGCTCGGCGGTATCGACCAGGCCGAAGAGGAGCTTGCCGAGCGGTCCACCCCGACCACGATGCCGCGCCGCCAGCGCAGCAGCGACGACGTCGGGGTGTCGGTGCCCGGCGCCCCGGGTGTGCTGACCAAGCTGGCCAAGTGCTGCACCCCGGTGCCGGGCGACCAGATCATGGGTTTCGTCACCCGCGGCGGCGGCGTCAGCGTGCACCGCACCGACTGCACCAATGCCACCTCGTTGCAGCAGCAGGCCGAGCGCATCATCGAAGTGCTCTGGGCACCCTCACCGACGTCGGTGTTCCTGGTCGCCATCCAGGTCGAGGCGCTCGACCGGCACCGGCTGCTGTCGGACATCACCCGGGTGCTCGCCGACGAGAAGGTGAACATCCTGTCCGCGTCGGTCACGACTTCGGGCGACCGGGTGGCTATTAGCCGGTTCACCTTCGAGATGGGTGATCCCAAGCATCTCGGCCACCTGCTCAACGTCGTCCGCAATGTCGAAGGCGTCTACGACGTGTACCGGGTGACTTCCGCTGCTTAGAAGCTGCTTAGAAGCTGCTTAGAAGCGTCCAGGACCCACGCAGTTCGGGTGCCGAGTCTGCGCTCACGGCGCCGAACCTGCGTCTACTGCGCTAGGTCGTGCAAAGATCAAGCGCTCAGCGCAGTCTCGGCAAGCGCCTGTTCGAGCCGGCCCGACGGGGGGCCGCTCCGAGTTCCGGTTATCGCTAGTCGAGCAGCAACGACTTGATGACGACGTCGAGGGCGGGCGGGCCGTCCTCACCGCCGCCAGCAACACCGGCCTCGGCGATCTTGTCCAAGGTGGCCAGTCCGTCGGCCTGGATGGTGCCGAAAACGGTGTACTCGGGTGGCAGCGCCGAGTCGCGATAGACCATGAAGAATTGGCTGCTGTTGGTGTCGGGTCCGGCGTTGGCCATGGCCAGGGTGCCCCGCGGATAGATGACCGGCTCCTTGAGCTTGGGGTCGTTCGGCGGGTACTGGTTGGTCGGATATTCGTTGGCGAACTGGTAGCCCGGCCCCCCGGTGCCGTCACCCTTCGGATCACCACACTGCAGCACCGACAGCGACGGCGACGTGGTCAGCCGATGGCATTTGGTGTCTTTGAAGAAACCCTGCTGGGCCAGGCTGGCGAAGCTGTTGACCGTGCACGGTGACTCGTTGTTGGCCAGCATCAGGCCGACCTTGCCTTGGCTGGTCATCATGCTGGCGCTGATTTGAGCCGGCTCGGTGGGTACCTTGCCGGTGCGCGGCGGCTTGGCCTCTTTGGCGGCCTTGTCGGGCGACGGCGGGTACTGGCAGTTGGCGCCCAGATTGGCTGGCGCCTTGAACGCCGGCATCGGCACGGCATTGCCAAGCTGCGCCGGCGGCAGACCGGTCGCCGAAGGCGAGCCGGACGCGGAGCTGCTGGGGCTGGCTGACGTGGTCCCCTTGTGGTCGTCCTTGTTGACGAAGACGACGTACACCACCACGGCGACCACGGCTACCGCTACGACGGAAGCCCCGACGATCGTGGCGATGCGGCGCCGCTTGGCCTGCTTGGCACGGCGTTCCAGCTGGCGTTCGAGTTTGCGCTTGGCGGTGGCACGTCGCTGCTGATTGGTCGGCACGGCCGATATCTTTCCATGACGCCGGGAATGGGAGACTGGTGACCGTGTTGATCACCGGATTTCCCGCCGGGGTGCTGGCATGCAACTGCTATGTGCTGGCCGAGCGGCCCGGAACCGACGCCGTCATCGTGGACCCGGGGCAGCGTGCGCTGGGTCCACTGCGTCGCATCCTGGACAAGAACAGGCTGACCCCCGCCGCGGTGTTGATCACCCATGGGCACATCGACCACATGTGGTCCGCCCAGAAGGTCTCCGACACCTTCGGCTGCCCCACCTACATCCATCCCGAGGACCGGTTCATGCTGACCGACCCGATCTATGGCCTGGGGCCGCGGATGGCGCAGCTGGTTGCCGGGGCGTTCTTCCGGGAGCCCAGACAAGTCGTCGAACTGGACCGTGACGGCGACAAGATCGACCTCGGCAATGTTTCCGTGAACGTCGACCACACCCCCGGGCACACCCGCGGATCGGTGTGCTTCCGGGTGCTGCAGGCCGGCAAGGACGACCGGGACGTCGTGTTCACCGGCGACACGCTGTTCGAGCGCTCGATCGGCCGGTCCGACCTGTTCGGTGGCAGCGGCCGCGACCTGCTGCGCTCCATCGTCGACAAGCTCCTGGTGCTCGACGACAAGACGGTAGTCCTGCCCGGCCACGGCAACGCCACCACGATCGGCGCCGAGCGGCGCTTCAACCCATTCCTCGAAGGCCTGAGCCCGTGATCGAATTCTCGGCCCCCAAGGGCGTACCCGATTACTTCCCGCCGGACTCGGCGCAGTTCGTCGCGGTGCGCGACGGCCTGCTCACTGCCGCCCGCCGGGCCGGTTACTGCTATATCGAGCTGCCGATCTTCGAGGACACGGCGCTGTTTGCCCGTGGGGTGGGTGAGTCCACCGACGTGGTGACCAAGGAAATGTACACCTTCGCCGACCGTGGCGACCGGTCGGTGACGCTGCGGCCGGAAGGCACCGCCGGGGTGGTGCGGGCGGTGATCGAACACGGCCTGGACCGCGGCGCGTTGCCGGTGAAGCTGTGTTACGCCGGGCCGTTTTTCCGCTACGAGCGGCCTCAGGCCGGCCGGTATCGGCAGTTGCAGCAGGTCGGCGTGGAGGCCATCGGCGTCGACGACCCGGCGCTGGACGCCGAGGTGATCGCCGTGGCCGACGCCGGCTTCCGGTCGCTGGGCCTGCAGGGGTTCCGGCTGGAAATCACCTCGCTGGGCGATGAGACCTGCCGGCCGCAGTACCGGGAACTGTTGCAGGAGTTCCTGCTCGGGCTCGACCTCGACGAGGAAACCCGGCGCCGCGCGCAGCTGAACCCGTTGCGGGTGCTCGACGACAAACGCCCGGCGGTGCGGGCGTTGACGGCCGAGGCGCCGGTGCTGCTCGATCATCTGTCCGGTACCGCCAAGCAGCACTTCGACACCGTGCTGTCGCATCTGGACGCCCTCGGGGTGCCCTATGTGATCAATGCGCGCATGGTGCGCGGGCTGGATTACTACACCAAGACGACGTTCGAGTTCGTCCACGACGGGTTGGGCGCGCAATCCGGTATCGGCGGCGGCGGCCGCTACGACGGCCTGATGCGCCAGCTCGGCGGGCAGGACCTGTCGGGTATCGGGTTCGGCTTAGGGGTCGACCGGACGCTGCTGGCCCTGCGTGCCGAAGCCAAGAGCGTAGGCGAGACGACCCGGTGCGACGTGTTCGGCGTGCCGCTCACCGAGCAGGCCAAGCTGAAACTGGCAGTGCTGGCCGCGCAGTTGCGTGCCTCCGGGGTGCGCGTCGATCTGGCCTACGGCGACCGCGGGCTCAAAGGCGCGATGCGTGCGGCCGACCGGTCCGGTGCGCGGATTGCGCTGGTCGTCGGCGATCGTGACATCGAGGCGGCCACGGTGGGGGTGAAGGATCTCGCGACGGGAAACCAGGTCTCGGTGGCCCTGGATTCGGTTGTCGCCGAGGTGATTTCACGATTGGCCCGGTAAGTCTTGGGCGTCCTTCAGCCGCTGGCGGACGCCATCGGTGTCGTAGCACGCTGTTACAATCGAATATGTGTTCGAACATGGTTCTCCGCCGGAAGTGATTGCGCGGTTTGACGAGTTGTTCGAGCGGTGCCACCCCTCGACGACGGCCGAGTCGGTGGTATTGCTGGAGCGCATCGGAGCGGCGGCGCGGTTCGAGAACCGGGCCGCCGCAGCGCAGTTGGCCGCCATCGGGGAGTTATTCGCGTATCGGCTCGCACGCTGCTCGGAGACCGAGGACTGGGCGGTTGACACCGAGGCGGCGGTGGCCGCCGAGGTGGGCGCGGCGTTGCGGATCAGCCAGGGGCTGGTGGCCAGCCGGCTGCGCTACGCGCGAGCCATGCGTGAGCGGCTGCCGCGGGTGGCGCAACTGTTCAAAGCCGGTGACATTGACTACCGACTGTTTCAGACCATCGTCTATCGCACCGGTCTGATCGAGGATCGCCAGGTGCTGGCTGCGGTGGATGCCGAGCTGGCCGTCAAGGTGTCGCGCTGGCCATCGATGACTCGGGGCCGTCTGGCCGGCCAAATCGACAGGATTGTCGGCCGGGCCGATGCCGATGCGGTGCGGCGGCGCCAACAGCATCAGGCTGACCGCGAAGTCTGCATCGACGAGTGCGAAGGCGGGATCTCCGAGATTCGCGGCACCGTCATGACGCCGGATGCCCGTGCCCTGGATCAGCGCTTGAGCGCGCTGGCCGGCACGGTGTGTGAGCATGATCCGCGCAACCGTGAGCAGCGCCGCGCTGATGCGTTGGGAGCGCTGGCCGCCGGGGCGGACCGGCTGGGCTGTCGGTGCGAGCGAGCCGAATGTGCGGCCGGAAAGCGGCCCGCGCCGAGCCCGGTGGTCATCCATGTGATCGCCGAGCGGGCCAGCGTTGACGGCAGCGGGTGCACGCCGGGATGGTTGGTGGACGCCGACGGGCTCATCACCGCCGAACTCGTCACCGAGTTGGCCCAATCGGCCAAGCTGATACCTCTGATCCACCCCGGCGACGCCCCACCCGAACCCGGCTATGTCCCCTCCAAAGCACTGGCCGATTTCGTGCGCTGCCGGGACTTGACGTGTCGTTGGCCGGGTTGCGACCACCCGGCGCCGCGCTGCGATATCGACCACACGATTCCCTACGCAGATGGCGGCCCCACGCACGCGGCAAATCTCAAGTGTTATTGCCGCACACATCATTTGACTAAGACTTTTTGGGGCTGGCGGGAAAAGCAGTTGCCCGACGGCACCCTGATCCTGACTTCGCCATCGGGGCAGACCCATGTCACCACCCCCGGCAGCGCGTTGTTGTTTCCCAGCCTGTGCCACGGGGTGGGCGGCATGCCCGCCCCCGAAGCTCAAACGCCAGACCCCGACTACTGCGCCGACCGGGCGGCGATGATGCCCAAACGCCGCCGAGCCCGTACCGAGGACCGCGCCTATCGAGTTGCCGCCGAACGCCGCCACAACCGCCAAATCCGCCAAACCGGGCACACCGAATACGCCTGGCACGACGGCCCCGCCCCACCCGACGAGGAACCGCCGCCGTTCTGACGCCGCACCAGCTTGACTCGTCATCGAACTGCTGTTCGAATAGAGTCATGCGCTGGACCAGTCAGGCGGTAGCGGTCAACGGGACGCCCGTCGACGACGGAGCGCTGCCCGGGCTGCAGCGGATCGGCTTCGTCCGAAGCGTGCGATCACCGCATTTCGAGCGCATGACGTTCCATGAGGTGCTGTGCAAGTCCGCCTTGAACCGGGTGCCCGACGCGGCGGCCCTGCCGTTTCGCTACACCGTCAACGGCTATCGCGGGTGCTCGCACGCCTGCCGCTACTGTTTTGCCCGTCCGACCCACGAGTACCTCGACTTCGACCCGGGCGCCGACTTCGACACCCAGGTGGTGGTGAAGACCAACGTCGTCGAGGTTCTGCGTCGCGAACTGCGCCGGCCGTCGTGGCAGCGCGAGACCGTTGCGCTAGGCACCAACACCGACCCCTACCAGCGGGCGGAGGGCCGTTACGCGCTGATGCCGGGCATCATCGGCGCGCTTGCCGAATCCGGTACGCCGCTGTCGATCCTGACCAAGGGAACGTTGCTGCGACGGGACCTTCCGCTACTGGTTGATACGGCCCGGCAAGTTCGGGTGGCGGTGGCGGTTTCTCTGGCGGTCGCCGATCCGGAGCTGCACCGCGACGTCGAGCCGGGCACCCCGACACCTCAGGCGCGTCTGGGGCTCATCACCGCAATCCGCGAGGCGGGCCTGGACTGCCATGTGATGGTCGCGCCGGTGCTGCCGCACCTCACCGACTCCGTCGATCACCTCGACGGGCTGCTTGGCCAGATCGCCGCCGCGGGCGCCACTGGCGTGACGGTTTTCGGTCTGCACCTGCGCGGTTCGACTCGCGACTGGTTCCTGTCCTGGCTGGGCCGGGCGCATCCCGAACTCACCGACAACTACCGTGAGCTCTACCGTCGTGGCGCCTACCTGCCGCCGAGCTATCGCGAGATGCTGCGAAAACGGGCGGCACCGTTGATCGCGAAGTACCGCCTGGGCGGTCAGCACCGCGAGTCCTCGCCCGCAGCAGAAGCGGCGATATTGCCCAAAACTGTTCAGCCAACCCTATTTTGAGGCGGCCCCGGCTGGTGCGAGGTGCGCCTCCGCAGCGGCCCGAGCAGGAACGCCGGCGGCGACCACCAGAACCACCGGCCCAGCAACCCGGCGATACCGGGGACGGCGAAGGTACGGACGACGAGTGTATCGATGATGAGCCCAACGCCAATGGTGGAGCCGACCTGCTCAATGGTGAGCACATCACTGGACAACATCGCCAGCATCGTGATTCCGAAGACGATGCCCGCCGTGGTGACCACGCCGCCAGTGCTGCCGAAGGCGCGGATCATCGCGGTGCGCAGCCCCACCCTGGTCCCGGTCCGGGCCAATGCTTCTTCGCGCATCCGCATGGTCAGCAGCAGGTTGTAGTCGGCCCCGACGGCCACCAGTGCGATGAGCGCCATGGACTGCACTGCCCAGTGCAGATCTTTACCGAGCAGGTCATGCCAGATGAAGGTGCTGACGCCCAACGCCGAGAGGTAGGAGACGACGACCGTTCCGATCACCGCGGCCGCGGCCACGGGGCTTCGCAGCATCACCAGCACGATGAGGAACACCAACGCGAGCGCCACCGCGGCCAGCAGCACGAAGTCGCTGTTGACGAAGCCGCGCAACTCGGCGGTCCCGGTGCCGAAACCGGTGATGTCCACCGTGCTTCCCGCGAGCGCGCCTTCCTTGGTCGCCTCGTGCACGGCCGCGACGATCTGAGGTGACCTGCGGGCGCCGTCGGCGCCGAAGACCTTTCCATCGCCATAGACCAGCACCCGGGTCACGTCGCCGCCGGGGGCGAAGTACAGTTCGGCCGCTCGCTGGAACCGGGGATCATCCCAGGCCCGCTGCGGCAGGTAGTACCCGCCCTCGCCGCTGCCCTGGAAGTCTTGCCGGACCTCCCGCAGGTAGTCGGTGAGACCCGAGAACGTGGTGCGCATCTCGTCGACGACATTGGTGAGTTGGGCCGCCATCGAGCTCAGTTGCGCCACCAGGGCGCGCATGGTGCCTACCGAGTGGTCGGCGGTAGTGAGTCCCTGGGCCGTACGAGATGTACTCACGCTCAATTGTGATGCGCCCCTGGCGAGCACATCCGATCCCGCGATCAGGGAGTCCACCGGCTGGACGATTTCGAGCACCATCGAGCAGATCTGATCGTTCTGGCAATTGGGATTGCTTTGCGTGTAGTTGCGTAGCGGGTCGAGGTTGCCGGATATCTGCGCCACCGTGTTCTGCAGCTGGTGCATTCCCGAGCCCATGACGTCGATGTTGGAATTGAGTTGGTCTATTCCGTTGACACCGCCCGATAAGCCGGCCTGCAGCCGCGATAGCGCATCCGAGAATTGGGCAAGCGTCGGGGCCAGCCGGTTGACCGCGGAAAGACGCTGGTCAAGCTTGGCGACACCATCGTCGAGCTGGTCACCAATCACGCCCGCCTGGTCGCTGAGGGTTGCCTCTTCCGGGATGGAACCTGCTGGGCGTGAGGCGGATTGAACCATCGTGACCCCCGGAATTTCCATCAACTTGCGGGTCACCCGCTCGATGGCGATGACCCCGGCGGGATTGCGCAGATCGTGTCCCGTCTTGATGGAGACGATCTCCGGCAATAGCCGATTCGGCGGGAAGTGGCGGTCCATGGCTTGGTATCCGCGGTTGGCAAGGGTGGAATCCGGTTGCGCCGCAGGCTCGTCGAAGCCGAGCCTGAGCCCGGAAACGGGTAGGGCGCAGATCGCCAGCGCCAGAGCCGAGGCCACGAGCATCGGGGCCGGCCAGCGGGCCACCAGTGCCCCGACGCGACGCCAGCGAAGCCCGGTCTTGCGGTTCAGCTTGCGCGGCTGGGCGAGTCCATAGCGCCCCGCGAGGGCGATCAGCGCCGGCAGCAGGGTCAGGGAAGCCAGCATGCCGGTGACAATGCCTATGGCGCAAGGCAATCCAGCGCTACGCAACATACCTACCTTGGCAAACGTCAGGCAGGACAGGGCCGCGGCCACCGTCAGCGCCGAAGCCACGATCACCGGCCCGACACTGCGATTGGCAACACCGAGTGCTCGCTCGTGGCTGACGCCGCCGCGCCGCGCCTCGTGATAGCGGCCAATCAGGAAGATTCCGTAATCGGTTGCCCCGCCAAGCACCATGGCGGCCAGCAATGCCACCGAGAAGATGGACACCTCGAAGACGTCGCGTTCGCCCAAAAGCGACACGACCGACCGGGCGACCCCCAACGCGAGTCCCACCGTCATCAGCGGGATCAAGGCGGTTGCCAACGACCGATACACCGCAACAAGCAGCAGGGCGATGAGAACGACTGTCACGCAGGTCATCAGCAGCATTTGCCGGTCGATCGTGCTCAGCTCGTCGGCGATGGTGGCACCCGGGCCCGTGACGTAGGCGCGCAGTCCCGCCGGAGCGGGCTGGCCGGCGACGATCCGCCGAACCTGATCCAGCGCCCGATTTGCTTGTGCGGCACCAAGATCGCCGGGTAGCCGCAGTATCGTGTAGGTGGCCTTGCCGTCGTCGCTCAGCGCTGCCGGCGCGGTCATCGGGTCCGACCACAGGTCGGTGACCGAATCCAGATCCTGGTGATCGGCACGAAGCTTGGCCAGTAGCTGATCGTGGAAGGCGCGTTCGGCTGGGCCCAGTGGATGGTCGCTTTCCAGCACCAGATAGTTGAGGTTGCCGCTTTTGCCGTCGTGGAATTGGGCTCCCATGCGAGCGCCGGCAATGTTGACCGGCGCATCAGCCGGTAGGAAGCCCCGGGCATGGATACGAGCCGTGTGTTCGGCCGGTGGCACCAGCAGGGTGCCCAGGCCGGCGGCGACGACCCACAGTCCGATCACGACGACCGCGTAGCGGTTTGCGAAGCTGGCCAGTGAATCCCACACGTTACGCGCGGGGGCTGCGGCCGGGCCCGCGTCATCAGGAAGCGGCGATGCGGTGTCGGCATCGTTGAGCGGCAACGCCTTTGGCCGGGTATCGGCTGTTGTCCGGCTACCGAGAGCCTGAGCGGATCCGATGCTCCCAATGAGCCGCGTCCAGATGTCCGCGAGGTGGCTTTGCTGTTTGAGCCGAACCATCTGATCGCCGTCTCACGGCTTTACGGCGGAGGCCGGGACAGTGCGGACGCCACGGGCGATCAGGAACCGGAGCGGCGACGGGACGAACGCGGGCACCCGCCCGGCATAGCTGCGATAGGCCGTGCCAAAGCGGGCGACGAGGTCGCGTTCCTCCAGGTGGGTGCCCAGCAGGATGTAGCCGGTCAGGCCGGCCGCCCAGAGCAGATGCCCGACGGTGAACGTGCTGGCGGACCAGAAACAGATCAACAGGCCGGTCATCAGCGGATGACGAACCAGCCGGTAGGGCCCACGCACCTGCAGCCGGTCACAGCTGGCGTCGGACACCCGGAGCACGTAGCGGCGGTAGGCCTGACTGATACCGAGCAGGCGAAAGTGGTTCAACAACAGTGTGGCCACGTAGACGAGGGCGACGCCGAACCAGAACCCTGCGTCGAGAACCGCCGAACCGATTCCGCCGGCAGACCAGATGTGCCCGGGCAGCGGTTGCCAGCCCAGGCACAGTACCCACACCGCAAGACTGGTCATGACGACGTAGAAACTGCGCTCCAAAGCCAGTGGCACCCAACGTGTTACGAACGTCTTGACCGACGGCCGGGCCATACCCGAATGCTGCAGGCCGAACAATGTCAACAGCACGACGTCGATCAGCAACGCGGGGCCCGCTGCCAGGTGCGCGCCGGCGTCGACTGTTTTGGGCAGCCACCACCCGCCGGCGAACAAGAGAAACAGCGGCACCGTAATCCCGGCAAAGGCGTATCCGGTGAGCGCCAGGATGACGGCGACGAGGCGGCGCGGGTCTGACACCAGGCCCCGGATGATCAGATCCATGCGAACCACGGGAGGTAGCGTGCGCGAACGGTTCCCTGCTCAAGCCGCTTCGCCAGCTTGGCTTTCCACTGCCGGCCGTGGGACGCGTCGAGAAAGCCTCCGGGCACGAACAGCCGCCAGCACGAGGTGAGCGTCATCCAGTAGGGCACGATGACGTCGGGCTCGACCTGCAGCATGAAGTCGAACTTGTCGGGAATCTGTGTCCAGTGGATGCCGGGGTAGCGGTGGTGGACGCTGTGGTAGCCCTGGTTGAAGATGAAGAAATTCAGCCAGTTTCCCACCGTGTTCAACGACTTGCTCGGGTCGTCATCGAAGACCCGTGCCGGGCCGTGGGTCAGCCAGGCGAAGTAGCCGGAGGTCGCCTGGGTGATCAGGAAAGGGATCCAGTAGAAGAGCGTGAAGCGCAGCGGGTCGGCGGTCAAGAAGGTAATCCAGATCAGCGTCGTGATGAGCGTGAAGTCGAAGACGAACTGGCGGCGTCGCTTTCGCCGACTGGGTGATGGGTTTGCCGCGAAAACCGTTCTCGCGGTGTGCGTTTTGACCACAGAGCTGTACCGCATCCAGTACCAGACGGCACGCCATCCGTGCTCGCGTCCCTCGGTGGAGGTGACGTCTCCGGGCCCGTCGTTGTAGCGGTGGTGGTTGACGACATGCACTTCGTACATGTCGGCGGCAGTCAGCGCGGCCGGCATGCAGCACAGCAGGTCCAGTGCACGGTTGGCCCGTCGCGACACGAACAACGGCCGATGAGTGTGCATGTGCAGGATGCCGATGGTGATCGAAAAGTTCAGCAGCCCAAGCGTGATGATCAGCGGCACCGCCAGATACCATCTGGTGGCAGCCGGTACCGACAGGCCGAATGCCAGCAGTGCGATCCAGCATGCAATGTGCAGAAGTGGACCGACGTTCGCCGGATGCTCGAGCTTGAGCACTCGGCGGCTGAAGGGCAGCGGCTCGGCGGACGCACCAGGCTTTGCGGTGCTGCGGACAGGTGAAGTGGTGGTCATCGGTGTTCCCCCTGGTTTGCTACGTCGAGTGCGGTGAGCTGAAATTGTGCGGCGAGCGCGAACATCGCGTCGGTGTCGTTGGGCCGCAACCGCTCTAAGGCGCCGAAGGCCAGGTGGTCGGCGATCATCATGCGGCGCTTCTGATTGCCGGGTAGTTCGGCGGTCAGTGGTTCTTCCGGAAGGGCATCGACAAGCGCGAAGGCGAGGTCGACGGTCAGTGGCCCGATGGCGAGGGACCTCACGCTACGGTCGCCCAGCCGGAGCACGTCTGCAGCGCGATCCGGCCCGGTGCTGAGTTCGGGCGATGCATCGAGCAGCCGGTGGATAGCCGCGTCGGCGCAGTGCCGTACCCGCGCCAGCATCGCCGCCCAGCGAACCGGTGAGCGAGCCGCCAGCACTACCGCTGCGAGCCGCAGCGACCGCCGGTACGGTGCGGGCGCCCCGACCGACGCGCACAAGAACGCCGTCGTGGTGATGGTCAGGTAGGCCATCGCCGTTCGGGCACCACGACTGGGGATGCGCGGGCCCACATGCGCCAGCAGCGCGAAGCCGCCCAGGGCGGGAACCAGCAGTTGCAGCAGCACCGCACGCCGCAGCTCCGCGTGATCGCCGGCGCCGTAAAGCGCCAGCTCGCCGTCGCGCAAGTCATTGGCCAGTTGGGCGGCAATGCCTATGCAACCTGCGAGTTCTCCCAGATCGGCGCCGGTGCAGGCGCCCTCGGTGAGCAGCGAACAGGCATACAGCGCCACCCGCCCGAGCACACCCTCGCTGTAGGTTGCCCGCGGTAGCGGGGAATCGATGTTGCGGGCCATCACCTGGCCGATGTCGACCAGCAGCCGGCCGACCCGTTGCTGTCCCTCGCAGGGCAGTGCCGACACCATCGCCCGGACGTCGCGGATGCGGGTGGCCAAGATCAGGTCGACGGCTTCGCTGTCGCGCAGCGTGACCGCCCGTAGCGGTGGGGGCGGCGTCCCAGTCGTTGCGCGCAGGTAGTTCGCGGCGAGCAGCACGGCGTTGCCGGCCAGCTGCGGGTCCATCAGGTCTTCGTAGGCGTCGAGCACCCGGCAGGCGAGCAGGGCGGCGGTGGCCTCGTCCCGCAGGTGGGCAGGCAGCAAACCGATGGCGATGCCCAGATTTCGGGCCGCCGGGACCAGTGCCAGCCGGGCCAGCCGATCCGGGGACTCTGCAGCGCGCATCGCGGTCAGGTCTGGCGCGCGGCGCAGCTGTCGCAACCCGTAGGCCAGGTCGCCAATTCGCACGCCGCTCATCGGGAGACCACTCGCACCGTCAGTTCGCGCAGATGGTCGCGAGCGACTGAGGGCGGGAACACATCCAGCGCCCGGCAAGCCGTCTCGGCGGCGTGGACGGCAACCGCGCGGGCGGCCCGGGTGGCGCCGCTGCGCACCAACTCGGCCTGGAGCACGGCGCTGGGAGTCAGCTCCGAGAGCCACAGCTCACGAGAACCGGGACGCATGGCCAGCCATTCGATCACCGGCCACGTCGGCACTCGGCGGTCCAGGTCGCCGCAGGACTTCTTGCCGAGTGACGGGCCGCCCTCGACGTCGCATACGTCGTCCATGATCTGAAAGGCCAAGGCCAGCTGGTCGGCATACCCCATCAGGGCGCGCAGTCCGTCGGCGTCGACTCCGCCCGCCGTGCCACCGTAGGAGCATGCGAGGCGGAACAGGGTGCCGGTTTTCGCCGCGGCCACACGTTCGTAGTGGCGGCGCAGGGCGGCGTCGTCGATCGCGGGCGGCAGGGTCTCGATGAGCTGGCCGAAGGACAGTTCCGAGAGCTGGTCGAGGTAGGTGACGGCCGGGTCCTCGCCAACTCTCGCGAATACCGCCGGGTTGTCGTCCACCACCCGCGCGAGGATCTGTAATGCGGTGCCCGCCAAGTGGAATCCGGCCCGGGCCGCGATTCGGACGCCGAACGCTGCCGGAACCGATGCGGCGCCACGTCTTAACAGCGAGCCGTCGCAGATGTCGTCGTGGATGAGCGACGACTCGTGGAACATCTCGATCGCGCAGGCCAGGTCGATCGCCTCGGCAGGTGACACCGTGGCGGCGGAAGGTTGCAGGCGGAAGCAGGCTAGCCCCAGGCCGGCCCGGACCCGCTTGCCGGGGGCGGTGAGGATGTGTCGATAGATCGGGTCGAAACTGCAGCCGGTGACCAGGATTTCGTGCAGACGGCCAGCGACCAGGTGCAATTGATCGGGGATGCTGTCAGTGGCCCGTCCCGATGCCGCGCCAGTTGACCGGGTCTGCGCGGTCCGGTCGGAGCGGGCGCAGAGCGTGCGTACCGCGCCTAGCTGGCCGCTTTGGTGCTCCCGCGCCTCACCGGACAGTGCTGGCTCGGCGGTACAAATGCGTCTCACCACCTTCTCCTCGAGAGCCGGACCCAGCGATTTCCTGCCGGATCATTTCCTTCCGGATTAATTCATGCTGAGTCAATGCTGCCGTCCGCGAACCGATTCGGCTATCCGATGATCGGTTAAAAATGTTGTCCACCACGACGATTGGTGAATTGTCCCCCGATCGGGGGACCTAACCTGACACGTGTCAAGTTGCTTTACACGGCGGTCCCGGCTAATGCAGGTGCGGTTCGAGCAGTGCGGCCTGGCCGGTGGACATGGGGCTGGCCGCCAACCACTGGCGGGTCGCCTCGTGCGACCGCTCGATAAGCGTTGCCGCATGCGAGAAGTCGACTCCGGAGATGGAGACCGGACACAGCGGGCGGATGACGCGCAGGTCGGCGGTCTGCTCGAAGCGCTCGATGTCGAGGGCGAGGCGATGATTGACGGCAAGCGATATCGCGTGCAAAACCATCGTGACCGCCGATGGTGGTGACGTGGGCAGGGCACATGAGTAGCCGGTCGGCAACACCCAGACCTGGTCGGCGCCAAGGGCGATCGCGTGTGATACCGGGGTGTTGTTCACCACGCCGCCGTCCATCAGATCGCGCCCGTCGATGTTGACCGGCGGGAAGATTCCCGGGATGGCCGCGCTGGCAGCGATCGCGTCGACCGCGTCTCCGGAGGAGAGCAGGACGTCGATGCCCGAGATCACGTCGGTGGCCACCACGTGGAACGGGATCGGAGCATCCTCGAGCCTGGTGAAACCGAGTTCCCGGGTCAGAATGCGCCGCAGACCCGCGCTGGGCACCAAATGCTGACGGCGGCCGAGGAAGCCCAGCAGCCCGGCGACCGGGTGGGTGGGGAATACCTCCTTGCGGCTGAGCGACAGCCACACCTTTGCCAGCTCCCGAACGCCCTCGGCATCGGGCCGCGCGGCGATCCAGGCACCATTGAGCGCGCCGACGGAGGTGCCGATGATCAGGTCCGGCCTGATGCCTTCATCCGCCAGGGCCTGCAGCATCCCGACCTGGATGGCGCCGAGGCTCGCGCCGCCGGAGAACACGAACGCAGTGGTCACAGATGGATACTAAGGACCTTTTGCCGCCGCGGCTGCGGCTTCCGGCGAGATCGCAAATCCGTACCCCCAGTAACGAATCCGGTAGCGTTTTCGATATGACAGACGTGCGAAAGACGGTAAGCGCGGTCGCAGCGGCAGGCTGTGTGGCAATGGCCGCAGCGGCCTTGGCAGTGGCGGGGATTGCGGCAACGCCGGCGGTCTCCCATGCGGACCCGGCCGGGCATCAGGTGACCTACACCGTAACCACCACCAGTGATTTGATGGCCAACATCCAGTACATGAACAGCGACCCGCCCAGCCAGGCGGCGTTCAACGCCGACTCGTCGAAGTACATGACCACCGTGCACGCCCCGATCACCGGCGGCGACCCGCTGGTCTATACGACCACGCTGGTAAACCCGAACCAGTGGGCGATCGTCACCGCCAGTGGCGGGCTGCGGGTCAACCCGGAATTCCACTGCGAGATCGCCGTCGACGGTCAGGTAACGGTGTCGCAGAACGGTGGCAGCGGAGTCACCTGCTCGACCCGGCCGTGGTGAACGGGCCTTAGCAGCAAAGTCAATCCGTTGAGCGCAAGCCGCATGTAGTGCCGTCGGCCACCGGGCCAGGGCACAACCACGTCGCCGGCCGGCGGGCCGGCTCGCTTTCTGAGGAGCCTCGGACCTGGTCCAAATCGAGCCCGGCCAACGCTCCGCCGGCTCGGCAACGTCGCCGATTCCGACTCGACGGGCGGTGTGGGCGCCGGGCTGCCGGCGAGCGCGGTGGGACCGGTGGGTCCGGCAGGCACCGCCGGGGCGCCGGTGCTGAGCACTGCTGCCGGAGATCAACTCCACCGCCGGTCGGTGATCTCCGAAGTTGACCGGCGACGAGTGGGTCGAAGCGTCGTCGGTGGCGATGGCCACCGGGGCCGAGCCCTGGCTTCAGCGACCGGCATGGGTGACGACGACGACCTCCGCGCGCTCGTCACCGACCGCCCGCAAGGCGTGGCCGGCCGACGCGTCGAAGTAGGCGCTGTCGCCGGTGTCGAGTGTGATGGTCTGGTCGCCGTAGACGAGCTCGACGCTGCCGGCGTGTACGAACACGAACTCCTGGCCGGCGTGCTCGGGATGCGGGTCGTCAGCGGGGTCGCCGGTGGGGCGAACCAGGAACGGCGACATGGACTTTCCCAGCAACGTCGATGCCAGCGCTCGATAGCGTCCCCGCACCGGGCCGGCGCGGTCGGTTGCCCGGTCGACGGTGATCTTCTCTTCAGCGGTCTCGTCGGAGAATAGCCGCCCCACATCGACGTCGAGCGCTCGAGCGACCTTGAGCGCCACCGCGATTGACGGTGTGCTGTGCCCGCGCTCGATCTTGGACAGGTAGCTCTTGGTCAGGCCGGTCTGTTCGGCGAGCTGTTCCAGGGTGAGGCCACGATGCCTGCGAACGGCGCGCAACAGTGCTGTCACCGGAACACTCCCTCCGCCCGCCCTGGGACACAAGGTTTCCTATAGTGCTACCATTGTGTCACACGCTCGCGATACCGGAGAGCCGCCGATGGCAACCACCTTTACCGATTCCAAGTCCGAACTGATGCGCCGTGCCCAGGAGCGGCTGCGCGCCGAGACGGCCGAATCGCCTTGGACGACCCGGCAGAAGGTGGCGCTGACCTGCCGCGCCCTGTTCGACGCCGGCCATGACTCCGGCCTGGCCGGGCAGATCACCGCCCGCGCCGACGACCCGGGGACGTACTTCACCCAGCGGCTGGGCCTGGGGTTCGACGAGATCACCGAAGACAACCTGCTGCTGGTCGACGAGGACCTCAACGTCTTGCACGGAGACGGTATGGCCAATCCCGCCAACCGTTTTCACAGCTGGATCTATCGGGCGCGTCCCGACGTGCAGTGCATCGTGCACACCCACGCCTTCCACGTGGCGGCGTTGTCGATGTTGAAGGTTCCGCTGATCGTGTCGCACATGGACACCACGCCGCTCTACGACGACTGCGCGTTTCTCGCCGACTGGCCGGGCGTTCCCGTCGGCAACGAGGAGGGCGAAATCATCACCGCCGCACTGGGTTCCAAGAAGGCGGTGTTGCTGGCCCATCACGGACAGGTGGTGGCCGGGGCCAGCATCGAGGAGGCGTGCTCGCTGGCGGTGCTGATCGAGCGTGCCGCCAAACTGCAGCTGGCCGCCATGGCCGCCGGAACCATCGCCGAGCTGCCCGAGCAGCTGGCCCGAGAGGCCCATGACTGGACGCTGACACCGGCGCGCAGCCGGGCCAATTTCGGTTACTACGCCCGCCGCGCCCTGGCCCGCCATCCCGATGCACTAAGTAGCTAACTCGTTATCCGCCAACCGAATCGGAGGAGCCCCGCGGTGGCCCAACCAGCCGTGCCCAAAATCCACGGGATCATCGCCTACCCGGTGACGCCATTCGCGCCCGACTCAGCCGGCGGTATCGACGCCACCCGACTCACGGCTCTGGTCGATCGGCTGGTCAGCTCCGGCGTACATGCCATTGCCCCGCTGGGCAGCACCGGTGAGCTGGCCTACCTCGACGAGTCGGAGTTCGGCACCGTGGTCGACACCACCATTGCGGCCGTCGATCGGCGGGTGCCGGTGATTGTCGGCGTCTCGGATGTGACCACTGCCAGGACCATTCGGCGTGCCCGGTACGCCGAGCGGGCCGGCGCCGACGCAGTGATGATCCTGCCGGTGTCCTACTGGAAGCTCACCGAACGCGAGATCGCCCAGCACTACCGCAGCATCGGCGACGCGATCGCCATCCCGATCATGGCGTACAACAATCCGGCCACCAGCGGCGTCGACATGAGCCCCGAACTGCTGGTCACCATGTTCGACAACATCGAAAACCTCACCATGGTCAAGGAATCCACCGGCGACCTGTCCCGGATGCACCGCATCGCGCAACTCAGCGACGGCCAGCTGGCGTTCTACAACGGCAGCAACCCGCTGGTGCTGGACGCGCTGCGGGCCGGGGCGGCCGGATGGTGTACGGCCGTCCCCAACCTGCGGCCGCAGCCCTGCATCGACCTCTACGAGGCGGTGCGCCGCGACGACCTCGAGAAAGCGCAGCTGCTCTACGACGACCTGAAGCCGCTGCTGCAGTTCATCGTCGCCGGCGGCCTGCCGACCACGGTGAAGGCCGGTCTCGAGCTGCTGGGTTTCCCGGTCGGGGATCCGCGTGCGCCATTGCTGCCACTTGACGAGCGGGGGCGGGCCGAGTTGCGGGACTTGCTGGCCGGCGGGTGACGCCAGAGTCAGTGTTGCTTTCACCGCCGCTGTCGACGTCAAACATATTGTTGCGATTGCTGTTTGGAGCGGGGCCTTTGTTTGCGGCGGCGTCGGCTATCTGGACTCGATCACCGACACCGTGCCGTCGAGGTAGCTCGTGACATACACGGTGCGGGTGTCAGAATCGACCGCTACTCCATTCGGGAGGGAGCCGACGGGCACGGATGCGGTGACCAGGTGCATGACCGGCGTTGTCGATCCCGGTCCGGCCCCAGGGCTCTTCGGTGCGGTGGTTGTGGTGCCGGCCTGCTGGCGGCCGGGGTCAATCAACGAAAACGCAAGCGCGACACGGGTGCCCACGAGAAGTAGACTCCCAACAAACGATGCCCTGCGCGCCTGACCCTGGCGTTCTCCGAGACTCCCACACCTTCCAGCACCACGGCCGGATCCCGGAGTCCTGGAGGTTCGCATAGATAATGCCGGCGGCGACTGACGGTCCCGCACCAGTGATCGGAGCACCGCATTCGCCACAGAACGGCTCGTTCACCGAAGTGAGGTGGCCGGCTGGGCAGAGCACCATAGCGGGCGCGATCGGGGCTCCGCATTCCCCGCAGAAAAGGCAGTCGTCCGGGTTTTGGTGGGCCGTTCTCGCACGTCACCATGAGTTAGCGTCCCTTCTTCTGCGGCCCGCGGCCGGGTAAAGGTTTCCGCCGTGATCGATGTCATCAGATTCTGCGCTGGCGCACTGGCCGCTCCTACCGCAGCGGGGTTCCCGCCGGCACCGGTGCCCCTGCCTGGATGAGTAATTCCCAGCCTTGGTTAGTGGTCGTAGGCGATCAGTGGCCTCTTGACTGGGCTGTTGATCTTCCCGTTGTGCCAGATCACTGCGGCAAGTGCGAGCAGGCGTTGGGCGACGCGGACGTAGCCGCCGTGCAGTGTGGGCCCGCCATGTCGTTCGAGATTGTGCTGATGCTTGTAGGTGTCGTAGACGGCTTCGGTCTATTGGCGCATGCCGGTGAGGTTGCCGTAGCGGGGTGGTTTTTCGTCGTTGCGGTCGGGGCGCACCAGCGGCACGTTCAGCGGGTCGGCGCAGTGGCGTTGCAACTCGGTGCTGGATAGGCCCTTGTCGGCCAGCGCAATCATCTTCTTGCGCAGCGCGCCGAGGTCCCGGGTGTGCGCGAAAGGCTCTGCGGCGACTTCTCGTTCGCCGATTTTGGGGTCGGCCAGCCACCACGCGACGGGCATCGCTTCGGCGGTGGTGATCAGATACAGCTTCACCCCTAGAATCAGCGGGAGTGCGCGGCGCAGTATCCGTAGTTGGCGACACCGGCCAGTTCGAAGCGTTTCGCGGTTTCCCGCGGCGCATCGCACGGCACTGGGGTGCCGTCGATCAGGCGTAGATCGTCGGCCCAGGACGGGCATTGGGTGGCCAGGTACAGCGTGGCCTTGCAGATCAGCGGTGGCGCCGCCTTGACCGGCTTGTGGTATCCGGGCTGTTTCGGCAGGTAGGGAAGTAGGTGCCCGAGTCGGCCGTAACACATTTGCGGCCAGGGGTGTTCGCTGCGGGCGCTGAGTGCAGCGCCTGAGTCACGGCCAGGCGCACCAGCTCCGGCGTCGGTCGATTGCTTCGGCCGTCGCGCGCGCCGCCGGTCGTGTTGCACCACGTGGTCATCGATCGTCACAGACAGGTCGGTCAGCAGGGCATCGAGGTCTGTCTTCACAACTGTCCATCGGTGTCCTTCAGCCACATCCTTCACAAGCCGGCACGCCGAGAGTGCAACCACGGCGGCACCGCCCGGCGTGTCGCCGCCGCCAGTGCACGCTCGGCGCAGCCGGTGCACACTCGGTGAGCAGTCGGGAATAACTCAATTTAGGTTTAGGAATTACTCATCCAGGCGGGCATCGTTCTACGTCGTGGTGTCGCCACCAGCCATTCCGACGAATCCGGGTCGGCGGTGTCTAGTCGCATCCCCACCTCGTCAAGCAAGGCTTTGAGCTCGTCGGTCGTCACGTGATGGGCTTCGAACGATTGCGTCAGACTCTTCCCGTCGTAGTCCAGGGTGAACTCTCCAACGACAGTCCCGTGCTGATTGCTGAGAATTGTCATCGTCTGCAGCATCGGACCATCGGACCGTTGGTAGCTGCCCGGTGGTCGCTGCGCGAACCACTCTAATGGTCGCCACTGGATGATCGCCTTGCCGTCAGGCTTGAGGTGGTGGGCGATGGTCGCCAGGAGGCGCCTGCGGAATTCGACACCCGGATAGTTGATCAAGCTGCTGGCCAGCAGGACGGCATCGAATTTCTCGGCAAGCCGCAGGTCCTCGATGCGGGCTTGGACCGTTCGCCCAGGGCGGACATGGGCAAGCATGTCGGCGGAGTCGTCCACCGCGGTGAGTTGATGGCCGAGTTCGGACAGCGGATTAGCAATTCGGCCGACACCGGATCCCAGGTCCAACACCGAGCTTGCCGGGTCGAGCATTGCGGCAATGGTCTGCACCTCGGCGTCCCCCGACACCCGGCGGTAGATCTCGACCACGCTGCCGTCGGAGGTTATTGGGCCGCCGGAACCCGGTTCGCCGCTACTGGGCATTGCGATGTACCTGCTGTCTTGTCGTGCGCCGCCGGGGCCAGCGGGAATTATCCGGACCTGCCGCTCAAACTCCCGCTGGCCGTGTTGACTAGTGGATCCAACCGATGGTCATCGTCAGTCGACGATGTCGTCGACGACGAACGAGATCAACGCGTAGGTCGTCTCATCGGTATTGAACAGGAACTCGTGAGACACGATCAATCTCCTTTCTTAGTTCGATGAACCGCATTTATGCAACATCTCCGATTATCGTTACAGATTGTGGCGATGTGTATCCCATTACTGGGCAGAAACGTGTCCCCCAGATAGGGGACACGGCTCGTGCCGTCGCTTGATTCTTATCCCAGCGTGACGGGAAGCTCGGCGTATCGATTGAGCAGCGGTATCGGTTCGAGACGCAGCTCCTCCGGGGCGACAGCCAGGGTGAGGCCAGGAAACCGGGTGATCAAGCCGGCGATCGCGATGCGGGCTTCCAACCGCGCCAGGTGTGAGCCCAGGCAGAAGTGACTGCCTCGGCTGAAGGCCAGGTGGTTGTTGGGCTTGCGGGTGATATCGAAGCGGTCGGGATCGTCGAACTCGGCGGGGTCGCGGTTGGCAGATGTCAGCAGCGGCACCACCATCGCTCCGCGCGGAATGGTGACGCCCTGCAAAACGATGTCCTCGGCGGCAAATGTGGTCGCCTCGGTGCTGCCGACGGTGCCGGTATACCGCAGGACCTCTTCGACGGCGCTGCCGATGAGCTCGGGCCGTCGCTGTAGCAGGCTTAGCTGTTCGGGGTGGGTGAGCAGGGCGGCTATTCCGTTGGTGATCACGTTCGGGGTGGTTTGGTAGTCGCCGGTGATGAGCAGGAAAGCCATCGCGATGATCTCGTCGTCTGATAGCCGGTCGCCGTTCTCGCTGGCCTCAATCATCCAGGTGATGATGTCTTGCCCCGGGTCGCCGCGGCGCTGTTCGACCAGGTTCCGCAGATAGTCGACGAACTCGTCCATCCGCTGCGCCGCGCCCTCGTTGCCACCGGCCAACATCATCTCGAATAACGAGTCGATGTACCCGTAGCAGGCGGACCGATCCTGAGCGGCTATGCCGACCATCTCGCTGATCACCGTGGTCGGGATCGGCAACGCATAGTCGCGTTGTAGGTCGATCCGCTGCCCTGCCTTGAACCCGTCGAGCACAACACGGGTGACGGTCTGTACCCGATCGCCAAGGCGCGCGATCGCGCGTGGGGTGAACGGCCGGCTGACCAGCTTGCGCAGCCGCAGGTGCGCGGGATCGTCCTGATACACCATGGTGCCGGTGGTGAGCATGCGGATGGCTTCGGGCAGCGGTAGGTGTTGGGCGCCCTCCACGATGCGCCGGATCCGCGGGTCGGTGACCACGTCGACGCAGTCCTGGTAGCGGGAGATGAAGTAGACGTCCCGGTCAGGTGGCCGCAGGGCCAGCCGCCCCCGGTAGACCGGAGCATTGCGGCGCATCCAGTCGTAGTAGCGGTGCTGGTCGGCGTTGAACTCCGCGGTCCCGACGGTGATCGGGTGTCTCATCAGCCGAGCTCTATCCCAGATCGGTGGCGGTGAAGGTGTCGCATTTGTTGGGGTCGCCGGTCTGATAGCCGATGGTGAACCACTTCTGCCGCTGCGCCGAGGAGCCGTGTGTCCACGTCTCGGGGTTGGTGCGTCCGTTCACCTGCTGCTGGATGCGGTCGTCGCCAACCGACGCCGCGGCCGAGAGGGCGTCTTGAATGTCCTTGTCGCTCAACGGTTGTAGGTACGGAACACCGGTGCTCTGCTGTTTGACGGTGGACGCGTAATACGCCCAGACGCCCGCGTAGCAGTCGGCCTGCAACTCGGTGCGTACCCCGTTGCCGCCGGCGCCCTGGGCGCCTTGCTGGGCGCGGCCGAGCACCCCCAGCAGGTTTTGGACGTGATGGCCGTATTCGTGAGCCACCACATATTCTTCGGCGAATGGCCCACCGCTGGAACCGAATTGGGTGACCAGCACCTGGAAGAAGTCGGTGTCGAAGTACGCGGTCTTGTCCACCGGACAGTAGAACGGTCCGACGTCGCTGCTGGCCGGTCCGCAACCGGTGCTGACCTGACCGCTGAACAGCCGCAGATGCGGGCGGATGTAGCGGTTGGGCATCAGCTGCTTCCATACCGCGTCCAGGGAGTTGCCGGTGGCCACCACCCGGCACTGCACGTACTTGTTGGCGTCGGCGCCGGTCTTGCACCGGCTCAGGTCGAAGCCGGGTGCCACGGCCTCGCGGTTGTCGACGGGTTGCTGGCTCATGATGCCGCCCGGGTCGACTCCCAGGAACAGGGCGACCACCACGATCAGCAGCCCGCCGATGCCGCCGCCGATGGCGATCCGGCCGCCGCCCCCGCCCGACGACGACGCGGTGCTGGTGTCGATCTGCATACCCTCGTTGAAGGTCATCGCACGCTCCCCAATCCCGACCGCCTACCGGGTCGAACCAGCCTAACCCTGCGTCCCGGTGGCGAACCGAGCGTCGGTGTACCTCCGCAGATTGGCAAGAAACCGGCGCAGCGCCAGGTTCAGCAGCGGCCGGAACAAGAACATGCCCAGGACCGCCGGGCCGGAGGGCTTTTGCGCCATGGTCCAGGTGAGCCGGCAGCCACCGGGGATGACCTCGACCCGGTAATCCTCGGCGAACGCGGCGACCGCTTGGTTCGAGCATTCGTTGAACCGAAATACCATGCGGCGCCCCGGTTCCCAGACCAGAAATTCCTCGTTGACTTCCATGCCCCCGTGCATGTCGACGGTGCGGGTGGTGCCGACGTGATAGGGCTGCGGACTGGTCCAGGTCACCTTCTTGATCGCCGACGCCCAGCGCGGCCAGGCGTCCGCGTCGGCGAGCACCTCGAACAGTTGTTCCGGAGTGATGCCCAGGTCGACGCTGTTGCGGAAAAGGTAGGGCGCCTCACCGGAATCCGGGTCGAGAAAGGTCAACTCGACGCGCTCGCAGGGAAACACGGGTTAGACATTAGCCCGGGCCGTCGCTGGCCGCGGCCAACAGCGGCACCACGACATCGCTGATCGGGGTCGCCAGGCCGTGCGCCCGGGCCTTGCGGATGATGACGCCATTGCGCAGGTCCCACTCCAGACGCCGGTGCGCTTCGCGGTCGGTCAGGATCGAGGTGCCCATGTCTTCGGGCGCCGACCGGAAAAGATTCACCATCTCCTCGACCGCGTCTTCGCCGAGCCGGGCACCCTCGGCGCGCGCGACCGCCAGGCATTCGGCGACATAGCGGCGCGACAACGCGGCGACGTCGTCGCGGCGGAACATTCCGGACCGCCGCCCGGACAGCGCCATCAATCCGGCCAGCGCGTTGAGCACCAGCTTGCGCCACAGCACGGTGGTGAAATCGGGGTCGCAGTCCACCCGGGCGCCCGCACCACGCAGCAGTTCGGCCACGGCTTCCGCCGTCGTCCCGGTCGGCAGCACCAACGCGGCCTCGCCGCGCAATCGCACCCAGCCTTCCGGTTGGGTCTCGGCGGAAAACCACACGCTGCCGGGCACGACGGTCGACGACGGGCAGTGCGGCTGCACCTGCTCGACCTGTTCCACCCCGTTTTGCAGGACGGCCACCGCAGTGCGCTGGTCGCAGAGGCGGGCCAGCCAGCCGTGGGCGTCCTCGTTCTGGGTGGCTTTGACCGCCAGGATCACCACCTCGACCGGGCCGGCGACGTCGTCGGGATCGGTGTGTACCGGGCCGGGCACCACGATGGGATCCGCGCCGTCGGGCCGCAGTTCGATGCTGTCCCGAGGGGTGTGGCCGCACAACAGCACCCGGTGGCCGGCCGCATGCAGCAGCGCGGCGACCGTCGTACCGACGGCGCCGGGACCGACCACAGCGATGTTGGATGCGATGGGCCAAAAGTACCGGGTTCGTCGGGCCACGGCGGCGGCCATTTAGACTGGGCAGTCATTCCGACCGCGTGAAAGGGAGTCTTGTGCTGCGCAGCCACGGCGCTGGTTCACTACGGGATCGCGACGCCGGGCAGCAGGTGACGTTGGCCGGCTGGGTGGCTCGCCGCCGCGACCACGGCGGGGTCATCTTCATCGATCTGCGCGACGCCTCCGGCGTGGCCCAGGTCGTCTTCCGCGACCCCCAGGACACTCAGGTGCTGGCTCAAGCGCACCGCCTGCGGGCCGAGTTCTGCGTCGCGGTCTCCGGTGTCGTCGAAATCCGTCCGGAAGGCAACGCCAACCCCGAGATCGCCACCGGCGACGTCGAAGTCAACGCGAACTCACTGACGGTGCTCGGCGAATGCGCGCCGCTGCCGTTCCAGCTCGACGAGCCCGCGGGGGAGGAGCTGCGGTTGAAATACCGCTACCTCGACCTGCGCCGCGACGGCCCGGCGTCGGCAATGCGGTTGCGCTCCAAGGTCAATGCCGCAGCCCGCGACGTGCTGGCGCGGCATGATTTCGTCGAGATCGAAACCCCGACGATCACCCGCTCCACCCCGGAAGGGGCGCGTGACTTCCTGGTGCCGGCCCGGTTGCACCCCGGCTCGTTCTACGCATTGCCGCAGAGCCCGCAGCTGTTCAAGCAGCTGCTGATGGTGGCCGGGATGGAGCGCTACTACCAGATCGCTCGCTGCTACCGGGACGAGGATTTCCGCGCCGACCGCCAGCCCGAGTTCACCCAGCTCGACATGGAGCTGAGTTTTGTTGACGCCGAGGACGTCATCGCGATCTCCGAGGAGATCCTGACCGCGCTGTGGGAGTTGATCGGCTACCGGATCCCGACGCCGATCCCACGGATCAGTTACGCCGAGGCCATGCGCCGCTTCGGCACCGACAAACCCGACCTGCGGTTCGGTGTCGAGCTTGTCGAGTGCACGGAGTTCTTCAAAGACACCACATTTCGCGTTTTCCAGGCGCCGTACGTCGGCGCCGTGGTGATGCCCAGGGGAGCGTCGCAGCCGCGGCGAACGCTGGACGGCTGGCAGGAGTGGGCCAAACAGCGCGGGCACCGCGGGCTGGCCTACGTGCTGGTCGGCGAGGACGGCACGCTGGGTGGCCCGGTGGCCAAGAACCTGTCCGATAGTGAGCGCTCTCGCCTGGCCGGCCATGTCGGCGCCCAACCCGGCGACTGCATCTTCTTCTCGGCGGGACCGGCGAAGTCCTCGCGGGCCCTGCTGGGGGCGGCGCGCAGCGAGATCGCCCACCGGCTCGACCTCATCGACCCCGATGCCTGGGCGTTTGTCTGGGTGGTCGATCCGCCACTGTTCGAGCCCGCCGACGAGGCCACGGCCGCCGGTGACGTCGCGGTCGGCTCGGGGGCGTGGACGGCGGTGCACCACGCGTTCACCGCGCCCAAGCCCGAGTTCGAGGACCGCATCGACTCCGATCCGGGCAGCGTGCTGGCCGACGCCTACGACATCGTCTGCAACGGCCACGAGATCGGCGGCGGCTCGGTGCGTATCCACCGCCGCGACGTCCAGGAGCGGGTGTTCGCGGTGATGGGTCTGGACAAGGCGGAGGCGGAAGAGAAGTTCGGTTTCTTGTTGGAAGCCTTCATGTTTGGTGCCCCGCCACATGGCGGGATCGCGTTCGGTTGGGACCGGATCACGGCGTTGCTGACCGGGGCCGACTCGATCCGTGAGGTGATCGCGTTCCCCAAGACCGGCGCCGGCGTCGACCCGCTGACCAACGCGCCCGCCCCGATCACCGCCCAGCAGCGCAAGGAATCCGGAATAGACGCCAAGCCCAAGCAGGTTGACCGGGCATGACATCAGCGACTCCGGATGCCGAAGCCATGAAGGCGTTTAACAAGAGCATCGTCGACGAATTCCGGGCCAATGCCGGCAAGGTCGGCGGTCAGTTCGCCAACGCGGACCTGCTGCTGCTCACCACCACAGGCGCCAAGTCCAACCAGCCCCGGTTGACACCGGTGGCATACCTGCGCATTGACGGCATGATGATCATCGTCGGCTCCTACGCCGGCGCCGATATCAATCCGGCCTGGGTGCACAACCTGCGGGCTAACCCGCTAGCCCGCGTCGAAGTGGGTATCGATGTGTTCGACGTGACCGCTCGCGAGCTGCCGGCGGCGGAGCGCGACGAGATCTTCCCGAAAGTTGTTGCTGTGGCTCCGGGTTTCGCCGACTATCAGGCCAGGACCGGCCGGGTGATCCCGCTGTTTGAGCTGCAGCGGGTCTAGCTCGCCGAGCTTGTGGGCCGCGACCGGTAAGCAGGCATCATGAACTTTTCGATGCTGACCAGGGCGGCCGACGGCGGCAACGCGGCTGTGCAGCGGCTTCGCGCCGCATTCTGGCCGATCGCCCAGACATCGGTGGCCGCCGGTATTGCGTGGTTACTTACCCATGACGTGTTGCGTCACCCACAGCCGTTCTTCGCCCCGATCTCTGCGGTGGTGTGTATGTCGGCCACGAATGTGCTGCGGGGACTCCGTGCCGCACAGATGATCGTCGGGGTGGCGCTGGGGATTGTCCTGGGTGCCGGCGTGCACGCTGTCCTAGGTGCCGGACCAACCGCTATGGCGGTGACAGTATTCGTCGCGCTGTGCATCGCGGTGCTGAGCTCGTTCGGCTTCATTGCCCAAGGCCTGATGTTCGTCAACCAGACAGCTGTCTCGGCGGTGCTGGTCCTGGTGTTTGCCTCCGCCGGCGGTGTGGTGAGCGAACGCCTCTTCGATGCGCTCATCGGTGGTGGTCTGGCGCTGGTGTTTTCCATTTTGCTGTTCCCGGCCAACCCGGTAGCAATGGTGCGTACGTCACGTGCCGCCGTCTTGGCCGCCGTGCACGACACCGTCTGCCAGGTGGCTGATGTGTTGAACGATCCCGCTAATGTTCCTTCCGATTGGCCCAGGACAGCCGTCGATCGGATGCACCAGGAGCTGGATGGGCTCAACCAGGTCCGTGCCACTGCCCACACGGTGACGCGGATAGCGCCGCGCCGATGGCCGATGCGGGACACCATCGGCGATGTCGATCAACAGGCGGCGCGATTGGGCCTGCTGGTCAGTTCGGCGATGTATCTGGCCCGGACCGTTACCGAGCGCTACGCCAAGGCCGAACGTGCACGGCCACTGCTCGCCGTGCTCGCCGACCTAGCCGCGGCAACCAGGTTGGCCGATGGGGATCCCGCAGCGGCGAACGAACACGTGACCGCCGCTCGTCGCGGTACGTCCGAGCTGCTGTCAGCTGCTCGCGACAGAAACGCGGTCGTGCTCGCCGATGTCGTCCACGTATGCGTGAACGACCTGCAACAGGTGATCGAACTTCCCATCAGCCTGCCGGGCGGCGCACGCTGACCGGCTCGGAATTGGCACCCGATGCAGGCATCCCTTGACCGACCAGCAGGTACCGGCTGCCCTGGCGCAGCCGGGCGTGTTGGCAAACGATTGCGCGTCCCCACTTGGCTTTCCGTGGCCTGTTGCCCAAGCCGTCGCCGGAACGCCGAAGCGGCTCTCGAAGACGCCATCAGGGCCCTGGCCCACCCTGGCCGCCGGGCGATGCTGGCGTTGGTATGGGATCAGGAGCGCCCTGCGTCGGCCCTGGCCGATGCCGCTGGTTTGTCCAAATCGGCTGCGAGCCAGCAGCTCAAACTGCTGCGCGATGCGAGACTGGTCGCGGTGCGGGTTGACGCGACGCGCCGACTGTATCGCGCCGACCTCGCCCGGGTGGCCGATATAGCTGCGATGCTGGACCAGTTCTGGTCGCGGCCGCTGGAGCGGCTGCGTGCTGCCGCCGAGTGCGCTCCGTCGTGAAACTCGCCGTCCAGCAGCTCGTGGTCGGGGCCAGCCCCGGGAAAATCTTTCCAATTATTCACTGAGCCAGCACAATTCGCTCGATGGATGGCCGATGGTGCAACCCTTGATCCGACCCCAGGCAGTATCGTCCGATGGCCGCAAGCCAGTTTCGCGGTGATGGTTCGACGGTCAGCGGCAGCCCGCCCACGATGTGGGCAACGTCGTTCCAGGTGGCACATCGTGATTGGGTTCCGGATAAGGTTCGGTTTGGTGCCGTACTCAATCCGTTGAGCGTCGAGAGGTTCAGGAGTCAGCTGTTGTCCCTGCCGTTTGATGGGCCTTCTGACGCGTGGTTCGACTCGCCGGCCGTCAAGCGTTATCGAGTCACGCACCGCACCGAATACCGCTACTCCGACGTGGTGACCAGCTCCTACGGCCGTGGGTTTCTCACCCCGCGCAGCTCGCCGCGCCAGCGCCGCGTCGCGCACCGGCTGACCATCGATCCCGCCCCGGCCGACAGCTCCACCAGCCGCGACACCTACGGCAACATCAGCTCCTATTTCCATGTCACCGAACCGCACCGGACCCTGACCATCACCGGCGACTCCATCGTCGACGTGGCCCCGCCGGCTTCCGGGCTCTACACCAGCGGTCCGGCGCTGCAGCCGTGGGAGGCCGCCCGGCCCGGTGCGCTGCGGGGTGGGCTGGCAGTCGACTTCGCGCTGGACTTGAACCCGCCGGAGATCACCGACGAGGTGCGAAAGTACGCCGCTCCCAGCTTCGTTCCCGGCCGCCCGCTGGTCGAGGTACTGCGCGAGCTGGCGACGCGGATCTATACCGACTTCACCTACCGCTCGGGGTCGACCACCGTCTCCACCAAAGTCGACCAGGTGCTGGCCGCCCGGGAAGGGGTATGCCAAGACTTTGCCAGGCTGGCGATCGCCTGCCTGCGGGCCAACGGGCTGGCAGCCTGCTACGTGTCTGGTTATCTGGCTACCGACCCGCCGCCGGGAAAGGATCGGATGATCGGTACTGACGCCACCCATGCCTGGGCCGCGGTGTGGACGCCCCAACAACCGGGTCAGCTCGAATGGCTGGGCCTCGATCCCACCAACGACCAACTGATCGACGAGCGTTACATCGTGGTGGGCCGTGGCCGTGATTACGCGGACGTGCCGCCATTGCGCGGCATCATCTACACCAACTCCGAGCACACCGTGATCGACGTCGGGGTCGACGTCGTGCCCTTCGGCGGTGATGCGCTCGATGCGTGACTTCCACTGTCCCAGCTGCGGCCAGCGCCTGACCTTCGAGAACTCCGTGTGCCTGTCCTGCGGCAGTGCGCTGGGTTTTTCTCTCGACCAGATGGCACTGCTGGTGATCGCCGAGCGCGGCGCGACCGGGCACACCGGGGCGGTGGCCGCAGACGCATATCAACTGTGCACGAATCTGCATCTGGCCCAATGCAATTGGCTTATTCCCGTCGACCACGAAGAGGGGCTGTGCGCGTCGTGCGCGCTGACCATCGAGCGGCCCAACGACAACGACACCGTGGGGCTGGCCGGGTTCGCCCGCGCGGAGGCCGCCAAGCGGCGGCTGCTGGCGGAGCTGCACGAGCTGAAGCTGCCGATCGTCGGACGCGATGAGGATCCGGACCACGGGCTGGCGTTTCGGCTGTTGTCCAGTGCGCACGAGCAGGTGATCACCGGACACGCCAACGGCGTCATCACACTGGACCTGGCCGAGGGCGACGACGTCCGCCGCGAACAGCTGCGGGTGGAGATGGGTGAACCGTACCGGACCCTGCTCGGCCACTTCCGCCACGAGATCGGGCACTACTACTTCTACCGGCTGATCGACCCGTCCAGCGGCCACCGGGCGCGCTTCACCGAGTTGTTCGGCGACCCGGACGCCGACTACTGGCAGGCGCTGGACCGGCACTACCGCGACGGCGCGCCGGCGGGTTGGCAGGACAGTTACGTGTCGCCGTACGCGGCCATGCACCCCGCCGAGGATTGGGCCGAGACGTTTGCCCACTACCTGCACATCCGCGATGCCCTGGACACCGCGGCCTGGTGCGGTTTTGCCCCGGCGTCGGCAACCTTCGACCGGCCGGCATTGGGCCCCAGCGCTTTTCCCGCCATCATCGACATGTGGCTGCCGTTGTCGTGGTCGCTGAACATGGTGAATCGGTCGATGGGCCGCGACGACCTGTACCCCTTCGTGCTGCCGGCGGCGGTTTTGGCGAAGATGCAGTTCATCCACGCCGTCATCGAGCAGGTGATGTCGGCCGGCCCGGGTTAGGCAGGCATCGTCCGCCGCTCCTCGGGCCCCCACAGCGGCTGCATGCCCTCGGGCAGCTTCAACTGTGTCGCGGTGATCACGTCGGCGACGTCGCGCAGCGCGGCATGTATCGCGGTCAGCAGGTCGGCCAGCTCCGTGCGGCGCCCGTCGACGACGCCCTCCAGCTCGGCCGGATCCGAGCGGCGCAGCCGGGTGTTGATCTCGTCGACCATCCGCTCGGGACGTGACGACCCCGACGAGCCGGGAAGGTCCTTGAGGTCGGCCCGCAGCCGCTCCAGCTGATACACCAGCGACCGCGGGTTCTGCGGGTCGAACAGCATCAGGTCGGTTACCGCTGCGACGCTGACCTTGCCCACGGTACGGCGCCGGTAGCTGACTGAGGACTCACAAGCCTCCAGCGTCGACTCGATGATGGTTTGTTCGGCGGCCGCGCCACGAACCGTGGTCAGCGTGTCCGCCAACAGTGCGGTCAGCCACAGGCCACGCTCGATCCGCTTGCCGATGTCCATCATGGTCCAGCCCGCGTCGCGCACCATCGACTCGGCGGCCACCCCGGACAGCGTCAACATCCCGGCCAAGGTCTGCGCCTGAGCCTCGGCGAGCAGGGCATCGGCCTCGGTGAGTGACTGCGGCGGGTCCGACCGCAACGCGATGGCGCGCTCGACGCCGGCCAGCACCATCCAGGTGTCGTTGGACAATTGGTCGCGCACCGCCCTGGCGCACAGCGCCAGCCCTTCCACCGACTGGACCAGCGATCCCGGCCGCTCCAGGTCCACGGTCATCGACCACAGCATCGAGGGGGCGACGGCGATCATCTCGGCGTGGTCGTGAGCGGCCCCGGTGTCGGTTCCGGTGATCTGACCGAGCGCGGCCATCAGCACCGGCACGCACTCGCTTTCCTCGGTGTGCTGTTGGTGGCGGAAAACGTGATAACGCTCGCGGGCCACGATCAGCAACCGCGCCATGTTCTCGGCGCGCTCGCCGTAACGTCCCATCCAGAACAGGTCCGACAGCACCCGCGGGGAGCTGACCGCGCGGGTGCCCGCACCGGTCTTGGCCGGCGGCATGAGCGCCGGCGGCAACGTGGTGACCGTCACCGCCTCGGCAATCGCCCGCTCCGTGGGACGTATCCAGACATCTTTAGCCGCAACAGATTTCAGCATGTATGCGGCCGCGCCGGGCGCCACAACGTAGCCCAGGCCGCCGATCATCGGCGCATAGCCGCCGCGTTGGGCGACCGTGAACAGCCGCATGCCCACCCCTGCCGAGGTCAGCACCCCGGCGTGGTCGGTGGGTGCCGAGGAGAACGTCGGCAACTCCTGGCCGGCCCACTGCCACGGCATCGCCTCGACACGAGCCGCCAGGTCGGCCAGCTGCCGAGACGAAAGTGCCGGCCCCACAAAGGTTTTCCTGTCGACGGTGGATCTGATCAGCAGCGACGACAGATTGGCCAACAGATGTGAGCGCTCACTGGCGATGCCGCCCCAGTAGACCGGAGCGGTCGGTAGCAGTGGTTCTTCACCCAGCAGGCGCCGGGCCAGCTCGGGCAGAAACCGCAGCAGGCCCGGGCTTTCCAGGATGCCGCTGCCCAGCGTGTTGACCACGGTCACCGTCCCGCGGTGCTGGGCCTCCACCAACCCGACCACACCAAGCCGGGAATCGGCGCGCAGATCCAGCGGGTCGGTGTAGTCCGCGTCGACGCGGCGCAACACCACGTCGACGCGTTTGAGGGTGCCCAGCGAGCGCATCCACAGCTTGCCGTCACGCACCACCAGGTCTGCGCTTTCCACCAGCGGGAAACCCAACTGCGTCGCCAGATACGCCTGATCGAAGGCGGTCTCGGAATAGATGCCCGGGCTGAGCACCACCACCACCGGGTCCTGGGCGACGTCGGGAGCCGCGTCGATCAACGCCAGCCGCAACGCCTGGGCAAACGGTGTCGTCGGGCGCGGCGCAATCCTTTCGTACAGGTCCGGGATCGCGTGGGCGATCACCCGCCGGTCGGCCAGCGCATAACCTGCGCCCGAGGGCGCCTGCGTCCAGTCGGCGTTGACCTGATAGCCGCCGTCGGGCATCCGGCTGAGGTCGCAGGCGTGCAGGAAAAGTTGGTGCCCCGGGACCGTGATCCCGTTGGCCGGGCGCACATAACCGGGATGGGCGAATACCAACTCGGCGGGCAACACCCCCTCGGTGAGCAGGCTGCGGGCCCCGTAGAGGTCCGCCAGCACGGCATTGAGCAGGCGGGACCGCTGCACCAGGCCGGCCTCCAGGACGGCCCAATCGGCGGCGGACACCACCAGCGGCAGGGTGTCCAGTCGCCACGGCCCGGGTTCTAAACCGTGGGCCCCGTGCTCGTCGCGGGACGGCTCGATCCCGGTGTAGGTGATGCCGTCGTGGTCGATCAGGCTGTGCACGACCGAGCGCAGCCGGTCCAGGCCCGCTCTACCGCGCTCGGTGACGGCGCCGGCCAACTCCGTCCAGGCCGGCCGCACGTTCCCGTGCGCGTCGACGAATTCGTCGTAGCCGGTTGCCGGACCCTCACGCAGCTCGAACAGCGTTTCCTGGGCTCGCGCTGTGCGATATCCATCCAACAGATGGTTGACGTCGGCCACTGCTCGACTCGTTCCCCACGTCACGTCGGCGGGCGCCATTACTGCCGCAACATCAGGGACTGCCCTCGCCTACACCGCGTTCGCTGCGCCGAACCCGCTGGTTCCGGCTGGGCTTATGGGTACTGCTGCCCCGGCGGCGGTCCCGGCGGAAACCCGCCCGGGGGCGCCGACTGCTCGACCGGCACCACCTGGCCACCGGTCAGCTTGCGGTAGGTGTAGACCTGGACCAGCGCCGCGATCGGAACGCCGACGACCATGCCCACGAAGCAGGCGAGTTCGCCGATCAGCACGGCCGCATACTGCACCAGCCAGGACAGCGCGCTGTTTCCGAGTTCTCCGCGAACGGTCGCGAAACTGCCCTTGATCGACTCGATAGGCGACAGGGATTTGTCGACGACGAACGCAATGGCGAATTGGGCGAAGAAAGCCAAGACCAACGGCCCGACAATGGTGCATGACACGATCATGGCCCCGATGGCCAGCAACAATGCGGTCAGCAGCACTGCGCCCACATTGCGGGGTTTGAAGAACGTTCCGATGCTCACCGGCTTGCCGTCGGCAATGTCGAGGCAGCCGGTGGTGAGTCCGGCGTGCATGTAGGCGGCCACGAAGAATACGGCGATGTAGCCGATGGTCGTGAGGATCCAGCCGATCGCGGAAAACTGTGCGGACGTGGTGTGGTAGCTGTAGTCGTACTCGACAACGGTGGTCGTCGTGGTTTCCGCGGTCGTGAAGGCGATCGCCAGCGGGATACCGATCACCGCGGCCATCGCCAGGCCGTAGATCACCAGCGGTACGACCAGCGCTGCGGCGTTCTTGGTGAACTTGTTCCACGCCCAACTGATCGCTTCGCCCACGTTGAAGCCCGACTTCAGCTGTCCCCCGAAACCTGGCTGAGGCGGGTAGCCCGGCGCAGGTGCTCCCGGCGGGCCGTATCCGGGAGGCGGGGGCGGAGCGCCGTAGCCGGGAGCCGAGTAGCCGCCCGGTGGCGGGCCGTAACCGGGTGGTGGGGGAGGCGGTGCGCCGTAACCGGGCGGGGGTGCGCCGTAACCGGGAGGCGGTGCGCCATAACCG
>NZ_LQOX01000055.1 GCF_002102175.1 Mycobacterium gastri | reverse complement strand
TGGTCGACCCAGCCGGGCAGCTGCCGGCAAAACCGGCGGATCACCGCGATGTGCTCGGCGCCGATGGCGCCGTCGCGCTGCGCGGCGGCGGTGGCGGCCAGCGCCGGGGCGATCGGCTCACCGGTCAACCCGCGCCGCGGCCCCAGATCGGCGGCCGCATGGATGCGCCGGGTGGCCTCGGCCCGGCTGATCAACGTCCACTCGGCGATCGCATGCGCCAGCTTGCCGCCCAACTCTTCGGCGCTGGCCTGGCGGGCCAGGTGGTTGATCAGCTGATGCTCGGGCACCGGGAGGCGTCGGCGCGCCTGTTCGCAGCGCCCCAGCAGCGTCAACCACTGCGCGGTGCTCAGCGCGTCAAAGTTCAGGCCCGCCACCACATCCAGCGCCGTATCCAACCCGTCAAAGGCCGCCGTGATCGCCTGCCAATCCATGACACCTAACCTATCGGCGAGCACCGACAAAAACCGGACAGAAAACAACTGCCGAACAACCGATTTCACATTTCGCTGGTAGCGAACATCAACCCGGGCCTACCGCCGCGGCCACCACACCAGTCACAAGACAGACCCGTACCCAAAATGCCCCACCTATCCGTGACAACCACAGCAGCGCAACGGATTTGTCGCTATTAGCGGTCGTGGGGCTGCGCCCCGGTGTGGGGAGATGAAAATCGCGTACTGGTGCGGTTGGGTCGGCGGCCGACGGCGCCGAGTGATGCTGGCGGCGTCGACTGTGCACTGAGGGCTTCGAGTGTGCGCTGGCGGCGTCGAGTGTGCCGTCAGGGCGGCGGATCGTGGCGGTTCCCGCCGTACATACACAGTCGAACCCGTCACCGCACACTCGATACGGCGGCATCACAGCCGATTCGGTGAGCACGTGAGGCATCTCCCGAACGCCTGCCACCACAAGCGGTTTGAGCGACGGTGCGGTATCGGCGTTTCGAAAACACAGCCGGGCATCTAAGCGCACGAGGACATCGATGACCAGCCGCATTCGTGGTCACCACTAATTTTCGAGCGAGGCGGGCACTAGCACTAACGGTGGACAGAAAACGCGGTTGCCAACACCGCAATGAGGCCAACGGCCAGAGCCGCTGCGAGATCCGACCTAACCTAAGAGCCGACCCGTTCGACACCGGCGACATTCCGCTTGCCGCGGCGCAGCACCAGCCAGCGGCCGTGCAGGAAATCCGATGGCTGCGGCGTCCATTCGTCGGTCTCGACGCGAATGTTGTTGACCGACACCCCGCCCTCGTTGACGGTGCGCCGCGCGGCCTTCCTGCTGTCCGAGAGGCCGGTGGCCACCAACAGGTCCACGATCCCGTCGGGAGTGCCCGGTTTGAGCTCGGCGACGGTGGTTTCGCGCAGCGCGGCAGCCAGCGTCGGCTCGTCGAGCCGATCCAGTTCGCCGTGCCCGAACAGCGCCCGGCTGGCGTGCTCGACGGCGGCGGTGGCCGCCTCGCCGTGCACCAACGAGGTGAGCTCGGCGGCCAGCCGCCGTTGGGCCAGCCGCTGCTGCGGGCGCTCGGCGGTCGCCTGCTCCAATTCGGCCAACTCGTCGGCCGACAGGAACGTAAACCACCGCAAATAGCGGATCACGTCCGCGTCGGCGGTGTTCACGAAGTACTGGTACCAGGCGTACGGACTGGTCAGCTGCGGGTCCAGCCACAAGCTGCCGCCGCCGGTGGATTTGCCGAACTTGGTGCCGTCAGCGGCGGTCACCAGCGGGACGGTGAGCGCATGCACTGTGGCACCGAGCTTTTGGCGCACCAGCCGCACTCCGGCGATGATGTTGCCCCACTGATCCGAACCACCGATCTGCAGGCTACAGCCGTGACGCCGGCGCAATTCGACGTAGTCGTTGGCCTGCAGCAGCATGTAGCTGAACTCGGTGTAGGAGATGCCCTCACCTTCCAGACGGCGCCGGATCGTGTCGCGGTCCAGCATCACGTTGACCGAGAAGTGCTTGCCGACATCGCGCAGGAACTCGATGGTCGACATCGCGGCAGTCCAGTCGATGTTGTTCTCGACGATGGCGCCCGTCGGCGAGTCCCCAGAATCCGAGAAATCGACGAAGCGTTCCAGCTGCCCGCGGATCCGGTCGGTCCATTCGGCGACGGTGTCGGCGTCGTTGAGCGTGCGCTCCCCGATGTCGCGCGGATCCCCGATCATGCCGGTGGCCCCGCCGGCCAGCACGATGGGCCGATGGCCGGCCCGCTGGAAGCGGCGCAACGCCAGCAGCGGCACCAGATGTCCGGCATGCAGGCTCGCCGCGGTGGGGTCGAAGCCGGCGTATACCGTCACCGGGCCGCGCCGCAATTCGGCGGCCAACGCGTCAAGGTCGGTGGACTGCGCGATCAGCCCACGCCAAGCCAACTCGTCAAGGATCATGGTCGAAAGTCTTTCAAACTAGTCGCTGGCGCCCGGGACCGGCGCTCGGGGGCTGCGCCGATAAGCCGACACCTCCGGTCGCCTCGCGAGCCACAATCGCCACGGCCGGTCGGCGGCCTGGCTCACACCCACCCGCGGTCCGGACAGCGCCGTGGGTGGATTGGCCAGTTCCAGCCTTACCGGACTGGCCGGGTCAAATAGGTCAATCCCATTGTCCGCCATGGTGATTCCCAATGCTGAGCAGAGATTTCCCGGGCCGCGCGCCAGCGCGGCGGCACGGACCAGTTGGCCGCGACGGGAGCGGGCGACATCGATGCCGTCCTCGATGACGCAGGCCCGCAGCAAAACAGCGGCAGCCGTGCCGTCGGGGCCACACGAGACGTTGGCGCAGACATGGATTCCGTGGCTGCGGTAGGTGTAGAGCCGGCCCGGCGGCCCGAACATCACCGCGTTGCGGCCGCTGAGTCCGCGGTAGGAATGCGCCGCGGCGTCCGGCCAGGGACCGTCGGGCACCCCGCCGTAGGCCTCGACTTCGACGACAATGCCGCTGACCCCCCGTCCGGCGAGCGTGGCGCCCAGTAATCGATGCGCGGCAGCGACCGGGTCCACCAGTAGTCGCTCAGCGCTCACCGGAGAAATTGTGCCGTGCCTCTTGACAAGCGCCGGCGACAGGTCGATATTCATCATATGATGAGTTCATCGAGTGATGAATTACTTCGGGACGGCGCGGAACCGGCGGTCGTCATCGAAGGCTTGACCGTAATCCGTGGCAAATGCCTAGCGGTGCAAGATGTTTCGCTGCGAGTCGCCTGCGGCACCATCACCGGTCTGCTGGGCCCGTCCGGCTCGGGCAAGACCACGCTGATGCGTTGCATCGTCGGCTCGCAGATCGTCACCTCCGGTTCGGTGCGCGTGCTGGGGCTGCCGGCCGGGTCGTCCCAGTTGCGCCACCGTGTCGGATACATGCCTCAGGACCCGACCGTCTACAACGACCTGCGGGTGATCGACAACGTCCGCTACTTCGCGGAGCTCTGCGGAGTCGACGGCCAAGCCGCCGACGAGGTGATCGACGCGGTGGACCTGAGCAGCCACCGGACGGCGCGCTGCGCCAACCTCTCCGGCGGCCAGCGGGCCCGCGTTTCGCTGGCCTGTGCCCTGGTCGGCCGGCCGGATCTGCTGGTGCTCGACGAGCCGACGATCGGCCTGGACCCGGTGCTGCGGGTCGAGCTGTGGGATCAGTTCACCGCACTCGCGCGGCGTGGCACCACGCTAGTGGTATCCAGCCACGTGATGGACGAGGCCGACCGCTGCGGCGATCTGCTGCTGATGCGCGAGGGGCGGCTGCTGGCCCACACCACGCCGGACAATCTACGGAAGGAAACGGGATGCACATCACTGGAGGACGCGTTCCTGTCCATCATCCGACGCACCACCACCGCGCCCGCAGCCGGCTGAGCCTGCAGAACTATACGGCCACCACCGCGCGGATTCTGCGTCAGCTGACTGCCGACCACCGCAGCATCGCGATGATCCTGCTGGTGCCCGTGCTGGTCCTCACGCTGATGTATTTCATGTTCGACAAGGTCCCGCATCGCCCCGGCACACCCTCGGGGTTCACCACCGCCTGCCTGGTGCTGCTCGGCCTTTTCCCACTTTTCGTGATGTTCGTGATCACGGCGATCACCATGCAGCGGGAACGGGCTTCGGGAACGCTGGAGCGCATTTTGACCACCCCGCTGCGCCGGATTGATCTGCTCGCCGGCTACGGGACCGCGTTTTCGATCGCCGCGGTGGCCCAGGCCACGGTGGCCTGCACTGTGGCGTTCTGGTTCCTCGGTTTCGACACCGCGGGCAGCCCGGCGTGGGTGTTCGTGATCGCGATCGTGAACGCCATCTTGGGTGTCGGCCTGGGCCTGCTGTGTAGTGCGTTCGCCCGCACCGAGTTTCAGGCCGTGCAGTTCATCCCGCTGGTGATGGTCCCGCAGCTGCTGCTGGCCGGCATCATCGTCCCGCGGGCGCTGATGCCGGCCTGGCTGCAGTGGATCAGCAACGCGATGCCGGCCAGTTACGCCCTGGAGGCCCTGCAACAGGTGGGTGCGCATTCCGAGCTGACCTACACCACGGTGCGCGACATTGTGGTCGTGCTGGCTTTCGCGGTCGCTTCGCTGTGTCTGGCCGCGGTGACGCTGCGGCGACGGACGCCGTAGTGGCAGGGCGCCGACGTCCCGGCCGGCCGGCCGGAAACACCGACACCCGCGAGCGCATCCTGGCATGTGCGCGAGAACTGTTTGCGCACAACGGTATTGACCGAACATCAATACGAGCGGTGGCCGCTGCAGCCGGGGTGGACGCCGCCTTGGTTCATCACTACTTCGGAACCAAACAACAGCTTTTCGCCGCCGCCATTCACATACCGGTGGATCCGATGGACATCATCGCGCCGATGCGGGAAACGCCCGTCGAAGACCTCGGTGTGAAACTGCCGACCGCGCTGCTTGCGCTGTGGGATTCCGAACTGGGCCCACGGTTGATCGCGACGGTGCGATCGCTGTTATCGGGCACCGACGTCACTTTCGTGCGGTCCTTCTTCGAGGAGGTGGTCACCAAGGAGTTGGGTTCACGCGTCGACGATCCCCCCGGGACCGGGCGGATCCGCGCCCAGTTCGTCGCCTCCCAGGTGATCGGTGTAGCGATGGCGCGCTACATCGTCAAGGTGGAGCCTTTCGCGTCGCTGCCGGCCGAGCAGATCGTTGCGACGATCGCGCCGAATCTGCAGCGCTACCTCACCGGGGATCTGCCGGATGACCTGGCGCCGTGAAGCGGGCGTGCTCGTCGTCGCCGACGTCGCGGGCCTGGTCAACCAACAGGACGGGGATGCCGTCCTCGATGCGGTAGGCGCGCCGCAGCCGCGGGTTGTAGAGCACCGGGCCGTCCGGGCTGGAGACGAGCAGCAGCGGACCCTGGTCAACCGGACACACCAGGATGTTCAGCAGCTTGTCGTCAATCATCGACGGATTTCTCGCCGCCCAACTCGGTGCGCGCCGCCGGGGTCAGCTTGCGAAACTCGCCGGACGCAGGGTCGAAATACCATGCCTGGCGGCCGGGCTTGGGAATTCCGGCGGCCCGCAGCGCGCTGACGGTGGGCCGGTAGGTGGCGCTGAGCGACAGCTTCGGCACCACGTGGACGATGTCGGGACCCAGTCCGACCGGCATGCCCGCGACGGCATCGGTCAGGTCGGCCGCGGTGATGGTCGCTCCCGGTCGCAATGTCACCGCGGCGACCGCGAGCTGATGGCCGTTGGCCGAGACATCGTAGGTGACCGCGAGGTCGACGCCGTTGATGCAGCCCAGCGCATCGGTGACCGGCTCGGCATACACCATTCCCCGCGCGGTGCGCACCACCGAACCGCGCCGGCCCGCCAGCCAGTAGTCCCCGTCCGCGTCGCGGTAGAACAGGTATTCGGTGGAGATCCAGGTGTCGGCGGGGGCGAAGACGCCCCGCTTGATCGACGCGGTCGGGTCGATGGGTCCGCTGGCGTGCGCCAGCAGCACTCCGACCTGGTTGACCTCGGCAACCTGGACGAACCCGCGTTCGTTTTCCAGGATCAGGTCGTGTTCGGCGTCGTAGGCGCCGAGCTCGACCCGTCCGGCGCCGGGCAACGGGCGGCCCTTGCTGCCGATCTTGACGCCGGACACGTTGGCCAGCACCGCCTGTCCGTCGGTGGTGGCAAAGAACTCAACAACATGTGCCGGAGCGAACGTGTCGACGACCCGCGCCCACAATCCGGTCGGCATACCCGAGCCGATGAACAACCGCACCGGATGGTTGCCATGCAGGGCAAACGCCGGATCGTCGACCACATCGCGCAGCATGGCCCAGGTGTAGGACACGACGGTGACGCCGTAGCGGCGTATCTCGGCGACGAACCGGTCGGCACACAGTCCGCGCGACAGCGCGATGCGAGTGCCGCCCACCACCGCACCACCCAAGCTGACCAGCAGCGCGGATTCGTGGTGCAGCGGCGTCAGGCAGTAGACCGTGTCTCGGCGGTCCAGGGCGGCCGTCGATGCGGTGCCGAAGGCCGACACCGCCCAGCGGTAGTTGGTGATCTGCTTGGCGACCAGCTCGCCGCCGACCGCGCTGAACGCCATGAACGCCAAATCCCTTGCCAGGCCTGGGTTTTGCCGGTACCAGGCGGGCAATTGGACGGCGTCGGGGTCAATCTTCTCCATGTCGATCACGTCAGCGTCTTGGGGTAGATGCAGATCTCGGGACTCGCCGCCGCCCAGCACCAGCACCTGTCCGGGCAATTGGCGTGCCGCGCCGAGGTTCGTGGGATCGGTGATGATCTCGGTCGCTCCCCCGAGCCGCAGCTGTGCAGCCAGGTCGACGTCTTGGCGCATCAACACCACTATCGCCCCCAACCGCGAGAGCGCCGCGATTGCGACCAGCGCGCTGGGCCGGGTCTCCATCAGCACGCCCACCCGGTCACCCTGGCGCACCCCGACGTCGATCAGGCCACGGACCACGTTGTTGATGCGGCGATTCACGGCCTCGTAGGTGTGCACACGATCGTCGAACAGCAGGAATTCGCCTTGCGGGGCGTCGTGGGCCTGTTCGTCGATGATCCGGCCCAGCGAAATCCGGGTGTGGTCGTTGAGTTGCCCCAGTCGGGCCAGGCGCGGCAGCGTGCGGACGGTTTCGACGGCCAGGGTGCGCATGGACTTGTTGGCGGCGACCACCGCCCCGGCAGCGCCGCGGGCCATGGCCAGGGCCGCCTCGGACACTTCTCCGATCCCGTGCGCGATCCGCGAGCTGAATGCGACTCCGCTGTCGGTGTGTTCGGCCGGCTGCTCGACCATCAAGCTGATATTGGCCGGCTTGTCACCGTCGCTGGAGATCCAGCGCACCCAGTGGGCGACGGTGGGCCAGCTCTGGTGCGCCGCCCTGGATCCGACGACCAGACCGAAATGGCCGGTGCGGATGAGGCATTCGTAGACGTCAGTGTTGGGTGCGGCACGCCGGATGCCGCGCACCGAAGCCGGCTGGCCGATGTCGTCGACCTCGCCGACGAACGCCAGTATCGGGCAAGTGATGTCGGTGAGCGTCACCATTTGGCCGCTGATGGCGAAACCACCGGTCATCATTCGATTGTGGGCGATGAACTGCTTGAGCAGTTCTGAGATCGCGGGACCGGACCAGGCGATCCAGCCTTCGGATTCGAGGAATCGGCGCTGTTGTTCCCGCGGCAGCAGGGCCTCGCGGTCATGAAGCTGGCGCAGGAAGTCGATGCGGGCCTTGGCCGTCTTGAGCGGATCCATCATCTGGAAACCGGTGCGTGCCATCCAGCTCGGGATGGCCAGCCGGTTGAAGACGTGATCTGCCATGAAACCGGCGGCGGCCGCACCGAAGTTGGCCGGAATACCCATCGGCAAGGCGGCCAGGGTGTCCACCGGTGAGCCGAACGCCACGATGCTGGCGATGTTCTTGGAACGCCGGTATGCCGCGGCCTGATAACAGAACATGCCGCCTTGCGAATAGCCGACGATGTGCACGTCCTGGCCGGTGGTGTCATGCACCGTGTCGATGGCCTGACTGAGTGCGACGATGTGGTCGGCCAGGTTGCGGCGCATACCGCCCTCGACCTTGTCGGGCGAGCCGAAGTCGATGACCCACGGATCCAGGCCGCCGGCGTGCAGGATACCCACCGCGCCGTCCTCGCGGGTGACGTCCCACATGTCGGCCGACATCATCATCGGGTGCACCATCAACACCGGCGGGCCTACCGGCGCGTGTCCGGGCCGGGTGTCCGGCGGGAAGTACCGTCGCAGCTTGTACATTGGCACGCTCTCGACGATCTGGGACGGCGACGGCACGCTACCGGTCTCCAGGCCGCCCAGCCGCAGGACTTCCAGCCCGTTCTGGGCGGTGGCCACCAGACGCTCGACCGGGCGTGTGACCATCGACAAATTGAGATCCACGACTGCTCCTGGGTGCTCCTGAGTGCTCCTGAGTTGGCCTTGACCAGCGTGGACATCATTCCACATCGGAGCGGGGCAAAGGTCACGCCGTCGCGAACGGCGCCGCCGGCGGTGGTGGGGGGCTGCGGCCCGGATGACGCTACCCGGGCCGCAGCCGGCCCCTATTCCGGGCGGCGATCAGCGAAAGAACTTGCTCAGCACGCTGGCCGCCCCTTCGTCGGTGTCGAGATAAGCACCGGCGGCCTTATGAAGACTGTCTGCCAGCTGTCCGTCGACTTGTTGCACGCACGCGCCCGTGGCACTGCGGATGGTCTCGAACCCTGCCAGGGTCTGATTGAACAGCGAGCAGAACGAACCGTGGGTGGTCGAGACCGACTGACTGATTCCGCTAACCATGTCGACCGCGGATTTCACATCGGCCGACACGTTGCCTTGAATCCGCTCCAGCACGCTCAGGAACTCTGGCACGACATACAGAAAATGACCCATGACTACTCCTCTCTGGTCCTCTCTGGTCCTCTCTGGTGGACGGTTTGGCTATCACCTTGGCTCTTGGCTCGCTACGGTTGTGCCACCCGGGCATTGACGAATATCGGCACTTTCCCGGGCTTCTCGGCGCTCGCTGGCGGGCCGTCGACGGGAGCCCGCTCGGCATCCGATCCGCCCGAGGCCCCGCCGCTTCCGCCGTCGCCCTGCGGTCGGCGCGTCGGAGCATGTGGCACGGATCCCGGCAAGCCCGGGGCACCCGACGAGGATTGCGCGCCGGCCGTCGGCGCCGGGCTACCGGCCTGGCCAATGCTGCCGGCAGGGCCCACTTCCATTGGGAATGACCGCATCTGAGTCATCGCTCCGCCGAGCTGGCCCATCGCCGGTAAGCCGGCACCGCCGAGCCCGCGCACCGGATCGGACACCTGAGCCAGGTTCGACAAGTGGGTGAGGTCGGGCATGGCGGCCGCGCCCCCGGTTGAGGCTGACTTTCCCGACATCCCAGCGATGCCCGACAACGACGACAAGCTGGACAACATGGTTCCCAAGCCCATGTCGGAAAATATGCTGGCGATCTCCGACCACGCCGCGTACAGGGCGGACTCCAATTTCGAGATGAATTGCCGTATATCGAACTCGATGTCCGACACGACGGCGATCACTTCCTCCTCGATCAGGGCTTCCAGCAGCTCGACCAATTTCCACAGCGCGGCAATCAATTTGGCGGTGTCTTCGGCCGTCTTGTACGCCAAATATGCGAGCGCACCGGCAACCATGCTCATCATCAGCGAAGTGATCGGAAGCTGAAACCCATCCGAAAGCCATTGTCCAACAAGGGGTATGTAGGAAATGACGATGGCGACCGGGCGTGCGATCTCGAGAACACGTCTTGCGAATGCCAGGACATCACGGGTCTTCTTTACCGCGTCCGCTTGATCCGTTACCAGCGTCCCGGTGATGTAATCCAGGTCCGCCAAGATTTCTTCCCGGGTTTTTTGCAGCTGGTTCTTGGCGGAGTAGGCCTCTGCGGCGGCGCCCATCCAGCGGTCGCCCGGAGCGGCCGACGCCTGATCCTGAGCGCTCCGGGTGAACCATGACGAACTGGTGTTGAAGACCTCTCCGGAAACGGGCAGTCCGATTCCAAGCAACGCCTCGAATCCGTCGATCGTGTCGATGGCCGAATCGATGATCCATGCTCTGTCCATTGTGATATGTCCTCTCGCAGGATAATTCGTTAGAAGAGTTGTCTTCCGGCGCACCTCAGGCACTAGCCAGTCATGCATTATCACTGGCTGATTGCCGGGGTTTGAATACGGCGCAAGCCCTCGTCGCGCCGCTTGGAAATCAGTCCGCCACCAAGCGCGCTGGGCGCCATTCATAATGCAGCGCAAGCCAAGTGAAAAGATGAAGCCGGTCAGTGTCTTCGTCTGGCTGCCATGGACTGCTCCTCGGGTAAGGAACCAACAACGACGAACTGCCGCAACATGTCGCACGAGGCAACAGCGCTTTCGGTGGCGGACGTCAACCGACAAACTGTGACCCAGTCCGATGGCCGGGTTTACTCACCGTCAACCTTTGCGGCATTGCCACACAAGAGAGTTGCTGCGTACAACAGTTGTATTACGCAAGTCACAGTAGGGCGCGACGGCCGTAAGCGCAAGGGCCAATTGAGATTTGCCTGTGACCAGTCTGTGATCAATCGCGTGCGAAGACCGCCCACGCGTCGTCGGTGGGGCTTCGGCGCGCCGGACACTACCGCAACAACTGCGCATGCGGTCCCGCGCTGAACTGAATCCTCTTGGCGCTAAGGCTTTTAGCCCGCCGTGAGCATCAGATGGCTCTCAGCTCCGAGAACACGCCCCTCATGGACTGAAGCATGTTGGTTTCGGCGCATCGGGCCGACTCCAGGATCGCGGGGACGTCCTCGAGTTTGCCGTGTATTCGCGCCAGCTGCTCGAGCACACCGAGCCTTCGTTGATTGACGTCGTCCAACATACGCCGCGCCTCGGCCATGCGCTGCTCGACCTGCTCGTCGGCAAGGCGGACACGCCGTTCGGCTTCGGTCTTGGCATCATTGAGCCGTTTGTCGCACTCCTGCTGCGTAGTTCGCAACTGATCATCGATCTGGAATTGGGCGTCGGAGCGAAGCCTGATCAGTTCGGCATCGAGTTGCTGTTCCGCCTTCTCGCGGCGCCTGGTATCGGCAATGCGCATCTGATCGATCTCTCGGACAGCTTGTGCCCTAAGCTCGTCGGCTTCTTCTCGAGCGCGGCGCACCACCTCGGCATGCTCGAGATCGAGCGCTCTTTGCCGCGCCTCCATCTGGGCCAGCATGTCCCTCTTGGTCACGCGAGCCGCTTCGGCGTCATTCTTGGCCGCGGCGATCAGCGCCGACGCCTCGGCTCGCGCCTCGGACTGCATCTGAAATACCTCGTCGACAGCGAACCGGAGCATTTTCGCCAACCGGTCGGTGACCGCCGGCGCCGACGGCGAGGTATCCCGCAGCACCGCGTTCTCGTCCCGCAGTGCGGCAATTTCCACCCTGAGTCTCTCGGTCTCGTAGTGTTGCGCCTGCCGCTGAACCATCAGTTCGGCGACGTACTGGTTGACGGCAGCCGGATCGTATCCATTGCGCGTCCGTTCGAATTTCGGAGCGGAATCGTTGACAAAGGTTGTCACGTGGTACCCCTCAGACACGCCTCGTGATGGGCTGACAATGGTTGGCCATGGCCCGCTTTCCGGTCGCTGACGGACTTGCGGATCGCCCCCGGGATGACCGGACGACGATGACAAGGCAGCCGCCGATGCAAGGACAGACGCGACCGCGTGACTCACCGAAACTCCTTTACATCAGCGTGCGACTCGCCAGTTTGGTAAGCGAGGCAGACTATAGTGCACATTGGCAATAATTGTTATCGGCGGTTTTTTTAGGGCTGGAAGCCGATCGTCACCGACCCGCGCCCCACGCTGCGCAGCCATCGGGCCATCGCGATGACTGTCAGCCAGCCCGCTCAAGAGGTAGCCGGCGAGGCAGCAGTAGCCACACGGCCACCGCGGCGGTTAACGGCACCAATGCCATCAACAGGCTGGTGGTACGCAACGCGGAAACCACGACCTCTTGAGTGGTCGCCATGAGACTACGGGCTGACTCCGGATCAAGGACGGCGACGCCGCCCAAGTTGCCCCCGCCGTACGAACGAGTGGCCTCCAATGCTTTGGCGGCCTGAGTGGGAGAGACGCCGGTGCCAGCGAACCGTTCCTGGGCTCGTGCCGTGTAGAAAGTCATGGCCACCAGGGTGACCATGGTGGGCCCGAGTGAGTAAGCGGACTGGCCGACGCCGGGTTTGACCGCGGCCACCGAGCCCTCCAAACCCGGTGGGGCAAAACTCATCATGACACTGGCCTGCGGGGGCTCGATGAGACCCAGGCCTGCAGTCAGGACCACTATTCCCACTCCGATCACGACGACAGATGTGCCCATGCCGAAGGTGGCGAATACGCCGGCGGCCACGGTGAGCAGTCCCAGACCAAACAGGATGGTGGCCCGCTCCGAGGTCCGGGCCATCATCCGGCCGGCCGCAACGGCCGCGGGCGCCTGCACGGCGGCGCCCAGCACCAACAACACGCCCAGCACGGTGAGCGAATATCCGCGGACCACGGTGGCGTAGTAGCTCAGGATGAGGATGAGCCCGGCGGACAGGAAATTGAACGCCAGCCCGGCGATGACGGCGGCGTTGAACGGGCCGGCCCGGAAGATCCGCAGATCCAGGGCCGGATGGTCGGTCCGCAACTCCCACCACACGAAAAAGGCTCCGGCAGCCAGCCCGATCAGCAATGGCGGTGCGGCAGCGACCGGGCCGTGAGCCAGCCGGGACAGGCCGTAGACAACACTGACCAGCATGACGCCGGCGGCGGCAATACCGGGATAGTCGATTCGGCGGTCGCTGATCCGGAACGTCTCGGGGACGAACCGAACGGTGATAGGGATAGTGAGCAACGCTACGGCGGGGGCCACGACCAACGCCCAGCGCCACCCGAGCGACTCGACCAGGATGTTGCCGATCAGCGGTAATGGGGCGCCCACCAAGAATGCGGTCCCGAGGAAGAGGCTGATCGCCTTGGACCGTTGCTCAGCCGGGAACACGGCGTTGATGATCGCCAGCGAGAGACCCAGCAGGAAGGCGAAGAAGACACCGGTCAGAGCGCGGGCGACCATCAGCATCACCGCGTTGGGCGATGCTGCGGCCAGCAAGCCGAAGATGATGGCGCCGATCAGGCCCAGCAGATACATCCGGCGTTTGCCGTAGACGTCGCCGAGGGTGCCTGCGCCGAGTATGGCCGCGGCCAGGGTGAGAGTAGCCAGACTGGCGGCGAACCCAGCGGCAGCGGTGGACATATGCAGCCCCTCCCGCACCAGCACGAGATTGCTGGAGAAGATGGTTGGGTCGGCACCGGTGACAGCAAACCCCAGCCCCATGGCGAGCACGGTCATCCACTGGGCGAGCGTCAGCTTGTTCTCGCCGGGTTGCGTTTCCATGCTTGACGCGTCCATGCCGGTGTGCCTCTCGTCGTGATGTGCGGTCGAGTCTAGGGATGACCCGGGTCGATGTTGCCCTGGAATGGCGCGAACGGCCGGAAGTTTGCGGAAACGATGCTCATCTGCCCGCGGCCGCCGAGTCGCACTACCGGGCGGCTGGCGGCTGATCGGGGTCCGGCCCCGCCCGAACCTCTAACAATTCCCTTGAGTGACACGGTTTCCCGGGCTTTCGACAGCGCCCACAGTGCGGGGTACCAACGGCCCTGGTCCACCCCGGGCAGCACCGGCGGCGCCGTCGACGACGAGACCACGGTCCGCCATTGATCTGTCCGCCAACGGAGTCGAGGATGTGTGCCGGTAGCGTCGGCCCGGTGGCGCACCTGCTCGGAGCCGAGGACGTGCACCTGGCGTACCCGGCCCAGGTGGTATTCGAATCGGTCACGCTCGGCGTTAACGACGGCGCACGCATCGGCATCGTCGGGCGAAACGGGGACGGCAAATCCAGCCTGCTGGGCCTGCTCACCGGCCAGATACCGCCGGACTCCGGACGGGTCACCCGGCGCAGCGGTTTGCGCGTCGGCGCGCTGAGCCAGGCCGACACCCTGGACCCCGCTCATACCGTCGGCTGGACGCTGGTCGGCGACCAACCCGAACACCACTGGGCCGGCGACCCGCGTGTGCGCGACGTGGTCGCCGGACTGGTATCCGACATCGACTGGCGGGCAAAGGTTTCCACCCTCAGCGGCGGACAGCGGCGCCGCGTGCAGCTGGCCCGGCTGCTGATCGGCGACTGGGAGGTGATCGCCCTCGACGAGCCCACCAACCACCTCGACATCGAAGGCATCACCTGGCTGGCCGGCCACCTCCAACAACGCTGGGCCCGCAACAGCGGCGGGCTGCTGCTGGTCACCCACGACCGGTGGTTTCTCGACGAGGTCGCCACCACCACCTGGGAAGTCCACGACGGCGTCGTCGAACCTTTCGACGGCGGATACGCGGCCTACGTGCTGCAACGCGTCGAACGTGACCGGATCGCCGCCACGGCCGAGGCCAAGCGACAGAACCTGATGCGCAAGGAGCTGGCCTGGCTGCGGCGCGGTCCCCCGGCGCGAACCTCCAAACCCAAGTTCCGCATCGAGGCCGCCAATCAGCTGATCGCCGACGTGCCGCCGCTGCGCAACACCGTCGAGCTGGCCAAGCTGGCCACCGCCCGGCTGGGCAAGGACGTTATCGACCTACTCGACGTGTCGGTCTGCTTTGACGGCCGCCCGGTGCTGCGCGACATCGAATGGCGGATCGGCCCGGGCGAACGCACCGGAATCGTCGGAGCCAACGGCGCCGGGAAATCCACTCTGCTGGGATTGATCGCCGGCACCGTCGAGCCCGACTCCGGCCGGGTCAAGCGCGGCAAGACCGTTCGGCTGGCGGTGCTCGACCAGCAAGGTGATGCGCTGACCCCGTTCGCCGCGGACCGGATTGCCGATGTGCTGACCGGGCTGCGCGGCGGCTACGAGGTCGACGGGCGCGAGGTGACCCCGGCCCAGCTGCTGGAACGTCTCGGCTTCGGCCGGGGCCAGCTGTCGGCGCGGGTCGGCGAGCTTTCCGGCGGTCAGCGGCGCCGGTTGCAGCTCATGCTGACGCTGTTATCCGAACCCAATGTGCTGCTGCTCGACGAGCCCACCAACGACGTGGATACCGACATGCTGACGGCCACCGAGGATCTGCTGGACTCGTGGGCGGGCACCTTGATCGTCGTCTCCCACGATCGCTATCTGCTGGAACGGGTCACCGACCAGCAGTACGCGATTCTAGACGGCCGGCTGCGTCATCTGCCCGGCGGCATCGAGGAATACCTGCGGCTGGCTACCAAACCGTCGTCACCCATGCCGGCCGCCAAACCGTCTGAGCTCCAGGAGATCTCGGGTGCACAGCGCCGTGCCGCGGAGAAGGAGCTGGCCGCCGCCGAGCGCCAGCTTGCCCGCCTGGCCGACCGGATTGCGGCCAAGCACACCGAACTCGCCGAACACGACCAGGCCGACCACGTCGGCCTGGTCCGGTTGACCCGGGAATTGCGCAATCTCGAAGACGAGGTTGGTGTGACGGAGGAGCGCTGGCTAGAGATCTCCGAGGTGCTGGAGTGAACGCCTACCGGACGGTGCCGTACCTGCCCGGGGAAGCACTGCTGGCGCTCTATCGGCACCGCGGCGCGGTGGTCGACGCCGGCGTCGGGCGCCATGGCTTCGTGTATCTGTTGGGCGCCGAGGCCAACAAGTTCGTGTTCGCCAACGCCGACGCGTTCAGCTGGCGTGAGACGTTCGAGAGCCTGATTCCCGTCGACGGGCCTACCGCGCTGATCGTCAGCGACGGCGAAGATCACCGGCGCCGCCGCAGCGTGGTGGCGCCCGGGCTGCGCCACCGGCAGGTTCAGGACTATGTGCACACCATGGTCTCGACCATCGACGCCGTCATCGACACCTGGCGCCCGGGACAGCGGCTCGACCTCTACCAGGAGTTCCGTTCGGCAGTAAGGCGCAGCACCGCGGAAAGTCTGTTCGGCCCGCGGCTGGCCGCCCATTCCGACTTCCTCGGCGAGCAGTTGCAGCCGCTGCTCGACCTGACTCACCGGCCGCCGCAGCTGATGCGGTTGCAGCGAGGGCTGAACTCGGCGGGTTGGCGACGCGCCATGGCGGCCCGGCACCGTATCGACGATTTGGTCGACACGGTGATCGCCGACGCGCGCGCCCAGCCCGGGCCCGACGACCACATGTTGACCATGCTGATCGACACGTTGAGCGACAACGAGATTCGCGATGAGATCGTCTCACTCATCACGGCCGGCTACGAGACCACCAGCGGGGCGCTGGCCTGGGCGGCCCATGCGTTGCTCACGTTGCCGGGTGCCTGGGAGACCGCGGCCCGCGAGGTTGATCGCGTGCTCGGCGGCAATCCGCCCACCGCCTCGGACATCGGGTCGCTGACTTATCTCAATGGCATTGTGCAGGAAACACTTCGGCTGTACTCCCCGGGAGTGATCTCGGCCCGCCGAGTGATGCGTGACCTGGTGTTCGACGGTCACCGGATCCGGTCGGGTCGGTTGCTGATCTTCAGTGCCTACGTCACCCATCGGCTGCCCGAAATATGGCTCGCACCAAAGGAGTTCCGCCCGCGGCGGTGGGACCCCGCCGCGCCGGACTACCGCAAGCCCGCGCCACACGAGTTCATCCCGTTCAGCGGCGGGCTACACCGATGCGTCGGGGCGGTCATGGCTACCACCGAGATGACAGTGATGCTGGCTCGACTGGTCGCCCGGACGACGCTGCGCCTGCCTGCCCAACGGATCCGCGCGGCCAACTTCGCCGCGCTGTCCCCGAAACCGGGACTGACCGTCGAAATCGCGGGCTCAGTGCCAGCGCAGTAGTACCAGCTCCGCGCAGAATCCCGGTCCCATGGCCAGCATCAATCCCGGACTTCCGCTCGGCGGCCGTTTGGCGATGGTGTCGCGCAGGATGTGCAGCACCGAGGCCGACGAGAGGTTGCCGATTTCGCCGAGTGAACGCCAGGTCAGCTCGAGTGCGTCGGGAGCCAGTTCGAGGCTGTTGGTGATTGCGTCGATCACCTTGGGACCGCCCGGATGGCTCACCCACGCGCCGACGTCGTCCTTGGACAGTCCATGTGTGGCCAGGAATCCGGTGACGTCGCCCGGTAGGCAGTGCTCGATCAGGTTGGGGAGTTCGGGAGAAAGGCGCAGCTGCAGACCTTGAGAACCGACGTCCCAGCCCATGATGTGCAGCGATTCGGGGTACAGCCGGCTGCGGGAGTCGACGATGGTGGGCCCGCTGGTGCGCAGCTGCTCGGCGCGGCGGTCGCCGACGGCGACCACGGCGGCGGCGCCGTCCCCGAACAGCGCGGTCCCGATAAGTCCCGACACGGTCGGTTTGACCGCGGGGTAGGTGAGCGAACAGAGCTCGACCGCGATCAGCACGGCGACGTCGTCGGGTGCGCCGCGCAGGTAGTCGTGTAGCCGGGCCACTCCAGCCGCGCCGGCCACGCACCCCAGACCGAACAGCGGCACCCTGCGTACGTCGGGGCGCAGGCCGAGCCGGCCGGCGACCCGGGCGTCCAGCGCCGGCACCGCGACACCGGTCACCGTCGTGGTGACGATCATGTCGATGTCCTGCGGTTCCAGCCCGGCCTCATGCAGCGCACCCATGAGCGCCTCGACCGCCAAGTCGACGGCTTTGTCGATAAAGATCTCGTTCGCATCGCCGAAGTCGGTCAGCCCCGGGTACTGCTCCAGCGGAAGCACGAATTGGCGGCTGTTCACCCGGGCGGCGGTGTGCAAGCGCCGGACGATATCTTCGTGTTCCTTCAGACCGGGAAATTCGACGAACGAATCGGTGATCTGACTCTGGCTATAGCGGTGCGGCGGCAATGCACCGCACACGCCTGCAACAACGCTCATGGCCCCCTGCCCTTACTTGCTCACCTGCCGGCCAGCCCACCCGAAGGGAATTCAAATTTTAGGCCGCTTCGGGCGGTCTCGCAAAGGCACGCGTATTCAACACATGTCGTATTCGAGCCCACCGGCGTTGCCGTAATCTGGCGCGCCCGGCCGGATTTCATCATTGGGCGTTGTTGTCCTCGGATGGCTCGAGTGCCATCGCGACCAGGGCCTCGGGGCTCAGCGAGTCGATGACGTCCTCGGTGACGACCGATTCAGGCAGTGCATTTTCGCTCTGGCCGGCCAACACCAAGAGTTTGCCCAGTAATCCGGTTCGCCGAAGCTCGCGCAGTGAAATATTTCTCAACAGCGGCCAGACCTGCTCGTCGCCGGGTTCGTCCGGATGGCCCGACGACAGGTGTTGACCCAGGTGACGGGCAACCGCTGTGGGAGTGGGATAGTCGAATATCAGCGTGCGCGCCAACGTCAAACCGGTGGCTCCTGCCAAGCGGTTACGCAGCTCGATCCCCGTCATCGACTCGAACCCGAGGTCCTCAAAAGCGCGCTCGGCGTCGATGTCGCGGCTGTTCGGGTGACCCAACACCGCGGCCGCGTGTCGGCACACCAAATCGAGCAGCTGACGGTGCTGTTCCGCCGGATCGAGTTCGTTCCAGCGGTGCCACAGCGCGGACGTGCCGGCGTGTTCGCTGTCGTGACGCGCTGCCTCGCTGAGCCAAAATCGTTGCCGCGCGAAGCCGTAGCTGGGCAGTTCGACCGGCCGCGCATCCAGGCCGGCAAATGCCCTGGGCCAGTCTATGCTCATGCCTTCGGTGAACAGCTGACCCATTGCGGTGAGCAAGGATTCGGCTTCGGGGTGATCCTTGGCCAACAACGCCGAAGAGGTTGTCAACCCGGCGCTGGGACCTATCTCGAGAAATGTTGTGGCGCCTAAAGACTCGGCCAACGAGATACCTTCGGCCAACCGGACCGGTTTGCGCACATGCTCAACCCAGTACGCTGCCGATCCATAGTCCGCGCCGGCCAACCGGCCAGTGACATTGGACACCAACGCGATCCGTGGCCGACTCACGGCCAGCCCCGCCAAGGGCGCAGCGAATTCCGACAGCATCGGCTCCATCAGCGCCGAATGAAACGCGTGCGACACCGCCAACCGGCGCACCCGCCGGCCCGTGCCCGCCAGCCGGTCCGCCACCGCATCAACTGCGGCCTCGGGACCGGAAATCACCACCGAATCCGGCGCATTGACCGCCGCCATCTCAACTCCCGACGCCAGCAGCGGCGCCACCTCGTCTTCGGAAGCGGCCACCGCCACCATCGCGCCGCCGGACGGCAGTCCCGCCATCAGCCGAGCGCGGACCGCAACCACCCGCGCGGCGTCGGATAGCGACAACACCCCGGCCACGTGGGCCGCCGCAATCTCGCCCACCGAATGCCCCAGCACGATGTCGGGCACCGCACCCATGTCCGCCAGCAGCGCCGCCAACGCCACCTCCACGGCGAACAACGCCGGTTGCGCGAACTCGGTATTTTGCAGCGCCGCCGCATCCGTGCCCCACAGCACCCGTCGCAGCGGCAGCCGCAGGTGTTCATCCAGCGCCTCGGTGGCCGCATCGAAAGCCTTGCCGAACACCGGGAACCGCTCGCACAGTCCGCGGCCCATGTTCAGGTATTGCACCCCTTGACCGGGGAACACGAACGCGGTCTTGCCGACCGGCTGTGCCCGCCCGACCGCCACGCCGGCGCCCGGTTCGCCGGCGGCAAGTCCGGCAAGCCCGCTCACCAGCTGCGCCCGGCCGGTGCCCACCACCACTGCCCGGTGCTCGAACACCGACCGCGTCGACGCCAGCGACCAGCCCACATCCACCGCATCCAGATCGGGCCGCTCGTCCATCCGGGTCAGCAATCGCTGCATCTGGTTGGCCAACGCTGGCGCCGACCGGGCCGACAGCACCCACGGTATGCCTGCCGACAGGTCAGCACGTCGTACGGCAACACTTTCGGTGGCCGGGGCCTGCTGGAGCAGCAGGTGGGCGTTGGTGCCGCCCATTCCGAACGACGACACCCCGGCGCGCCGTGGCCGCCCCCGGTCCGGCCACCGTGTCGGCGTGGTGTTGACCTGCAGCCCAAGGCTTTCCACATCGATACCTGGGCTTGCGCTGACATAGTTGAGGCTCGGCGGAATCGACTCGTTTTCGATGGCCAACACCGTCTTGATCAGGCCCGCTATCCCCGCGGCCGCCCCGGCGTGGCCGATGTTCGTCTTCACCGAGCCCACCCTGACCGGATCATGGCGGCGCTGCGCGAATATCTGGCCCAGCGCCGCCGCCTCGGCCGGGTCGCCGACTCTGGTGCCGGTACCGTGCGCCTCGACGTAGTCAACCCCGGTGCAGTCCACGCCGGCCTGGGCCAGCGCACGCCGGATCACGTCGGCTTCCGCCGAAGTCGAGGGCGCGGTCAGGCCGGCGGAGCTGTGCCCGGCGTTGCCCACGGCGCTACCCACAATGACTGCGCGGATGCGGTTTCCGTCAGCCAGGGCCGCGCGCAGCGGCTTCAGCAGAACCAGGCCACCGCCTTCCCCGCGAACGTAGCCGTCGGCGCGGGCGTCGAACGCATAGGTATGGCCGGAGCTCGACACGGCACCGAACTCGCGCTCCAGCAGGGCGGTTTCGCTTGCCACATTGAGATGTACGCCGCCGGCAATCGCGTGCTCGGAGGTTCCGGAACGCAGGCTCTCACACGCGAGGTGAACCGCCACCAGCGACGATGATTGACCGCAATCGACGGTCAGGCTGGGACCGTGCAGGGCGAAGGCATACGAGACCCTGTTGGCGATCATCGCCCTACTGACGCCGGCAAACGAGTAGTGATCGACGTTTTCGGCGGCGTCGCGCAGCGTCAAGAACGAATAGTCGTCGTTCATGGCTCCGAGGTACACCGAGACCTGCTGTGCCCGAACCGTTTCCGGCACGATGAAGGCATCTTCGAGCAACTCCCAGGTCAGTTCCAGCACCAGTCGTTGCCGAGGGTCCATCGCGGCGGCCTCGCGAGGCGAGATGCCGAAGAACTTCGCGTCGAAATCGGCGCTACCGGCCATGGGTACGGTGGCTTCGCGGCCGTCGCGCAGCAGTTGCCAGAATTCGCCGGGGCCGGCACCGGCGGGAAACCGGCATGCCAGTCCGATAATCGCGATGTCGCCCGGGTTCACGGGCCCAGTTCCTCGTCGAGAATGGCGAACAGTTCGCTTTCGCTGGCGGTGGTGATGTCGGCTTCGTGGCCGACGATCGCGGCGCTGGGCGTGGCGAGGCCGGCCAGCATGGCGCGCAGCCGGTCGGACACCTGGTCCTTCTCTTCGGAGGTCCAGTCGGGCCGGTCGACCAGGGTATCGAGTTCGCGCGCAACGTCCTCGAAGCGGGCCAGCCGGTCAGGTTGCTCGTCGGCGAGCTCGGGGACAGCGGAATCGAATTGGTGGGCAAGGTGTTCGGCCAGGGCGGCCGGGGTCGGGTAATCGAAGATCAGCGTGGGCGAAAGGGTCATCCCGGTTGCGGCTTTGATGCGGTTGCGCAGTTCCACGGCGCTCAGCGAGTCGAATCCGAGATCCTGGAAGGGCTTATGGGCATCGATGTCGGCGGCGCTGGAATGTCCGAGAACGGTCGCGGCGTTGGTGATGACCGCGTCGACGAGTTCGCGGTGACGTTGCTCGGGGCTCAGCGATTGCAGACGCGAAATCAGGCCCGGTATCGCCGCGGCGGTGCTGGTGCCGATGACACGTCGCGACGGGCGGGTGACCAATTCGCGCCACAGCGGGAGCATCTCGGCATTGGCGGTCATCACCGCGGTATTGAGCTGGGCGGCGACGACGACCGGGCAGTCGCTGAGCAGCGCGGCGTCCAGCAGTTGCAGCGCGTGCTCGGTGGTCAGCCGATCCAGCCCGGCCTGTTTCATCCGGGCGAAATCTCGTTCCCCCAGGTGCCGTGTCATGGTGCTGGGCTGTTCCCACAATCCCCAGGCAACCGATAGTCCGGCCAACCCATGCTCGCGCCGATAGGCGGCCAACCCGTCCAGGAACGCGTTGGCCGCCGCGTAACTGCCCTGCCCCGGGGCTCCCGCGATCCCGGCCATCGACGAAAACATCACGAACGCCGCCAGATCCACATCCTGAGTCAGCTGGTGCAGGTTCCAGGCCCCGTCGACCTTGGCCCGCAACACCGTCTCGACCCGGCTCGGCGTCAGCGACGTTATCACCGCGTCGTCGAGCACACCGGCAGCGTGGAATATCCCCTTGAGCGGAAATCGCTTTGGCAACCCCGCCAGCACTGCTTTGACCGCATCTCGATCGGCCACATCGCAGGCGGTCACCGAAACCTGAGCTCCACCCTGTTGCAGTTGAGCCACCAAGTCCGCAACGCCAGGGGCGTGCTCGCCGGTGCGGCTGACCAACACCACGTGCCCGACTCCGTAGCGGTCCACCAGATGCCGCGCCACCGCCGCCCCGGCCATTCCGGTGCCGCCGGTGATCACCACGCTGCCGCCATGGAGAACCGACCGCGCCGCGGGCCCTTGGGGGATGGTCAGCACCACCTTGCCGACATGACGGGCCTGGCTGACATACCGATACGCCTGCTGAGCGCAGCGGACGTCAAAGGCCCTGACCGGCAATGGCTTCAAGGTGTTGCTCGACAGCAGCCCGAGCACCTCGGAAAGCATCTGCGCGATGAGATCAGGGCCGGCCTCCATCAAGTCGAATGCCCGATAGCGCACTCCCCGATACTGTTCGGTCACGGCCCGGGGGTCACGCAGGTCGGTCTTGCCCATCTCGATGAAACACCCGCCTGGCGCCAGCAGCCGCAACGACGCATCGATGAACTCCCCCGCCAGCGAGTTGAGCACCACGTCGACCCCGCCGCCGCCGGTGGCCTTGCGGAACTTCTCCTCGAAGTCGAGCGTCCGGGAATCGGCGATATGGTCATCGTCAAAGCCCATGGCCCGCAACGTATCCCATTTGCCGACACTGGCGGTGGCGAAGACTTCGGCACCCCAATACCGCGCCAATGCCACGGCGGCCATGCCCACACCGCCGGTCGCGGCGTGCACCAGGACCTTCTGATCGGCTCGCACCCCACCCAGCACCGACAACCCGTACCACGCGGTCAGGAACGCCACCGGCACACCCGCGGCCGCAACCAGCGACCAGCCCGCCGGAACCGCCGTGACCAACCGCTCGTCCACCACCGCTTCGGAGCTCACCACCCCCAGCAAACCCATCACCGGGTCACCGACAGACAGCCCCGTCACCCCCGGGCCGGCCTCGACCACCACCCCGGCGCCCTCGGCGCCCAGCTCGCCACCGCCCGGGTACATCCCCAAGGCCACCAACACATCCCGGAAGTTCACCCCGACCGCGCCCACGGCAACCCGCACCTGGCGGGCCGCCAGCTCTACCCGCGGACACGGCCGCACCGCCACCTCCTCGAACGTTCCACCGCCGCCAACACCCAACCGCCACAACCGATCCGGCAACGTCAATCCCGAACTCACAACCGCCAGCCGGGCGCCGTACACCGCGCCGGAACGCACCGCCAACTGCGGCTCACCGGCACCGACGACCGCGTCGACGGCCACCGATCCGTCTGAATCCACCAGCACCACCCGGCCCGGGTACTCCGCCTGGGCCGACCGCACCAGCCCCCACACCGCCGCACCCGCCACGTCGCGGACGCCCTCAGCACCCAACCCCACCGCGCCGCACGTCAACACCACCAGGACTTCGCGACGATCATCGGCCAACCAGCGCTGCAGCGTCTCGAGCGCCGCAACCACGCGTTCGGCGACACCACCGGCACTCGCATCGGACTCCCACACGACCACTCCGGAGTCGGCGCCGCCGGGCCCCAACGTAATCGGCGACCATGCCAGTTCGAGCAACCGGTCACCGGCCACACCACCGGCAGCCAATGCCGCCGCCGACAACGCGTCACCTGACACCGGACGAATAGCCAACTCGCGCACCGCCAACACCGGCAGACCCGCCGAATCGGCCAGCGCCACCGACACCGAACCGGCGTCTGCCGGTGTGATGCGGACCCGGACCCGTGACGCACCGGCTGCCTGCAACGACACCCCCTGCCAGGAGAACGGCAGCGCCAACTGGTCGGCAGCCGCGGCGAATCCCCACGCATGCAGCGCGGCATCCAGCACCGTCGGGTGGATGCCAAACCCCGCCACCTTGACGTCCTCGGCAGCCGCCACCTCCGCATAGATTTCGCGCCCCCGCCGCCACACTGCCCGCAGGCCGCGAAACGCCGGCCCGTAACCATAACCGCGTTGCGCCAACCGCTCGTAGACATCGGTCATATCCACGGCGGACGCACCCACCGGCGGCCACACCGACAAGTCCACTCCGTGACCGGGACCGCCGGCCCGTAGTACCCCGTCGGCATGCAGCACCCACGAATCGCCCGCTGCCCGAGTCGAATACACCGATACCGTCCGGCTCCCCGCCCCGTCGGCGGCACCGACCACGACCTGTATCCGCGTCGCTTCGCCCGCCGGCAATGCCAGCGGCGCCAGTAAGGTCAGCTCCTGCACCACCGGACAGCCGACCTCGTCACCGGCGCGCAACGCCAACTCCACGAATCCGGCCCCCGGAAACAGGGTCACGCCGCCTACGACGTGATCGCCCAACCACCCCTGCAGTTCGGGCGACAGCATTCCCGTCAACACCACGCCACCGACGTCGGGGCGCTCCACCACCGCCCCCAGCAGCGGATGACCAAGCCCCCTCAGGCCGACACCGCTCAGTTTGGTCTGGTCGACTCCCAGGTCTTTCAACCAAAACCGGCGCCGCATGAAGGCATAGGTGGGCAACTCGACTCGCCGGGCGCCCAGGCCGGTGAACACCGTGCGCCAGTCCACGGACACGCCCTGAACGAACAATTCGCCCAGCCCGGTGAGCAGGAATTGGGCTTCGGGCCGGTCCTTGACCAACAGCGGCGGCGACACCGTCAACCCGGCCCGGGGGCCCACCTCCACGAATGTCACCGCACCCAACGACTCGATCAGCGCCACACTGTCGGCGAACCGCACCGGCTTGCGCACATGCTCGACCCAATACGACGCCGCCCCGTACCCCGAGCCGGCCAATTGCCCGGTCACGTTGGACACCAACCCGATCTGCGGCAGATCCGCCGTCAGATCGGCCAGGACCGTGCCGAACTCCGGCAGCATCGGCTCCATCAATGCCGAATGAAACGCGTGCGACACCGCTAACCGATGCACTCGCCGACCCAGCGACGCCAACCGATCGACGACGACATCCACAGCGGCCGCAGGACCCGAAACCACCACTGAATCAGCTGCATTGACCGCCGCGATCTCGACGCCGGGCGCCAGCAGCGGCGCCACCTCGTCTTCGGAAGCGGTCACCGCCACCATCGCCCCGCCGGCCGGCAACCCGGCCATCAACCGACCGCGCGCCACCACCACGCGGGCGGCATCGGACAGCGACAACACCCCGGCCACATGGGCCGCCGCGATCTCGCCCACCGAATGACCCAGCACCACGTCCGGCACCACATTCAGGTCCGCCAGCAGCGCCGCCAACGCCACCTCCACGGCGAACAACGCCGGTTGGGCGAACTCGGTACTTTCCAGCAGCGCCTCATCGATGCCCCACAGCACCTGCCGCAACGGCAATCTCAGGTGCTGATCCAGCGCGTCGGCGACGGCGTCAAATGCTTTGGCGTACACCGGAAACCGCTCATACAACCCGCGGCCCATACCCAGATACTGCGACCCTTGTCCGGGGAAGACGAACACGGTTTTGCCGATCGGCCGGGCACGGCCGGCCACCACCGCAGCACCCGGCTCGCCGGCGGCCAGACCGGCCAAACCCGACAGCAACTGCGCCCGGTCGGCGCCCACCACCACCGCCCGATGCTCAAACACCGACCGGGTGGACACCAACGACCACCCCACATCCACCGGATCGAGGTCGGGACGATCCTGCACCCACGCCCACAACCGCCGCGCCTGGTTGGCCAACGCCGGCCCCGAACGCGCCGACACCACCCACGGCACCACCCCGGTAACCGGCTCAACCGCAACACTATCCGCGGCACCATCCAAGAAGGGCGCCTGCTCGAGAATCACATGCGCATTCGTGCCACTGATCCCAAACGACGACACCCCCGCCCGCCGCACCCGCCCTGCCACCGGCTCACCCGGCCAAGGCCGCGACTCGGTCAACAACGACACCGCCCCCGCCGACCAATCCACATGCGGCGTCGGCACATCCACATGCAACGTCTTGGGCAACACCCCATGCTGCATCGCCAACACCATCTTCATCACCCCGGCCACCCCCGCCGCCGCCGACGTATGCCCCATGTTGGATTTGATCGACCCCAACCACAGCGGCTCTTTCCCGGGCTCACGCTGCCCATAGGTGGCCACAATCGCCTGCGCCTCAATCGGATCCCCCAGCATGGTCCCGGTCCCATGCCCCTCCACCACATCCACATCGGCCACCCCCAGCCGCGCACTGGCCAACGCCGCCCGAATCACCCGCTGCTGCGCCGGCCCATTCGGCGCCGTCAGCCCGTTGGAGGCGCCATCCTGATTGACCGCCGAACCCCGCACCAGCGCCAACACCGGATGCCCCCACCGCCGCGCATCAGCGAGCCGCTCCACCACCAACACCCCGGCACCCTCCGACCACGCGGTGCCATCGGCAGCGCCCGCATACGCCTTGCACCGGCCGTCGGGCGCCAGCGCCCGCTGCCTACTGAACTCCACAAACGCCGCCGGGGTGGCCATCACCGTCACCCCACCCACCAGCGCCAGATCACACTCGCGCGACCGCAACGACTGCACCGCCAGATGCAACGCCACCAACGACGACGAACACGCCGTATCCACCGACACCGCCGGGCCCGCCAAACCCAGCACATACGCCACCCGACCCGAGGCCACACTCAACGTCGAACCCGTCAGGCCGTACCCCTCCAGCTCACCCTTGACCTCGCCGCCGTAGCCGGCATGAATGACGCCGACGAAGACGCCGGTGGGCGAGCCGCGCAGCGTGGTCGGGTCAATCCCGGTGCGTTCCAAGGCTTCCCACGCCACCTCCAGCATCAACCGCTGCTGCGGATCCATCGCCAACGCCTCGTTCGGCCCGATTCCGAAGAACCCGGCGTCGAAGTCACCCGCGTCGGTGAGGAATCCACCCCGTCGCGTGTATGTTTTCCCGGGCGCGTCCGGATCCGGGTCGAACATTCCCTCGATGTCCCAGCCACGGTCGGAAGGGAATTCCGAGATGGCGTCGCGTCCGTCAATCAGCATCTGCCACAACGACTCCGGCGAGTCGGCGCCGCCCGGATACCGGCAGCCCATCCCCACGATCGCCACCGGCTCCGACAGCCGGTCCTCCAATTCGGCAAGCCGGCGCCGGGTGCGCCGCAGATCGGCGGTGAGCCGTTTGAGGTAATCAACATGCTTGTCAGTGCCCGTCAAAGTCGCTCCTTGGTGGCTGGCTCAGGAGCCGAGTTCTTCGTCGAGGATGGCGAAGAGCTGGCTTTCGCTGGCGGTGGTGATGTCGTCGTCGGCGGTGAGATGGGCCAGGATGGCGTGCAGCCGGTCGGCTAGCCGTGCCTTGTCCTGCGGTGCCCAGTCGCCACGGTCGATGAGCCTGTCGAGCTCGCCGGCCATGTCGTTGCAGCGGGCCAGGAGGTCGGGTTGGTCTCCGGTGGCGGCGGCCAGACGGCTGTCGAGGTGTTCGGCGAGGGCGGCGGGGGTGGGATAATCGAAGATCAGGGTGGGCGAAAGTGCCAGGCCGGTCGCCGTTTTCAATCGATTGCGCAGTTCGACGGCCGTCAGCGAGTCGAAGCCCAGGTCTTGGAACGCGTTGCGGGCGTTGATGTCGGCGGTGCTGGAACGTCCCAGCACGGTGGCGGCGTTGCTACAGACCACGTCGACGAGTTCTCGGTGTCGCTGCTCGGGACCGAGCGAACGCAGTCGGGGGACCAATCCCGTTGCCGAGACGGCGATGTCGGTGTCGTCGACGACGCGTCGGGCCGGACGGGCGGCCAGCTCGCTGAACAACGGCGATGGCGCGGTGCTGTCGGAGCCGAGCGCGCGGGCGTCGAGCCGGGTGGCCACCGCGACGCCGCGGTCCGCGACCATTGCGGCATCGAGCAGCTCGAGCGCCTGCCCGGTTGACAGGGTTGCCAGCCCCGCCCGACTCATCCGGGCCTTGTCGCGGTCCCCCAGGTTCCGGGTCATCGCACTGGGCTGTTCCCACAGCCCCCACGCCACCGACAATCCCGGCAACCCATGCGAGCGTCGATACGCCGCCAGCCCGTCGAGGAAGCTGTTGGCCGCCGCGTAATTGCCTTGGCCCGGGGTGCCCAGGATGCCGGCCATCGACGAGAAGAGGACGAACGCCGAGACATCCAGATATCGGGTCAATTCGTGCAAGTTCCAGGCCCCGTCGACCTTGGCGCGCAGCACGCCATCCAGCCGGTCGGGTGTCAGCGAGGCGATCAGCCCGTCATCGAGGACCCCGGCGGCATGAAACACCCCCCGCAGCGGATACCGCGGCGGCACCTGCGCGAGCAGCGCGGCTACCGCGTCACGGTCGGCCACGTCACAAGCCACTACCGACACCTGGGCCCCGGCATCCCGCAACTCGTCGGCCAGCTCCGAAATCCCTTGGGCCCGGGCCCCGGATCGACTGACCAGCATCACATGGGCCACCCGGTGGCGGGATACGACGTGGTGGGCCAGCGCCGCACCGGCCATCCCGGTCCCGCCGGTGATCACGACCGTGCCCCCGGCAAGCCCGCCGGCGCTCTCGGAAACCGTCAACACCACCTTGCCGATATGGCGGGCCTGGCTGACGAAGCGATACGCCCGCCGGGCCAGCCGCACATCGAAAGCCTTGGTGGGCAATGGCTTCAACTCTCCGGCAGCGAACATCTTCATCAGTTCGGCCAACATCTGCGCGATCCGGTCCGGTCCGGCTTCGATCAGATCGAATGCGCGGTAACCGGCGCCCCGGTACCGCTCGGCAATAGTCCGCGGGTCGCGAATATCGGTTTTGCCCATTTCGACAAATTGCCCGCCCGGGCTCAGCAGCCGCAGCGACGCGTCGACAAACTCGCCGGCCAGCGAGTTGAGCACCACGTCGACTCCGGCACCGCCGGTGGCTTGGCGGAACTTCTCTTCGAATTCCAGGGTGCGGGAGTCGCCGATATGGTCGTCGTCAAAACCCAAGGCCCGCAGGGTATCCCACTTGCCGCGACTGGCCGTGACGAAAACCTCCAGGCCCCAGCGCCGAGCCAGCTGCACCGCGGCCATACCCACCCCGCCGGTGGCGGCGTGCACCAACACCTTCTGCCCGGCCCGCACCCCCGCCAGGTCCGACAGGCCGTAGAACGCCGTCAGGAACACCACCGGGACACCAGCAGCCGTATCCAGCGGCCAGCCCGGCGGAACCGCGGTCACCAGCCGCTGATCCACCACGGCCTCGGGGCCCGCCACGCCCAGCATCCCCATCACCGCGTCGCCGACGGCCACACCGGACACACCGGAAACGCCCGGCCCTACCTCGACAACGACCCCGGCGCCCTCGATACCGAGGTCGCCCCCGCCTGGATACATGCCCAGCGCCACCAGCACGTCGCGGAAGTTCACCCCGACCGCGGCCACCGCTACCCGCACCTGACCGGTGGCGAGCTCGCTTCGTTCACACGCACCCACCCGCACGTCGTCGAGTGTCCCCGCGCCTCCGGGGATCAATCGCCACCCGGACGGGACCTCGGGCAGCCGAAGTATCGGGTCCAGCGACCGCAACCGAGCCTGATAGGCCGCGCCGTCGCGCACCACCAGTTGCGGCTCACCAGCACGGATTACCGCGCCGACATCCACCGATCCGTCCGAATCCAGCAGCACCACCCGGCCCGGATGCTCCGCCTGCGCCGAACGCACCAGCCCCCACGCCGCCGCAGCGGCCAAGTCCGAGACGTCCTCGTCCGCCAGACCCACCGCCCCATGGGTCAGCACCACCAAGACGCCGCCCTCGTCGCCCGACAACCACGACTGCAGCATTGCCAGCACCGCATGGGTGGCCGCACGCACCGATTTCACCACGTCCGCCTGCCGCGGCACCTGGGCAGCCAACTCCCACACCATCGCGGGTGCCTCACCAATTCCGTCGTGCGCCAGCGTTATCGGCGACCACACGACCTGGAACAAGCCGCCGTCACCACGCGCGACCGCGGACAGCGCCCGGTCAGGCAACGGACGAAACGCCACGTTCCGCACGGTCAATACAGGTAAGCCCGCCGCATCAGCCAATTCCAGCGACACCGAGTCGGCACCCGTCGGCGCCAGGCGGACCCGTGCCCGGGATGCCCCCGCGGCATGCAGCGACAGGCCCTGCCACGAGAACGGCAACACCGTTTCGTCCTGCCCGCCGGCGACGCCCAGCGCATGCAGTGCCGCGTCGAGCAGTACCGGATGGATGCCGAATCCGCCGACGTCCAGGGCGGCGTGCTCGGGCAGGGTCACCTCGGCGAAGATCTCCTCTCCCAGCTGCCAGATCGCCCGCAGACCGCGAAACGCCGGACCATACGTGTAGCCCCGTGCGGCCAGCCGCTCGTAGGCTCCGGTCACATCCAACGGCGTTGCGCCCGCCGGTGGCCATGTCGACCAGTCTGTTTCCGGAGCTAGCACCCCGGGCGCCAACACCGCCTCAGCGTGTGACGTCCAGGTCGAATCCGGTTGGGCGGCGCGCGAATACACCGATGCGCTGCGCCGGCCCGACGCATCTTCGGCGCTCACCACGATTTGCACCTGCGCCGCGCCGGTCGTCGGCAACAGCAACGGCTCCGTCACCGTGAGCTCCGCCACGGTGGCGCAGCCGACCTCGTCGCCGGCCCGGACGGCCAGCTCCGCGAACCCCGCACCCGGGAACAGCACCACCCCGGCCACCGCGTGGTCGGCCAACCATGGCTGGGCACTCACCGATAGCTGGCCGGTCAGCACGACGCCGCCGGAGTCGGGCCGCTCGACCACCGCACCCAGCAAGCCGTGCGCGGCGCCGGTCAACCCCAGACGCCCCGCAGCTGCGCTGCCGGCATCGGGTTGGCCGAGCCAGAACCGGCGATGGACGAAGCCGTACGTCGGCAGATCCACCCGGCGAGCGTGCAGACCGGCGAACGCCGCGGCCCAATCCAGCCCGGCACCCGCCACGTGGGCCTGTGCTGCCGAGAGCCAGAATCTCGGTCCGCCGTCGTCGCGGCCCAGGGACGGGATGACGATCGGTTGGTCGGCGTCGGCAGCGTTGGCGTCGGTCAGGGTCTCTTCAATGGCGGCGGTCAGGACGGGGTGCGGGCTGGATTCGATGAAGACTTGGTACCCGGCGCCGGAGGCGGCGCGGACGGCCCGGTCGAATTGCACCGTCTGGCGGATGTTTTGGTACCAGTACTCGGCGTCGAGGCCGGCGGTATCGACGAGTTGGCCGGTGACGGTGGAGAAGAAGGCGATCGGCGCCGATCGCGGGTCGATGCCAGCGAGGGCGTCGACGAGTTCGGTACGGATGGCGTCGACATGGGCGGAGTGCGAGGCGTAGTCGACGTCGACCCTGCGGGCCCGGATGTCGGCCGCCTCGCATCGCCGCATCAGTTCCTCGACAACGTCCACTTCGCCGGAAACGACGATCGCCGAAACACCGTTGACCGCAGCGATATTCAGCCGCTTGCCCCAGGGCGACAGCAGTTCCCGGACCCGGGACAGTTGGCCAGCGATCGACACCATACCGCCCGCGCCCGCCAACCGCACCAACAGCCGGCTGCGCAGCGCCACCACCCGAGCCCCGTCGTCGAGGGACAATGCTCCCGCAACGCAAGCCGCCGCGATCTCGCCCTGCGAATGGCCGATCACCGCGTCGGGCACCACCCCGACCGATCGCCACAATTCGGCCAGCGACACCATGACCGCCCACAGCGCCGGCTGCACGACGTCCACCCGATCCAGACCGGGCGCGCCCGGCGCGCCGCGCACGACGTCGAGCAACGACCAGCGCACATACTCGCCCAGTGCCTTGTCGCAGCGGCGCATCTGCTCGGCGAACACCGGTGACGCGTCGAGCAATCGGGCTCCCATGCCGGCCCACTGCGACCCTTGTCCGGGGAAGACGAACACGGTTTTGCCGATCGGCCGGGCACGGCCGGCCACCACCGCAGCACCCGGCTCGCCGGCGGCCAGACCGGCCAAACCCGACAGCAACTGCGCCCGGTCGGCGCCCACCACCACCGCCCGATGCTCAAACACCGACCGGGTGGACACCAACGACCACCCCACATCCACCGGATCGAGATCGGGACGATCCTGCACCCACGCCCACAACCGCCGCGCCTGGTTGGCCAACGCCGGCCCCGAACGCGCCGACACCACCCACGGCACCACCCCGGTAACCGGCTCAGCCGCAACACTATCCGCGGCACCATCCAAGAAGGGCGCCTGCTCGAGAATCACATGCGCATTCGTGCCACTGATCCCAAACGACGACACCGCCCCCGCCGCACCCGCCCCGCCACCGGCTCACCCGGCCAAGGCCGCGACTCGGTCAACAACGACACCGCCCCCGCCGACCAATCCACATGCGGCGTCGGCACATCCACATGCAACGTCTGAGGCAACACCCCTTGCTGCATCGCCAACACCATCTTCATCACCCCGGCCACCCCCGCCGCCGCCGACGTATGCCCCATGTTGGATTTGATCGACCCCAACCACAGCGGCTCTTTCCCGGGCTCACGCTGCCCATAGGTGGCCACAATCGCCTGCGCCTCAATCGGATCCCCCAGCATGGTCCCGGTCCCATGCCCCTCCACCACATCCACATCGGCCACCCCCAGCCGCGCACTGGCCAACGCCGCCCGAATCACCCGCTGCTGCGCCGGCCCATTCGGTGTCGCCAGTCCGTTGGAGGCGCCATCCTGATTCACCGCCGAACCCCGCACCAGCGCCAACACCGGATGCCCCCACCGCCGCGCATCAGCGAGCCGCTCCACCACCAACACCCCGGCACCCTCGGAAAAGCCAGTGCCATCGGCAGCGCCCGCATACGCCTTGCACCGGCCGTCGGGCGCCAGCGCCCGCTGCCTACTGAACTCCACGAACATCGCCGGGGTGGCCATCACCGTCACCCCACCCACCAGCGCCAGATCACACTCGCGCGACCGCAACGACTGCACCGCCAGATGCAACGCCACCAACGACGACGAACACGCCGTATCCACCGACACCGCCGGGCCCGCCAAACCCAGCACATACGCCACCCGACCCGACGCCACGCTCAACGTCGAACCGCGCAGCCCGTACCTTTCGAGGTCGCCGGGTACCCGGCCCTGCCCGCCGTAGGAGCCGTGGAACACTCCGACGAAGACGCCGGTGGGCGAGCCGCGCAGCGTGGTCGGGTCAATCCCGGTGCGTTCCAAGGCTTCCCAGGCCACCTCGAGCAGCAGCCGCTGCTGCGGATCCATCGCCAGCGCCTCACTGGGCGCTATCCCGAAGAACTCGGCGTCGAAGCCGGCGACGTCGGTGAGGAATCCGCCGCTGCGGGTGTACGAGGTGCCCACCGCGTCGGGGTCCGGGTCGAACAGATTCGCCAGATCCCAGCCGCGATCGTCCGGAAAATCCGACACCACGTCCCGGCCGGCCGCCACCATCTCCCACAGGCCTTCGGGGCTGTCGATGCCGCCCGGATAGCGGCAGCCCATCCCCACCACGGCCACCGGCTCCGTCGCCTGGGTCAGAACGTCACGGTTTTCCCGCTTCAGCCGCTCGTTTTCCTTGAGTGTTTTGCGCAGGGCCGTGATGAGCTGTTCTCGGGTGCTGTCCATACCACGCGGTCTTTCGTACTACTCCAGGAACCGGCGCGACCGGCACGCCGCCTCCGCAACCCCCCGACCGAGTAGACAGTCCACGTCGATTAATGCCAGCGCAGCAGCACTAGTTCGGAGCAGAATCCGGGGCCCATCGCCATCATCAGACCCGGGCTTCCACTGGGCGGTGGTTTGGCGATGGTGTCGCGCAGCACGTGCAGCACCGACGCCGAGGAGAGGTTCCCGATCTCGCCGAGCGAGCGCCAGGTCAGCTCCAGGGCCTCCGGGGGCAAGTCGAGACTCTCGGTGATCGCGTTGATGATCTTGGGGCCACCGGGGTGGGTCACCCAGGCGCCGATGTCGGTAGTGCTCAAGTCGTGCGCGGCCAGGAAAGTGCTGACGTCTTCGGCCACGTACTCCTCAACAACGGCCGCCAGATCCTTGGACAGGACGAGCTCGAACCCGGCGGAGCCGACGTCGTATCCCATGGTGCGCAGTGAGTCGGGGTAGAGATGGCTGCGCGAGTCGAGGATGTCCGGTCCGTCGGCGCCGACGTGGTCAGCGCGCCGGTCCCCGGCCGCCACTACCGCGGCGGCGCCGTCAGCAAACAAAGCACTGCCCACCAGGCCGGCCAGCGAAGGCTTGTACCCGGGATAGGTGAGCGAGCACAGCTCGACCGAAACCAAGGCCGCGATGCCGTCGGGGGCACCGCGCAGGTAATCGTGCAGCCGAGCCACGCCGGCCGCTCCGGCCACGCAGCCCAGGCCGAATAGCGGTAGCCGTCGCACATCCGGGCGCAGCCCGACCCGGCCGGCGATGCGTGCGTCCAGCGACGGCACCGCCACACCGGTGACCGTGGTGGTGATGATGAGATCGAGGTCCTCGGGCTGCAGCCCAGCCACGTCGAGCGCCCCCATCAGGGCTTCGACGCCCAGGTCCACAGCTTTGTCGAGAAAGATCTCGTTGGCCTCGCCGAAGTCGTTCAGCGTGGGGTAGGTCTCCAACGGCAGGACCAGGTGCCGGCTGTCAACCTTCGAATTGGCATGCAACTGCCGGACGATGTCTTCGTAACCCCGGAAATCCGGAATGTTGACAAAGGTGTCGGTGAGTTCCCGCTGGCTATAGCGATAGGGCGGCAAAGCGCCGAATACACCGGCGATGACGCTCATTGGTCCCACCCCTTCAACACGAAAGTCAACGCCGAAACGTTCGATTAGCTTACCTAGAGGTAGAAGTCTAGTCCGCTGGCAGCGGACCGGAGCGCGGTTTCGCCAGGGGCATCAAACCCTGGCGCAGCCGGTTGATGGCTTTGTTCACGAGGTTGAGCTGATCGGCAACCCGGCTCGGCGCGGTACCGCCCCGCGCGTCGCGCGAGGCCACCGAACCCGCCACGGTCAAGACGTCACGAACCTGCGGCGTCAGATCGGCGCTGATGGCGGCCAGTTCGTCGTCGGTGAGCTCGGGCAGCCCGACGCCACGCGCTTCGGCGGCGCGCACCGCCGCGCCGGCGGTCTCATGCGCGGTGCGAAACGGAATGCCTTGGCGCACAAGCCATTCAGCGATATCGGTGGCCAACGTGTAGCCGGCGGGCGCCAGCGCCGCCATCCGCTCGACGTGAAAGGTCAGGGTGCCCACCAGGCCGGCCATCGCCGGCAGCAGCAGCTCCAGCTGAGCGACCGAGTCGAACACCGGCTCCTTGTCTTCCTGCAGGTCGCGGTTGTAGGCCAACGGCTGGGCCTTCAGCGTCGCCAGCAGTCCGGTGAGGTTGCCGATCAACCGCCCGGACTTGCCGCGGGCCAGCTCGGCGATGTCCGGGTTCTTCTTCTGCGGCATGATCGAGCTACCGGTGGACCAGGAGTCGTGCAGCGTCACATAACCGAATTCGGTCGTGCTCCAGATGATGATGTCTTCGGCCAGCCGCGACAGGTCGACGGCGATCATGGCCAGCACGAACGCCGCCTCGGCGGCGAAATCCCGGGCTGCGGTCGCGTCGACGGAATTGTCGGCGGCACTCGAGAAGCCCAGCTCAGCGGCGATCGCGTCCGGGTCCAGGCCCAGCGACGAGCCGGCCAAGGCGCCCGAGCCATACGGGGAGATGGCCGCGCGCTTGTCGAAGTCGACGATCCTTTCCACGTCGCGCAGCAACGGATGAGCGTGTGCGAGCAGGTGGTGGGCCAGCAGGATCGGCTGGGCCGACTGCAGGTGTGTCTTACCCGGCATGATCGCGCTCGGATGCGCGGCGGCCTGATTGGCCAGGGCTTGCACGACGTCGAGCACACCGGCGGCCACCCGGCGCACCGCGTCGCGCAGCCACATCCGGAACAGGGTGGCGATTTGGTCGTTGCGCGAGCGGCCGGCCCTTAGCCGGCCGCCCAGCTCCGGCCCGACCCGCTCGATCAGCCCGCGTTCCAGAGCGGCATGCACGTCCTCGTCGGTGACCAGTGGGCCGAAGCTGCCGTCGGCGACGTCTTGGGCCAGGGTGTCGAGACCGACCAGCAAACCGTCACGCTGCTCTTCGGTGAGCAGCCCCGCTTGGAAGAGCACCTTGGTGTGCGCCCGGGATGCGGTGATGTCGTAGGGGGCCAGCACCCAGTCGAAGTGGGTGGACTTGCTCAGCGCGGCCAGCGCGTCGGAGGGGCCGCCGGCGAACCGCCCGCCCCATAACGACCCTTCGTTGGTGCTCACTTTTTCTCCGCCGCGAGTGTGCATCTGGCGACGCCTCGGCGGCGTGTCGCGTCGCACAATTCACACTCGCGCCGACGGCCCGTCACCGCAGATCCCGGCGGGCGGACAGCTTGGACGACAGCCCGTGCACGTAGACGAATCCGCGGGCGGCCGACTGGTCGAAGCTGTCGCCCTCGTCGTAGGTGGCCAGGTTGAAGTCGTAGAGGGATTCGGCGCTGCGCCGCCCGTTGACCGCGATGTGGCCGCCGTGCAACACCATGCGGACCTCGCCGGACACGTGCTCCTGGGTCTTGGCGACGAAGCTTTCCAGCGCGATCTTCAGCGGCGAATACCATAGCCCGTCGTACACCAGCTCGGCCCAGCGCTGATCGGTCTGACGCTTGAACCGGCCCAGCTCGCGTTCCAATGTCACGTGCTCCAGCTCGGTGTGCGCGGTGATGAGCACCATCGCACCCGGGGCCTCGTAGATCTCGCGGCTCTTGATGCCGACCAACCGGTCTTCGACCACATCGAGCCGGCCGACACCTTGTGCACCGGCGCGGCGGTTGAGTTCTTCGATGGCCTGCAACACCGACACCGATCGGCCGTCGATCGACACCGGTACGCCTTTTTCGAATCCGACGATCACCTCGTCGGGAGTGTTCCAGTTGACCGTGGGGTCTTCGGTGTAGGCGTAGACGTCCTTGGTGGGGGCATTCCACAAGTGCTCCAGAAAGCCGGTCTCCACCGCGCGGCCCCAGACATTCTGGTCGATGGAAAACGGTGAACGTTTGGTGACATTGATCGGGATGGCGTTTTCTTCAGCGAACGCGATCGCCTTCTCCCGGGTCCAGGCATAGTCACGGACCGGCGCCAGCACCTCCAAATCCGGTGCCAGTGAAGCGAATCCGACTTCGAAGCGAACCTGGTCGTTGCCTTTGCCGGTGCAGCCGTGCGCGACGATGCCGCCGCCGTGCTCGCGTGCGGCCGCAACCAGATGCTTGACGATCAACGGCCGGCTGATCGCCGACACCAAGGGGTAGCGGTCCATGTAGAGCGCGTTGTTCAGGATCGTCGGCAGGCAGTAGCCCTCGGCGAACTCGTCGCGGGCATCGACGACGACGGCCTCGACGGCGCCGCAGTCCAGCGCCCGCTGCCGCACCACCTCCATGTCCTCGCCACCCTGGCCAAGGTCGATCGCCACCGCCACGACCTCACGGCCGGTCTCCTTGCCGATCCAGCTGATGGCCACCGAGGTGTCCAGACCGCCGGAATATGCCAGGATGACTCGCTCTGACATGAACCAACTCCTCTATTTCAGGTTTTTCAAAGCCTTTCCAAAGCCGATGCCAGCTCCGCGCCGGTCATCGGCTCGCGGGCGGCCACGAACACGGTGTCATCACCGGCGATGGTGCCGACGACGTAGGGTAGCGCCGCGCGATCGATCGCGCTGGCCAGGTAGTGGGCGCCGCCCGGCGGAGTGCGCAGCACCGCCAGGTTGGCGCTGGCGTCGGTGGACACCAGCAGCTCGCCCAGCAGCCTAGACAGGCGTCCGGTGCCCCCGGTGACCCCGCGCACCGGGCTGCCGTCTTCGGGAACCACGTAGACTCCGACGCCGCCGTCGGCGCCGCGCAGCTTGACCGCGCCCAGCTCTTCGAGGTCGCGCGACAAGGTGGCCTGGGTGACCTCGACGCCTTCGGCGGCCAACAACCCGGCCAGTTCGCTCTGGCTGCTGACCGACTGCGTCGACAAGATGGCCACGATGCGCGCCTGCCGACCGGCGCGGGTGACTTCCGGTGTGGCCTTGGATCCGCCGTCGCGGGTCATCGCGACCGCTCCAGCAGCCACACCAACAGCGCTTTCTGGGCATGCAACCGATTCTCGGCCTCGTCCCAGACCGCGCTGGCCGGGCCGTCCATCACCTGATCGGTGATCTCGTCGCCACGATGTGCCGGAAGGCAATGCAGCACAACGGCTTCCGAGTCGGCCAGACCCAGTAGTCGCTCGTTGACCTGGAACCGGCGGAACGGTTTGACGCGATCCACCCCGTCGTTCTCCTGTCCCATCGACGTCCAGGTATCGGTCACCAGGACGTCGGCGCCGACGGCGGCGGCCTCAGCGTCGGCGGTCACCGTCACCGAGGCGCCGGTCGACCCGGCGCGCATTTCGGCGGCGCTCAGCACGTTGCGATCCGGCGCAAAGCCTTCGGGTGCGGCGACAGTGACGTGGATGCCCGCGGTGACCCCGCCGAGCAGCAACGAGTGGGCCATGTTGTTGGCGCCGTCACCGAAGTAGGACAGGCGCAGGCCGCGCAGTGACCCTTTGCGCTCGGCGATGGTCTGCAGATCGGCGAGCACCTGGCAGGGGTGGAACTCATCCGAAAGCCCATTGATGACGGGCACCGTCGCAGCTGCGGCCATGGCGTCGAGGCGGTCTTGACCGAACGTCCGCCAGACAATGGCATCGACGAAGCGGGACAACACTTTTGCGGTGTCCTGCAGGGTTTCGTCGCGGCCCAGCTGGGTGCTCTTGGCATCGACGACGACGGCGTGCCCGCCAAGTTGCGCGATGCCCACTTCGAAGGAGAAGCGGGTGCGGGTGGAGTTCTTGTCGAAGATGACCGCTACTCCGCGCGGCCCCTGAAGCGGCCGGCGGCTGAATGGATCCTTCTTCAGTTCCGCGGCAAGCTCGAGGACCTCGGCCTGCTCGGCGGGCGACAGGTCGTCGTCGCGCAGGAAATGTCTGGTCATGTCGGTGCTCCGGCGGTGTCGAGGATGCCCGGCAGCGCGGCGACGAAGCCGTCGAGCTGGGCTTCGCTGATGATCAGCGGCGGCGCCAGCCGGATGACGTCGGGCGCGGCGGCGTTGACCAGGTAACCGGCGTCGCGGGCGGCCGCTTCGGCGGTTTTGGCCTGCTGGGCCGTCAACACGATGCCCAGCAGGAGTCCGCGGCCCCGGACCTGGTCGACCAGCGGGTGGCCCAGCGATTCGATGCCCTGCCTCAGCGTTTTGCCGAGTACGTCGGCGCGGCGCACCAGGTCCCCGGTCGCCAGTGTTCGCAGCACGGCCAGGGCCGCCGCGGTGCATACCGGGTTGCCGCCGAAGGTGCTGCCGTGCAGGCCGGGGGTCATCAGCTCCGCGGCCGGCCCGACGGCCAGGCACGCCCCGATCGGCAGCCCGCCCCCGAGCCCCTTGGCCAGGGTCACCACGTCCGGGGTGATGCCGTCGTGCTGGTGGGCGTAAAAGGCGCCGGTGCGGCCGATTCCGGTTTGCACCTCGTCCAGCACCAGCAAGGCGCCGTGCCGTGAAGTGATGTCGCGGGCGGCCGCCAGGTAGCCCGCGGGCGGGACGACCACACCGCTCTCCCCCATGATCGGCTCGAGAAATACTGCGGCGGTGCCGTCGTCGACCGCGGCGGCCAATGCGTCGGCATCGCCGTACGGCACGTGAGTGACGTAGCCCGGCAACGGCTCAAAAGGCGCCTGCTTGGCCGGCTGCCCGGTGAGGGCCAGCGAACCCATCGTCCTGCCGTGGAACGCTTCTTGGGCGGCAACCAGTTTCGTGCGGCCGGTGAGCCGGGACAGCTTGAATGCCAACTCGTTGGCCTCGGTCCCGGAGTTGCAGAAGAATACTCGTGCTCGGGTTTCGGCGCCCAGCAGTGCCACCAGCTCCTCGGCCAGTGCGACCCCTGGTTCGGTGGCATACAGGTTTGAGGTGTGGCCCAGCGTCGAAAGCTGGTGCGTGACAGCTTCGATAACCGCCGGGTGGCGATGGCCCAAAACGTTGACCGCGATGCCGCCGAGCAGGTCGACGTAGGTTTTGCCGTCCACGTCGGTCACCACAGCGCCGTCGCCGCTGGCCAGCGCTATCGGCGGCGTGCCGTAGTTGTTCATCATCACGGCCTGCCACCGTTGTTGCATGCTTTCGGTTTGCGTCACCCGCCCACCACCTTGGTGCCGGTGCCCTCGTTGGTGAACAGCTCGACCAACACACAGTGTTTGACCCGGCCGTCGATGACGTGTGCGCTGGGCACGCCGCCGTCGACGGCTCGCAGACAAGCCTCGATCTTGGGGATCATGCCCGCTTCCAGGGTGGGCAGCAGTTGCGCCAGTGTGGCCGTGTCGATTTCGCTGACCAAGGAATTGCGGTCCGGCCAGCTGGTGTACAGGCCCTCGACATCGGTAAGCATGAGCAGCTTTTCGGCTCCCAGGGCTTCGGCCAATGCCGCCGCAGCCGTGTCGGCGTTGATGTTGTGTACCACACCGTCGGCGTCGGGCGCCAGTGTCGAGACCACCGGAATCCGGCGTGCACCAATGAGATCCACCACCGCATCGGTGTTCACCTTGTCAACGTCGCCGACCAGGCCGATGTCGGTGGCCACGCCGTCGACGGTGACGCTGCGCCGCACCGCGGTGAACAGTTGCGCATCCTCACCGGTGATTCCCACGGCATAGGGGCCGTGCGCGTTGATCAGGTTCACCAGCTCGCGGCCCACCTGGCCGAACAGCACCATGCGCGCCACGTCGAGCACTTCCGGTGTGGTGACCCGGAATCCGCCCTTGAAGTCACCTTCGATGCCCAGCCGCCGCAGCATCGCGCTGATCTGCGGTCCCCCGCCGTGCACCACGACCGGGTGGATCCCGCAATTGCGCAGAAATGCCATGTCCGCGGCGAATGCCTGCCGTAGCGTGTCGTCGATCATCGCGTTGCCGCCGTACTTGATCACAATGATCTTGCCGTGCAACTGCTTCAGCCAGGGCAGGGCTTCGGCCAGCACCTGCGCCTTGACCTGAGTGGTCAGTGCCTCGATGGTCATGAGCTGTAGGCCGAGTTCTCTTCGACGTAGGCGTACGACAGGTCGGTGGTCCGGACGGCGGCCTGCGCGTCGCCGATATTTAAGTCGACGGTGATGTCGATGTCGGGTGCCGACAGGTCCACCTCGCGTGCTCCAGGAACACCGACTCCGTCGATACAGACGGCTGCGCCGTTGAACGACACGCTGATTCGATTGGGGTCGAGGGTGATTGGTGCCATTCCGACGGCGGCCAACACTCGGCCCCAGTTCGGGTCCGATCCGAACACCGCGGTCTTGACCAGGCTGTCGCGGGCGATGACCCGGGCGGCCGTCAGCGCGTCGTCTTCGCTGGTCGCTCCTTCTACCGTCACGGTGACGCGCTTGGTGACGCCTTCGGCGTCGGCTTGCAGTTGAGCGCACAGGTCGTCGCAGACCCGCAGCACCGCGTCGTCGAGGTCGGCTTGCGACGGCGTGAATTCGCTGGCTCCCGAAGCCAGCAGCAGTACCGTGTCGTTGGTGGAACAGCTGCCGTCGATGTCGAGTCGGTCGAAGGTGCGAGCGGCGGCTCGGCGCAGCGCGTGATCGAGCGCCGCGGGTTCGGCGACCGCGTCGGTGGTGAGCACGCACAGCATGGTGGCCAGCGACGGCGCCAGCATGCCCGCACCCTTGGCCATCCCGCCGACCGTCCACTTCTGGTGGTGCAGCGCAACCTGTTTGGGCACGGAGTCGGTGGTCATGATGGCGTGTGCGGCGTCGTCGCCGCCGGTCAGCCCGCCGTGCATCTCATGCACGATGTCGCGAACGCCGTTGAGCACCTTGTCCATCGGCAGCCGGTCGCCGATCAGGCCGGTGGAGCAGACGGCGACTTCAATGGCCCCGGTTTCGGTTCCCCAGTCCGACAGCGCGGCGGCTACCGCTTCGGCGGTGGCATGGGTGTCCTGAAAGCCGCCCGGCCCGGTACAGGCGTTGGCGCCGCCGGAGTTGAGGATCACCGCGCGCAACTGGCCGGTGGTCAATACCTGCTGGGTCCACAACACCGGCGCGGCCTTGACCTTGTTTCGGGTGAAGACGCCGGCCGCGGCATAGTCGGGGCCTTCGTTGAAGACCAGCGCGAGGTCGGGGGCGCCGGATGCTTTGATTCCGGCGGCGATGCCGGCGGCCCGGAAGCCGGCCGGCGCGGTCACGCCTTGAGCACGCAGCAGCCTTGTGGCGGTGGGTGTTTCGGTCACGGCGCCACGCCTACCACCGAAAGGCCGTCGGTTTCCGGCCAGCCCAGCGCCAGGTTCATCGACTGGACCGCGGCGCCGGCTGTCCCTTTGACCAGGTTGTCGATCGCGGCCAGCGCCACCAACGTCTGGGCGTCCTCGTCCACAGCTACGGCAATATGCGCGGCGTTGCTGCCGATCACCGCCCCCGTTCGGGGCAACTGGCCCTCGGGCAGCAGATGGATGAATGGCTCAGCATCGTAAGCCTTTTCGTAGGCCGCTCGCACTTGGGCGATCGGCGAGCGGGTGCGCGCGGTGCAGGTGGCCAAAATGCCGCGCGAGGTGGGAATCAGGACGGGGGTGAACGACACCGTGATGTCGCGGCCGGTGACCGCGCGCAGCCCCTGCGCGATTTCCGGGGTGTGCCGATGGGCACCGGCAATGTTGTAGGCCCGAGCCGACCCGATGACTTCCGATCCGAGTAAGTCCGTCTTGGCCGCGCGGCCCGCCCCTGATGTTCCACTGACGGCGACGACGGTCACCGCCGGCTCGATCAGATCCTCGGCCACGGCGGGAAGCAGGGCCAGCAACGCAGCGGTGGGGTAACACCCGGGAACGGCGACGCGGCGTGCACCTTTGAGCTGCTCGCGCGCACCCGGCAACTCCGGTAGACCGTAGGGCCAGCTCCCGGCGTGCGGGGATCCGTAGAACCGCTCCCAGGCCGCCGCGTCCGTAAGCCGGAAGTCCGCCCCGCAGTCGACGATCAGGGTCTCTGGCTTGAGTTGCGCGGCCAGCGCCGCCGAATATCCGTGTGGCAGAGCGAGGAACACCACGTCGTGGTTGTCGAGCACGTTGCGCTCGGTGGGTTCGAGAATTCGTTCGGCCAACGGCACCAGGTGTGGGTGGTGTTCACCCAGCGCGCTGCCCGCGCTGCCCGCGGCGGTCAACGCGCCGATCGTCAACCGCCCGGCGATGTGGGCCGGATGCCCGAGCAACAGGCGCAGGATCTCACCGCCTGCGTAGCCGCTGGCACCGGCAACCGCCACCTTTGTCACATCGGCCATTAGGCCGATTCTGCATGGTTATGCAGATGTTTGCAAATCCATTCTGAGGTGTCTCGGCTGGGTGCTGCTGCGGCCAGGGTTGGAGGCGTACCACATCGCCGTTGGGCTACTAGGAACCGACCTGAACACCGAGGCTCGCGTTCAACGCCGCCTGGATGGCGAGTTGAAGGTTGGCCAGGGCAGCGCCGATATTGGCAGCGAGCCCAAGAGATGCGTTGTCCAAAGCCGTCAGGATGACCCCGCCGGTTTGGGCGAGTCCGGCGGTTGAGTTGGCGATACCTGTGGCAAGCGTCAGAGCGACTTGGGACAGCCCCGGAAACCCGACGCCGAGGCTTGCCTCTATGGCGCCGTCGAGCGCACCGCCGATCTGCGCCGCGGCATTCTCCCAAATAGCCAGGAGGGCTTCGCCCGTCCGCAGTAGTCCGGAAGCGCTTGAACCGAAACTGCCGGCGAGCACTTGGCCCGTGCCGATGAGACCCGACAGCCCAGCACCGAGACCGCCCGCCAGAGTTCCACCGGTCTGTACCAGCCCAGACCCCAATGCGGACAATGCGCCGTTGATGCTCGTAGCCAGAGCCGCACTGAGTTCCACCGACAGGCTGCCGCTTAAGCCCGCCGACAGGGCCGCGGACAGCCTCGCCGCTAGCTCCGGCAAGCTTCCACCGAAGGCCACTCCCAGGCTGCCAACCAGGTTCTGTCCGGTTTGAATCAACCCGTTGAGCCCGCCGTTGAGCGCGGCCACCAGCTGCGGCAACGACCCGCCCAGGCTGGCCTGCAACACCGCCGACAGTTGCGCGGCCAACGCGGGAGCGTTGAAGCTGCCCGCCAAGCTGGCCGCGAACGTCTGGCCGGTCTGGATCAGGGCATTCAACCCGCCACCGAAATTGCCGACCAAGCTGGCCGCCAACGACTGGCCGGTCTGGATTAGCCCGCTGAGACCACCATTGAGGGCGGCCACCAGCTGCGGGAACGACCCGCCCAGGCTGGCCTGCAACACCGCGCTCAGTTGCGCGGCCAACGCCGGAGCGTTGAAGCCAGCGGCCAAACTCGCGGCGAAGGTCTGGCCCAGCTCGACGAGGCCGCGCAGCCCACCATTGAGGGCGGCCACCACCGCCGGAGCATTGAGCACCGCGCTCAGCGCGACCGTGAAGTTCTGCCCCACCTCCACCAACCCGTGCAGGCCCCCGTTGAGCGCGGCCACCAGCTGCGGCAACGACCCGCCCAGGCTGGCCTGCAACACTGCGCTCAGTTGCGCGGCCAACGCCGGCATGCTCAACCCGCCGGTCAAGGTCGCGGCAAAACTTTGACCCAACTCGACGAGGCCGCGCAGCCCACCATTGAGGGCGGCCACCACCGCCGGAGCATTGAGCACCGCGCTCAGCGCGATCGTGAAGTTCTGCCCCACCTCCACCAACCCGTGCAGGCCCCCGTTGAGCGCGGCCACCAGCTGCGGGAACGACCCGCCCAGGCTGGCCTGCAACACTGCGCTCAATTGCGCGGCCAACGCCGGCATGCTCAACCCGCCGGTCAAGGTCGCGGCAAAACTTTGACCCAACTCGACAAGTCCGCGCAGCCCACCATTGAGGGCGGCCACCACCGCCGGAGCATTGAGCACCGCGCTCAACGCGACCGCAAAGTTCTGCCCCAACTCCACCAACCCACGCAGGCCCCCGTTGAGCGCGGCCACCAGCTGCGGCAACGACCCGCCCAGGCTGGCCTGCAACATCGCCGACAATTGCGCGGCCAACGCCGGCATGCTCAACCCGCCGGTCAAGGTCGCGACGAAACTTTGGCCCAACTCGACAAGTCCGCGCAACCCACCATTGAGGGCGGCCACCACCGCCGGAGCATTGAGCACCGCGCTCAACGCGACCGCAAAGTTCTGCCCCAACTCCACCAACCCACGCAGGCCCCCGTTGAGCGCGGCCACCAGCTGCGGCAACGACCCGCCCAGACTGGCCTGCAACATCGCCGACAATTGCGCGGCCAACGCCGGCATGCTCAACCCGCCGGTCAAGGTCGCGACGAAACTTTGGCCCAACTCGACAAGTCCGCGCAACCCACCATTGAGGGCGGCCACCACCGCCGGAGCATTGAGCACCGCGCTCAGCGCGACCGTGAAGTTCTGCCCCACCTCCACCAACCCGTGCAGGCCCCCGTTGAGCGCGGCCACCAGCTGCGGCAACGACCCGCCCAGGCTGGCCTGCAACATCGCCGACAGTTGCGCGGCCAACGCCGGAGCGTTGAAGCCAGCGGCCAAACTCGCAGCGAACGTCTGGCCCAGCTCGACGACCCCGCGCAGCCCACCATTGAGCGCGGCCACCAGCTGCGGGAACGATCCGCCCAGGCTGGCCTGCAACACCGCCGACAACTGCGCGGCCATAGCCGGCACACTCAACCCACCGGCCAAGCCGGCAACAAGACTCTCACCCGTTTGAATCAGCCCGCTCAGGCCACCACCGAAGCTGCCCGCCAAGCTCGTCGCCAGCGACTGACCAGTCTGAAGCAACCCCGTCACACCACCGTTGACTGCCGCCAGCAACGTCGGCAACGAACCACCCAAAGTCGCCGAGAACGCAGCATTGAGGTTGGCGGCAAGCTCCGGCAAGCTGCCGCCGAAGTTTGCCAATACGGTTCCCCCCGTTTGGATCAGCCCACTAAGCCCGCTGCTGAAGCCTATGAGCACGTTCCCAGTCAGGGTTTGTCCTGTTTGGATCAGTCCGGTCAAGCCGCCGTTGAATGCCGCGATCAGCTCCGGAAAGCCAAGGTCGAGGCTTCCTGACAGCGACGCGCCGAGTTGAGCGCTCAATGACCCGCCCAACGTCAGTGCCTGGTTCAGGGCGGCACTTGCCTGGGCGCTCAACCCAGCGCCGACGCCCGACATGAGAACGCCGAAATTCTGCAGGGAATGGCCGGCCGCCATGATGACTTCGCCCGTCTGAACCAACCCCGTGCCGATACCAGACACGATGGCTCCTCCGGTCTGCAGGGCGAGACCGGAAGCTCCGGCACCAAATGCGGTCGCGAGCGAGTTGGCAGCCTGCAGAGCCAGTTCACCATTGAAGGCGGCGGTCAGACCGCCGTTGAGCCCGCCGCCCACTGCAGCAGCGGCATTTTGGCCGGTGAGGACTGAAACAGCATTCGCCACCTCGGCTTCGACGTACGAAGACGCGGCACCGCTCAACAGCTTGACGAAGTCGGCATGAAACGCCGACGCCTGGGCGCTGATGGCTTGGTACTCCTGGCCGAAGGTGCCGAATAGTGCTGCGATTGCAGCTGATACCTCATCTTCGCCCGCTGCTGCCAACGCAGTAGTGGGAGCCGCCGCTGCTGCGGTGGCTTCTTCTAGCACCAAGCGAATACCTGCGAGATCCTGGGCTGCCGCTTGGACAACCTCGGGCACAGCGTTCACAAATGACATGCTCATCGCCCCCACAACATGAACGGTTTAACTCGATGAGACCCGACCTCATCGGCAAAAAGAAACGTAATCCACTGGGGCACACCAACAACGGAAAATGATCGTTTTCAGTTGACTGGGTCGAACTTATCTACGTGATTAGCGGCGAGATAACATTTGACCGAAGGGAGTTCAACTCCTCTCGGGGCAGCGGCCCGGCTGGTCCGGCGCAGGATGCTCGTACCCGACGTTATTTCAAACAGCGAACTTGTTGCGCCATCGCACATTTCGATTGGCTCGCGACTCGTCTTGCCGCCGCGACGAGCAATCACCCGCACCCTCGATGCACATCCACCAGCAGCTTGCTCACCGCCCGATGGCACGTTATTGTCCTGTTGTACAACAACGCATTTGAGCGCTATGACAGCGCTCACCATGCATTCAAAAGCCGGTCGTCGTCGGATCGCTCATTATCGTCGCAACCCCCGACCGTCGAAAGGCGTTCGGCGGGCAGCGCTTCCAGCGAGTAAGCAACCGAAGGGTGGTAAAGCCACCACGTTAGCTGAGGCGAGAACCGCCACCGAATGTTGAGATTGAAAGGCCACTGGCCTTACCCGGCATTCTGCCGCCGCGAGGACCGGGCAATCACGTCGCTGCAGGCACGCCAAGCGGCAAATGTGGTTTGCCAAATCTGGCCAACATGCCGTCAGTAGCTACAAATTAGTCAAAGGAAAATCACCTCCGCGGCGACACGACGTGAGGCGCAGGCCGGCGTGTCACTGGTCGAAAGTCGCGTGAACCCGCGGGAAGCCACATATATCCGCGTCCAGGGATTTGGCGATGATGAATTCATATTTGATGATCGGACGCTCCCATCGACATGCGTCTAATACGGACACAAAGCGAGGCCTCCACACGAATTCGCGCCGATACGGCCAGTCGCCGAACGCCGCAACTTCGCGCTCGAGCCATTGACTCGTCGTCGTTGCGACAATCACCGAACGATTCCGGTAGGCGATTTCGGCCCTGACGTGGGGTTTTGTCGGCGGTGAAGTGGTTACCCAGTTGGTATTTCCGACGATAGCTGCGGTCCGCCGACACCGCGGATTGGGACAGGGTGCCCTGCATAGCTCTGTCCGCGACGTTGGTCAGCTCGGTTTCGGTGGCGGCCAGCAGTTCGGTACGCGTTCGGGGGCGGGGCCGGAGTTCTGCGCGGTGATAGTGCACCGATCCACCCAAACGTTGTTGAGTTCAGCGCCGAAGTTCACGCCGAAGTGGCGGTCCGCGTTGACAGACCCACAGCGCCACCGAGCGCACGGCGGGGCCGGTGAGGGACGCCGTCGTCGATCTGCGGCAGTCAGTTTCCTGCGATCGCAGGAACAGCCGCAGGCGGCCAGCTCACGACCACGGCCGGTCATCCACGACCAGTTCAGGTGAAGCGACGCCATCTGCGGCGGATCGGCTCGTCTCAAAGGTGGCTGATCACAAGCTTTTTCCGGATCGCCTCGTGCCTCCCACCAGCCGCGTCCACCTCGTCGGCCGAAGCGCCATCGCCCACCTCCACGCCCAGCAGCGAGCGGATAATGCCGAAGGGCGGGCCCACGGGCCGCGTTGTCCCTTCAGGGCCGGCCAGCGGAACCTATCGGGACCAGCGGGCGACATAACCTCTACATCTCTTTGCGCGACGCGCAGTTCGGCAACTACGCCCCGATCGCGTTCGCAAGCTGTTGGGGTCAATAGTTCAGCAGAGCGGGAACGATGCCGCCGATCTGTGTGCCGTTGGTGGTGACGTTGAGCAAGCCGCCGCTGAGCGGGTTCGGTGCAATAGCCGTGATGCGCTCGAGGGGGTGCAGGATCCCGTTGAAGGGGACGTTGTTCTGCAGCGTGACCGTTTGTGGCACGACGCCGATCAGCGGGACCACAAACGGAACCGTCAACGTCAGCGGCGTGGGCAGCACGTACTGGCCATTGAGGAAGCCATCTGCGATGACGGCGGGTGCGTCTACCAATGCGGTCAAGACCAGCGGTATGTTCCCGGCTTGCACGGCTTGGGAAAATGCCGTGGCACTTTTCCGGCCGCGGCGGCTGTGGAGAACGCCGGGCCTACCAGCTCAAGCCCTAATGCCACCGGGAACCTGAGGGTCTGGGTGGGAGCCAAGAAGTTCGTGACATCCACCGATATGGTCGGGTCGGTAAGGAGCTTGACTACGTTGGCGAAGTTCTGCGCCGAGTCGCCGGGGATGGTCAGGATCGGCAGCAGGTCTCCAAGGGTGCCGTTCACGACCGCGGTGAGTTGCGGGAAGTTGCCGGTCACGGTGAACAGGCTGGAGGTATCGACAAAGAGGCCGAACACGCCGGTCGCCACCTGCTGCACCGCACCGCCGACGTTGCCCGCCAGTAGGTCGGAGAAAGCCGCCATCAGGTGTTGGGGCAAGTTATACAGATTGCCAGTGAAGTCGGTGACCGCGGCGCTGAGTGACTGGCCGGTCAGCTGGATGTAGCCGTCCACGTTATCGGCGATCTGGCTCAGGAAAGGCGCTGGACTGCCGGCAGAGGCGGCGCTCGTGCTGGCCAGGTTCACGGCCGTAGTCGCCACGAGGGCTTCATACGGTTTGGTGGTGCTAGGCGGCGGGGCCACCCCCCCGGCTAGGCCGGGACTGCCCAGCTGCCCGGGCGTGCCGCCGGTGCCGTTCGTGCCGCCGTTGATGCCGCTGCCGCCATTGCCGCCGTTGCCGATCACCGTGGTCGTGGCGCTGCCACCGTTGCCGCCGCTGGCAGCCGTAATCAGGTTAAGAGGGGAATTGCCGCCGTTGCCGCCGGCACCGACAAGGCCCATGGCGTCGCCACCGTTCCCGCCGCTGCCGGCACCCGCGAGCGCGGCAAAGGTTGACCCGCCAAGGCCGCCGTTGCCGCCGCTGCCGATGGATGTGGCGTTGCCACCGTTACCGCCGGCCCCGCCGGCGCCGGTGCCGTTGACGCTGCCGCCGTCGCCGCCGGTCCCACCGTTGCCGAACCACCCGGCGGTGCCGCCGTGGCCGCCGGCCCCGCCGCTGCCGATCAGTGGACGCCCGGTCAGCGCCAGGAAGGGCTGGTTACTGTAAGCAGGTCGAGCAGGTTCTGCTGGACACAGGCGGCCTCGGTGCCCGCATAGGCGGCCGCACCCGAATTGAGGGTCTGCACGAACTGGGAGTGGAAAGCCCCAACCTGGGCGCTCAGCGCCTGATACTCCGCGGCATGCTGGGAGAACAGCGACGCAATATCGCCGAGACCTCGTCGGCACCGGCCGCCAACAGCCCCGTGGTAGGCACTGCCGCCGCCGCGTTGGCCGAGCTGATCGTCGAGCCGATGCTCGCCAAATCTGTTGCCGCCGAAGCCATCATCTCCGGCATCGCGATCACCAACGACATCCCGACAACCTCCACTTCCCGTCCCGGATCATGCTGTCGTCGCGCCGCGACGGCCGGTGAAAGCAGATGGTAGCGTTTCGAGGCGCGAATTCCGTGTTTTCCCTGACAATTTCACCGATATAGTTCGGTGGACCCCAACACGCGTCTCGAAGGCAGGACCCAACCACTCGGCTAACTTGATGCTCGGCCAACAGTTTCAGCGACGCAGCAGGGCGCCGACGCGTTCCGCAGCCAGCTGTACGGCCGCGTCGCGCGCCGCGCTTGCGTCGTCTTCGGTCAGCGTGCGATCGGGCGCGCGAAACCGCAGCGCGAAGGTCAGCGACTTGCGCGCTTCGCCGATCTGCGGACCGGTGAAGACGTCGAATAACTGAATGTCCTCGAGGAACTCGCCGGCCCCTTCGCGAACCGCATCCAACACGACCTGGGCGGGGACATCCGCGGACACCACAAGGCTGACGTCCTGAAACAGGGCGGGGAACGGCGACACCCGGGGAGCCGGCAGCGATTCCACGACGGGGATCGCATCGAGGTTCAGCTCGATCGCGCAGGTGCCCTTCGGCAGGCCCGTCCGCTCGATCACGGCCGGATGCAGCTGCCCCGCGTGTCCAACGCAGGTATCGCCGACGAGCACTTCGGCGCAGCGGCCCGGATGCCAGGGCAGGTACCGGGCCGCGCGAAGCGTCACGTCAATTCCGCTGGCCCGGGCAATGATTCGCACCGCCTCGAAAGCGTCGGCGGCTTCGGCCGCGCGGCCCGGACCCCACGGACCGCGAGGCTCGCGCAACCCGGCCAGCACCGCAGCGACGTGTTGCGGTTGCCGGGGCAGCGATGCGTCCAGCCTGGCGATCTCGCCTTCGGTGGGCCGGCGGTGCACGGGGATCAGCTCGATGCCGCGGGTCTGCTCGGTCGGCCGGACCACCTGCGCGATGGCGAACAACGCGACATCGGTCAGACCGCGGGACACGTTGCGCCCCAACGCTTCCAGCAGGGCCGGCAACAACGTGGTGGCCAGCTGCGGACGGTCGGCTTCCAACGGATTGACCACACTGGTCGTGGTCCGGCGAGGGTCATCGGCCGCTAGTCCCCAGAGGTCGAAAACGCCGGCGGGCAAAAACGGTGTCGGCAGCACCTCGACGTAGCCGGACAGCGCCAGCGACTTACCGATCGCCCGACGGCGCCGCTGGGTGGCCGTGAGTCCGCGGCCCGCGGGCGCGGCGGGCAGCACCGACGGGATAACCTCTAGCCCCTCCAGTCGCATCACCTCCTCGACGAGGTCGGCGGGCTGCAGCAGATCGGGTCGCCAACTGGGCGGCGTCACAATCAGCACGCCGTCGTCTTGCACCACCCCGGCGCCGATTTGAGCCAGCCGCCGAGCCGTCGTGCCCGGGGCGTAGGACACGCCCGCGAAGCGGTCCGGCAGGTCGGCGGCGATCCGGATCGGCGGCATCGACCAATCCTCGACCGGCGGTTCACCTCGCCAATCGGTCAGGGCCGGGACGACTTCTCCCCCGGCGATATCAGCGAGCAGCGCAGCGCACCGATCCAAGGCGGCCACCGAAATGGCCGGATCGACCGCGCGCTCATAGCGCCGGGCGGCCTCGCTGGGCAAGTGCAACCGCCGCTGGGTGCGCGACACCGCGGCCGGATCCCAAATCGCCGCCTCCAACAGGACCTCGGTCGAATCGGCGCGCACCTCGGTGCTGGCCGCCCCCATCACACCGCCGATCGCTGCGGTGGTGACGTCGTCAACGATCAAGACGTCGGCGGGTTCGAGTCGCCGCTCGATGTTGTCCAGGGTGACGACGGTCTCGCCGGAGCGGGCGAACCGCACGCCCAGGCTCCCGGTGATCCGGTCGCGGTCGTGCGCGTGCATCGGGTGACCGAGCTCGAGCATCACGTAGTTGGTGACGTCCACCGCCGGTGAGGTCGCGCGGATGCCGCACAGCAGCAGCCGGCGCTGCAGCCACCAGGGCGACACTGCGGCCGGATCGATGCCGGTGACCGGCCGCAGAGCAAACCGGCGCACACCGGTGTCGGGCTGCACCGTCAACGGCCACGCCTCACCCTCGACCGGCAGCGCCGGGACCTCGGCGGGGTCGACGAAATCCAGGTCGTAGGCGCACGCGATCTCGCGGGCCAAGCCGCGCACCGACATGCAGTAACCGCGGTCCGGGGTAATCGCCAGATGGAACACCACGTCGTCCAATCCGAGCACACCCGCACCGTCGGCTCCCGGTTCGGCCGTTGCCTGCGGGAGCACCAGGATCCCGGAATGGTCTGCGGCCAAACCGAGTTCGGCCGCCGAGCAGATCATTCCCGCCGAAGTGCGGCCGTAGGTCTTGCGGGCGGTGATGGTAAAGCCGCCCGGCAGGATAGTTCCGGGTAGCGCCACGACCACCAAATCGCCGATCACGAAATTCGTTGCACCGCAGACTATCTCGTGCTGCAGGCCATCACCGAGATCGACCAGGCAGGCCCGGATCGGCTTCTTGAAACCGGCGAGTTCCTCGATACCGGCCACCCGGCCCACGGTCAGCGGGCCGTCGACCGGGCCGAGTGCGGTCACCTCTTCGACTTCGTGGCCGATCCGCACCAACGTCTGCTCGAGTTCGCCGGCTGGGACGTCCCAGCCCGGCGCTCCGGCCGAAACCACTTCGCGCAGCCAGCTATACGGAACGCGCATCAGGCGCCCACCCCGAAGGGCAACGAGAATCGGATGTCCCCCTCGACCATGTCGCGCATATCGGGAATCCCGTTGCGGAACTGCAGGGTCCGCTCAAGACCCATCCCGAACGCGAAGCCTGAGTAAGTCTCCGGGTCAATTCCGGCGGCCCGCAACACGTTTGGATGCACCATTCCGCAGCCACCCCATTCCACCCAGTCGGCGCCACCCTTCTTGTTGGCGAACCACACATCGACCTCGGCAGACGGTTCGGTGAAGGGGAAGAAGTGCGGCCGGATCCGGGTGCGCGCCAACGGCCCGAACTCGGCCCGGGCGAAGGCGTCCAGCGTCCCGCGCAGGTGCGCCATGGTCAGCCCGCGATCCACCGCCAATCCCTCGACCTGATGGAACACCGGAGTGTGAGTGGCGTCGAGTTCGTCGGTGCGGAAGGTTCGGCCGATCGAGATGATGTAGACCGGCAATTCGCGCTCCAGCAGGGTGCGCACCTGTACCGGTGACGTATGGGTGCGCAGCAGCTGCCGCGAATTCTCCGGTGCGATGTAGAAGGTGTCTTGCTCACTGCGCGCGGGGTGGTCTGGCGGGAAGTTGAGGGCATCGAAGTTGAACTGCTCGCTTTCGACCTCTGGTCCTTCGGCCAACTCCCATCCCATAGCGATGAAGGTGTCCGCGATGTGCTCGGCCAAGATCGTGATCGGATGCCGGGCACCGGTCGGCTGCCGGGTCGACGGCAGCGTGACGTCAATACCCTCAGCGGCCAGCACAGCCGCGTCACGTTCGGCCCGCAGCGCCGCCAGACGTTCGTCGTAGCTGCGCTGAGCATCGCCGCGGGCGACGTTCACTCGCTGGCCGGTATCGGCACGCTCATCCTTGGGCAACCTGCCCAGCGCTTGCCGGGCCAGCGCCAGCGGCGAACGGTCCCCAAGGTGCTGGGTCTTGGTGCGCGCCAGGGCCTCCAGACTGTCGGCTAGCGCAAAAGCCTGCTGCGCGGCGTTGACCGCCTTGGCCAATGCCTCCGGCGACAGATCGACGGGTTGCTCACCCACGCGGCGACACTCTCCTTGCTGACGAGGCTAGGTATAACTGCCTGGCTCTCCCCCGAGGGAGACACCCACCTCGGTCCGTCACCCGGTCAGCGGGTGGGCCCTGACAGGGCTCACATCGTCGCAGGGTGGGTTCACGGCACGGGTATGACGCAACTGCCGATCATAAGTCATCGATCGGCTAGTTCTGGTGATGCCCACTGGGCAACGCACCGGGTGGCCGGGCCGCCGGCCCAGCCGCGCGTCATGCTTGAGCCGGTGCGACCCGCATGGTCTTCCAGCGGGCAAACCCGTAGCCCATGCCCGCGCCAAACGCGCCCACGGCAAAACCGCTCACCGATGTCCAGCTGGTGTGAGCCAGCAGCAGAAAGCCGAACCCGGACGAGACCATGAGCAACGCATACCGTGCCGGCGTCCAGCGAATCGGCCGATCGAACCGCATGGTCACCAGCATGCCCAACAACAGCGAAATAGCGTGGCCGGAGTCGGTGAAATCACCGCCGGCGATCGCGGCCGCCACAGCCAGCGACGCCCACCAGCCGATCCATGCCGGCCGCCAGCGACGGGAGATCGTCGCGGTGAGCGCGCCGACCACCGCAAGCGCGCCGTAGCTCATCCCGACGTCGCTGACACGGGTGATCGACCACGGCAGCCAACCGAACTCGACCGCGCCTGCCAACGCGGCCGCCACCAGCAAGGTGGCCCCGAGATGGCCGACGACGAACGCGAGGGTCAACCGCCCGGTGTGCAGGTGCAGTTCGGCGAGCGCGAGCAGACACGCCAGGCAAGGCAGCCAGAAGTAGAGCGGCCCGTCGTCGATGACGAAGGCGCTGTTCCACAGGGTCCCCAGGCGCCCGTGTGCCAGGTTGTGCAGGTTTGTACTGGCATGCCGAATGACCCGCTCGTGGGCATGCGGGCCGAGCATCAAGACCGCGACACTGACCGAGGCAAGAGCTGCCAGGTAGCCGACCGTGAACCGGACCCGGCCCAGCCGGTACAAGAGTCCCCAAATGCGGTGAGTCATCGATATCTACTATGCCTGCTGTTCCGTTTCGGCAGTGTCACCAAAAGCTGGCAACTCCTTATGAGGTTTGAGGCGATAAATCGCCAAGTCCGGTGGAATGCCGGTGAGCTTGCTGGAAAACATCGGCCGACGTGCCCGCTTGGCGACGACACCCAATGCGTCCAACTCGCTTTGCGGGATCAAGTCCAGGGTGGGACTCGATATCATGATGCCACCTTTGGTGGCGCGTTCCATAACGCGAGCGGCGATGTTGACGTCGACTCCGAGCCAGTCAGCGGCCAGTCGCTGCGGCCGGCCGGTATGGATGCCGACCCGCATCCGCGGCGTGTAGCCCGCCACCTCGACTGCGCTCAACGCCTCCCGAGCGGCGAGCACCGCACGGACGGCTACAGCCGGATTGCGAAACACCGCCATGATGCCGTCGCCCATCCGTTTGACGATGTGGCCCCCGGCGTCCAGCAGCGGGGGCTCGACAGCCCGGGCCACCTGGCGCAACAGCGCCAAGGTGGCATCATCACCGGCTTCCAGCGACCAGGTCGAGAAACCCACCAGGTCGGTGAAGACCAGCGTCACCTCGGGATTCACCGGGCGGCGGGAAACCGCCTCAGTCAATGCCTGCCACAGTTGCAGCACACCCAGGCTGACTTCACGCGAGGCCGCATCACGATCCCCCAGCAGCCGGCCGGCAGCCCGTGCCGCGGCACGTGGACCGCCATCACCCGCGGTGGACAGCGGATCGCCGAATTCGGGATCGCCGGGCAGCAGCCGTCGCGCCCGCCGGATGAACGCCACTACGCCCGGGCTGCGGTTGGTGGAGCGCAGCCATTGCCCCGGAGAACGCCGACGCGAAGCAGACGACGCGAGCGCAGTCGCAATCTCGTCGGGCACGCCGGGCTCCCCATCGCCAGCCCCGACCTCCACCCCGCAAGGGTAGGTGGTTTCGGCTGAGCCAGGCAATCACAGTCGTGCTGCCGGCGTCCTAACAATCGACGACCTAGTAGGAGCCGGAGAACAACCCGAACAAGCCGGGAACAAGGCCGCCGACACGTGTTCCGCCCAAGACAATCGACGTGGGTGTTCCGCTGGTCGGCGTGAGCGTAAGCGTGAAGGGCTGAAGCGGAGACAGCAGCCCGCCAACCGGAACGCTGAACGCCACATCGGAGTAACCGAGCCCCGCTGGCGCCGCCATCGACTGCGTTATCGTGTCGTGGCCGAAAAGGAAGCTGTTTACGGCGTTGACGGGAGCAAAAAATAGTGCGCCGGCGGCCCCCAAGGGGTTCCCGGTTGATAGCGCGTTGCCGAATGCTGTGGCGCTATTTTGTAGCGCGGTCGTCGCGAGGTAATACGGGCCCAACGCATCAATGCCGAGCGCAAGCGGCGCGGGTAATGCGATGGAGCCGGAGTCGAAGGCGACTTGAAAGGTAGTCAGGTCCAGGCTCCCGTTGAGGGTGAGCGCCACCGGACCGAACGGGGTGGTCGTATTCAGCAGCGGAACACTCACGGGAGTGCTCGCGGCCGGCGGCGCCATTGCGCCGCCGCCCGTCGCAACGGTGGCCGTCGTACCGGTGGCCGTCGCACCGATGGCAGTCGCACCGGCGGCCGTGACACCGGTGGCCGTCGCACCAGTGGCCGTCGCACCGATGGCCGTCGTTCCGGCGACCTCAGCACCGGTGGCCGAGCTGAGCGCCGAACCGACACTCCAGCCGGCGCTCTGTGCACTGGCGGCAGTCGCGGCGCGTGCATCAGTACCTGCGCCGGTCCCCAGCAACGGACGGCCCAGCAACGACAGGGCGGGGCCATTCACCGCGTTCAGCAGATTCTGCTCGGCATTGGCGATCTCGGCGCCGAGGTACGCACCCGCGCCATTGCTCAGGGTACGGACGAACTGGTCGTGAAACGCCGCCATTTTCGCGCTGAGGGCTTGATAGTCCTGGGCATGTGCCGCGAATTCCGCCGTGACAGCCGCCGACACCTGATCTGCCGCCATGGCCACCAGTCCGGTCGTGGGCGGGGCCGCTGCCGCATTGGCCGCGCTCATCGCGGAACCAATTTCCGCCAAATTTCCCGCCGCCGCGTTCACAAAGTCCGGTACCACATTGAGAATCGACAAAGCCGGGCCTCCTTGCCTGACTCAAGAAGAAAATCACCGAGCAGTCTCCAGGGAAGAAACTCTACTCCCGGTAATCGCCTTTTGGTTAGCCTCTTTTCGGCTCTTCCAGCAACGCCCGCCGCATCGCCGCTGCAACTGGAAATACCGTGCCGAGAGGCGAACAGGGCCAGTTCAGGGAGCAACGCCTCGCGCCGGTCGGCCCGGTGTCCCGCCCATGCGACGAACAAGCTGATCACGCGGGCGCCACGCCGCTATGGACATGGGATAACAGCACGCCGCGGCAGTCGCCGAAACCGTAGACAACGTATGTTGTCACCGATTATCGTGAGCGCACATCGAGCGCGTGGAGGCCGCGATGACTGCCACATCGACGACACCAGTCGAGCCACTCGGACCCGATTCGCTGACCTGGAAATACTTCGGTGACCTGCGGACCGGAATGATGGGCGTGTGGATCGGCGCGATCCAGAACATGTATCCGGAACTGGGCGCCGGCGTCACGGAGCACTCGATCCTGCTGCGCGAACCACTGCAGCGGGTGGCCCGGTCGGTGTATCCCATCATGGGCGTCGTCTACGACGGCGACCGGGCGCCCCGGACCGGCGAGCAGATCAAGGGCTATCACCACACGATCAAGGGAGTCGACGCCGAGGGTCGTCGCTATCACGCCTTGAATCCGGAGACCTTCTACTGGGCACATGCCACGTTCTTCATGCTCGTCGTCAAAGTCGCCGAATACTTCTGCGGAGGCTTGACCGAGGCCGAAAAGCGCCAGCTGTTCGACGAGCACGTGCGGTGGTACCGGATGTACGGCATGAGCATGCGGCCGGTGCCCAAGTCGTGGGAAGACTTTCAGGAGTACTGGGACCGGGTCTGCCGTGAGGAACTCGAGATCAACCAGGCGACGCGGGACATCTTCCACATGCGCATTCCCAAGCCGAAGTTCGTACTCATGCCCACGCCCGTCTGGGACCAGATGTTCAAGCCCCTGGTTGCCGGTCAGCGCTGGATCGCCGCCGGCTTGTTCGACCCGACCGTCCGGGAGAAGGCGGGAATGCATTGGACCCCGGGCGACGAGGTGTTGCTGCGCCTGTTCGGCAAGCTGGTCGAGCTGGTGTTCCTGGCAGTGCCCGACGAGATCAGACTGCATCCCCGCGCGCTGGCCGCCTACCGCCGGCAAGAGGGCCGGACCCGAAGTGACGCCCCGCTAGTCGAAGCGCCCGCCTTCATGGCTCCGCCACGGGACCGCCGCGGGTTGCCAATGCATTACTTCCCACCGCGCGCACGGGGTTTCGTCCCGTTCCCGCTCGAGCCCGCCCGACTGATCATGGAGCGGGCGGGATCGTTGGTGCACACCACACTCTCGCTGGCCGGCCTGCGCCCTGCCCGGGGCCGGGCGGCTCGGGCCGCATAAGGCTTAGTCAGGCTTAGTCAGTGGAGCCGAGCGCCCGGGCGCTCTGGTACAGGCAAATAGCCGCGGCGGCGGCGACGTTCAGGCTCTCCGCTCCGCCGGACATCGGGATGCGCACCCGGTGGTCCGCCTCGCCGGCGATGTCGGCGGATAGCCCGCGTGATTCGGGGCCGAACAGCCATGCCGTCGGCATGCCCAGCAGTTGATCGGCATCGCCGAGAGACATCTCGCCGTCCACCGCGCTGGCCAGCACCTGCAACCCGGCACCCCGCAACGACGCGACGGCGGCGTGCGGATCGGCTGCGGCGACGACGGGAATGTTGAAGATGCTGCCCGCGGACGCGCGCAAACATTTGCCGTTGTAGGGGTCGACGCTGTGTCCGGCAAGAATCACGGCCGCGGCCCCCATCGCGTCGGCAATGCGGATCAGTGTGCCCGCGTTACCCGGCTCGCTGATCTCGACGGCCGTCGCGATCAGCCGCGGTGAGCGGGTCAGCACCTCATCCAGGCGGGTCGTCGGCATGTCACACACCGCGACGAGTCCCGCTGGGGTAACCGTGTCGGACAAGGCTTTTGCGGCACGTTCGGTCACCAGGTGAACTGGCGCGTCATGTGCGGTCAACCAGGTCTCATGCCGTTGCGCCGCGACCTCGGTGACAAACACCTCCCGCACCAGTCCGCGCGCCGACGCGGCCTCGACCAGGTTGGGGCCTTCGGCGAGAAAGCGATTCGCACGACGGCGGCCGACGTGGCGATGCAATTTGACCGCGGCGGCAACCCTGGCCGAGCGTTCGGTGAGCACCGGAACGCGGTGCGCCTAAGCGGCCTCTCCGGAGGGCGCGTTGACGTCTTCGGGCAGGGCCGCCCGGGCCACCTCCACGAGCGCGGTGAATGCCGTCGGATCGGTGACCGCGATATCGGCGAGGTTTTTGCGGTCTACCTCGACACCAGCGGCCTTCAGGCCTTGGATCAGCCGGTTGTAGGTGATGTCGTTGGCACGCGCCGCCGCGTTGATCCGCGAGATCCACAATTTCCGGAACTCGCCCTTGCGCGCGCGACGGTCGCGGTAGGCGTAGTTCAGCGAATGCAGCTGCTGTTCTTTGGCTTTGCGGTAGAGCCGCGACCGCTGGCCCCGATAACCTTTCGAGGCCTTCAGGACGGAGCGCCGCTTCTTGTGGGCGTTGACTGCCCGCTTTACGCGTGCCATGGATTGTTCCTACTCTCGTTCGGACTCGGACGTGCTTGGTCAGGTACCGGCGCCAGCCGGGTCGTACGGGGCGCCGGCTAACCGTTCAACAGCGAATTGACCCGCTTGGTGTCGTTGGCCGCCACCGCCGTACGGCCTTCCAGGCGCCTGGTTCGGGTCGACGGTTTGTGCTCGAGCAGATGCCGGCGGTTGGCTTTCTGCCGGACGATCTTTCCGGTACCGGTGCGCCGGAACCGCTTCGAGGCGCCGCTGTGAGTTTTGGCCTTGGGCATTTTTCCTCAGTCCTGGTGGGTTCTGGTTGGGCTAGCGAGTTAGTTCGATGAAGGTTTGATGTCGCCGCCCGCTGGTCCCTCCCCATGCCGCGCCCTGGCGCGAGTTTTCGCGCCGCGGTGGGGTGCCAGCACCATCGTCATGTTGCGCCCGTCCTGCTTGGGCGCTGTTTCGACGAATCCGTATTCGGCGACGTCGGCGCCCAGTCGCTGCAGCAACCGATAGCCCAATTCGGGCCGCGACTGCTCACGTCCGCGAAACATGATGGTGACCTTGACCTTCGATCCGGCCTCCAAAAAACGCACCACGTGGCCTTTCTTGGTTTCGTAATCGTGATCGTCGATCTTGGGCCGCAGCTTTTGTTCTTTGACGACGGTCTGCTGTTGGTTCCGGCGGGATTCGCGCGCCTTCTGCGCCGCCTCGTACTTGTACTTGCCGTAGTCCATGATCTTGCAGACCGGCGGTCTGGCATTCGGGGCAACTTCGACAAGGTCGAGATCGGCGTCCGCGGCAACGCGGAGTGCGTCTTCGATACGCACGATGCCTACCTGTTCTCCCCCTGGGCCGATCAAACGAACTTCAGGTACGCGAATGCGCTCGTTGACACGGGTCTCAGTGCTGATGTGGCCTCCCTTGTTGGCTTTCTTCCGCTGCGGCCAGGGCCCGGAGGGCCGGAAACAGCAGTGGGATACACCAGCCATCAGCAAAAAAGCCCTGCCTAAGCAGGGCCCAATGCCGACCGATCGCGGCTTGAGACAACTCCAGCCGCCTGCGCCATGCGCAGAACAGGCATTGCAAATAACGCCTGTGACCGGACCGCACAGCCTTGAAAAGGCGTTGCACCGTTTCGTGGCTAGCGGTGGGAGTGGGACTCCACTTAACTGTTCCTGGCCTTCGCCGGGATGGTCGCGGCAGCCAGTCTACAGCCAAGACCCGTCCCCTGGGCAGCGAGCCGGCCGGCGCGCCAGCCCAAGCGCGCTGAGCTGGCGCAATCCAGCACCGGGTCGCCAAGATTTTCCCGGTTTGAGGGAATATCCTCGCGATTTGTGACCATCGCAAAGCCTCGCTCGATGGAGAGCAGGCCCGTCTCCCGGTATCACTGGGTTCCCGCGGCAGCAGGCTGGACCGTCGGAGTCATCGCGACGCTGTCGCTGCTGGCGAGCATGTCGCCGCTGATTCGCTGGATCATCAAGGTTCCACGGGAGTTCATCAACAGCTACCTGTTCAACTTCCCCGACACCAGCTTCGCATGGTCGTTCGTGCTGGCCTTGCTGGCCGCAGCGCTGACGGCACGCAAACGAATTGCCTGGTTGCTGTTGCTGGGAAACATGGTGCTTGCCGCCTTCTTGAACGCCGCCGACATCGCCGCCGGCGGCAACACCGCAGCCGAGAACTTCGGTGAGAACCTCGGTTTCGCGGTCCACGTGGTCGCGATTGTGGTGCTGGTACTGGGTTATCGCGAGTTCTGGGCCAAGGTGCGCAGGGGCGCATTGTTCAAGGCGGCCGCCGTGCTGTCAGCCGGTGGAGCCATCGGAATCCTGATTTCCTGGGGCTTAGTGGAACTGTTCCCCGGATCGCTTGCGCCGCAAGACCGGCTACCCTATGTGGCCAACCGGGTGATCGGGTTCGCACTCGCCGATCCCGACCTGTTCACCGGGCGGCCGCACGTCTTCCTCAACGCCATCTTCGGCTTGTTCGGGGCTTTCGCCCTGATCGCGACCACCATCGTGCTGTTCCAGTCGCAACGCGCCGACAACGCACTGACCGGAGAAGACGAGTCGGCCATCCGCGGACTACTCGAGTTGTACGGCAACAGCGACTCACTGGGCTACTTCGCCACTCGCCGCGACAAGTCGGTGGTATTCGCACCCAGTGGCCGCGCCGCCGTCACTTACCGCGTCGAGATCGGAGTCTGTCTGGCCAGCGGCGACCCGGTGGGCGACCCCCGGGCTTGGCCGCAAGCCGTGGACGCATGGCTACGGCTGTGCCAGACCTACGGCTGGTCCCCCGGTGTCATGGGCGCCAGTTCCCAAGGGGCTCAGACATATCGCGAAGCGGGCCTGAATGCGCTGGAGCTGGGTGACGAGGCGATTCTGCGACCGGCCGACTTCAAGTTGTCCGGCCCGGAGATGCGCGGCGTGCGCCAGGCCGTCACCCGGGCGCGCAGAGCCGGGCTGACGGTGCGAATCCGCCGACACCGCGACATTTCCGCGGCGGAAATGGAGCAGACCATCGCGCGTGCTGATGCCTGGCGCGACACCGAAACCGAACGTGGCTTCTCGATGGCGCTGGGCCGCCTCGGCGACCCGGCGGACTCCGACTGTCTGCTGGTCGAGGCGCTGGACCCGGACAACCGGGTGGTGGCCATGCTGTCGCTGGTGCCGTGGGGCACCACCGGCGTCTCCCTGGACTTGATGCGTCGCTCTCCGGAATCGCCTAACGGCACCATCGAACTCATGGTCAGCGAGCTTGCGCTGCACGCTGAAAGCCTTGGCCTCAGCCGTATCTCGCTGAACTTCGCGATGTTTCGGTCCGCCTTCGAGCAGGGCGCGCAGCTGGGAGCCGGCCCCGTTGCCCGGCTGTGGCGGTGGCTGCTGATCTTCTTCTCCCGGTGGTGGCAGATCGAAACGCTCTACCGGTCCAACCAGAAGTACCAGCCCGAATGGGTGCCCCGCTACGCCTGTTACGAGGACGCACGATTGATACCCAAGGTGGGTGTCGCCTCGGTCATCGCCGAGGGCTTCCTGGTATTGCCGTTCACCCGGCGCAACAAGGCGCACACCGGCCACCACCCTGCGGTGCCGGAACGGCTGGCAGCCAGCGGGCTGTTGCATCACGACGGCTCGGCGCCGGATATCACCGAGCTACAACAGGTGGACCTCACCGACGACGAAGTTGGCCGTCGCCTGCCCGAGCAGGTCCGCGTTCGACTGAACAAATTAAAAACCTTGCGGCGCAACGGCATTGATGCCTATCCGGTAGGATGTCCGCCCAGTCACACAGTCGCACAGGCGATGAACGCGGACGACAAGGCCACGTTGTCGGTGTCCGGACGCATACTGCGGGTGCGCCATTACGGCGGTGTGTTGTTCGCGCACCTACGCGACTGGACCGGTGAAATGCAAGTGCTGCTCGATAATTCCTGCCTGCAGCTAGGCCGCGCCGCGGATTTCAACGCCACCATCGACCTCGGCGACCTGGTGGAGATGACGGGGCATATGGGCTCGAGCAAACGGGGAACCAGGTCGCTGATCGTGTCCAGCTGGCGCCTTATCGGTAAATGCCTGCGGCCCTTGCCGAACAAGTGGAAGGGGTTGACCGATCCCGAGGCCCGGGTGCGCACCCGCTATGTCGACCTGGCGGTCAATGCCGAATCCCGTGCCCTGCTCACCGCACGCAGCTTGGTACTGCGCTCCGTCCGGGACACACTCTTCGCCAAGGGCTTCATCGAAGTCGAGACTCCCGTCCTGCAGCAGGTGCACGGCGGAGCAGCCGCCAGACCGTTCGTCACGCACATCAACAGCTATTCGATGGACCTGTTCCTGCGCATAGCGCCGGAGCTATACCTCAAGCGGCTGTGCGTCGGCGGCGTGGAACGCGTATTCGAACTGGGCCGGGCCTTTCGGAACGAGGGCGTCGACTTCAGTCACAATCCTGAGTTCACTTTGCTCGAGGCGTATCAAGCACATGCCGACTACCTGGTGTGGCTGGACAGCTGTCGCGAGCTCATCCAAAACGCCGCCCAGGCCGCCAACGGTGCGCCCATCGCGATGCGGCCCACCAGCGACGGCTTGCAGCCGGTCGACATCTCCGGAGTCTGGCCGGTCAAGACGGTGCACGACGCGGTTTCCGAAGCCCTCGGTGAACTCGTCGACACCGACACGAACTTGGCGACGCTGCGCAAGCTGTCCGACGCGGCCCACGTCCCCTATCGGGCCAAGTGGGATGCCGGGGCGGTGGTGCTCGAGCTGTACGAGCATCTGGTGGAAAGCCGCACCGAGCGGCCGACGTTTTACATCGACTTCCCGACCTCGGTGTCGCCGTTGACCCGGCCGCATCGCAGCAAGCTCGGCGTCGCCGAACGGTGGGACCTGGTTGCCTGGGGCATCGAACTCGCTACCGCCTACAGCGAACTCACCGACCCGGTGGAGCAGCGGCGCCGTCTGCAGGAGCAATCCCTGTTGGCGGCCGGCGGGGATCCCGAGGCAATGGAGCTCGACGAAGACTTTCTGCAAGCCTTGGAGTACGCTATGCCGCCCACCGGAGGCCTCGGCATGGGCGTTGACCGGGTGGTCATGCTGATCACCGGACGCAGTATTCGCGAGACGCTCCCGTTTCCGTTGGCGAAGCCGCATTAAACCCGTCCCGACAGCTTCCAGCGAATACCCAGCAAATATTCAATGAACACATTCCAGCAGCGTTAACAAGCGATCACAATAGTTCTTGTGACAGCGTCGACGGCGTATGTTGCGCAACCGCTGGCCAGCGCTCATACCTCGCTGATGTACGGCTGGCTGCCGATCACGGTCCAGCTAGTGACCGCGACCGTACTGCTGCTGGCAATGGGGTCGCGCTTTCGCCAGTGGCGTCGGCTGCCGGCAGCGGTGGCCGTCGGCGGTGCGACGGCTTGCGGGACCGGCTGGTATCTCGGCCGGCTCGCCAACGATCCGGCCCCGGCAGCGCTCTGGGTCTGGGCCGGTTTGACGGGCGTGGCCGCGACGGTACTGGTCCTGGGCTGGCGCAGCGCGCGCTGGTGGGGTCGCGGCGCATCGCTGATGGCGGTGCCGCTATGTGTGCTCAGCGCGGCGTTGGCGCTCAACCTGTGGGTCGGCTATTTCCCGACCGTCCAGGCCGCGTGGAACCAGCTCACCTCGGGTCCGCTGCCCGATCAGGCGGATCCGGCCAGCGTTGCCGCGATGGCCGGCAAGGGGACACGGCCGTCGCACGGCAGCGTGGTGCCGGTCACCATTCCGTCCGCGGCATCGCACTTCAAACATCGCGGGGAGCTGGTGTACCTGCCGCCCGCCTGGTTCGCGAGTGATCCGCCCCCGCGATTGCCCGTCGTGATGATGATCGGCGGCCAGTTCAACACCCCTGCCGACTGGGCGCGAGCCGGCAACGCCGTGCAGACGGTCGACGAATTTGCCACCGCCCATGATGGCAACGCGCCGGTGCTAGTCTTCGTCGACTCCGGCGGAGCCTTCAACAACGACACCGAATGCGTCAATGGACGACGCGGCAACGCAGCCGATCATCTGACCAAAGACGTTGTGCCATATATGGTCTCGAAGTTCGGCGTCAGCTCGCAGCAGCGCAACTGGGGCATTGCGGGCTGGTCGATGGGCGGGACTTGCGCCGTGGATTTGACGGTCATGCACCCCGATCTGTTCAGCGCATTTGTCGATGTCGCCGGCGATTTCTACCCCAACGCCGGAAACAAGGCGGAAACCATCGCCAGGCTGTACGGCGGAAACGCCGACGCCTGGGCCACATTCGATCCGACGACGGTGATTATCCGGCACGGCCCGTATACCGGGGTTTCGGGTTGGTTCGCCATCTCTGTCCCCGGTCAACCGGCTTGGCGTCGGGATACCCCGATCGTCGACACCACCGCCATGCGGGTGGCCGGGCGCGATGCCGCCGCAAATCCGAGCAACCAGACGGCGGCCGCCAATGCGCTGTGCGCACTGGGCCGCACCAACGGCATTGACTGCGCGGTGGTTCCCCAACCGGGCAGGCACGACTGGCCCTTTGCGGACCAGGTGTTCGTGCGAGCGCTGCCCTGGCTGGCCGGGCAGCTGGGCACTCCGGAGGCGCCACCGATTCCATTACCGGGCACCGGCGGTGCGGCCGCGCAGGTCGTCACCGCCGGGCGGTAGTTGCCGGTGTGGTCTGTCGCGCGGGTTCGCCGGGCGGTATTCGCCCGGCACTGCAATCCCTGGAGCGCCTGGACGCGCTGGGCGAGCACGCCACTGGCGCTGGTGCCCATATGGACGCGGCGCTGGGGCCACGCCGCGGTGATCGGAGTGTGGCTGGCGATCAATCCGTTTGTCTTCGGCAAGCCGAAACACCATCGAGCATGGGCAACGCGGGCGATGTTGGGCGAGGAATTGTGGATCGCCGAGCGTCCGGCCGACGCGGCGATGCTGGTCAGCGTGCTGACATCGGCCGTTTCGCTGAGTGCGGTGATCGCCGCCCGCCGCCGTCGACTCAAGGCGGCGGTTGTCGCGACCGCGCTGCAAATGGCGCTGACCATGGTGTATTGGGCGCAGATGGTGCGTTATCGCGAGCACCGCCGACGGGCCGATGCCTTATCGCCGCAGTAACGTGGCGGCATGCCCGACGAACCACGAGCCCCCATCCCCGACTCGGCCGACGCCGGATCCGACGCCGGATACGACCCTGGATATGACGCCGGATATGACGACTCCGGGGTCCCGACCTTCGAATCCGTGCGCGAAAAGATCGAGTCCCGATACGCCGCGGCGCTCGGCGCCGCCGAACTGGACGCCGAGACATCCGAGGGCCGATCCGTCGAGGAACAGTACGAAAAGCGCCAGCGCGCGGCCGCCGAACGACTGGCCCAGATCCGGGAGTCGATGCACACCGATCAGTGACACGGCAGGCGGGTCGGGCCGCCGGATCTGATCACCGCCGTCGATGCTGGCCGACTCCGAACTTGAACCGTTGCTACGCGTTTCGGCGTTGGCAACGAATCCAGTGCCGCGGACCCGGCTCAGGCGCTGACTTTGCGCCGGCGGTTCGACCGGGGTGGCCCCGCCGGCTGCCCGGTGTCGACGACTTCGGCCAGGAATTTGCCCGTGTAGCTTTCCGGCACGGCGGCGACGTCCTCCGGAGTGCCCTGGGCGACCACGGTTCCGCCCCCCGCGCCACCCTCTGGTCCCATGTCGACGATCCAGTCCGAGGTCTTGATCACGTCCAGGTTGTGTTCGATGACGATGACCGTATTGCCCTTGTCGACCAGACCGTTGATCACCTTGAGCAGCTTGCGGATGTCCTCGAAATGCAGGCCGGTGGTGGGTTCGTCGAGGATGTAAACGGTGCGCCCGGTCGAGCGTTTCTGTAACTCGGAGGCCAGCTTGACCCGCTGCGCCTCACCGCCGGACAGCGTCGGTGCGGGCTGGCCGAGCCTGACATAGCCGAGGCCGACGTCGACGAGGGTCTGCAGGTAGCGGTGAATGCCGGTGATCGGCTCGAAGAACTGTGCCGCCTCCTCGATCGACATGTCCAGCACCTCGGAGATGGTCTTGCCCTTGTAGTGCACCTCGAGGGTCTCCCGGTTGTAGCGGGCGCCCTGGCACACCTCGCAGGGCACGTACACGTCGGGCAGGAAATTCATCTCGATCTTGATGGTGCCGTCGCCGGTGCAGGCCTCGCAGCGACCGCCCTTGACGTTGAACGAGAATCGGCCCGGTTGGTAGCCGCGGACCTTGGCCTCGGTGGTGGCGGCGAATAGGGTGCGGATCTTGTCGAACACCCCGGTGTAGGTGGCCGGGTTGGATCGCGGCGTGCGACCGATCGGCGATTGGTCCACCCGCACCAGCTTGTCCAGGTGGTCCAGTCCGGTGACCCGGGTATGGCGGCCCGGAACCTGCCGGGCCCCGTTGAGCCGGTTGGCCAATACCGCCGCCAGGATGTCGTTGACCAGCGTCGACTTGCCCGACCCGGACACCCCGGTCACCGACGTCAGCACACCGAGCGGGAAAGACACGTCGATGCCGCGCAGGTTGTGTTCGCGGGCGCCGACAACGGTGAGCTGACGCCGCGGGTCGGCAGGTCGACGGATCGCGGGAATATCTATGCTTTCCCGCCCGGACAGATAGGCTCCGGTGATCGAGTTCTCGTCGGCCAGCAGTTCGTCGTACGGTCCGCTGTGCACGATGCGGCCGCCGTGCTCGCCGGCGCCCGGCCCGATGTCGACGATCCAGTCGGCGTGGGCGATGGTGTCCTGGTCATGCTCGACAACGATCAGCGTGTTGCCCAAATCCCGTAACCGGGTGAGGGTTTCGATGAGACGACGGTTGTCGCGCTGATGTAGGCCGATGGAGGGCTCGTCGAGCACATACAGCACCCCCACCAGGCCGGAGCCAATCTGAGTGGCCAGCCGGATGCGTTGCGCCTCGCCCCCGGACAGGGTGGCCGCCGCGCGCGACAGCGACAGGTACTCGAGCCCGACGTCGAGCAGAAACCCGAGCCGCGACTGGATTTCCTTGAGCACCTGCCCCGCGATCGCCTGCTCGCGCGGACCCAGGGTGAGGCGCTGAAGAAAGTCCGCGCACTCCGCGATCGACAGTTCGCAGACCTCGGCGATCGACTTGGGGCCGAGCTCGCGTCCGGCCAGCGTCACCGCCAGAATTTCCGGCTTGAGCCGCGTGCCTTCGCATACCGGGCACGGCACGTCGCGCATGAAGCCCTCGTAGCGTTCCTTCATCTGCTCGGACTCGGTCTGCGACATCTTGCGTTCCAAGAACGCCAGCACGCCTTCGAAATCGGCGTAGTACGACCGGGTGCGTCCATACCGGTTGCGGTAGCGCACGTGCACCTGCTCGTCGCAGCCTTCCAGAATCGCCTTGCGCGCCTTGGCCGGCAGCTTGCGCCACGGAGTGTCGACGTCGAAACCCATCGCCTCGCCCAGCCCGGCCAGCATTCGGGTGAAGTACTCCGCGGTGTGGCCCGTCGACCACGGGGCGACCGCGCCCTCGGCCAGGGTGCGTTCCGGGTCGGGCACCACCAGGTCCGGGTCGACCTCTTTGCGGATGCCCAGACCGCTGCATTCGGAGCAGGCCCCGTAGGGCGAGTTGAACGAGAACGACCGCGGTTCCAGGTCGTCCACGGCCAGGGCATGCCCGTTGGGGCAGGCGAGTTTCTCGGAGAACCGCTGCTCACGGTGCGGCGCGCCCGGTTCGTGGTCGGGGAACTCCAGCACCACGATGCCGTCAGCCAAGTTCAGCGCGGTCTCCACCGAATCGGTGAGCCGCTGCTTGGCGGCGGCTTTGACGGTGAGGCGATCCACCACCACCTCGATGTCATGCTTTTCCTGCTTCTTCAGCTTCGGCGGATCGGTCAAAGAATGCACGACACCGTCGACCCGGACGCGGCTGTAGCCCTGGGCGTTCAGCTTGTCGAACAGGTCGGCGAACTCGCCCTTACGGGTGCGCACCACCGGTGCCAGCACCAGAAAGCGGGTGCCCTCCGCCATGGCCAGCACCTGGTCGACGATTTGCTGGGGCGTCTGGCGCGCGATCCGCTCCCCGCAGACCGGACAGTGCGGCGTGCCGGCACGGGCGTACAGCAACCGCAGGTAGTCGTACACCTCGGTGATCGTGCCGACCGTCGACCGGGGGTTGCGGTTGGTGGACTTCTGGTCGATGGATACCGCCGGAGACAGCCCCTCGATGAAGTCGACGTCCGGCTTGTCCATCTGCCCGAGGAACTGGCGGGCATAGGCCGACAGGGATTCCACGTAGCGCCGCTGGCCCTCGGCGAAGATGGTGTCGAAGGCCAGCGACGATTTACCGGATCCGGACAGTCCGGTGAAAACGATCATCGCGTCGCGGGGCAGGTCGAGATCGACACTGCGCAGGTTGTGTTCGCGCGCACCCTTGACGATCAGGCGCTCAGCCACCCAGGCCCTTTCACTGACGGATTCCTTCTAGAGACGGAGTTCGTTCCCATGCTATGTGCCCGTACCGACAAGCATTCGGGGACCAGTAAGGTGACGCCTATGACCTGCGCCGACAACGTTAATGCCGGGGCAGCCGCGATAGTCGCGGGTACCACCGCTTGCTGGGGAGAGTGGCGCACATGACCACCGTCGATGATGACTACACCGGACACGTCGACCCGGGGACCGCGGCCCGACGCACGCTGCCGGGCGCGACCATCCTCAAGGCGTCGGTGGGGCCCGTGGACAACAACGCCTACCTGGTGACGTGCGCTGCGACCGGCGAAACGCTACTGATCGACGCCGCCAATGACGCCGACGTCCTCATCGACCTGATCCGGCGGTATGCGCCGAAAGTTTCGTTGATCGTCACCAGTCATCAGCACTTCGACCATTGGCAGGCACTGCAGGCGGTGGCCGAAGCCACCGGTGCCCCGACCGCCGCCCACCAAATCGACGCCGAACCGCTGCCGGTCAAGCCCGATCGCTTCCTGGCCAACGGCGACACCGTCCAGATCGGCGAGCTGACGTTCGATGTCATCCACTTGCGCGGGCACACACCGGGATCGGTCGCGCTGGCGCTCGAGGGATCCGCGACCGGCGGGGTCACCCAGTTGTTCACCGGCGACTGCCTGTTTCCCGGTGGAGTCGGCAAAACCTGGCAGCCCGGCGATTTCACCCAGCTGCTCACCGACGTCACCACCCGGGTATTCGACGTGTACGCCGACTCCACCGTCATCTACCCCGGCCACGGTGACGACACCGTGCTGGGCATCGAACGCCCCCACCTTCAGGAGTGGCGCGCCCGCGGCTGGTGAACGACGCATCGCGGTGACATAGGGCAGAACAAGGCCGGAAGGCAGCGGCGGTAGGGGACCTTGTTCCCTCGTCGGCGACCCCGGCGGCGGCGCACAATCGGCACGAAGCCCGGCGTGCAGTGAGGTTAGTGCCGGTCGCGGCGCGAAGGAATGGAGCTCCGACGATGTGGGCACCGTCATCTGTCCCGTTCTCCGTGTGGCGCAAGATCGCCATGGCCACCTGGCGCCCCAGAAAGGACCCGATCATCTGGGCGACGGCCGACATCGACGCTTCGCGGCTGCTGGACTACATCGCCCGGGTTCGCGAGGCCACCGGCCAGCATGTCACCCCCGTGGATCTGGTAGGCCGGGCGGCGGGCAAAGTCGTCGAAGCGCTGCCCGGCCTCAACGGTCGCGTGGTGTTCGGCAGCTTTCTGCCATCCCCGACGATCGACTGCTTTTTCGTCGTGTCGCTGCGAACAGACGTGGTGACGGGAGTCGAAGCGGCCAGGACGGATCTATCCGGCGCCGTCGTGCGTCGCATCAATGAGAAGCCGCCCTGGGTCATCGCCAAAGAACTGGCTGATCGTGCCGCACGGATCCGCCACAACGAAGATCCACAGTTCAAACAAGCCAAGGCCATGGTCAAAGGCCTCCCGCCGCTGCTGCTACGCCCGGTGATGGATGCGATCGCGTTCGTTACCGAAAGTCTCCAGCTGCCCCTGCCCTTCCTCGGGCTCGAGGCCCGTCCCTACGGTTCGATACTCGTCAGCAACGTGGGCACCTACGGCCTGGACACCGCCGCCGCTCCCTGGCCGACGTTTTGCCACGTGCCGTTCGGGATCCTGATCGGCGCGGTGACCGACAAGGTGCTCGCCGAAGACGGTCAACCGGTGGTACGCCCGGTGCTGCCGCTGACGATCGGTCTGGACCACCGGTTCGTCGACGGTTACCAGGCGGCGACGATGGCCCACGTATTTCGCCAGTATCTGGACGATCCCGCCGCGTTCGACCCGGTCCCCCGCCCTGCGCCGCCGCGCAAGACGCGCCGGTCGCCCGTCCAGTCGAATGGGAAGCGGCCGGCGATGGCTTAGCCAGGCTTAGGCGCCCTGTTCGCCGACAGCAGGACTACAGCAGGACTACCGGTGAAAATGCGCCGAACGGAAATCCGGTCGCCGCAGCACCCAGCAGGCTAGGTGGTGTGCACGATGAGCACGTCGACCTTGGCCCGACGCGAGACGTTGGCCGGCACCGAACCCAGCAACCGCCCCGCGATTGTGCTCAGGCCGACGTTGCCGACCACCAGGAGGTCGGCCTTCGCTTCTTCGGCGAGGGTGACCAGCGCGTCGACCGGCGCGCCCACGATAGCGCGTTCCTCGACGTTCTTCGCGCCGGCGTTGTGCGCCCGCTCCTTGGCGTCGTGCAGGATCTCGTAGATCGGGGCGGTGCCCGTCACCTTGTAGCTTTCGTCCTTCAGGACGTCGGCGGCTCGGGCGTCCTCGTGTTGAGGCAGGTACGCCGACGCGATGATCAACATGGCATCGGCCCCGGCGATCTGCGCGGCCCGGTCCACTGCCCGCATCGACGAGTCCGAGCCGTCGGTTCCTACCACCACGGTCCGATAGGCGCCCATTTACCCTCCCAGTGTCGGTTGCTACGCCAACCCCAGACAGTATCGCGTTGGTTGATCTAGATAGGTCAGATTAACCACACCGCGACGGCGTGGCGCAATCCGTGTTTTGCCGGGGCCCGCGCAGCCGGCGAACACCAGTGGCTGACGACAACGCAATCAGGAGCTTAGGTGCGTACCGAAAATGCTTGTGGCACAAGATGTTCCGCTAGATGTGGCGATCAGACGGGGTGGCCCTGGCGGCGGTGCGCCCCGATGCCCGGGCCGGGTGGCGGTACGACGGCTGGTGACCGGAATCATCGCCGGCGACCTACAGTGACAGGCATCATGTCTGCACCGACACTCGATCAGGACGCGGCGCCGCTGGCGGGCGAGGCTGCGCGCTCGCAGGCCCGTGGCCGGCGCCTCGACCCCTGGGCGATCGCTCTGCTGGCGACGGTTGTGAGCGGAGCCTGGGCCAGTCGGCCGTCGCTGTGGTTCGACGAGGGTGCGACGATCTCGGCTTCGGCGCGGCGCACCCTGCCGGAGTTGTGGAACCTGCTGGGCCATATCGATGCCGTACACGGCCTGTACTACTTGCTGATGCACGGCTGGTTCGCGATCTTTCCGCCCACCGAGTTCTGGTCGCGGGTTCCCAGCAGCCTGGCCATCGGGGCCGCCGCCGCCGGCGTCGTCGTGTTCGCCAAGCAGTTTTCCGGCCGCAGCACCGCAGTGTGTGCGGGAGCGGTCTTTGCCATCCTGCCGCGGGTGACCTGGGCGGGCATCGAGGCCCGCTCCTCGGCACTGTCGGTGACGGCCGCGGTGTGGCTGACGGTGCTGCTGGTCAGCGCGGTGCGGCGTAACAAGCCATGGCTGTGGCTGCTGTATGCGCTGGGGTTGATGCTGTCGATCCTGGTCAGCATCAACTTGGGACTGCTGGTGCCGGTGTACGCCGTGCTGCTGCCACTGCTGGTCCCGGCGCACTCGCGGAAAGCGCCCGCCATCTGGTGGGCGGTCGCCTCAGCGGCCGCGGTCGGGGCCATGACGCCCTTCGTCCTGTTCGCCCACGGACAGGTGTGGCAGGTCGGGTGGATCTCGGGGCTGAACCGAAACCTCTTCCTCGACGTGGTGCATCGCCAGTACTTCGACCACAGTGTGCCGTTCGCCATCTTGTCCGGCGTGGTCGTCGTCGCCGCCGTCGTGCTGCGGTTGGCCGGCGCGCCGGGGCCCGGGCAGGGCACCCGACCGCTGCTGCTTGCCGGCGTGGCCTGGGTCGTCGTTCCCACCGCTGTCGTCCTGATCTACTCGGCGAGCGTCGAACCCATCTACTACCCGCGCTACCTGATCCTGACCGCCCCCGGGGCGGCGGTCATCCTGGCCATTTGCATCGTCACCGTCGCGCGCAAGCCCTGGCTCATCGCCGGGGCGGTGGCGGTCTTCGCCGTCGCCGCGTTCCCGAACTATTACTTCACCCAACGCGGGCCCTACGCCAAGGAGGGCTGGGATTACAGCCAGGTGGCCGACGTCATCAGTGCCCATGCCGCGCCCGGTGATTGCCTGCTGGTGGACAACACCGTGCCGTGGCGACCGGGGCCGATCCGGGCGCTGCTGGCCACCCGACCGGCGGCGTTCCGGTCGTTGGTCGACGTCGAACGCGGCGCCTACGGGCCCAAGGTCGGCACGCTGTGGGACGGCCACGTCGCGGTGTGGCTGACGACCGCCAAGATCAACAAATGCACGACGCTGTGGACGATCACCAACCGCGACAAGTCATTGCCGGATCATCAAGTGGGACAACGCTTGTCGCCAGGAACAGCGTTCGGGCGCACGCCGGTGTACCAGTTTCCCGGCTACCTGGGCTTCCACATCGTCGAACGGTGGCAGTTCCACTACTCGCAGGTCGTCAAATCAACCCGGTGAACGACGTTGGCGCTGGGTCGCGCGGTAGGAGGCAACGAGCCCGAGGGCGGCCAGCGCGGTGAAGACCGCGAACAACCAGCGAGCGGCCGCCACTTCGCCCCCCTCGGTCGTGTTGACCACGACACCGGCCAGGCCGGCGCCGAAGGCCGCCGAGATCAGCTGCACGATGTTGATGGCGGCCGCGGCGGCGCCGCTCTCGGCCCGATCGTCGACGGAATCCATCGCCCACGCGGACAGATGCGGCCAGGCGATCCCGATCCCGGTCCCGGTGATCAGCAACGCCAGCGCCCACAGCGCGATCACCCCGAGGGGCGCATCGACACGCTGGGTGACGGCGCCCAGCGCCAACCCCGACGCCATCACCAACGGCGCTGCCGCCACCACATGCCCGATCACCCGGGTGTTGTTCACCGATGCGCTGACGATCTCGCTGGCCGTCCAGCCCACCGCCAGTGACGCACCGAGGAATCCGGCGGCCACCGGCGTGAGGTTGCCTAACCGCTGACCGAACAGTGGCACATAGGTGGTCACCATCGCGGCGACCATTTGCACCGACATGGTCAGATAGATCCATTTCAACGGTCCAGGGCCAAACACGCTGTGCGGCAACACTGCTACGTGCATCCGCCAGTCGACGATCACAAAGATCCCGATCAGCAGCACAGCGGCGGCGAGCAGCCCGGCGGTCTGCACCAGGTAGCGCGGGAGTTCGGCGACACTGACCGCCAGGGCGGCAGCGCCCATCAACAACACCGACCACACCGGCACCTTGTGCGCGGCGGTCACCGGCTGCCCACCGCTTGCACCGGCCCGGCTGCTCAGCACCGCCAGCACCAACACGGCCATCAGCCCGGACGTCACCGCCATCGCAGCGAACGCCCACCGCCACAACCCGAACTGCGCGAAAAGTCCGCCCGCGGCCGGCCCGACCAGCGTCGCCACCCCCCACATCGCCGACACCAGCGCCGAGCCGCGAGTCCACAGCCGATGCGGCAGCGCGGCGTTGATCAGCGCGTAGCCCAGTCCAGCCAGCAGTCCGCCGGCCACCCCCTGCAGGGTGCGTCCGGCGACCAGGGTCTCCATATTGGGCGCGGCCGCGCACAACAGGCTCGCGACGCCGAAGACGGTCAGCCCCATCAGATACGAGGTGCGGGCGCCGACCCGCAGCAGCATCGGGTTGACCGACGTCGCCGCCACCACCGAACCCACCAGATACAGGGTCGTCACCCAGGCATACAGCCGGCTGCCACCGATTTCGGCGATGGTGCTCGGAAGGAGGCTGACGGTCAGGAACTCGTTGGTGGCGTACAGCGCGACGCCGCCGGACAGCATGGTGGCCGTCCCCAAGTGCCTGCTCAGCAGTTCGCGCCAGCTGCCGGTCTCGCTCGCCGTGTCGGTCACAGCTACACCGTAGGCACCGCGTGCGAGTCACTTGAGCCCGGCAGCGTCCATCCCACGCAATTCCTTTTTCAGGTCGGCGATCTCGTCGCGGAACCGGGCGGCCAGCTCGAACTGCAGGTCGCGCGCGGCGGCCATCATCTGCTCGGTGAGGTCCTTGATCAGGTCGGCCAGCTCGGCGCGGGGCATGTTCGAGGTGTCGCGGCCCTCGAAGACCCCCGCGCTAACCGCGCGGCCGGGCTCGCCCTGCGCCCGACGGCCCCGGGACATGCTGCGCCCGGAGCCGATCTCGACAGTTTCCGAATCGTCAGCCTCCCGATAAACCTGGTCGAGGATGTCGGCGATCTTCTTGCGCAGTGGCTGCGGGTCGATCCCGTTGGCTTCGTTGTAGGCGATCTGCTTGGCCCGGCGCCGCTCGGTCTCGTCGATGGCCTCTTTCATCGAGTCGGTGATCTTGTCCGCATACATGTGCACCTCGCCGGAGACGTTGCGCGCGGCGCGCCCGATCGTTTGGATCAGGCTGCGCGTCGACCGCAGAAAGCCCTCCTTGTCGGCGTCGAGGATCGACACCAGCGACACCTCGGGCAGGTCCAGGCCCTCGCGCAACAGATTGATGCCGACCAGCACGTCGTAGTCGCCCAGCCTGAGTTGCCGGAGCAGCTCGACGCGGCGCAACGTGTCGACCTCGGAATGCAGGTAGCGCACCCGAATACCCATCTCCAGCAGGTAGTCGGTGAGGTCTTCGGCCATCTTCTTGGTCAGTGTCGTCACCAACACCCGCTGGTCGGCATCGGCGCGTTTGCGGATCTCCCCGATGAGATCGTCGATCTGACCCTTAGTCGGCTTGACCACGACCTTCGGGTCCACCAGGCCGGTCGGCCGGATCACCTGCTCGACGAACTCGCCACCGGTTTGGCTGAGCTCGTACGGTCCCGGCGTGGCCGACAGATACACCGTCTGCCCGATGCGGGTGGCGAACTCCTCCCAGGTCAGCGGCCGGTTGTCGCACGCCGACGGCAGCCGGAACCCGTATTCGACCAGATTGCGCTTGCGCGAGATATCGCCCTCGTACATGCCGCCGATCTGCGGCACGGTGACGTGCGACTCGTCGATGACGAGCAGAAAATCCTCCGGGAAGTAGTCCAGCAACGTCGCCGGCGGTGAGCCCGGTCCCCGGGCATCTATATGTCTCGAGTAATTTTCGATGCCCGAGCAGAACCCGACCTGCCGCATCATCTCGATGTCGTAGTTGGTGCGCATTCGTAGCCGCTGGGCTTCCAGCAGCTTGCCCTGCCCCTCCAATTCGGCGAGCCGCTCGGCCAGCTCCTCCTCGATGGTGGAGATCGCGTGCGCCATCCGCTCGGGCCCGGCCACGTAGTGAGTGGCCGGGAAGATCCGCAGCGAGTCGACCTGGCGGATCACCTCACCGGTTAGCGGGTGCAGGTAATACAGCGCCTCGATTTCGTCGCCGAAGAACTCGATACGAACCGCCAGCTCCTCGTAGGAGGGGATGATCTCCACGGTGTCGCCGCGCACCCGGAACGAACCGCGGGTGAAGGACAGGTCGTTGCGGGTGTACTGCACGTCGACCAGCAGCCGCAACAGCCCGTCGCGCGGCACCTCGCTGCCGACCCGCAGCTCGACCGAGCGGTCCAGGTAGGACTGCGGGGTGCCCAGGCCGTAGATGCAGGACACCGAGGCCACCACCACCACGTCACGCCGCGACAGCAGCGCCGACGTGGCGGAGTGGCGCAACCGCTCCACGTCGTCGTTGATCGAGCTGTCCTTTTCGATGTAGGTGTCGGTCTGTGCGATGTACGCCTCCGGCTGGTAGTAGTCGTAATACGACACGAAGTACTCAACAGCGTTGTGCGGCAACATCTCTCGTAGCTCGTTCGCTATCTGGGCGGCCAGCGTCTTGTTGGGTTCCATGACCAGGGTGGGCCGCTGCAGGCGCTCGATGAGCCACGCGGTGGTGGCCGACTTTCCGGTGCCGGTGGCACCGAGGAGCACCACGTCACGCTCCCCCGCGTTGATCCGGCGCTCCAGCTCGTCGATGGCGGCCGGCTGGTCGCCGGCCGGCGCATGCGGGCTGACCACCTCGAAGCGCGCGCCGGTGCGCACCAACCCTTCCACGTCCTCTGCGGCTGGGCGGTATTCGGAATGGGCAACTACTGGGTGCTCGGTGGCAAAAGCCATGTCATCAGGGTAGAACGAGGCACCGACACGTCTTAGCTGTGGCGGATCTCGACCACTTGTCGGGTCGTATCCGAGCAGGTAGCCGGCAGACACCGGGACGACGCGGCGCTGCGACGCCGGACTTGTCCCCTGTGGAACATCCCGCTTGCGCCGATAACGGACGGCCCCGGCCGGTAGGGTGGCCTCATCCACCCACCCAAGCATGAGACGTTCGACCTGGTGGCCCGCACCAATACCGATCCCAAAGGCATTGTGCGGGCCGTCGATGAGTACGCCGTGCATCCATGGGGGCTCTATCTGGCCCGGCCCACCCCGGGCCGTGCCCAGTTCCATTACCTCGAATCCTGGCTGCTGCCGTCATTCGGGTTGCGCGCCACCGTCTTTCACTTCAACCCTGGCCACGAACGCGACTACGACCACTACCTCGACGTGGGTGAATACACGCCCGGCGCCGCAGTGTGGCGTTCTGAAGATCACTACCTCGACATCGAGGTCCGCACCGGACGCGGAGCCAGATTGGCCGACGTGGATGAACTGCTGGATGCGGTCCGCCACGGATTGTTGCCCGCCGAGGTCGCTGAGCAGGCACTGCAGCGGGCGGTGACCGCCGTCGACGGCCTAGCCCGCCATGACTACGACCTGGTGCGCTGGTTGGCCGCCTACGGCATGGCCCTCACCTGGCGCTCGGGTTGATCGCCGGCCGCTGCGGGTCATTGCGGCCATCGCGGGTATCCGTGTCGTATGCAACTGACCGGATACCGGCGCATAGGGCTACCCGGCGCCATCACCGTGCGCCGCGGCGTACCAGGAGGACGGTACCGCCAGCGCGGCCATCTTCGGTTCCACCTGCACGGCCGGACACTGTGGCGCGGCTACGCGCTCACCCGGATCCGCGAGGGCGAGGACGAGACCTGGCTCCTGACCAAACGCAACGACGCCGTTCCGCACGGCGACGCCGGCGCACGGCCCAAACTCGGGCTGAGCCAACCCGAATCGGTGCTATCCGGCGCCAAGTTGGACAACTCGTCGTGACGGATTTCGCCAAACGTGCGATCCGCTGGGTGACCCGCACACCGGGCGTATCGTCATCGATATGAGTTCCACCACGCAGAAATGGTCTACGATCGCCGCCGTGACGGCCGTCGCGGTCGGCTCACAACTAGACCCCGCGACCGCGCTGGCCGACCTCCACAACGTCACCTACATCGCCAGGATCGACGGTGTCGCACCCGGTAGTCAGGCCACCTTCGTGCTCAACGACGGCCAGACATCCACCGCCCCGCTGAGCCCGATGCCCGGCAACGTGTTCGAGGCCAACGAGGTACTGGCCGATCCGCAGCAGGCAGGGATGCAGGTGTCGCTGCACTGGCCCTACTCGGCGAATGTCCACTGCGAAATCGACGTCGACGACAACGTCGCCACCCAAGTCGACCAGTTCGTCAGGCCGAAGCCGGGCAACAGTGATCCCCTGAGCGGGGTACTGCAGTGCGGCGCCCCGCTGCCCGGCACCTGACCCGCGGCGTTACGGGCGCCAGCCGACGGAATCGGCCCAGTCCCACGCCCGCCGGTAAGCGTCGAGAAACCACGGCTCTTTGGCCGTCACGTAGTGCGCGATGTCGCCGGCCCCTGATGCCGCGCTCTGCTCGGCGGCCCGCTTGAGCGACAGGTAGTCGGCCCGCACACCGGGGTTGGCCCGTAGCCAGTCCACGAATAACAGCGCGAACTGCTGATTGGGCCAACCGTCCACCCGGATATGTACGTTCGTCGGCCGCCCCGGATCTGCGGAAGCGTGAAAGCGCTTGTGCCACAACGTAGCATCCGAAGTGTGGTCGAAGTGGTCCACGGTGCTGCGCGCATCGGCTTTGGCGACGTCCCGGGTGATGTGCTCCAGACGCGGATAACCGGCGGACAGTAACGACTCGGTGAGTTCGTCGGCCGCTGCCAGTGATTCGACGGTGATCTGGATGTCGATGACGTCCTTGGCGCAGTAGTCCGGCACGGCGGTGGACCCGATGTGGTCCACTCGCAGCGCCCGGTGGCCGGCGGCCATCCTGAGCCGGTTGACGATGCGGCGGGCCTGGTCCGGCCAACTCGGATCGGCCGGCACCAGCCGTGCCGGGGGGCGGACGATCCGACGCTCGCTGAGGTTGTGGGCGAACGGCAGTATCCGGTTGTACCAGACGTCGCGGGCCCGCTCGACCAAAGCGTCCACGCTGCCCGAGTTGTCCAGCCAGACATCGGCGACTTCACGGCGCTGCTCGTCGGTGGCCTGCGCGGCGATCCGGGCGCGGGCGTCCGCTTCGGACATCCCGCGTTGCTCGACCAGCCGTGCCACCCGGTGTTCGGCGTCGGCGTGCACGATCACCACCAGCGGGAACAGCGGCGCCATCCCCGATTCGACCAGCAGCGGAATGTCTTCGACGACCACCGCATCCTGCGCCACCGCCGCGATGATCTCGGCGCGGCGGCGGGCCACCAGCGGATGAACGATCCCGTTGAGTTTCGTCCGCGCCTCGTCATCGCGAAACGCCTTGGCGGCCAACGCCGGTCGATCCAGCGCCCCGCTAGGCAGCAGAATGTCGTCGCCGAAGGCGTCGACCAGTGCCGCAAGTCCCTCGGTGCCCGGCTCGACTACCTCGCGGGCCAGTACATCCCCGTCGACGATGATTCCACCGCACTGCGCGAACGTGGTGGACAGCACCGACTTGCCGGCGCCGATGCCGCCGGTGAGTCCGATGCGCAGCATCGGCGACTAAGCGTTGCCGGCGAGTTTTTCCCGCAGCGCGGCCAGCTGGGCGTCGCTGGCCAGTGACCCGCCCGCGGCCTTCTCGGTCGATGCCGGGCTGCCCGAGGGCTGCTCGCCACCACCGTGGCCGGCCGCCTCGGCCGCGGCGAACTTCTCCATCTGCGCGGTATGCATCTTGTGCCGCCGCTCGGCCTCGGCGTAGCGCGCTTCCCATTCGGTGCGCTGCGCGTCGAATCCTTCCATCCATTCGTTGGTGTCGGGATCGAAGCCCTCGGGGAAGATGTAGTTGCCCTGCTCGTCGTAGCTGTCGGCCATCCCGTACTTCGCCGGGTCGAACTCCTCGGTGTAGTCCTCGTTGGCCTGCTTGAGTGACAACGAAATCCGGCGACGCTCCAGGTCGATGTCGATGACCTTGACCATCGCGTCGTCGCCGACGGCAACCACCTGGTCGGGCACCTCGACGTGGCGCTCGGCCAGCTCCGAAATGTGCACCAGCCCTTCGATGCCCTCCTCGACGCGAACGAACGCGCCGAACGGCACCAGCTTGGTGACCTTGCCCGGCACGATCTGCCCGATCGCGTGGGTACGCGCGAAGTGGCGCCACGGGTCTTCCTGAGTTGCCTTGAGCGACAACGAAACCCGCTCGCGATCCATATCCACGTCGAGCACCTCGACGGTGACCTCGTCGCCCACCTGAACCACCTCGGACGGGTGGTCGATGTGCTTCCAGGACAGCTCGGAGACGTGCACCAGACCGTCCACACCGCCGAGGTCGACGAAGGCGCCGAAGTTGACGATCGAGGAGACCACGCCCTTGCGGATGGTGCCCTTCTGCAGGTTGTTGAGGAACTCGCTGCGCACCTCGGACTGAGTCTGCTCCAGCCAGGCCCGCCGCGACAGGACCACGTTGTTGCGGTTCTTGTCCAGCTCGATGATCTTGGCTTCGATCTCCTTGCCGATGTACGGCTGCAGGTCGCGGACCCGGCGCATCTCGACCAGCGACGCCGGCAGGAAGCCGCGCAGCCCGATGTCGAGGATCAGGCCGCCCTTGACGACCTCGATGACGGTGCCCTTGACGGCCTCGTCCTTCTCCTTGAGCGCCTCGATGGTGCCCCAGGCGCGCTCGTACTGGGCGCGCTTCTTGGACAGGATCAGCCGGCCCTCTTTGTCCTCCTTGGTGAGCACCAGGGCCTCGACCTTGTCGCCGACGGAAACGACCTCGTTTGGGTCGACATCGTGCTTGATGGACAGTTCGCGGGCGGGGATGACCCCTTCGGTTTTGTAGCCGATGTCGAGGAGCACCTCGTCCCGGTCCACTTTGACGATGGTGCCTTCCACGATGTCGCCATCGTTGAAGTACTTGATCGTTTTGTCTATTGCTGCGAGGAAGTCCTCGGAAGAGCCAATGTCGTTTACGGCTACTTGCGGCGAGGTGACGGCGGGACTCGGCATATTGTTGGGTTGCTCCGGACAGGGTCGGTCGTAGGGACTGGGACGTTGAATTGTTGGTATGACCCGCCATCGAGCACCGACGGGCATCTGTCGAGGCTACTCGACGGTGTACATGCTGGACAAACCGCACCATCCGTCGCGTGTGTAACGCCACGGCGAACTTCAGCGCGATTTTCCGCCGCCACGTTACACTCGGCGCTCGATTGCCTCTCAGTGAGCCGCGGCATCCCAGCTGCGCCCGAAGCCCACCGACACGTCCAACGGAACATCCAGCGGGTAGGCGCCGCCCATCTTCTCGCGCACCAGCGCCTCGACCTGCTCGCGTTCGCCCGGCGCGATTTCGAACAGCAATTCGTCGTGCACCTGAAGCAACATGCGCGACGCCAGGCCGGCCTCGGTGAGCGCCTTGTCCACCTCGATCATCGCCACCTTGATGATGTCGGCCGCGCTGCCCTGGATCGGCGCGTTGAGCGCCGCCCGCTCGGCGGCCTCACGCACCTGGCGATTGCTGCTGTCCAGCTCGGGCAGATAGCGCCGGCGGCCCAGAACGGTCGAGGTGTAGCCGTCCTTGCGGGCCTGCTCGACGACGGCGTGCAGGTAGTCGCGGACCCCGCCGAACCGGGCGAAGTACTGGTCCATCTGGACCTTCGCCTCCTCGGTGGAGATCTTCAGCTGGGTGGACAGCCCATAGGCGCTCAACCCGTAGGCCAGCCCGTACGACATCGCCTTGACCCGGCGGCGCAGGTCGGCGGTCACTTCGTCGATGGGCACGCCGAACGCCCGGGACGCCACGAATGAGTGCAGATCCTCCCCGGTATTGAAGGCTTCGATGAGGCCTTCGTCCCGGGACAGATGCGCCATGATCCGCATCTCGATCTGGCTGTAGTCGGCGGTCATCAGTTCGCTGTAGCCGGCGCCCACCACGAAAGCGTCGCGGATCTGGCGTCCGGCGTCGGTGCGGATCGGAATGTTCTGCAGGTTCGGCTCGGTAGACGAAAGCCGGCCGGTGGCCGCGATCGTCTGGTTGAACGTGGTGTGAATCCGGCCGTCGGAGGCCACCGCGCTCAGCAGCCCGTCGACGGTCACCTTCAGGCGGGTGACGTCGCGGTGCGCCAGCAGATGCTGCAGAAAAGGGTGCCCGGTCTTCTCAAAAAGACCCTGCAGCGCGTCCGCGTCGGTGGTGTAGCCCGTCTTGGTCCGCTTGGTCTTCGGCATGCCGAGTTCGTCGAACAGCACCACCTGCAGCTGCTTGGGTGAGCCGAGGTTGATCTGCTTGCCGATGACGGCGTATGCGGCCTCGGCGGCATCGCGGATCTGGTCGGCGAATTGGCTTCGCAGTTCGGCCAGCATGGGCATGTCGACGGCGATCCCGGCGCGCTCCATCTCGGCCAGCACCCGCTGCACCGGCAGCTCCATCTCGGCCAGCAAGGCGGTGGAGTCGATGCGGGCCAGTTCGGCGTCCAGGGCTTCGGCCAGGTCCACCACGGCCCGGGCGCGCAGAATAGCCGTCTGGACCGCCTGGTCGTCCACTCCCTCGATGTCGTCGAGCAGTGAAAGCTGTTGCTGCTCAGGGGTTTCCGCCCGCAGCTCACGACGCAGGTAACGCAGCGAAAGGTCGTCGAGGGTGAAGCTGCGCTGTCCCGGCCGCACCAGGTAGGCCGCCAGCGCGGTGTCGGAGGTGACGCCGTCCAGCGTCCAGCCGCGGCCGGCGAGGTCGTGAATGGCCATCTTGGCTTCATGCAGCGCCTTGGGTTTGGCGGGGTCGGCCAGCCAGGCCGCCAGCGCGGCGTCGTCGTCGGGAGTCACGGTGGAAGTGTCGACGTAGCCGCCATCCCCGTCGGCGGCGGCGATCGCCAGCGCGGTTGCGTCCCCGCCGTACGGCAGATGAGTGCCCACCACCGTCAGGCCGGAGCGACGTCCATCGCTGGCGTGCTCGGTCAGCCACTGCGCGACCGTGCCCGGCTCGAGCGCACCACCGCGAACGTCGAACCCCTCCTCGACCTCGGGTACCCGCCCCCCAGCAGCGGCCAGGGTGTCGAACAGCCGGTCGCGCAGCACCCGAAATTCCAAGTCGTCGAAGAGCCGGTGGATGTGGTCGCGGTCCCAGGGCTGCAGCCGTAGCGTGTCCGGGGTTTGGGCCAGCGGCACGTCGCGGACCAGGTCGGTGAGTTCGCGGTTGCGCACCACGCTGGCCAGGTTGGCGCGCAGCGCGTCGCCGACCTTGCCGCGCACCGAGTCGACGTTGTCGACCAGCCCCTGCAGCGAGCCGTATTCGGCGATCCACTTGGTCGCGGTCTTCTCCCCCACCCCGGGAATGCCGGGCAGGTTGTCGCTGGGGTCGCCGCGCAGCGCGGCGAAGTCCGGGTACTGCGCCGGGGTGAGCCCGTATTTTTCGACGACGGCCTCGGGGGTGAAGCGAGTCAGTTCGCTGACGCCTTTGCGCGGGTAGAGCACCGTCACGTCGTCGCTGACCAGTTGTAGCGAGTCGCGGTCGCCGGTGACGACCAGCACCCGATACCCCTCCTTCTCGGCCTGAGTGGCCAGCGTCGCGATGATGTCGTCGGCCTCGAATCCCGGTTCGGCGAGGACAGTTATGCCCAGCGCGCCCAGAACTTCCTTGGTGATGTCGATCTGGCCGTGAAATTCGTCCGGAGTCGATGACCGGTTGGCCTTGTACTCGGGGTAACGCTCGGAGCGGAAGGTCTGGCGGGAGACGTCAAACGCCGCGGCGATGTGCGTCGGGGCTTCGTCGCGCAGCAGGTTGATCAGCATGGCGGTGAAGCCGTAGACCGCGTTGGTGGTCAGCCCGCCGCGGGTCTTGAAGTTCTCCGCGGGCAGTGCGTAGAACGCCCGAAATGCCAGTGAGTTGCCATCCAGCAACATCAACGTCGGCTTGGCCTGATCCTCACTGGCGGTGCTCACGGATCACACTCTATGCACCTGGTCCGACGCGGTATGCGGCGCCGGAACTGCAACACGTTTCAGTTTTGTGCGTCTGCTCGGTAGTCTGGGCCGGTGCCCGAGGTCACCAGCCAAGCACCAGCCATCGACGGGTGGTTTTCCACCGACGACACCGGCAAAGCCCATTTGATCGGCGGCAAGTGCCCGCAGTGCGGTACCTATGTCTTTCCGCCCCGCGAGAACAACTGCCCCAACCCGTCATGCGAAAGCGACACACTGGAGTCCGTGGCGCTCTCGACGCGCGGAAGGCTCTGGAGCTACACCGAAAACCGTTATGCCCCACCGCCTCCCTATCCCTCGCCGGACCCTTTCGAGCCGTTCGCCGTCGCCGCGGTGGAGCTGGCCGACGAGGGGCTGATCGTGCTGGGCAAGGTGGTCGAAGGCACGCTGGCGGCCGACTTGAAAGTGGGCATGGAGATGGAGCTGACCACCATGGCGCTGTTCACCGACGACGACGGTGTGCAACGCATCGTCTACGCGTGGAGGGTCGCAGCATGAGCCTGCCCGAACCGCTCTACATCCTGGGCGCCGGGATGCACCCGTGGGGCAAGTGGGGTAACGACTTCACCGAGTACGGGGTGGTCGCCGCACGGGCCGCGCTGCGCGACGCCGGGTTGGAGTGGCGTCAGATCCAATTGGTGGCCGGTGCCGACACCATCCGCAACGGGTATCCGGGCTTCGTCGCCGGTGCGACCTTCGCCCAGAAGCTGGGCTGGAACGGCGTGCCGGTCAGCTCCAGCTACGCCGCGTGCGCCAGCGGTTCGCAGGCGCTGCAGAGCGCGCGGGCCCAGATCCTGGCCGGTTTCTGCGATGTGGCGCTGGTGATCGGCGCCGACACCACCCCGAAAGGCTTTTTCGCCCCGGTGGGCGGCGAACGCAAGAACGATCCCGACTGGCAGCGGTTCCACCTCATCGGGGCCACCAACCCGGTGTACTTCGCGCTCTTGGCGCGGCGGCGGATGGACCTCTGCGGCGCCACACTCGAGGACTTCGCCCAGGTGAAGGTCAAGAACTCCCGTCATGGCCTGCACAACCCGAATGCCCGGTTCCGCAAGGAGGTGTCCGTGGACGACGTGCTCGCCAGCCAGGTGGTGGCCGACCCGTTGCGGCTGCTGGACATTTGCGCCACGTCGGACGGCGCGGCGGCGCTGATTGTGGCCAGCGCGAAGTTCGCCCGCGAGCATCTCGGCTCCCTCAACGGGGTGCCGTCGGTGCGCGCGGTCAGCACGGTCACCCCGCGGTACCCCCAGCATTTGCCCGAATTGCCGGATATCGCAACGGATTCCACTGCGGCGGTACCGGCACCCGACCGGGTGTTCAAGGATCAGATCCTGGACGCGGCCTACGCGGAGGCCGGCATCGGGCCCGAGGACTTGAGCCTGGCCGAGGTCTACGACCTGTCTACCGCGCTGGAACTCGACTGGTACGAGCACCTGGGGCTGTGCGCCAAAGGCGAAGCCGAGTCACTGCTGCGCAGTGGTGCGACCACCATCGGCGGCAGGATCCCGGTCAACCCCTCGGGCGGACTGGCGTGCTTCGGCGAAGCCATCCCCGCGCAGGCGATCGCCCAGGTGTGCGAGCTGACCTGGCAGCTGCGCGGCCAGGCGACCGGCCGGCAGGTGGACAACGCGAAGGTGGGTATCACCGCGAACCAGGGCCTGTTCGGTCACGGCTCGTCGGTGATCGTGGCGCGTTAGACGCTGCGGAGCAGACACAGAATCGCACTCCGCCGCGCGGATCCGTGCGATTCTGTGTCTGCTCGCCGCACGGCTGTTGAGCGCAAGGCGGCTACTTGCCAGATGTGTCCAGGGTCTCCAGGACGACTTCGGCCACCCGCTTCATGGTGGTCCGCCGATCCATGGCGGCGCGCTGGATCCACTTGAACGCCTCCGGCTCGGTCATGCCCTGCTTGGCCTGCAGCAGGCCTTTGGCGCGTTCGACGAGCTTGCGCGTTTCCAGACGGTCGGACAGCGCCGCCACTTCTTGTTCCAGCGCGGTGATCTCGCTGAACCGGCTGACGGCCAATTCAATGGCCGGGATCAGGTCGCTGGCGGTGAAGGGCTTCACCAGATAGGCCATGGCCCCGGCGTCGCGGGCGCGTTCCACGAGGTCGCGCTGGCTGAACGCGGTGAGCACCACGATCGGCGCGATGCGCTTACTGGCGATCTCCGACGCCGCGTCGATCCCGTCGCGGCGCGGCATCTTCACGTCCATGATCACCAGATCGGGCTTGTGCCGCTCGGCCAGTTCGACGGCTTCCTGACCGTCGCCCGCTTCCCCGACGATGTCGTACCCCTCCTCTCGCAGCATTTCGGCGAGGTCCATTCGGATGAGCGCTTCGTCTTCCGCGATCAGGACACGGTGTGGCGTTGCGGCATCGGCGTCGTTGGTGGGGCCGGTCATGACGGACATTGTGGCGTGAGCGGCTGAGGTGGGAAACCTTGGGGGGCGGCGAGTCGGGATGACGGCATGAATCCGCTATGGTTGGAGGCTGCTCTGAGGTGGAAAGCCGAAGCGAAACAACCTCAGCCCTCGTATCCCAACTGGCAGAGGAAACGGACTCAAAACCCGTCCAGTGTGGGTTCGAATCCCACCGAGGGCACCACGGGATCATGCTGTACACCATTGGCCACGGCGCCCAGACGGCCGGGCAACTCACCGACGCGCTGCACCAGCACGACATCAAGCTGCTGGTCGACGTCCGCAGTTTCCCCGGCTCGCGCCGCAACCCCGACGTCTCCAAACAAGTGATGCCCGACTGGCTGGGCGCCGCCGGGATCGGCTACCGGCACGACCCTGATCTCGGTGGCCGCCGCAAACCGCCCGCGAGCCCGGTACCGCGTGACCTGTGGTGGGAAAACCCGGCCTTCGCGAATTACGCTGCGCACACCCGTACACCCGGATTTCGCGCGGCATACCAGCGGCTGCTACAGGATGCCGACACCTGCGACGTGGCGGTGATGTGCGGGGAACCGACGTGGTGGCGCTGTCACCGGCGCATGATCGCCGACCTGGCCGTCCGCGACGGACGCCGGGTGCAGCACATCATGCCCAACGGCGCGCTGTCGCAACATCGCCTGTCGGAATGGCTTACCCATGACATCGCCAACGGGTCCTGAGTCTTGGCAGGTGGCCGACAATATCGAGCTCAACGGCTACGCTTTTGATCGTGGTGGCTAAGAAACGCGGTACCCCACGGAAACTATCCGAGGGCTCATCCCGCCACGACTGCGTCACGGTGGTGCGCGAGCAAACCCGCGAGTTCGACCAGCACTACGCCCGCAGTGCGGCGCGCCGCGCCCGGCTGCTCAGTATCGCGGCCTGGCTGGCCGTAATGGTCAGCGCGAGCTTCGTGCTCGTGCAAGTACTGACCAATGGCTGGGTCTGGCCGCTGAGTTGGATCAACATCGCCGCGGCCGTGGTCTTCGCGATCGTCCCGATGCTGCACCGCTTCGGGGAATTGGTAGCACCGCTGACGTTCATCGGAGCCGCGTATGTTGCGGTCTTCGCCAGTTGCTGGATCATTGGCACCGGGTCCGGCGCCCAGTTTTTCTTTCTCGTGGGCGCCTGCCTGGTGGTGCTGGTGCTGGGCATTGAACACATCGTGCTGGCCAGCGGACTGGCGGCCCTTGCCACGGCGTTGATCATTGCGGTGGAATTCCTGGTCCCCCGCAACACCGGAATCGAGCCCGCCTGGGCCCAGTCGGCGGGCTTCGTCGTCACCACGGTCTCGGCCTGCGTGGTGGTGGTCGTGTCCGTCTGGTTTGCCCTGCGGGACACCGCCCGCGCCGAAGCGATCATGGAAGCCCAATACGATCGCTCCGAGGCCCTGCTGGCCAACATGTTGCCGGCCAGCATCGCCGAACGGCTCAAGCATCCCGAGCGAGACGTCATCGCCGACAAATACGACGAGGCGTCGGTGCTTTTCGCCGACATCGTCGGCTTCACCGAGCGGGCCAGCAGCGCAGCGCCGGCCGACCTCGTCCGATTCCTGGACCGGTTGTACAGCGCTTTCGACGCATTGGTGGACAAGCACGGCCTGGAAAAAATCAAGGTGAGTGGCGACTGCTACATGGTTGTCAGCGGCGTGCCACGGCCGCGGCCCGACCATGTGCAGGCACTCGCCGACTTTGCACTCGACATGGTCGGCGTCGCAGCCGGATTGACGGACCCACAAGGCGGCCCGGTACCGCTGCGGGTGGGCCTGGCCACCGGTCCCGTGGTCGCCGGCGTGGTGGGTTCGCGCCGCTTTTTCTACGACGTATGGGGCGACGCGGTCAATGTCGCGTCGCGGATGGAGTCCACCGACTCGGTGGGCAAGATCCAAGTGCCGGATGAAGTCTACGAACGCCTGAAGAGCGACTTCGTGCTGCAGGAGCGCGGGCACATCAACGTCAAGGGCAAAGGCGTCATGCGCACCTGGTACCTGATCGGCCGCAGGCCGGCGGAGCAGCCCGACGACCTACTTACCGAGGAGCCAAGCGCGGCCAGCGTCTGAAAACTCAACGCACTGGATCGGTACTTCCCAACTGCTCACCGAGTGTGCACCGGCTGCGCCGAGCGTGCACTGGCGGCGGCGACACGCCGGGCGGTGCCGCCGTGGTTGCACTCTCGGCGTGTCGGCTTGTGAAGGATGCGGCTGGAGGGCACCGATGGGCAGTTGTGAATACAGACCTCGATGCCCTCCTGAGCGAACTGACCACGTGGTGCACCCCGACCGGCGGCGCGCGGGACGGCCGAAGCAATAGCCGACGATCTAGGCCTGATTGACAGCACCCCAGTGCCGTGCGATGCGTCGCGGGAGACCGCGAAACGCTTCGAACTGGCCGGTTTCGCCAACTACGGGGGCGGTTCACCACTATGCCAAAACCCGTCACATGCGTCACACTGGTGCCATGCAAACCGCACCCGTCTCGGGCCCCGTCCCCCGCTTGTTGCCGCATCTGTGGAAGTCAACGCTGTTATCGGGACTGCTGGCGCTGATCCTCGGCGTCCTGATCCTGGTCTGGCCAGGAATATCGGTCCTGGTGGCCGCCGTCACATTCGGTGTCTACCTCCTCGTGACCGGCATCGCTCAGGTTTTCTTCGCGTTCAGCCTGCACGTTTCGGCCGGCAGCCGAATCCTGCTGTTCATCAGCGGCGCGGCCTCGCTGATCCTGGCCGTGCTGGCGTTCCGTCATTTCGGCAATGCAGTCCTATTGCTGGCCATTTGGATCGGCATCGGGTTCATCTTCCGCGGCGTCGCCACAACCGTGTCCGCGATCAACGACCCGACTCTGCCGGGACGCGGGTGGCAGATCTTCGTCGGCGTTGTCAGCCTGATCGCCGGTGTCGTCGTGATTGCCGCGCCGTTCGAGTCGATCATCACGTTGGCCATCGTCGTGGGCGTGTGGCTGGTCATCATCGGCGCCTGCGAGATCGTCTCGGCGTTCGGCATCCGTAAGGCCGCCAAACGCCTTGGCCTGTAACCCTGCGACGAGCACTCGAATTGCCCGTAGCGTCAGCGCCGATCGTCCTACTACACTTTGTCGTAGCCCACAGGTAACGGCCCGCAACCTCCGGAGATGACAGATGAATGTCGTCGACATTTCGCGCTGGCAGTTCGGTATCACCACCGTCTACCACTTCATATTCGTGCCGCTCACCATCGGCCTGGCGCCCCTGCTGGCCGTCATGCAGACGGTGTGGGTGGTCACCGGTAACACGGCCTGGTATCGGCTGACCAAGTTCTTCGGCAAGCTGTTCCTGATCAACTTCGCCATCGGTGTAGCCACCGGGATCGTGCAGGAATTTCAATTCGGGATGAACTGGAGCGAGTATTCGCGATTCGTCGGCGACATCTTCGGCGCGCCGCTGGCGATGGAGGGCCTGATGGCCTTCTTCTTCGAATCGACGTTCCTCGGCTTATGGATCTTCGGTTGGAGCAGGCTGCCCCGGCTGGTCCACCTGGCCTGCATCTGGATCGTCGCGATCGCGGTCAACGTCTCCGCGTTCTTCATCATCTCGGCGAACTCGTTCATGCAGCATCCGGTCGGGGCGCACTACAACCCGGCGACCAAACGCGCGGAGTTGAACAGCATTACCGCGTTGCTCACCAATAACACTGCGATAGCGGCATTTTCACACACCATTATGGGCTCGTTGCTGACCGCGGGAACCTTCGTCGCCGCCGTCAGCGCATGGTGGCTGGTTCGCTCGAACACCGCCCCCGTCGGGCCGGGTACCCGCGCCATGTATCGCCCAGCGACCATCCTGGGCTGTTGGGTTGCGCTGGTCGCCACCGTCGGGCTGTTTTTCACCGGTGACCACCAGGGCAAGCTGATGTTTGCGCAGCAACCGATGAAAATGGCGTCCGCGGAATCGTTGTGCGACACCCAGACCGATCCGGACTTTTCCATCCTGACGGTCGGCCGGCAGAACAATTGCGACAGCCTCACCCGGGTCCTCGAGGTGCCCTACGTGTTGCCGTACCTTGCCCAGGGCCACACCACCGGTGTCACATTGCAGGGTGTCCGCGATCTGCAGCAGGACTACAACCAGCGATTCGGCCCGAATGATTACCGGCCCAATCTGTTTGTCACCTACTGGTCATTTCGCGCGATGATCGGCTTCCTCGCGATTCCGGTGCTGTTCGCATTGCTGGCCCTGTGGCTGACCCGCGGCGGACGGATCCCGGGTCGCCGGTGGTTCGCCTGGTTTGCGCTGTTCACGATTCCCGCGCCGTTCCTGGCCAACATGTTCGGGTGGGTATTCACCGAGATGGGCCGTCAGCCCTGGATCGTGGCACCCAACCCGACCGGTGACCAGCAGGTTCGACTCACAGTGGGAACCGCTGTCTCGAACCACCCATTCGGCGTGGTGGTCACCTCATTGGTGACGTTTACGCTCGTCTACGCCGTGCTCGCGGTCATCTGGTTCTGGCTGTTGAAGCGCTATGTCGTCGAAGGTCCGCAGGAGCACGACGCGGAGCCGGCGGCGCCGCTGGCGCCCGGCAGCGACGAGGTGGCACCGCTGTCGTTCGCTTACTGAATTTACCGATGCCAACCGATGCTTACTGAGAGCCACTGACCCAGAAGGGAGATGACCGGTGGGACTCCAACAAGTGTGGTTCGCTGTCATCGGTGTGCTGTTCCTCGGTTTCCTGGTTCTCGAGGGATTCGACTTCGGTGTTGGCATGCTGATGGAGCCGCTGGCTCGGGTGGCCCCGGGCGAGCCTGAACTCCAAAGGCGAGCCGTACTGAACACAATCGGCCCGGTCTGGGACGGTAACGAGGTCTGGCTGCTCACCGCCGGCGCGGGAATGTTCGCCGCATTTCCCGGCTGGTACGCGACCGTCTTCTCGGCGTTGTATTTACCGCTGCTGGCAATCTTGTTCGGCATGATCCTGCGCGCGGTGGCCATCGAATGGCGCGGGAAGGTCGATGACACCAAATGGCGGGCCTGGGCCGATTTCGGTATCGCCGCGGGGTCTTGGCTGCCCGCTGTGCTGTGGGGCGTCGCATTCGCCATCCTGGTGCGCGGACTCCCGGTCGATGGCGATGCTCACGTGCATCTGGCCATCGGCGACGTGCTCAACGCCTACACACTGTTGGGGGGCCTCGCCACTGCCGGGTTGTTCCTGCAGTACGGTGCGGTGTTCATCGCCTTGAAAACCGCCGGGCCGATCCGCGACAGCGCCTACCGGATCGCGCTGTGGCTCGCTCTTGCGGCGACTGTGCTGGTTGGGGGGTTCGGAGTTTGGACCCAGCTGGCGTATGGCAAGCAATGGACCTGGGCGGCGCTGGGCGTGGCGGTGGTCGCCCAGGTGGCGGCCGTACTGCTGGTATGGCGGCGCGCATCCGACGGGTTTGCGTTCCTGAGCACGCTTGTGGTCGTCGCGGCCGTGGTGGTCTTGTTGTTCGGCGTGCTGTACCCGAACCTGGTGCCGTCGACGCTGAACGAGCGGTGGAACGTCACGATCTACAACGCCTCATCGACGCCGTACACCCTGAAGATCATGACCTGGGTGACGGCCATCTTCGCGCCGCTCACGGTCGCGTACCAGGCCTGGACGTATTGGGTTTTCCGGCAACGCATTTCGGCTGAGCGGATACCTGCGTCCATCGGTCTGGCGAGGCGCCCGTCCTGAGCGCGACGGACAGGTCCGCCCGGGCGCCGCTGGATCCGCGGCTGTGGCGGGCATCGGCGGCCCTGCGCCGCTACCTGATCGCCGCGGTGGCGTGTGGAGTGGCGATATCCGGCTGTGCGATCGGCTCGGCGGTAGTCCTGGCGAGCATCGTCGCGCGGATCGTGACCGATCCCTCGAAGCGACACCTGGACTGCTGGCTGGGGCCGCTGGCAATATTGTTGGCGCTGTGGACAATTCGCGCCCTGACGCACTGGCTGCAGGCACGTCTGGGGCAGCGGGGAGCCAGCGCGGTGATCGCGGATCTCAGCGGCCAGGTGCTGACGGCGGTAACCGGCCGCCAACCCAGGCAGCTTGCGGCCCAGCGTGATGCCGCCGCGGTGCTGGTCACTCGCGGACTGGACGGTTTGCGTCCCTACTTCACCGGGTACCTGCCCACCTTGCTGCTCGCGGCGCTTCTGACACCGGCTACCGTCGCGGTCATTGCGGCTTATGACGCGAAATCGACGGCGATCGTGGTGATCACGCTGCCCCTGATTCCGATCTTCATGGTGTTGATCGGGATGGCGACGGCCGACCGGTCGGCAGCCGCGCTGGCCGCGATGGGCACGCTGCAGGCCCGGCTGTTGGACTTGATCGCCGGCATCCCCACGCTGCGGGCGCTGGGCCGCGCGGTGGGACCGGAGCAGCGCATCGCAGAACTCGCTGCCGCGCACCGCCGTTCGGCGATGGCCACGCTGCGGGTCGCCTTCCTCTCGGCGTTGGTGCTCGAATTGCTGGCCACGCTGGGTGTGGCCCTGGTCGCCGTCAGCATCGGTCTTCGCTTGGTGTTCGGTCAGATGAGCCTGGCCACCGGGTTGACGGTACTGCTGCTGGCGCCCGACGTGTACTGGCCGCTGCGGCGCATCGGTGTGGAATTCCATGCCGCCCAAGACGGCAGAGCCGCGGCCGCCCAGGCTTTCGCCCTCATCGGCGAACCGGCGTCCACGACGGCGGGCACCCGCACGGTGGCGGCCCGCGGATGCGTGATCCGCATCGAAAAGCTCAGCGTCGCAAGCAGAGACGGCCGCTCACCGGATCACCTGACCGCGGTGCTCGAACCCGGCCGGGTGACGGTGCTGACCGGGCGAAACGGCGCGGGCAAGAGCACCGCCCTGCAGGCGATCGCCGGCCTCACCGTGCCCTCGTCGGGACAGGTCACCGTCGCCGGAATCGACGTCCGCGAATTGGACCCCGCCGACTGGTGGTGCCAGCTGTCCTGGCTGCCTCAACGCCCGGTGCTGGTTCCGGGAACGGTCCGCGACAACCTGGTCCTGCTCGGTGATCTGGACAACCTTGACAGTGCTTGCGCGGCAGCAGGATTCGACACCGTGCTGGCGGAGCTGCCGGACGGATTGGACACCGTGCTCGGCCGCGGCGGCGTCGGCTTGTCGCTTGGGCAGCGGCAGCGCCTCGGGCTGACCCGTGCCCTCGGATCAACCGCCCCGGTGCTGCTGCTCGACGAACCGACCGCGCACCTGGACGCGGCCACCGAGAGCCGGGTGTTGCGGGCCGTCGTCGAACGGGCCTGCCAGGGTGCGACGGTGGTGGTCGTCGGCCACCGGGCCCCTGTCGTGGCCATCGGCGACCGGGTCGTCGAGGTCACCGCTGCCAGCGAGGTCGGTTATGTCCCGGTCTGATCCGCTGCCGGCCGGCTATGAGCTGCTGCGTCCGCGACTGGGGCGCGTCGTGGCCGCGATTGTTCTGGCGGCGTTGTCGTTGGGCAGCGGCCTGGCCTTGGCCGGCGTTTCGGCGTGGTTGATCACCCGCGCCTGGCAGATGCCGCCCGTGCTGGACTTGTCCGTCGCGGTCGTCGCCGTGCGGACGTTCGCGATTTCGCGCGGGATTCTGCACTATTGCGGGCGACTTGCCACCCACGACACCGCGCTGCGCGCGGCCGGCGCCGCCCGCGCCCGGATCTACCACCGGCTGGCCGTGGGGCCGCCGGCGGCGGCGGTCCGGCTGCACAGCGGCGAGGTGGTGGCCCGAGTCGGTGCCGACGTCGACACCTTGGCCGACATGCTGGTCCGTGCGGTGGTACCGATCGGCGTCGCCGCATTACTGGCGCTGGCCGCGACCACGGCCGTCGCGATCATCTCGGCGCCGGCCGCAGCGGTCCTGGCGATCTGCCTGCTGGTGGCCGGGGTTGTCGCGCCCTGGCTTGCCGGCAGAGCCGCCGTGCGACACGAAGCTCTGGCCCGCCGGCATCATGGCGAACGCGACACCTCGGCCATGGTCGCATTCGAGCATGCACCCGAGCTTCGGGTGGCCGGAGTCCTCACCGACGTTATTGCCGAATCCCAACGGCAACAACGTGCTTGGGGTAAGGCTCTCGACGCCGCGGCCAGGCCGGCGGCGATCGCCGAGGCGATACCAACCGCGGCGATCGGGATCAGCGTGTTGGGTGCGGCGGTGGCCGGGATCGGCATGGCTCCCACGGCCGCGCCGACGACGCTGGCCGTGTTGATGTTGTTGCCGTTGTCGGCCTTCGAGGCGACGACCGCACTACCGGCGGCCGCGGTCCAGCTGACCCGGTCACGCATCGCCGCACGGCGGCTGCTCGACCTGGCCCCGCCCGAGGTCAATCGCCCGGACCTGCTCGCGCCAACACCGGCGGGGCCCGCGATCACCGGCCGGCTGTCCGCCGACGTCTGGTGCGGTCACTCGGCGGTGCGGTCGTGCCAGGCGGTGCTCGACCTGCCACCGGGCGCCCGGCTTGCCGTCACCGGCCCCAGCGGCTCCGGCAAGACGACGCTGCTGATGACGCTCGCGGGGCTGCTGCCGCCGCTACGTGGCCGGGTGCTCGTGGACGGAACCGACGTGAGCGGCTTCGGTGAAATCGAACTGCGAAGAGCCGTCACCTTTTTCGCCGAAGACGCGCATGTCTTCGCCACTACCGTACGAGATAACTTGCTGGTTGTCCGCGGCGATTGCGGCGATGACGAATTGACGGCCGCCTTGGCGAAGGTGGGTCTCGGCGGCTGGCTGGCCGGCCTGCCCGAGGGCTTGTCGACCGTGTTGCTCGGTGGTGCGCAAGGACTTTCAGCAGGACAGCGCCGACGGCTGCTGCTCGCGCGGGCGGTGCTCTCCCCCGCCCGAATTGTGCTGCTGGACGAGCCAACCGAACACCTTGACGCGACCGACGCCGAGGCCGTGTTGCGCGATTTGCTGGTGCCCGGTCCCGGCCCGATTCTGGGCGACAGGACGGTTGTGGTGGCTACCCACCACCTGCCCGACGACATCCCGTGCGCCCGACTGCGCGTCGGCTCACCGGCGTGACCCTTCGGGTAGTCCTCGGCGTCGCGGCATGAACTCCAGGGACAGCAGCACTATCAGCAGCGGAACAATCTGGGTCAGCGAGACCAGCGCATAGCGCCGTTCGTCCAATGCGTGAAATTTACCCAGGTACCGGTACAAGGACTCCAGGGAGATGAACGGGTCAAGCAGATGGATCAGCAGATAGAACACGCGTTGCGGCCGGCTCCGGTGTGCCGCGTCGAAGATCTCCGGAAACGCCGCGAAGGCTAGCGACAGCCGCTGCGCGCCAGCCTCTTTGGCGGCGGTGATCATGTCGACGCTGAGCCGCTCGTCGATCCCGTTCGGAGCGCCACGGCGCCGCCACGGCACATCGAGGGAGAAATCACTGCCGCCACCCGCGGTCGTGAATCGGTCGAAGCCCTGCACCCGCCCCGAAGCGTCCCTGGCGATGATCAGCTGAACGCCTGGGTATTTGCCTTCCAGCACGCCGTCGAGGTTCATGCAGAAGCCGCGATCGGTGTGGGCCCCCTTGGGTGACGCCAGCAGCATCTCGGTCAGCTCTGCGCGCTGCTTGTCGTCGAGTTCCTGCTCCGCCACGATCTCGGTGGTGATGCCGGCGTTATGGGTCCGTTTGACGGCCTGACGCAGGTTGCGGAACTTGCGGCCCACCATCGCGAAGTTGGGGACATCGATGACGACGTCCCGCCCGATCGGTACCGCCCGCAGCGACCGTCCCGGCACGTCGGGGTCGGTCCACAGGCTCAGCCGTCGCTCACTGCAGGCCAGCACCGCAATCCGCCAGCCGCGGGCATGACAGGTGGCGACGAAGTCGGCAATCAGCTCGGGAAACTGCGATTCGTCACCAATCGGGTCCCCGGCGACCACCGCAAAGCCCAGCCGCGTCCGGTATGCCAGCGCCGCGGTGCCGACCGCGCTGAAGTGGTAGCACTTGCCCGCCTGCATGGCGAACGGTGCCAACGGATCCTCGCTGGTGGCGTTGATCAATGCCCACACCCGGGGCAAGTCACCAGGTCGTGGATGCGACGACGTCGGCCACATCAACACCAACCCCGATCCGGCGATCAGCATCTCACCGGCCAGGTCGAAGGACAGCACATGCAGGCCCAGCCCCGCGACCAGGAATAGCGCGGCCGCAGCCGCATGCATGGCCGTGACCGGACGCCCGAGGAAGATACCCCGGGCTATCAACGCCACCGCCGCCAGGATCGTCAGCGACCAACTCAGCCGCCCGGCCGCCTGCCAATCCTCGTGCCGGTAGTTATGCGCGAGCAGCGCAATGAGCCAGCACGCCGCGCAGAACACCGCAAGGGCGCCGACAAGGCGAGCCCTGAATGTATCGACGTGCACGACGACGCGTTCGCGGGCACGGACCCTCGGCGCGACATCGACCGACGGTTCGTTCACACTCACCTCCCGCTGACCTGCCTCTCAGCTGCCGGACGGGTACCCGCTACCTGGAACGGTACGCCTGCGCGTGGCCGGGTTGAGCCGAAACCGGGCGGTTGTCCTGCGGTTACCCCACCTGTCTATCGGCGAGCCGCGGGAAAGTATTTCAGGACGCCCTCCTGCACCACGGTCGCGATGAGTCGCCCGCCGCGGTCGAAGAAATGCCCGGTACCCAGCCCGCGCGAATCCGCGGCCACCGGCGACGATGTCGAATACAGGACCCAGTCGTCGAAGTCGACCTGCCGATGAAACCACACCGAGTGGTTGGCCGACGCCGCGAAAATCCGGTCGAAGCCCCACGACAGCCCATGGGTGGTGATCACCGAGTCCAGCACGGTGGTGTCGGAGGAATACAGCATCGTCGCGGTGTGCAGCACCGGGTCGTCAGGCATCGCGCCCAGAGCCTTGAGCCAGACCCGGTTGTAAGGAAGCCGATCGCCCTTCTCCCGCATCACCCAGGACGGGTCATTGGTATAGCGCCACTCGATCGGTTGCAACGCGTTGACGAAGTGCGGGACGGTGTCCTCGTAGCCGCGCAACAGCTCGCCGATCGGTGGCCGCATGTGCGGCTCGTCAACCTCCGGCGGATCCACGGCGTGCTCGAGCCCGGGACCGCCGGACATGTAGGAGATCATCGCCGACGACAGCAACGTGCCGTCCTGTACCGCGTCGACGCGCCGGTTGGCGAACCGACGCTCGTCGCGCAAGCGCACCACATGGAATTCGATGTCCTTGGTGGTGTCGCCACCGTTGATGAAATGCACCGAGAGCGCGCTGGGTGGTAGGCCGTCGCGGGTCAGCGTGCGGGTGCTGGCGACGAACGACTGCGCCACCAGCAACCCGCCGAAGGTGCGCAGCGGGTTCTTGCTGGGATGAGATCCGATGAACCGGTCGTCGGCGACCCGGTGGAGATCCAGCACCGCCAGCAGTTCGTCAAAATCGGACAACTAAACGTCGTCCTCACCGATCCGGTGCACATGGATCAGGTTGGTGGAACCGACCGTGCCCGGCGGCGCACCCGCGACGATCACCACCAGGTCGCCCCGCTTGTAGCGGCCGAGTTCCAGCAGCGACTTGTCGACCTGGCGGATCATGCCGTCGGTGGTATTCATGTGCGGGACGATGAACGTTTCGGTGCCCCAGGTCATGGCCAGCTGGCTGCGTACCTCGGGCAGATCGGTGAAGGCCAGCAGCGGCAGCGGGGTGTGCAGGCGGGCCAATCGCCGCACGGTGTCGCCGGATTGGGTGAAGGCGACCAGGGCCTTGGCGTCCAGTCGCTCGCCGATGTCGCGGGCCGCATAGGAGATCACGCCCCGCTTGGTGCGCGGCACATGCGTCAACGGCGGAGCCGCCGTCGAAATCTCTTCGACCGCACAGATGATCCGCGACATGGTCCGCACCGCCAACAGCGGATACTTGCCGACCGACGTTTCACCGGACAGCATCAGCGCGTCGGCGCCGTCGAGCACGGCGTTGGCGACGTCGGAGGCCTCGGCGCGGGTCGGCCGCGAATTCTCGATCATCGAGTCCAGCATCTGGGTCGCCACGATCACCGGCTTGGCGTTCTCCCGCGCCATCTGGATGGCGCGCTTCTGCACCAGCGGGACCTCTTCCAGCGGCAGCTCGACCCCGAGATCACCGCGGGCCACCATCACGGCGTCGAAGGCCAGCACGATGGCCTCGAGGTTGTCGATCGCCTCGGGCTTTTCCAGCTTGGCGATCACCGGCACTCGCCGTCCGATCCGATCCATCACCTCGTGGACGAGCTCGACATCGGACGGCGAGCGCACGAAGGACAGAGCCACCATGTCGATGCCGAGGTTCAGCGCGAACGTGAGATCCTCTATGTCCTTTTCCGACAACGCGGGCGCGGAAACACCCATGCCGGGCAGCGAGATTCCCTTGTTGTTACTCACCGGGCCGCCCTCGACGACAGTACAGACCACGTCGTCGCCGTCGACGTGATCGACTATCAGTCCGACTTTGCCGTCGTCGACCAGCACGCGGTCACCGGCTGTCGCGTCCTGAGCCAACCTCTTGTAAGTGGTGGACACCCGGTCGTGGCAGCCATCGCAGTCCCGGACGGTGATCCGGACCGTTTCACCATCAGCCCAATAGGTCGGCCCGCTGGCGAAGCGCCCCAACCTGATCTTCGGGCCCTGCAGGTCGGCGAGCAGGCCAACGGCGCGCCCGGTGGCATCCGAGGCTGCCCGCACTCGTTTGTAGGCCGCCTCGTGATCCGCATAATCTCCGTGGCTGAAGTTCATTCGGGCGACGTCCATTCCGGCTTCGACCAGCGCTCTGACCATGTCGTCCGATTGGGTGGCCGGCCCGAGAGTGCAGACGATCTTCCCGCGTCTTGTCACGACGACAAAGCATAGTCGCGGTCGTGTGCCTTCGGTGCGCCTCACCGATACCCGCGCATCGGACCACAGCCGAACCTGGGCGTCGCAATACCGGTGCGCGCGCGCCGGCCGGATGCCGGTCGGTCACGGTTACGCCGACCCGTCGATAGCCGTGCGCGCGCAACTTCCGCGCGGAAAAGGTGCCGAAAATTTCCCAATTTGAGAAACTTCTCGTATGGACACCAACCGCACGGTGATTGCGTCTCCCGTCCTCCGCATCCTTGGCCCCGCAATGCTCACCGCGTGGAGCTTCAGCGCTTCCGTCCTTTCCGGTGTCGTCATCCCGGCGGCGTCCGCACAGCCCTGCCCCGATGTCGAGGTGGTGTTCGCCCGCGGCACGGGTGAGGCTCCCGGTGTCGGCCCCACGGGGCAGGCATTCGCCGACTCCTTGCGCTCACGGGTCGGCGGCAAATCGTTCGGGGTCTATCCGGTCAACTACCCGGCAAGCGATCAATGGGATACCGGGCTCGACGGCGTTCGAGATGCCGGCACTCATGTCGTTTCCATGGCGGGCAGCTGTCCGCAGACCAAAATGGTCCTCGGCGGCTACTCGCAGGGAGCGGCCGTGATGGGCTTTGTCACGTCGGCCGCGGTGCCCGATGGAGTCGATGCTTCCTCAGTACCGAAGCCGTTGGCGCCCGATATTGCTGACCACGTTGCCGCGGTCGTCTTGTTCGGGCTGCCCAATCACCGGGCGATGGACTTTCTCGGCCAGCCCGCGGTCGCGATCGGTCCGGCGTATCAGGCCAAGACCATCAAGGTGTGCGAGCCGGAGGATCCCGTTTGCTCTGACGGGCTGAACTTCGCCGCCCATGACGCGTACGCAGGCGACGGACTGGTGGTGGAGCAGGGGGTGGCCTTTGCCGCCAGTCGGCTCAGCGCGGCTGCCGGCGGGCCGGCCCCGCTATCGGGCTTCGGCAACTGAGCTACCCCGCCGGCGCCGGCTGAGGTCATACGCCCACAACGGTGGGCACCAACGGGAAGCCGGGCAGGTTTCGCAGCACCGTCCACACCACCGTCGCCACCGCGAGGGCGATGATCGCGGGTGGGGGCAGCCACGACCGGCCGTTGCGGCGGCGCAGCAGCATCCAACCGGCAATCATAGGGATGGCGGCCAACAAGAAAACCAAGAAAACATTGTCATTGATGGCGGCCACGACATCACCGTGCAGCAGATCGTGCGTCATCCGCAGTCCACCACACGCGGGGCAATTCCAGCCGGTGAGCCACTTGAACGGACATTGCGGGTACAGCGAGTGGCTGCGGTGCGGATCGACCACGCCGACATAGCCCAGGGCGCCGGCCAACAGTACGGCCGAGCCCGCGGCACCGTAGAGATGACGAAACCCGCGAGCGTGCTTGTCGCGCGCCCCCGATGCGGTGGCGAGCCGATCAGGTTCCATCGCGTAATGGGCGACCCCACGGGTCGCTGACTTTGTCAGTCAGGATCAGCACCGCGTCGATGACGCCCCAGATAACGGCGCCGACCCCGCAGGTCAGCCAACCGACGAGCAGCTGTGCGATGCCCATCCCGGTGTGCCCTAGGTAGATTCGGCCGATACCGGCGATGCCGAACAGCCCCAACAACTGTAACAGCCCCGCGACCGTCTTCGATTTGTCCGAAAGTGGTTGCCCGGTAACAGGATGCCGACCGAAGGGAGCCGACGGATCCGCTGCGGGGCCGTAGTAGCCGCCGGGCCGGGAGTATTCCGGATAGTACGGCGGCGGAAAAGGCGGTGGATATCCCGGTTGCCGCTCCGGTGAACCGGGCTGGGCAGCCCACGACTGGTCGGTCACCGCTTCAGCATGCCAGATTCAGTGGGTCTGTGCCCGAGCCGCTGGTGCCGCAGGTTGCCCGGCAGCTACCGGCCTGACCGCTGTCGGCGGTTCCGCAACCGAGCCCGCCAGCCCTGCCATGATGTGCCGGTGCTGTCCGACGGCGACGAGCTGGGAATGGGCGGCGCCTGGTCGCCAACCTGGTGGTCATCCTGGTCCTCATCACCGCCGGAACCGCGGGAGGCATCCTCTTCCGCCGCTTTCGCCGCGGTGGTGTCCTCCGCGTCAGTCTCCGAAACCTGCGCCTGGACCGCCGGCTCTTGCGACTCGGCCTCTTCGGCGTCGGTCTCTGCGGCTTGCGACTCGGCCTCTTCGGCTTCAGCCTCCGCCGGCTCGGCTTCTTCAGCAGCGGATTCTGCTTCGGGCTCTTCGACTTCGGACTCTTCCGCGCCGGTTTCGGTCACGGCTGGCGCAGCGAGTTCTGGCTCCCCGATCTCTGATTCGCCTTCAGCCTGTGCAGCCCCCGCCTCATCAGTTACCGACTCGGCCTCAGCCTCGTCGGCACCGGCCTCCGATTCTTCGGCTCGGGCTTCGTCGACATCATGCTCCTCGGGCACACGCTCCGGCTCGACCTCCGCCTCCTCGGCTTCTTCGGCCTCAGCCGGCTCGACATCATGCTCCTCGGTCTCGGGGGCCACCTCTGCCGCTTCCTCACCGGCTTCCGGCTCCGCAGTCTCCGCTTCTTGAGCCTCAGTTGCGCCGTCCTCAGCCACCGCGGCCGGGGCTTTCACGGTTTGCGGCTCGGCGAGTTCGCCAGCTCGCTGCGTTTCCGCCGACTCAGTCGTTTCGTCGTCTTCCGCACCGGCAATCGCAGCCGCCGCGGTGACAGCCGACGAGCCCGAAGCCACCGCCGCGAACTCTGCCTCAGACTCGCCCGCTGGTTCAGGCTCGGCCGCTGTCTGGTCAACAGCGGTGCCGCGTACCGCGGCCGGATCTTCACGGCCCTTTGGCGCCAAGATCACATACACCACGGCGCCGATGAACACAAAAGTCGATGTGAACACATTGATCCGGATTCCGGCGATGTGTGTGGCGGTATCGTCACGCATCAGCTCGACACCGAATCGCCCGACGCAATAAAGCGCGACGTAAAGCCCGAACAGTCGCCCATGGCCGATCGTGAATCGCCGATCCAGATAGATCAGCACCCCGAATACCAGTACGTTCCACAGCAATTCGTAGAGGAACGTGGGGTGCACGACGACCGCGAGCTGCCCGGTCGAGACACCGTCAAGGGAATGAACGTCGACGAATCCGGCGGGATCGCGCCGGTAGAAGATCTCCAGTCCCCACGGCACTGTGGTCTCGCGACCGTAGAGCTCTTGATTGAAGTAATTTCCGAGCCGGCCGATCGCCTGCGCCAAAACGACCGCGGGGGCCACCGCGTCCAGGAAAGCCGGCAGCGGAATTCCGCGGCGCCGACAGGCGATCCACGCCCCGACGGCGCCGAGGGCGATCGCCCCCCAGATGCCCAGGCCACCATCCCAGATTCGCAGTGCCGCGGCAAACCCGGCGCCACCGTGGCCGAAATATGTCCGCCAATCGGTGGCCAGGTGGTAGAGCCTGCCGCCGATCAAGCCGAAAGGCACCATCCACAGCGCGATGTCGTAGATCACGCCGCGCTCGCCGCCGCGGGCCACAAAGCGTCGGTCGCCGACCAGTAAGGCCACGATGATGCCGGTGATGATGAACAGCGCGTAGGCGCGGATAGGCAGCGGCCCGAGGTGCCAGACGCCGCGCGACGGGCTGGGGATGTACGCGAGCCAAGTCGTGGTCATGAGGCCGGCCTTTCGCGGACCCCGGCGGCAAGTTCGTCCGTCAGCGCGCGCAACCTCGGCAAGCCCGCGCCCAGTGCCGACACCAACGCCGAGCCGACAATGACACCGTCGGCGTAACGCGCGATCTGCGCGGCTTGCTCTCGTGACCGCACCCCCAACCCGACCCCGACCGGTATGTCCGACACTGCCTTCACCCTCCCCACCAGCTCGGGCGCGGCCTTTGAAACCACATCGCGCGCCCCGGTCACCCCCATCGTCGACGCCGCATAGACGAACCCACGCGACGCCTTGACCGTGATTGCCAATCGTTCGGGCGTCGATGACGGCGCCACCAGAAAGATGCGGTCCAGCCGATGCTCGTCGGACGCGGCGAACCAGGGTTGCGCCTCGTCGGGAATCAGGTCGGGAGTGATGAGGCCCTGCCCGCCGGCCGCCGCCAGGTCCCGGGCGAATGCGTCGACTCCGTAGCGCAGCACCGGGTTCCAGTACGTCATCACCACGGCATTGCCACCGGCCCGGCCAATCGCCTCGACCGCCGCCAACGTGTCCCGGACCCGCACTCCCCCACGCAAAGCCGCCTCGGTAGCCCGCTGGATGGTGGGTCCGTCCATACCCGGGTCCGAATACGGAACACCGACTTCGACTATGTCACAACCAGATTCGACCAGCGCAGTCATTGCTTCCACCGACGTGCGCACGTCGGGATACCCGGTGGGCAGATAGCCGATCAGCGCCGCGCGACCAGCTGCCCGGCACGACTCGAAAAGTGGCCCCAGCCGGCTAGTTTCACGTTGTTCGACAGTCATCATCAAACAAACCTGTCCGCGTCCGCGCCGGGTGTCAGCAGGCCGAACCATCTGGCGGCTGTCTCGACGTCCTTGTCGCCGCGTCCTGACAGATTCACCACAATGACTGCGCCCCTTCCTAATTCAACACCCAGCTGGAGCGCACCGGCCACCGCGTGCGCGGATTCGATGGCGGGGATGATCCCTTCCATCCGGCACAGCAGGCCGAATGCCTCCATCGCCTCGGAGTCGGTGATCGGTTGGTAGCTGACGCGTCCGGTCTCCTTGAGCCATGCATGTTCGGGGCCGACTCCGGGATAGTCCAGACCTGCTGAGATCGAATGCGATTCGATGGTCTGGCCGTCTTCGTCCTGCAACAGATAGGAGTACGAGCCCTGGAAGGCACCGGGCGAACCTCCGGTGAATGTTGCCGCGTGCCGACCGGTCTCGACGCCGTCACCGGCCGCCTCGTATCCGACCAATCGCACCCCCGGATCGTCGAGGAACGCGTGAAAGATACCGATCGCATTGGATCCGCCGCCCACGCATGCCACGACCGCGTCCGGCAACCTGCCTGCCTGGTCCTGGATCTGGACGCGGGCCTCCATGCCGATGATTCGCTGAAAGTCGCGCACCATGGTGGGGAAGGGATGCGGCCCGGCGGCCGTGCCGAAGCAGTAGTACGTGCTGTCGGCGTTGCTGACCCAATCCCGGAACGCCTCGTTGATAGCGTCCTTGAGCGTTTGGGAGCCGGTCTGCACGGAGACGACCTGCGCCCCGAGCAGTCGCATCCGTGCCACGTTGAGTGCCTGGCGCGCGGTATCGACGGCACCCATGTAGACGACGCACTCCAGGCCCAGCAGTGCGCATGCGGTGGCGGTGGCCACCCCGTGCTGGCCGGCCCCCGTCTCGGCGATCACCCGGGTCTTACCCATCCGGCGGGCCAGCAACGCCTGGCCGAGGACGTTGTTGATCTTGTGAGAACCCGTGTGGTTCAGGTCTTCTCGCTTCAAGAACAGTCGTGCCGACCCGGCATGTTCGCTGAGTCGGGTCGCTTCGTACAGTGGCGACGGACGGCCGGCGTAGTTGGCTTGCAACGTGTCCAGGATGTCCAGGAAGTCCTGGTTGACGCGTTCCTTCTCGTAGGCGACGGTGACCTCCTCGATCACCGCCATCAGCGCCTCGGGAACGTAGCGGCCACCATAACCACCGGGGCCGCCGAAATGACCGCCGGAATCCGGATCGTGGCTGGTCCGTTCGGCGATGGCAGCACTCGTGCGCGGAAGGTCCGGGCGAGATAGATCTGCCATCACCGACGCTCGAGGTGCACGCGGGTCATCAACGACTAACGAGCCGGCTTCGGGCAGGACGGGTGGGTGCCCGCGGTGACCAGATCGGCAACCGCCGCACGAGGGTCACCGCTTTTCACCAGACCTTCACCGACCAGCACCGCATCAGCGCCCGCGCCGGCGTACGCCAATAGATCACCGGTGCCGCGGACCCCGGACTCGGCGATCCTGATCACGTTGCTGGGTAGCCCGGGAGCGATTCGCGCGAAGCAGTCCCGGTCGACCTCCAGGGTCGTGAGATCGCGGGCGTTGACGCCGATGACCTTGGCGCCGGCCTTCAACGCCCGGTCGGCTTCCTGCTCGGTGTGCACTTCGACGAGCGCGGTCATACCGAGTGATTCGGTGCGGTCCAGCATCGACACCAACGCCGACTGGTCGAGTGCGGCGACGATGAGCAACAGCATGTCGGCGCCGTGCGCACGCGCCTCGTGAATCTGATACGGCTGCACCACAAAGTCTTTGCGTAACACCGGAATCGAAACAGCCGCACGTACCGCGTCGAGATCATCGAGGGAACCGTGGAACCGCCGCTCCTCGGTCAACACGCTGATGATGCGGGCGCCGCCACCTTCGTAGGCCCGAGCCAGCTTCGCCGGATCGGCGATGGTCGCCAGCGAGCCCGCCGATGGGCTGGCGCGCTTGACCTCGGCGATCACCCCGATGCCGGGCGCGCGTAGCGCGGCCATCACGTCAAGCGGCGGCGGCGCCGCGGCCGCGGCAGCCTTGATCTCCGGCAGGCTGATACGTGCTTCGCGCGCGGCTACGTCGGCCCGGACTCCCTCGAGGATGGAGTCAAGCACGGTTGCCGGACTCATGCCTGCTGTTTCCTTTCCCAACGGTTCCCAACGGTTCCCAACGGTTCCCAACGGTCTCCAACCGTCACCACCGTGACCCACGCCTCACAGCCGATTGCGACGACGTTCATGAAGGGTAGCGACCCTCGGCGCGCCCTTCGTCACCGACCCTCGGTGTCCGACCCGTCCGGTCGGTCGGTCGGGTCGACACCGTGGTCTAGGGCATCCCAAATCATTCGTTCCGACATGGGTCCGTCGTCGTCGCGGCGCGCCGTAGCCTGGCGCGCCGCAGGTCCGGTGTATTTCGTAGTGCCCGGATGAGCCGGCCCGGCAACCGACGCCGAGCGCAGCAGCACCGCGGCGGCCATCAGGGTGCACACCGCAGCGCCCACCGCCACCGCCGCACCCCAGTAGGAACGTCCGCTGCCTACCAGGGCCATCAGCGGGACATGGGCGAGTTCGGCTCCGCGCGCCGCGACGTCGGGAATCACCCACAGACTGATACCGAGATAGCCGACCGCAAAACTCGCCGCCGCCAGCAGAGCGGCCAGCACCCGCAGCGGCCAACCGCGCACTGCGAGTGCCGCCACCGCGGCAGCCAACAGCAACATCGCTACCGGCAGCAACGCAGTCGACCACGTCGCGCCGGTCAACGTCACCTGCCGGGGCGGCCCCAGCCCGTCGAACGAGCGGATAGTGACCCACGGCAGCCGCGATGCCGCCCACAGCGCCCCGGCGGCAATCACCAGCAGCAATTGCGCGATTGCGATCGTCGGCCGAGTTGTCAGTCGACGTGGCGGGGCGGACCGGGAGTCGGTCACGGCGGCACGCCTCGATCGGGCCGTTTCACGACGTCCGGGCTGGCCAGCGTCTCGGCGGCGGCAATCGCATTGAGCACCGCCCGCGCCTTGTTGCGCGCCTCGTTGTATTCGTAAGGCCCGTTGGAGTCGGCCACCACGCCGCCACCGGCCTGGACGTAGGCGGTGCCGTCACGCATCAGCGCGGTGCGGATGGCGATCGCGAAGTCAGCGTTGCCGGCGAAGTCGAGGTAGCCCACCACGCCGCCGTACAGACCGCGGCGGGTCTTCTCCACCTCTTCGATCAACTCCATGGCCCGGACCTTGGGTGCGCCCGACAGCGTGCCCGCCGGGAAGCAGGCGGTCACCGCGTCCAGGGCGGTGTGGTCCTGGTCGAGCAGGCCGGTCACCGTCGACACCAGGTGCATGACGTGGCTATAGCGTTCGATGTGGCTGTAATCCTCGACCCGAACGGTGCCCGGCGTACAGACCCGGCCCAGGTCGTTGCGGCCCAAGTCGACCAGCATCAGGTGCTCGGCCAGTTCTTTCTCGTCGGCCAGCAACTCCTTCTCCAGCAGCTGATCCTCTTCGTCGGTGTTTCCGCGCCATCTCGTCCCGGCGATGGGGTGGGTCGTCGCTCGGCCCTCATGGACGGTGACCAGCGCCTCGGGACTGGATCCGACAATCGAAAAATCAACTGCACCAGCGCTATTCGGTATCTGAAGCAGGTACATGTAGGGACTCGGGTTGGTCACCCGCAGGATTCGGTAGACATCGATCGGATCGACGTCGGTGTCCATCTCGAAGCGCTGCGAAGGCACTACCTGGAAGGCCTCGCCGGCAGCGATTTGCTCGACCAGGTACTCGACGATCGCGCCGTACTCTTCGGCGGTGCGCTGCGCGCGGTAGCGCGGCTCGGGTCTGCTGAAGGTGGCGACCGTCGACGGTAGTGGTTGACCCAGTGCCGCGGTCATCACGTCCAGGCGCGCGACCGCGTCGTCGTAGGCCCAGTCGACCCGCTCATCGGTGCCGTTCCAGTTCACCGCGTTGGCGATCAGCGTGATGGTGCCCTCGTGGTGGTCGACTGCGGCCACGTCGGTGGCCAGCATCAGCAGCATGTCCGGCAGCTGCAGATCGTCGACTGACAGTTCGGGCAACCGCTCGAGGCGCCGCACCATGTCGTAGGCGAAGAAGCCGACCATGCCGCCCGATAGTGGCGGAAACCCGGGATCGGACTGGCTCGGGGCCGCGGTGGCCAAAAGGTCAAGGGTCGCCTGCAGCGCGGCCAGCGGGTCGCCTCCGGTTGGGGCATCCTTCGGGACGGTGCCCAGCCACACCGCTTCGCCGTCGCGTACCGTCAATGCCGTTGGCGCTCCGGCCCCGATGAAGGACCACCGCGACCACGACCGGCCGTTCTCCGCGGACTCCAGCAAGAACGTCCCGGGTCGGTTTGCGGCGAGTTTGCGGTACGCCGACAGTGGAGTTTCGCTGTCGGCCAACACCTTGCGGGTCACCGGTACCACCCGGTGCTCTGCGGCCAGCACGCGGAAATCCGCCCGCGTGGTCGTGGTTGCAAGGTTGGCGTGCACCGACCCATCCAACCAGATTCGCGGATCGGCACCGGTCTAACCCGGTGACCGGAAAGCCGGAGACACGGCTTGGAGCTTCGGATAAGACCGGAGCGAGACCCTGTTCGGCCGCACCGACCCCTACGGCCCGAAGGGATCCAGTGCCGGCGGCAAGAACCTGAAGCTGGTGGCAAAGCCGCCAGTAGCCGTCGATGTGAGGTTGTTGGCGAAAGGTAGCAAGCCGGATACCCCGGCCACGTTGAAGTTGCCGGAGCCGGCGTGGGCAGAACCGCCGGTGCCGGCATAGACGCCGGCGAGGTTGGCGTTGCCAACGCTGGCGGAGGCGGAATTGCCGGTGCCGGCGACGACGGTGGCGATGTTGGCGTTGCCATCACCAGAACTGGCAAAGCCGTTGTTGGCCAACAAGATACCGGCGACATTACCGTTGCTGGAGTTGGGGTTGAGGGTCCCGGCGTTGGCGATGTTGCCATTGCCCTGGGCGAAGGCGAGGTTAAGGTTGCTGGCGGGGCTGCCGGCGACGGCCGGGTTCCCGCCCGCCCTCACCGAGCTGTGGTCGCCGAAAGCCACGGCCCCGTTGCCGTTACCGGTCCCAGCCAGGGCCGAGCTGTAGTTACCGGAGACGGCGGCGACGTTGCCGAAGTCGCGATTGCTGAACCCGGCAGAAGCTCCCGAGTGGTCGCCGGTGACGAAGGCGGTGCTGCCGATCCCGCCGAAGCCCCCGGTGGCATTGCTGTTGTTGCCCAACACGGTTGCCGTGCAAAGGGTGCCGTTGGCCACGGCAGTGTTGTTGTTGCCGACGGCCGTGGCGAAGGATCCGAAGCCCGGGGTGAGCGTGGTGGTGTTGGCGGTGGCGTTGCTATTGGCGCCGAAGGCAAACGCGACACCCCCGAAACCGGAGGTGGCGTGCGCCGTGCCCGACTGGAATAGCGTCGTCCCGAACATCGACAAGGCGATGTCCGGACCCGCCGGGGCGGCCGCCGGGGCGGACGCACTGACCTGGCCGGGCAGGCTTTGCGGCATCCGCTGGAACGGGGTCAGCCGCGCGGCCACCGCCGAGGCGCAGCCGTGATAGCCGGCCATCGCGGCCACTCCCGCCTGCGCCGCCGCCGCGGTCAACCACCCCATGTAGGGTGCGGCCGCGGCTGCCATCGCCGCCGACGCCAGCCCCTGCCAGGCGGCGCCCGCCAGCTCCGAGGTCACCGACGAAAACGAGGTTGCCGCGGCCTGCAACTCGGCGGCCAGCCCATCCCAGGCCGCCGCCGCCGACAGCATCGGACCCGGGCCTGCACCGACAAACATCCGCGCCGAATTGACCTCCGGCGGCAATACCGAGAAATTCATCACAGCCGTCCCTTCTTAGGTGGCCTGCCGGGCTGACCCCCCAAATCCACGGTGACGGCCGTGGCGCTCCCAGTTGACGCGAGCAGTTCGGTACCAGAACTTCATGACAATCACGGCATCAAATCCCGGTAGTCAGCAAACTGGTGCAGGTCTTTTCGGAAACGTTTTCCGACCGCGCTTCCCGCCCCGTCGGCCCGCAAACCGCGAGCCGATCCAGCGCCGCCACCTCGAACCCCGCGACCACCCGGCTACCGCCGGCCCTGCCGACAAATCTCTTCGACCACCTGCCGGTCGAGATCCTCGCCGGGCAGAGTCGGCCGGTCGGCGTAGCCTGACGGCCATGAAAACTGGTGACACCGTGGCCGACTTCGAGCTTCCCGACCAGACCGGCTCGCCTCGCAAGCTCAGTACGCTGCTATCCGACGGACCGGTGGTGCTGTTCTTCTACCCGGCGGCCATGACGCCGGGCTGCACCAAGGAAGCCTGCCACTTCCGCGACTTGGCGGCAGAATTCGCCGCCGTTGGCGCCACCCAGGTCGGCATCAGCGCCGATCCCGTCCACAAGCAGGCCAAGTTCGCCGACATGCAGCACTTCGACTACCCGCTGCTGTCCGACACCGACGGCACCGTCGCCACCCAATTCGGCGTCAAGCGAGGCCTGCTGGGCAAGTTGCTTCCGGTCAAGCGGACCACCTTCGTCATCGACACCGACCGCCGGGTGCTCGAGGTGATCTCCAGCGAATTCAGCATGGACACGCACGCCGACAAGGCACTGCAGACGCTGCGCGCGCGGTCTTGACGCCGCGTCACGGGACGATCGAAAGAAAGAGATACGCGGCCAGCAACACCAAATGCACCTCGCCTTCCAGCCGGGTGGCCCGGCCCGGCACCACCGTCAGCATGCTGACCGCGACGGTCAGTATCAGCAGCACCAACTGGGTCGGACCGAGACCAAGTAACAGCGGGCCGCTCAGCCAGAGCGAGGCCAGGGCGATCGTCGGGATTGTCAGCCCGATGCTGGCCATCGCGGAGCCGTACGCCAGATTCAAGCTGATCTGCAGGCGACCCTGCCTGGCCGCGCGCGCTGCCGCCAGCGTCTCTGGGAGCAGCACCAACATGGCGATCACCACGCCGACGAACGACGGCGGAAACCCAACCGCCGCGACGCCGCGCTCGATAATCGGCGATTCCACCTTGGCCAGGCCCACCACCGTTACCAGCGCGACCAGCAGCAGCCCGAGGCTGCGCAGCGCCACGCGGGTACTCGGAGGGTCCGCATGGCGATCGTCATCGACGGCGCCTTTTTGGGCCACCGGCAAAAAGAAATCTCGATGCCGGACCGTTTGAGTGAACACGAAAAGTAGATACAAGCCCAACGAGGCGACCGCGGCGAACGCGAGCTGGCTGGGGGAAAACTGCGGCCCCGGTTTGCTGGTGGTAAACGTCGGCAGTACCAGGCTCAACGTTGCCAACGTGGTGACCATCGCCAGGGCGGAGCCGCTGCCCTGGTCGTTGAACAGGGTCACACCGTAGCGGCGGGAACCAAGCAGCAGCGCCAACCCGGCGATCCCGTTGGTCGTGATCATGACCGCGGCGAACACGGTGTCGCGGGCAAGCGTGGCCGTCTCGTGTCCCCCGCCAGCCATCAGCGTGACGATGAGAGCCACCTCGATCACGGTCACCGCGATGGCCAACACCAGTGACCCGAACGGCTCGCCGACCCGGTGCGCGACCACCTCGGCGTGATGGACCGCGGCCAGGACCGCACCGGCAAGCAGCACCGCCACGAGCAGGCCCATCACGGGCCCGATTTTCTGGCCCCACGTCAATGCCAGCGCGATGAACGCAAGCACCGGCGCCACCACGCTCCAGGGCATCCGTTTGACCATCGACCGCCATTGTTGCCGATGCCATCAGCCGGCCGATCATCCCCTAAGCCGGTTGGCGGGACCCGAAGTGGGTACCTGTCATTTCGGGACGGTATTCGCGGCGGACCGAAAGAGGTCGCCGAGCGCCGAATTGCGGGCCCGACGCAGCGGTGTTAGCACCGCGGTCGTCCGCAAGCGCGCGGTGGGCCATGGCGCCGCGTCAGTAACATGCTCACATGCCGACCAGCGACGGCCAGAGTGACGGCCTCAGTGAAGGCGAGTTGTTCGCCGGATACACCATCGTGCGCCGGCTCGGCACGGGTGGGATGGGCGAGGTTTACCTGGCGCAGCATCCGCGGTTGCCGCGGCGCGATGCCCTCAAGATTCTGCCCCGCGAACTGACCGGCGACCTCGAGTTTCGTCAGCGCTTCAACCGCGAGGCCGATCTGGCCGCGAGCTTGTACAACGAACACATCGTCGGCATTCACGATCGCGGCGAATTTCAGGGACAACTGTGGATCTCGATGGACTACGTCGAGGGCACCGACGCAGCCCAATTGCTGCGCAGCCGGTACCCCTCCGGGATGCCGCACGGGGACGTCGTCAAGATCATCTCGGCCGTTGCCGACGCGCTCGATTACGCCCATTCGCGTGGTCTGCTGCATCGTGACGTCAAACCCGCCAACGTTCTGCTGGGCGAAGCCACGCCCCAACGGCGGATTCTGCTGGCCGACTTCGGGATCGCCCGCCGGCTGGGCGAATTCAGCGGGCTGACCGCGACGAACGTGCTGATGGGAACCATCGCATATTGCGCCCCCGAGCAACTGCGGGGTGCAGATCTGGACGGACGGGCCGACCAGTACGCACTCGGGTGCACCGCGTTTCACCTGCTGGCAGGCTCGGCTCCGTTCCAGCACTCGAATCCGGCGGTGGTCATCAGCCAGCACCTGTCGTCGCCACCGCCGTCGATCAGTACCCGGCGTCCCGAACTGGCCCACCTCGATGGCGTCATTGCCAAAGCGCTGGCCAAGGACCCCGCCGAGCGTTACCCGACGTGCACGGATTTCGCTGCCGCACTCGCCGGCCGGCCCGGCGCCGGCCCGGCAACCGTGACGAGTCCCGCGGCGGCGACGGACTTACCGACGCAGGTCAGCACGTCCCCGGCGGCATCGCCCGAGGCGGGCCGTAACCGGGTCAAGCCGGCCACATTGATTGCGGCCCTGGTCGCCCTGGTGCTGGTAGTGGTCGCGGTGGTCCTCGGGGTCCGATTGCTCCGCGGCCCCTCCGCCCAGCCGGGCAGCGGCACCCAGTCCGCGTCGGCGACACCAGGCGGCAGGGCTACGCCTTCGCCGACACCGGCGCTGCGGTTGTCCAACTACCTCACCGATGAATCGAACGTGTTGACTCCGGCCGAGTACGCCGTCGTCGACCGGGCGCTGGTGAAGCTCTACAACGTGCGCGGCATCCGGCTCTGGGTCGTCTACGTCAAGGACTTCGGCGGCCTCAAACCGGCCAGGTGGGCCGAAAACACCATGCGCGCCAACGGCTTCGCCGACACCGACGCCATGCTCGCGGTTGCCACCGACGGGCCGGCCTTCTCCTTCCGGGTGCCGGCGGCCGTCACTACCGGGCGAGTCATCGACGTCGAGGTCATCCGCCGCGAACGTATCCAGCCGGCGGTGTTCCGGCGCGAGTGGATGCGAGCGGCGCTGGAGGCCGCCAACGGCCTGGACGTGGCCGCCCGCTAGCTCTCGGGTTCCAGCAGCACGACCGCGTCAAAGCAGGTGCGATCGCCGGTGTGGCAGGCTCCGCCGACCTGGTCGACCGTCAACAGCACGGCGTCCCCGTCACAGTCCAGGCGCACGGTATGGACGCGCTGAGTGTGCCCCGAGGTTGCGCCCTTGACCCATTGTTCGCCGCGGGACCGCGAATAGTAGGTGGCCTCACGGGTTTCCAGGGTGCGCGCCAACGCGTCGTCGTCCATCCAGGCGACCATCAGCACGTCGCCGGTGCCGCGCTCCTGCACGACCGCGGTGAACAATCCGTCGGCGTTGCGCTTGAGGCGCGCGGCGATCGCGGGGTCGAGGCTCATCGCACGGTGATCCCTGCTGCGGCCATGGCGGCCTTCACCTGCCCAATCGTCAGTTCCCGGAAATGAAAGACGCTGGCGGCCAATACCGCATCGGCTCCCGCGGCGACCGCGGGCGCGAAGTGCTCCACGGTGCCGGCGCCGCCGCTGGCGATGACCGGCACGGTGACCGCGGCCCGAACCGCGCGCAGCATCGCAAGGTCGAATCCGGCTTTAGTGCCGTCGGCGTCCATCGAGTTCAGCAGGATCTCCCCTACGCCCAGGTCGGCACCGCGGGCCGCCCACTCCACGGCATCGATGCCGGTGCCGCGGCGGCCGCCGTGGGTGGTGACCTCCCAGCCCGACGGAGTGGGGGGTGAGCCGACGGGCACGGTGCGCGCGTCGACGGACAAGACGATGCACTGGGAGCCGAATTGCCTTGCCATATCAGCCAACAGATCGGGGCGGGCGATCGCGGCGGTGTTGACCGAGACCTTGTCGGCCCCGGCGCGTAGCAACGCATCCACGTCGGCCACGGTGCGCACCCCGCCGCCGACAGTGAGGGGAATGAATACCTGCTCGGCGGTGTGCCGCACCACCTCCAACATGGTGGCCCGACCCGACGACGACGCGGTCACGTCGAGAAACGTCAGCTCGTCGGCGCCTTCGGCGTCATAGGCGGCGGCGAGTTCCACCGGATCGCCCGCATCCCGCAGGTTCTCGAAGTTGACTCCTTTGACCACGCGCCCGCCGTCGACGTCCAGGCACGGGATCACCCGCACCGCAAGGCCGGTATCGGCGTACATGTCAGTAGTCCTCCGGTTCCCCGGTACCGCGCAGCATTTCGAGGATCTCGTCATGCACGCCGGGCGCCGCGGCCAGCACCGAACGCGCTGCCGGCGTCCATGGTTCGCCGGCCAGGGTGGTGATGATGCCGCCGGCGGCCCGCACCTGCGCCACGCCGGCCGCATGATCCCATACGTGACCGCCGAAACTTATTGCACCACCGAGGATTCCGTCAGCCACGTAGACCAGGTCGATACCGGTCGACCCGTGCATGCGCAACCGCGACGAGACTCGGCTGAGGTTCTCCAGCACCGCCAGCCGATAGCGCCCGGGGAATCGGCCCCGGGAATCCGCGCTGAACGTGCCGACGCCGATAAGGCTGTCGGCCAGCTTGGCAGGCGCCAACCGCGGCCGCGAGACACCGTTTTTCATCAGCGGGCCGCCGGTGACAGCGGTGTAGCGCTCGTCGATGAACGGCAACCAGGTCAACCCGGCCACGGGATCACCGTGGTGCAGCAGACCCAACAAGATCGCGGCCATCGGCGACCCGGCGGCGTAGTTGAACGTGCCGTCCACCGGATCCAGTACCCAGACCCAGGGCGAGTCGACGGGCGTGCCACCGAACTCCTCGCCGTGCACGCCGATCCCGGTGGCCGCCACCAGCGCGTCAACGACTTGGCGTTCGATCGCCAGGTCGACCTCGGTGGCGAAGTCGTTGCCCTTCTTGCGGACCGCGGAATCGGCGCGGTGACCGTCCAGAAACCGCGGCACCGCGGCATCCAGGATTGCCGATGCCTGCTCGACCAACGGTTTCAGCTGCGCAGCCAGATCCATGGCAGGCCTATTCCCGTACCGCGGCCAACGCCTGCGGCAAAGTGAATCGCCCGGCGTAGAGGGCCTTACCGACGATGGCGCCCTCGACACCGTCGCCGGTAAGCGTGGCGATGGCCCGCAAATCGTCCAGGCTGGATACCCCGCCCGAGGCGATCACCGGCGCCTCGGTGCGGTCTGCGACCTGCTGCAGTAGCTCGAGGTTCGGACCGCGCAGGGTGCCGTCCTTGCTGACATCGGTGACGACGAACCGCGAACACCCTTGCCTATCAAGGCGTTCCAGTACTTCCCACAGGTCTCCGCCGTCTGTCTCCCAGCCGCGTCCGCGCAACCGGTGCCGCCCGTCGACGATGTGGACGTCCAACCCGACGGCGACCTTGTCGCCATGCTCGGCGATCACCCGGGCGCACCATTGCGGGTTTTCCAGCGCGGCCGTGCCCAGGTTGACGCGGGCGCATCCGGTCGCCAGCGCAGCGGCCAACGAAGCGTCGTCGCGGACACCGCCGGACAACTCGACCCGGACGTCGAGCTGGCCGACCACGTCGGCGAGCAGCTCCCGGTTGGAGCCGCGCCCGAACGCGGCGTCGAGGTCGACCAGGTGAATCCATTCGGCGCCATCACGCTGCCAGCCCAGCGCGGCGTCCAGGGCCGAGCCGTACTCGGTTTCACTGCCGGCCTTGCCTTGCACCAGGCGCACGGCACGACCGTCGACCACGTCGACGGCGGGCAACAAAATCAGCGGCATTTTTACAGTTCCCCAACCCAGTTGCTCAGTACGGCCGCACCGGCGTCCCCGCTTTTTTCCGGGTGAAACTGGGTGGCGGCCAGCGGTCCGTCTTCTACGGCGGCCAGGAACGGCACCTCGTGGGTAGCCCAAGTCAGCAGCGCCCCCGGGTGCCCCTCCCAGCGCTGGGCGGCATAGGAGTGCACGAAATAAAAGCGGGCGTCGGGGTCCAAACCCTGGAACAACGTGCTCCCCGCAGCAGCCTTGACCACGTTCCAGCCCATGTGCGGGATCACCGGGGCCTCCAGTCGGGTGACCGCGCCGGGCCATTGCCCGCAGCCGCGGGTCTCCACTCCGAATTCGACGCCGCGCGCGAACAGGATCTGCATGCCGACACAGACGCCCAGCACCGGTTGCCCGGCCGCGACCCGCTCGGCGATGATCTGTTCCCCGTTGATCTTTCGCAGGCCCGTCATACACGCTTCGAACGCACCAACGCCGGGCACCAGCAGTCCATCGGCGGCCGCGGCCGCCTTCGCGTCCGCGGTCACTTCCACCGCCGCACCGACCCGCTGCAGCGCGCGTTGAGCCGACCGCAGGTTGCCCGAGCCGTAGTCCAGGACAACGACCGATTTGCCTGTCACAGAACACCTTTGGTGGACGGCACACCCGAAACCCGGGGATCGGGTTCGACGGCCTGACGCAGTGCGCGCGCGACCGCCTTGTACTGGGCTTCGGTGATGTGGTGTGGATCGCGACCGTATAGGACGCGCACATGCAGGGCGATGCGAGCGTTCATCGCCAGCGACTCGAACACATGCCGATTGATCACGGTGTGATAGGGCACCGAGCTGCCGGCGATCGTGGTGTGCTGCAAATGATCCGGCTCTCCGGTGTGCACGCAGTAGGGCCGGCCGGACACGTCGACCGCGGCGTGGGCCAGTGTCTCGTCCATCGGGATGAAGGCATCTCCGAAGCGGCGAATGCCCTTTTTGTCGCCCAAGGCCTGAGCCAGCGCCTGCCCCAGCGCGATCGCGGTGTCCTCGACGGTGTGGTGCGCTTCGATGTGAACGTCGCCGGTGGTACGCACGGTCAGGTCGAAGCTGGCGTGACTGCCCAGCGCCGTCAGCATGTGGTCGTAGAACGGCACTCCGGTGTCGACGTCGACCTGCCCGGTGCCGTCGAGATCCAGCTCGATGACGATGTCGGATTCGCGCGTGCGGCGTTCGATGCGCGCACGACGGGTTGCGTTGCCTGTTGGGGGGGCGGTCATGGCGCTCCTACGGGGCTGGTGGCGGGGACCAGTTCGGTGGCGGCGATTCGCGCGCTCGCCCGCAGGAACGCGTCGTTCTCGTCGACCAGGCCGGTGGTGGCGCGCAGGTAACCGGGAATACCGACATCGCGGATCAGGACCCCGGCATCCAGATAACGCTGCCAGGCGGCCGGCGCGTCGGCGAATTTACCGAACAACACGAAGTTGGCATCACTGGGGACAACCCGGAAACCCGTGGCCGCCAATGCGGTTGACACCCGCTCGCGTTCGGCGATCAGCGCGGCCACGCTAGCCAGGGTGTCGTCGGCGTGCCGCAACGCGGCGCGGGCCGCAACTTGCGTGAGCGCGGACAGATGATAGGGCAGCCGCACCAGCAGCATCGCGTCTACCAACGCCGGCGTGGCAATCAAGTACCCGAGCCGGCCGCCGGCGAAGGCGAACGCCTTGCTCATGGTACGGCTGACGACCAGCTTGGTCGGATACTCTGCCACCAATCGCACCGCGCTGGGCTGCGACGAGAATTCACCGTAGGCCTCGTCGACGACCAAGATCCCGGGCACCACGTCGAGCAGCCTGCGCAGGTCGTCCAGCGAAACACTTTGTCCCGTTGGGTTATTGGGGCTGGTAACAAAGACCACATCCGGTCTTAGCCGGACCACGGTGGCCACGGCGGCGTCGATGTCCAGGCTGAAGTCATCGGCCCGCGCCGCCTCGATCCACTCGGTGTGGGTGCCGCCGGCGATGATCGGGTGCATCGAATAGGACGGGACGAAACCGATCGCGCTGCGCCCCGGCCCACCGAACGCCTGTAGCAGCTGCTGCAGGATCTCGTTGGATCCGTTGGCGGCCCAGACATTTTCGACGCCAAGCCGCGTGCCCGTCTGTGCCGTCAGGTAGGCAGCCAGGTCACGACGCAACGCCACCGCGTCCCGGTCGGGGTAGCGGTGTAGAGCGACGGCGGCCTCGCGCACCGACCGCACCACGTCGTCGACCAGCGCCTGGGTGGGCGGATGCGGGTTCTCGTTCGTGTTCAGCCGTACCGGGACGGCCAATTGTGGTGCACCGTAAGGTGTTTTACCGCGCAGGTCGTCGCGCAACGGCAAATCGTCAAGCGTGGGCCCGGCTTCGGATGCGCCCGTCACCGCTCGAACCTCCGCCGTACCGCCTCACCGTGGGCCGGCAGGTCTTCGGCCTTGGCCAGGGTGATGACGTGCCCGGAGACGTCTTTCAGAGCCGCCTCGGTGTAGTCGACGACATGGATGCCGCGCAGGAAGGTCTGCACCGAGAGCCCACTGGAATGCCGGGCACAGCCGGCCGTCGGCAACACGTGGTTGGACCCGGCGCAATAGTCGCCCAGACTTACCGGTGCCCAGGGCCCGACGAAAATAGCTCCGGCCGAACGTATTCGGTTGGCGACCTGGGCCGCATCGGCGGTCTGGATCTCCAGATGCTCGGCGGCATAGGCGTTGACGACCCTGACGCCGGCCTCCACATCGTCGACCAGGATGATCGCCGATTGGCGGCCGCTCAGGGCGGCCGTCACCCGTTCGCGGTGCACCGTGGTCTGCAATTGGGCGGCTACTTCGCTGTCGGTGGCGTCGGCCAGATCCGCACTCGGGGTGACGAGCACGCTGGCGGCCATCTCGTCGTGTTCGGCCTGGCTGATCAGGTCGGCGGCGACGTGCGCCGGATCGGCCGTGTGGTCGGCGAGGATGGCGATCTCGGTCGGCCCCGCTTCGGCGTCGATGCCAACCTGGGAGCGGCACAGCCGCTTTGCGGCCGTGACATAGATATTGCCGGGCCCGGTGATCATGTCGACCGGTGTCAATTCAGCGCCGTCGGTGTCGGTGCCGCCGTAGGCCAATAACGCCACGGCTTGCGCCCCGCCGACGGCCCAGACCTCGTCGACTCCCAACAGCCGCGCCGCGGCCAGGATGGTGGGGTGCGGCCAGCCGTCAAAGCCGGTTTGGGGAGCGGCTTGCGGTGGACTGGCCACCACCAGCGAGTCGACGCCGGCGACCTGCGCTGGTACCACGTTCATCACTACGCTCGACGGGTACACCGCGTTGCCACCGGGCACGTACAGGCCTACCCGCTGCACCGGTACCCACCGCTCGGTGACGGTCGCACCCGGGCCCAGAATCGTCGTGACGTTGTTGCGGCGCTGGTCGGCGTGCACCGTGCGGGTCCGCTCGATCATCACCTGCAGGGCTTCCTGTACCTCGAGTGCAAGTTCAGCCAGCGCGGAGTCCAACGCGTTATCCGGCACCCGTACGGCCGCGGGGCGCACCCCGTCGAATGACTCGCCGAAGTCCAACGCGGCCGCAGCACCGCGCTCGGCCACTGCTTGTACGATTGGCCGGACCTTGGGCAGCACGGTCTCTACGTCGGCGCCGCTGCGCGGCAGCGCCGCCCGCAGCCGCGCAGCCGTCAACTGTGCTCCCCGCAGATCGATACGGGTCAGCAGCGCGGGCGGTGTAGTCACGTCGACCATTGTCCCAGAGCAGCTCAAGTCGATATCCGGCCGGTACAGTGCCGGTAGAGCGGCTCCACCGTCCGCGTTCGCGAAAGGCAGCCAACATGTCGGCAAAGGACCACCCGAACAACGCCCCGGGCGTCCCCATGGTGTTCCCGCCCTGGTTTGAGAACTTCCAGATCAAATACATCAATCCCGCGCTCAAACCGGTCGCCCGTTACCTGCCCGGCGCCGCGACCATCACCCACCGCGGCCGCAAATCCGGCAAGCCGTACCGGACCATCGTCACCGCCTACCGCAAAGGAAACGTGCTGGCGATCGCGCTGGGCCACGGCAAGACCGACTGGGTCAAGAATGTGCTGGCCGCCGGCGAGGCCGATGTGCTGTTCACCCGGCGTCAGGTGCACATCACCAACCCGCGGATTCTGCCCGCCGGTTCTGACGGCACGGGCTTGCCGTTTATGGCCCGCATTCAGGCGGGTCGGATGGGGATATTCGTCGCCGACATCGCCTGACTTCGCCGCGGCGGCGCGGGCCGCGCCGAGTGTGCGCCGACGGCTTTCGGTGTGCGCCGAGGGCGCAATTTCGGCGATTTTTCCGCCCAAGATGCCCACTCGAAGCCAAGGATGCGCACTCGCGCCGCCGTCTGGGCCTATGCCCTGGTGAAGACGGTCTTGCGGTCATCATCGGCCAGGCCGAAGGAGCGTTCTCCCAGGCGGTCGAGCACCTGCGGGATGACCGCCCTCGCGTTAACACGTCCGGTCACGAACCTCACGCCGCGGGTGTACATCGCCAGCAACAGCATCTCTACGGGGCGTCGAAAGTAAACCCCGGCGTCGGTGCAGACGCCGTCTGGCCAGGTTGCACGCAACGTCGCGGCCAGCCCTTCATGGCCGACGGCGTGCCCCGAGGGGATCGGCAGACGGCCCTCCCACTGGTGCGCGAAGCCTCCGCACGGGCATTCAAAGGATGGTTGTACGGCGATCGCGAAGCAGATGCACGCCTAAGGTTGGGCGGCCACCGATGCGGAATCGGCTGCGCTCGCGGTGGTCTCATTGATCGAGGGAGCCTTGATCCTGTCCCGTGTAGCCGGTGATGCGGCCGCGCCGCAATCCGTCAAGCCGGCCGCACGCACACTGCTAGACCTACATATCCAAACCGATATCGAGGACGCGCACCGAGTGTGTCAGCGCCCCCACCGCCAAGTAGTCCACACCTGTCGCGGCGTAGGTTGCCGCGGTTTCCAGGCTGAGCCCGCCGGACGACTCGAGCAGCACGGTGGGTGCACGTGCATCGCGTCGCTGCACCGCCGTCTGGGTTTGCCACACCGGGAAGTTGTCCAACAGGATCAATTCGGGTTTTTCGGGCAATACCGCATCGAGTTGCTCGAGCGAGTCGACTTCCACCTCGCACGGCAGCTCAGGCGCGGCAGTGCGCACCGCCCGCAACGCCTCGACCACCGATCCCAAGGCGGCGACGTGGTTGTCCTTGATCAACGCCGCATCCCCCAGGCCCATCCGGTGATTGACGCCACCGCCGACGCGTACCGCATATTTCTGCAACGCACGCAGACCCGGCAAGGTCTTGCGGGTGTCGCGGATCTTGGCCTTGGTGCCGTGCACCGCGTCGACCCAAGCCGCGGTCACCGTGGCGATTCCCGACATGTGGCAGATCAGATTGAGCATGGTGCGCTCGGCGGTCAGCAGTCCGCGTACGTCGGCCCGGAGAGTCAGCAACGGCTCACCCGGCTGTAGCCGCACGCCGTCATCGACGCGGTCGAGCACCCGGTATCCGCCCTGGCCGATCACCTCGTCCAGCACCATCAGCGCGACGTCCACTCCGGCGATCACCCCGACTTCCCGGCAAACCATCGACGCTGTGGCCACCGAGCCGGCGGGCACCGTCGCGATAGTGGTTACGTCCGGTCCGAGGCTCAAGTCCTCATCGAGTCCGCGCCGAATGGCCTCCCGGGCGGCATCCCGCTCCCGGTCAGAAAGCGTCATCAGCCCACCGCAGCCAACGCCGGCACACAGACCGTGTGGTGGTCATCGGCCAACCGAACCACGATGCTGCGCGCCTGCTCCGGGGCGGCGTCCGGGTACTCGGCGCGATGGTGACAGCCCCGGCTTTCGATGCGCGCCAAGGCGGCGGCAGCAACGACGCGGGCGGCAACCGCCAACGACAGGTCTTCGAAATCTCGACGGCCCGCGACCCTGCGCACCGGTCCGGCCAGCGATCCGGACAGCCGCCGCAGCCCGTCGGCGGTACGCACCACCGATGCTTCCCGGCTCATCGCCCGCTGCAGCTCCGCACGCTTCGGCGCGGTGTGCAGGATCGGCTCAGGCAAGCTCGCACGGCGCCGCCCGACTACCGCCGCATGTACGGCCGCGGCCTTTCCGGCCCGGCCACCAACCACAAGGCCTTCGAGCAGGCTGTTAGAGGCCAGCCGGTTGGCGCCGTGCATCCCGGTGCGGGCAACCTCACCAGCGGCGAACAACCCCGGCAGTTCAGTCTGCCCGGATACGTCGGTGACGACGCCGCCACAGCTGTAATGCGCCCCCGGGACCACCGGGATGGGCCGGCGGACCGGGTCGATGCCAACGGCACGACACGAGGCGGTGACGGTCGGGAACCGCGATTCGAAACCGTCGATGCCACGCGCGTCGAGGTAGACGCACGGATCGCCGGTGGCCCGCATCCGTGCGTCGATAGCCGCCGCGACGACATCGCGGGGCGCCAGGTCACCCATCGGATGAACGCCCGCCGTAATGGAGCGGCCTTGGCGGTCAAGCAATTTCGCGCCTTCGCCGCGCAGTGCCTCGCTGACCAGCGGGCACCGGCCGCCGCTGCCCACCGCATAGAGCATCGTCGGATGGAATTGGACGAACTCGAGGTCGCTGACCGCCACACCGGCCCACAACGCCAGCGCGATGCCGTCGGCCGTGGAGCCGTCGGGGTTGGTGGTCGCGTTGTACAACTGCCCGAGCCCGCCGGTGGCCAGGATCACGGACGGAGCACTGATGATGCCGACACCGTGCGGGCTGAGCACCAACACGCCGGCCACCGCCGCGCCGTCGTGAAGCACCCGCATGACCACATGGCTGCTGCGGATGTCCAGCGCCCCGGCCGCGTGATCGAGCGCCCGCTGGACCTCGGCGCCGGTGGCATCGCCACCGGCGTGCACGATGCGTCGCTGCGAGTGCCCGCCTTCACGCGTGAGCGCCCAATGGCCGGGCGATGTTTCGTCGAACCGCGCTCCGTCGCCGACGAGTTCGGTAACCGCACGGTAGCCGTCAGCGACGATCGAGTACACCGCGCCGGGGTCGCACAAGCCGGCCCCCGCGGCCAGCGTGTCGGCGACGTGAGCGTCGACCGAATCGTCAGTGTCCGGCAACACCACCGCTATGCCGCCCTGCGCATAGTGCGTCGCGGTCACCCCGACCAGCCGGGCCGCCTTATTGAGCACCACGACGCTACGGCCCGCGCGATGAGCCGCCAGCGCGGCCGCCAGGCCGGCCACGCCGGTGCCGATGACAACGACGTCGACGGCGTCGCGCCAGGCGGGAGCGGTCCTCATTCGCCACCGCCGGGTTGTCCGATTTCGATCATCCGCTGGACACTGCGCCGGCCCGCCGCCGCGACGTCGGGATCGACATGGACTTCGTCGGCCCCCTGCACCAGGCAACGCAACAACGCCGCGGGCGTAATCATCTTCATGTACTTGCACGACGCACGGTCGTTGACCGCCTGAAAGTCGACGTCCGGCGCCGCCCGCCGCAGTTGATGCAGCATTCCGACCTCGGTGGCGACCAGCACCTTGCGGGCGCGGGTTCGACGGGCCGCGTCGAGCATGCCACCGGTGGACAGAATCTTCACCCGCTCTTGCGGGAAGGCGCCCTCCCCGGCCAGGTAGAGCGCCGAGGTAGCGCACCCACACTCGGGGTGCACGAACAGTTCCGCGTCGGGATTGGCGCGCGCCTGGTCGGTGAGCTCTTCTCCGTTGATCCCGGCGTGCACGTGGCACTCGCCGGCCCATACGTGCAGATTCTGGCGGCCGGTCACTCGGCGCACATGTGCGCCGAGGAATTGGTCCGGGCAGAACAGCACCTCGCGATCGGGATCGATCGACGCGACCACGTCAATTGCGTTTGACGACGTGCAGCAGATGTCGGTGAGCGCCTTCACCTCGGCTGTGGTGTTGACGTAGGAGACGACGACCGCGCCGGGGTACTCAGCCTTCCAGGCACGCAATTCGTCAGCAGTGATGGAGTCGGCCAGTGAGCAGCCGGCTCGTTGGTCAGGGATCAGCACGGTCTTTTGCGGGCTGAGGATCTTGGCCGTCTCGGCCATGAAGTGCACCCCGCAGAAAACGATGGTGTCTTCCGGCGCATCGGCCGCGATGCGCGACAGTGCCAGCGAATCCCCGATATGGTCGGCGACATCTTGAATGGCGGGAATCTGGTAGTTGTGGGCCAGTATCGTGGCTCCCCGCAATCGCGCCAGCCGGCGCACTTCCGCGGCCCACTGCGCGTCACCGTCGACACCGGTATAGCCAGTTGGTGTATTGGCGACCCGAGCGGTCATGTCGCTGATGCCAGTGCCGAGCGTGTCCATGCGACTCAAGACCGTCACGGCGGCTCCTTTCACGCCAGCAGGTTTTCGACTTACAATCGAAAACATGCCCCATGGTAGCACCGCTCATGAAGTGCTGGCTGTCGTATTTCAGGTTCGCATCGTCACCGCTGGCCCGGAACAACGGCCAAGCGCCGAAAAACCGCAGCTCCACGTGCTGCTATGGCAACGTGCCCAAGACCCGCAGAAGGGCGCGTGGTCATTACCCGGGGGGCGGCTGCGCAACGACGAGGACTTGACGACCTCGGTTCGCCGCCAACTGGCCGAGAAAGTCGATCTCCGCGAGCTATCCCATCTCGAACAGCTGGCCGTGTTCTCCGATCCGCATCGGGTGCCAGGCACTCGGGTGATCGCGTCGACCTTCCTAGGGTTGGTCCCCTTCCCCGCCACCCCGGAGTTGCCCGAAGACACCCGCTGGCATCCGGTGAGTTCGCTGCCACCGATGGCCTTCGATCACGGCCCCATGGTGGCCCATGCTCGCACCAGGCTGGTCGCCAAGATGTCGTACACCAACATCGGATTCGCGTTGGCTCCCAAAGAATTCGCACTGTCCACGCTGCGCGGTATCTACGGTGCCGCGTTGGGCTATCAAGTCGATGCGACGAACCTGCAGCGGGTCCTGGCGCGTCGCAAGGTGATCACGCAGACCGGTACCGTGGCCCAGTCCGGGCGCAGCGGCGGCCGCCCCGCGGCGCTGTACCGGTTTACCGACTCGCAGCTGAGGGTGACCGACGAATTCGCCGCATTGCGACCCCCGGGCCAAATCTGAACCGACAGCCAATTCCGCCATGACAGCGTCGGTTTCCGCAGCTTTTTTCCGGGCCGGCGTGTCGGCAAGGATCGCCGTCTAACCGGATCTCATTGCCCAGGTCACCGATTGTGACGAGCGGCACGCCACCCCCTTATCGCTCCAGCGGCCGACGATGGCGTAAGTTGCATAAGAACTGAATAAGGCTATATAAGAGAGAGTTAAGAGGCGCTGGCCGCCGTTGACGTGCCGGCGCCTGACTATGACTGGGCTAATTGCGCTGTCTCCTGGTCCGGGACGGATTGCTGCGCGAGACGCCGAAGCCGGGAAGGAAACCTGATGGTTAGCGTCGGCAATCTGGCAGATGCGCGCGCCGAGTGGATCGGCCGACCGCCGCATGAGGAGTTGCAGCGCAAAGTACGCCCACTACTGCCGTGCGACGATCCCTTTTACCAGCCGCCGGCCGGCTACCAGCATGCCGAACCCGGAACGGTTCTGCGATCGCGCGACGTCGAGCTGGCGTTTCTGGGCCTGATACCACAATCCATCACCGCGACCCAGCTGCTGTACCGGACGACCGACATGAACGGCAATCCCGAGGCGACGGTGACGACCGTGATCCTGCCCGCCGAGGTTGCTCCCGGGCAGACCTGCCCGCTGCTGTCGTACCAGTGCGCGATCGACGCCATAACCTCGCGCTGCTTTCCCTCCTATGCGCTGCGGCGCCGGGCAAAGGGCCTCGGGTCGCTGACTCAGCTGGAGCTGTTGTTGATCACTGCCGCCGTGGCCGAGGGCTGGGCGGTCTCGGTGCCCGACCACGAAGGTGCCCGAGGACTGTGGGGAGCTCCGTACGAACCCGGCTACCGCGTCCTGGACGGCATCCGGGCGGCCCTGAATTCGGACCGTCTCGCGTTGTCCCTGTCGGCGCCGATCGGGCTGTGGGGCTACTCGGGCGGCGGTCTGGCCAGCGCCTGGGCCGCTGAAATGTCTGGCGATTACGCGCCGGAGCTGGAGATCGTCGGTGCTGTGCTGGGATCACCGGTCGGCGACCTGGGTAACACTTTCCGCCGGCTCAACGGCACCCTGCTCGCCGGTCTGCCCGCATTAGTGGTGGCTGCGCTCGCACACACCTACCCGGGGCTGGATCGGGTAATCAAACAACACGCCAACGACGCCGGGATCGACCTGCTGAAGCGGCTGGAGCGGATGACGACCATTGAGGCGGTCGTCCGGACGGCAAACAAAGACTTGGGCGACTACTTGGACGAGCCACTCGAGGACGTCCTCGCCACCCCTGAGATCGTGCACGTCTTCCAGGACATCAAGCTGGGTGCCGCGGTACCGGCACCGCCTGTCCTGATCGTGCAGGCGGTCCACGACTACCTCATCGACGTCGACGACATCGACGCGCTCGCCGAGGCGTATTCGGCCGGCGGCGCCAGAGTCACCTACCATCGGGACGCCTTCAACGAACACATGGTGTTGCATCCGTTGTCGGCTCCGATGACGCTGCGCTGGCTCACCGACCGATTCGCCGGGCGACCGCTGAGCGAACATGTCATCCGGACTACCTGGCCGACCATGTTCAACCCGATGACCTACGCCGGCATGGCCCGACTGGCCGTCATTGCCGCCAAGGTCATCACCGGACGCAAACTCCACCGCCGACCGCTCTGAGGCGGTTAAACCACCCCGGCTTCTGACACCGGCTCCGTCGGCGCGTTCGAAGCTTGCTCACCGGCCGGACAGCGGCCCAAATCATCACGTGCGGTCCCGGCCGCGATCAGCGCGTACACCAGTGACGCGATGGCCGCCGGCGACAGCAGCGTGGCTTCCACCAGCGCCGGCCGCCAGGCAAAGAACACCGGCGGCGCCTGCGTGACGTACGTCAACGAATGATCGCCGCTTGCCAGCGGCACGGTGTCGAAATCCAGCGCGCCGTAGCGCAACCGAACCAGCAACGCGCCCACCGCCGCCGCTGCAGCCGCGGCGCCGACCAAGCCGACCGAAAGCGCGACGACCATCCCCGGTCCCCGGTATTGGCGCCACTGCCACACCAACACTGCGGCCACCACCGCCACCACACCCGATAGTCCGAGCATCAAAAACGGGGCGATGAAGAAGTTCTGCGATTCTTCGCCCAGATAGTCGTGCACCCGCTCGCCCGCGCGGGTGAGCGCCACAACCGCATGGATCGGTGGCGCCACCCACGCCCACAACGCACCTATCACCACACCGGTCAGCGACAAACCGAGCACCACGGTGATGGCTGCACTCTTGCGGGATGCGCGGTCGGCACCGGACGATTCCGGACCGGCCGGCACGGCAGTCTGCGGATCTAGCGGCGTTGACGGATTCCGCGGTACAGATTCCTCGGTCACCGCCGCATCTCCAGATCCGACGAATCCACCTGGCCGTGCCGGGAGCACCGTGCCCACCAGCCGTCGGGACGAACCTGCACGGTCATTCGTCGGCCGCACTCCGCACAGAACCGTGGTGGCTCGAGACCCAATTGAGCGGCTGTCGGCGTGGCCGTGCCCGCCGGTTGCCCGGTGTAGACGTTGTAGGCACCGCCACCGACCGGATCGCCCCGATTTTCGACCACGTTTGCCGCCTTCTCACAAGGTGGCGTTGAGCGCCTTGATCGGCATCTGTAGGTCGTCGAGCAGCTGCAGGTCGGCCTCGGCGGGGCGGCCAAGGGTGGTCAGGTAGTTGCCGACGATCACCGCGTTGATGCCGCCCAGAATCCCCCGCTTGGCACCAAGGTCGCCCAGGGTGATCTCGCGGCCACCGGCGAAGCGCAGCATCGTGCGCGGCAGCGCCAGCCGGAAAGCCCCCACAGCCTTGAGCGCTTCGCTGGCCGGCAGCACCTCCAAGTCGCCAAACGGGGTTCCCGGGCGCGGGTTGAGAAAGTTCAACGGCACCTCGTCGGGGTTCAGCTCGGCGAGGTTGGCAGCGAATTCGGCCCGCTGCTCCAACGTCTCGCCCATGCCGAGGATGCCGCCGCAGCACACCTCCATGCCGGCGTCACGCACCATCATCAGCGTCTGCCAGCGCTCCTCCCAGGTGTGTGTGGTGACGACGTTGGTGAAGTACGAGCGGGCCGTCTCCAGGTTGTGGTTATAGCGGTGCACACCCATCGCCGACAGCTGCTCCACCTGCTCGGCGCTGAGCATGCCCAGCGAGCAGGCGATGTTGATCTCGACTTCGTTGCGAATCGCCTCGATACCGGCCGCGACCTGGGCCAGCAGCCGGTCGTCGGGCCCGCGTACCGCGGCCACGATGCAGAACTCGGTGGCACCGGTCTTAGCGGTCTGCTTGGCCGCCTCGACCAGGCTGGGAATGTCCAGCCAGGCGCTGCGCACCGGGGAGCTGAACAGCCCCGACTGAGAGCAGAAATGACAATCCTCGGGACAGCCGCCGGTCTTCAGGCTGATGATGCCTTCCACCTCGACCTCAGGACCGCACCACCGCATCCGCACCTCGTGCGCCAGCCCCAGCAGTTCCTCGAGCCGCTCGTCGGGCAGCTGCAGCACCCGCAGCACCTGATCCTGGTTCAAACTCTCACCACGCTCCAGCACCTGCTGGCGGGCTTCGGCCAAAATGTCGGCCAGATTGTCCGGGTCGGGCACGCCCTGCCGGCCGGCGTCGGTCGTCGGTCGAATCGGCGCTTGAGTCACCAGGTACTCCCCTGTATTTGTTGTATTTGTTGTCGTATCCGGTCGTGCGGACCGCAGTTATGGTTCGCGGCCGCATGCGAATAAGCGGCCCGAATTAAAACGGTGTTCAGGCTAGGGTAACGGTCTGCGTGGGCCCAACAGCTTGTGGGCATGCTGCCATCGCACCCGGCGCTGGGTATCGCACCTGCTTAGTCACCGTTTGGCGTGGGTACGGTGATCTTGTTGGGCCATTTCGATGGCCTCCCAGTGAGAACCCAACCGTGACCCCATGACCAGTGATCTGCACGTCGAGTACGTGGCCCATCATGCTTTGTTGCTGGCGCTGCCGGCGTTTTTGCCCGCGGTCATCGTCGTCGGTGTGGTGCTCTACGTCGCCATGCGAGACCGGCGCGGCTGACGAAAACAGGATTGACGAGCGCTTCATCTGGGCATTCGGGATCCGGAAAGTGTCAGCGGCTCGCCGATGAGATCCCGCGGGCCCCGGCGTGAAGGCGATGGCGATGGATTTGACGGTTGTTGCGGAGGCCCCGCCGGCGCGCGGCGCCGGCTTGAATCAAGTGATCGGGCTCTCGATCGCCGCGATGGTGATCAGCGTGGTGATGCTGTGGATCGGGTATGCGCACCGCAGCCACCGGATCAGCTGGCTCGGCCGGTTCGCCGACTGGATGGGAGTCAAATTCAAACGCCCCTCCTGGGTGGCGCTGCCGGTGCTGGTGTTCACCACGTCGATCATTTGCGCGCTGTTCGGCTTCATCTGGGACGTCAGCTGGCACATCGGCAACGGCCGCGATCCCGGTCCGCTGGCCAACCCGGCCCACTACTTCATCATCATCGGCCTGTTCGGCGTGTTCCTGGCCGGCATGATCGCGGTGGTGCTGCCCTTCGACACGCCGGGTCCCGCGCCAGTGCGCATCACCCGCAACTGGCATGCCCCGGTCGGCGGTGTGCTGTTGGCCGGCTGCGGACACTACGCGATGATCGGCTTTCCGCTCGACGACATCTGGCACCGCATCTTCGGCCAAGACGTCACGCTGTGGGGCCCGACCCACTTGATGATGATCGGCGGCGCCGGATTTTCCCTGTTCGCGGTGCTGATGCTGGAGTACGAAGGCGGCCGGACCATGGCCGAAGGGGATACCGAACGCCGATTCGTGAAATTCTTGCGCTATCTGTCCTGCGGCGGATTGCTGATCGGCTTGTCGGTCTACCAGATCGAATACGACTTCGGTGTGGAGCAGTTCCGGCTAGTGCTGCAGCCGATGATGATCGCCGGCGCCGCGGCGCTGGGGCTGGTGGTGGCTCGCATAACTTTGGGCCGTGGGGCCGCGATCGTGGCCGCGTTGTTTGCGATCGCGTTGCGCGGGGCTGTTGCCCTGCTGGTGGGACCCGTTTTGGGGGCTCCGACGAACTGGTTCCCGCTGTATCTGGGTCCCGCGGTGGTCGTCGAATTGCTGGCCTTGACGCCGGTGTTCAAGCGCCCGATCGCCTTTGGCGCTGTCGCGGGTCTGGGCGTCGGCACCGTCGGGCTCTGGCTGGAGTCCCTGTGGATCGGGGCGGTCTATCACTACCCGTGGCCGGTGAGCATGTGGGGCGAAGCGCTGGCGATGGCGGTGCCGGTGGCGGTGCTGGCCGGGCTTTGCGGGGCGATGACCGGCATGGTGCTCACCGGCCAACGCCTGCCGCGTCGCGGTATCGGGATCGCCGTCGTGGTGGTGACGGTGTTGGCGATCGGCGGCGCAGTGGCCAACGGACTGCACATCGTCGTGCCTCAACAGGCGACCGCGACCATCACATTGACCGACCGGCCCAGCGACCCGGGCAAGCGTATGGTGTCGGCCGATGTGCAGCTCAATCCACCCGACCTCGTGCGCGGTAATCCGGAATGGGTCACCATCCTGTCCTGGCAGGGCGGAATGCAAAACCACCGAGGTCTGGTGATCGACCGACTCGATCGAGTCGGCCCGGGACACTATCGGTCCACCCAACCGATTCCCGTCTGGGGCTCGTGGAAGACCCTGCTGAGGGTTCAAGACGGTTACACGATGACCGCCGTGCCGATTTACGAGCCGGCCGATGAGGCGATTCCGGCGGCCGAGGTACCGGCCCTGGCATCCAGCACTCGGCCGTTCGTCCAGGAAATCACCATCCTGCAGCGCGAACGCGACCAGAACACGCCGTTGTGGTTGTTCACCACGGGGTCGGTGGTGGTGCTGATCTTCACGCTGATGGTGATCGCGGCCCTGACCTGGGGCGCCGGGCGGATCAATGCCGCCGAGACCGCGCCCAAAGAGTCGGAAGAGGAGAAACAACCCCTCCCGAGAGTGGCGTAACCCGATGATTCGTCGTATTGGCAGCACCATCTGGGTGGCACTGCTGATCTGGGGTTTGCTGGCCTGTGGCGCCTCACCCAGTCCGCCCCCCACCGCCGGCTTGGCGGTCAACGTCACCATCGCCAACGACCAGGTGACGCCGTCGAATGCCACCCTGCAGGCCAAGGTCAAGGAGCTGATCACCCTGCGCGTCACCAGTGACGCCACCGATGAGCTGCACGTGCACTCGGTGCCCGATCACAAGTTCCAGGTCGCCGCCGCACCGAACCAGACATTTCAATTCAGCGTGGATGTGCCGGGCACTGTCGACGTCGAATTGCATCACCTCAAGCGCACCATCGCCACGATTCACGTTCAGCCGTGACCGGCGCCGGCAGCAGGGCAGTGCTGGCGCACGGCCTCGGCGGGTCGAGCGATCTGCCGGTGCCTTACGCCTATGCGATGGTCGGGGCGGCCTGGGCGTTGACGTTCACGTTTGCCCTCGTCGCGTCGGCGTGGCGGCAGCCGCGGTTCGACCCGGCAAAACCCGGACACCCGTTGCCCAGGGTGCTGACCACACTGGTTGATTCCCGCGTCACCCGGTGGACGGCTGCCGGGCTGGGGTTGGCATTGGCGGTATGGGCCGGTGCTGGCCGGGATATGGGTCCGGCCAACGGCCTGCTGGGAGCGTTCTACGTGCTGCTGTGGGTCGGGTTGGTTGCGGCGTCGCTGGTGTTCGGCCCAGTGTGGCGAGTGGTCTCACCGGTACGGACGGTGTATCTGCTGCTGCGGCGCTGCATTCCGGAGCGCATGGGCCGGCCGCGATTGCCCTATCCCGACGCCTGGGGGTACCGGCCGGCGGCGGCGGGCCTGTTCGCTTTCGTCTGGATGGAATTGGCCAGCCCCGAGTCCGCATGGCTGACCGCGGTGCGGACGTGGCTGCTGGTCTACGCCGTGGTGTTGCTGGGCGGGGCCTGGCTGTACGGTCAGCGCTGGTTGGCGCGGGCGGACCCGTTCGGCGGGTACAGCATCGCGGTATCGCGGCTGTCGCCGTTTCGCAGGAGTCCGTCCTCAGGGCGAATCGTCGTGGGCAATCCTTTCGACCATCTGCCGTCGCTGCCGGTGCGCCCCGGGGGTCGTCGCGATGTTGGCGGTGCTGCTCGGGTCGACGGCGTTCGACAGCTACTCGTCGTCGCCGACCTGGCGCAATTTCTCCGATCGGGTGTCCCAGGCCAGCCACGATGTCCCGGCGGCGGTGTCGTCGTCGGCGCTGCGGACCGCCGGGCTGATCGTGTTCATTTCGGTTGTGGCACTGACATTTTCGTTCGCGGCGCGCGCGACCGGAGGGGTTGAGTCCGAACGGCGCCGGGCGCTGCCTGGTCAGATGGCGCACTCGCTGATCCCGATCGTGGTGGGTTACATCTTCACGCACTACTTGACTTACCTGGTGGAGCGTGGACAGCAGGCCGTCATCGCCCTCGCCGATCCCTTGGGGCAGGGCTGGAACCTGCTGGGGCTGGCGCACCTGCAGGTCGCGTATGTGTTGTCCACGCACCCGCCGGTGCTGGCCACGATCAAGGTCGCGTGCGTGGTCACCGGGCACATCGTGGCGGTGATTGCGGCGCATGACAAGGCCCTGCGGCTGCTGCCGGCCGGCCATCAGCTCACCGGGCAACTCACCATGATGCTGGTCATGGTCGGCTACACGTGCACCGGCTTGTATCTGCTGTTCGGCGGATAGTCAGCAGATCGGGTGCTCGAGCCGTTTGTTGCCCTCCCAGCGGCGCAAGCCGGCGAAACTGCCGTTGATCTGCGCCGGGCGTGCCGCGATGCGCAGCGCCCGTCCCAGCTGGCCGCCACCCACGCGGCGGGCCAGTGTGACATGGGCGGTCCAGTGGCCGGGCAGGCTATTGGACATTGGCGCTGGCGCCGCATGCGGCAGGCAGACCCGGTGCACCTCGGCATGCAGTGCCAACAGCTCGCTCGTCGGCACCACCAGGCGCGTGAACACCACGTTGGCGCGGCCGAATAGCACCGGAGCGCCGATCGCACAGTTCAGTGGCAGTTTGGCGGCAACCGGGTGCAGCAACGCGTCAACATCGGAGTTGATGTGGTCGGCGACGGCCAGCGTCACGTGCGGTCGGCTGGCCGGCGCCTGGCTGGGTATGCCGGCGGCCGCCAACTCGGCCCAAATCCGGCGGATCGCCGCCTCGGTATCGGGGTCGAAGACCAACTCGATCGAATGAACCATCAGGCAACCAGCGTTCTCACCCACTCGGGGTCGAACGCGGCCGCGCTGATGGCCGCGAAGTCTTCAGCTACCCCGGCGCCCGCTGGAAGTACTGCCCGCACCGGAGCCATCCGGGCCAGCGCTGACCGATTGGACGCCTCGACCAAGCCGGGGTGGGCCGGCCAGCTGCCGATCACCAGCCCGGCACAGGTAACCCCTTGGGCGGCAAGTGCTTCCAGTGTCAGCGCAGTGTGGTTGAGGGTACCCAGTCCGGCGCCGACCACCACCAGCGCCGCGGCCCGCAGGGCGACGGCGAGATCCCGCAATGTGACTCCGCCGTAGGCGAGGTCGACCAGCAACCCGCCCGCACCCTCGACGAGAGTCAGCCGGCCCGGGCGGTCCAGACCCACGATGAGCCGCAACAGCTGATCGCGCGTGGGCAACGCCATCCCCGCCTGCTTCGCGGCCGCCGCTGGCGCCATGGGCAGCGGGTAGCGCGCCAACCCGGCAAGCTCGGTCACCCCCGACAACCGGCCCACCTCCGCCAGGTCGTCGTCGCCGACGCCGGTGCCGGTCTGCACCGGCTTGCACACCGCTACGTCGATGCCAGCCTGTCGGACGCAAGACGCCAGGGCCGCACTGGCGATGGTCTTACCGACGCCGGTGCCGGTCCCGGTGACGAGCAGGACGGTCAACCGCGCGCCATAGCCAGGGCGTCGGTCAAGACACGGCGAGCCAACTCCAGATCGTCGGCACTCAGCGAGGCGCGCGCCGTCAGCCGCAACCGCGACGTCCCGGGGGGCACCGTCGGAGGTCGGAAACAGCCGACCTTGACGCCGGCGTCCAGGCAGGCCGCCGCGGTGTCCACCGCCACCTCCGGGTCACCCAGCACCACGGACACCACGGCCGATTCCGGCGGTGACGGCACACCGCAGATCCCGGCCAGGCGGCGGGCATGTGTGCGGACGGCGTCGGGCCGCCACGGTTCGGCCTTCAGCACCCGCAGCGCGGCACCCGCCGCGCCCACCGCCGCCGGTGCCAGGCCGGTGTCGAAGATGAACGGCCGGGCCGCGTCGATCAGGTGAGCACGCACCGCCGCCGGCCCCAGAACCACTCCGCCCTGGCTGCCCAGCGCCTTGGACAGCGTCGTCGTGATCACCACATCAGGCGCACCCGCCAGCCCGACTTCGTGCAACAGCCCGCGCCCGCCACCGCGCACCCCCAGGCCATGCGCCTCGTCGACAACGAGCAGCGCCCGGTGCCGACGGCACACCTCGTGTAGCTCGCGGATGGGCGCCAGGGTGCCGTCGGCGCTGAACACCGAGTCGGTGACGACGACGGCGCGCCCCTCGGAGCGCGATCCCAGTGTCGCCTCCACCGCATCGAGGTCGCGGTGCGGGGTGACGACCACGCGGGCCCGCGAAAGCCGGCAGGCATCCACCAAGGACGCGTGCGAGTAGGCGTCGGACACCAACAGCGAACCGGGACCGGTCAAGCCGACGACAGCTCCCAGGTTGGCGGTGTAGCCGGAGGAGAACAACAACCCCGAAGAGGCGCCGACGTATTCGGCGAGCTCGGCTTCGAACTCCTGATGCAGCTCGGTGTCACCGGTGACCAGGCGAGAACCGGTGGCACCGGCACCCCACACCCGCAGCGCCTGGACACCGCCGTCGATGACGTCGGGATGCTGGGACAGACCGAGGTAGTCGTTGGATGCCAGGTCCAGTTCGGTGGCGACGGCGGGACGCGGCCGCAGCGAGCGCCGCAGCCCGGCCGCGCGGCGCTGCCGCTCGACCTCGTCGAGCCACGCCAGCGGTGACGTCTCGATCGGTGCCCGCGGGGAGGCGTTCATAGGCGTTCAGACTACGAGTCGCGCTACCTCGACCATCGCGGAGGTGATCTGCGTGATCTCGGCGGGCGGGCAGATGTAGGGCGGCATCGCATAGACCAGGTTGCGGAACGGGCGCAGCCAGACACCATGGTCCAGGGCCACCGGGGTGGCGACGCTCAGATCGACCGGACGGTCGCATTCGATGACGCCGATGGCGCCACACACCCGTACATCGGTGACCGCGGGCAATGCTCGGGCGGGTTCCAGCCCGGCGGTCAGCCCGGCCGCTATCTCGGCGATCCGCGAACGCCAGTCCTGGCCGAGCAGCACCTCGAGGCTGGCCACCGACACCGCGCAGGCCAGCGGGTTGGCCATGAACGTGGGCCCGTGCATCAGCGCGCCGGCCGCACCGGTGCTGATGGTGTGGGCAATGTCGGTCGTACACAATGTGGCGGCCAGGCTGAGGTATCCGCCGGTCAACGCCTTTCCGACACACATGATGTCCGGGCTCACCCCGGCATGGTCGGCGGCGAACAGTTCGCCGGTGCGGCCGAAACCGGTGGCGATCTCATCGAAGACCAGCAACACCTCGTGGCGACGGCAGATGTCGCGCACGTCGCACAGGTAACGCGGGTCGTGGAAACGCATCCCGCCGGCGCCCTGCACGACCGGCTCCACGACCACCGCGGCCAATTCGGCGGCATGCTCGGCCAGCTGCGCCTCGAACGCCGCGCTGTAGCCGGGGTCGTACACCCGCGGCACCTGCGGAGCGAACACCTGCCGGGCCACGATGTCGGTCCACAGCGAATGCATGCCGCCGTCGGGGTCGCAAATGCTCATCGGTGTGAACGTGTCGCCGTGATAACCGCCCCGCCAGGTCATCAGCCGGTGCTTGCCGGGCCGGCCGCGGCTGCGCCAGTACTGCAGCGCCATCTTCACCGCGACCTCCACCGCCACCGAGCCCGAGTCGCTGAAGAACACCGTGTCCAGGCCCGGCGGGGTGAGCTCGACCAGCAGCCGGGCCAGCCGCGCCGCCGGCTCGTGGGTCAGGCCACCGAACATCACGTGGTTCATCGTGGCCAGCTGGGCGGTCAGCGCGGCGTCGAGAACGGGATGGCCGTGACCGTGGATGGAGGTCCACCAGGAGCTCATCGCGTCGAGGACCCGGATCGGTTGGCCGCCGCGGATCAACGTGAGCCAGGCGCCATGGGCGGCGACCGCCACGACGGGCGGCAGCGCCTCGGCACCGATGGTGCTGTAGGGGTGCCAGAGGTGGGCGGCGTCGATCGCGCTGATCTGCTCGGGCGTCAACCCGGGCGTTACCGCGGCAGCCATGGAGACCGAGAGTAATGCAGACGCCCCGCCGCCCCTCGCGGTCGCGGGTCGCGGAAACTTCGGTCATCCGGGAGCATGCATGGCATGGCTGCGCCGAATCGTCCCGAAGACCGTCCTGGCTCCGGTACCGCCGACCATCAGGCTCCGCGGGTGCTCAAGCTGCGGATAGTCCCGTGGGATGTGATCAGCACCGTCGTGGTGTCGGGGTTGCTGCTTTACCTGGTGACCGCAACCAGTTGGCCATCACGGCTCTTCGCTTTCACCGACAACGTGTGCGTTTCCGAAGATTGCCCGCCCGTGCCCTACGGCGCCAACTACTACATCTATCCGGTGATGTGGGGCGGTATCGGCGCCGCCATAGCCGCGGCGGTCATCGGGCCGTTCGTGTCGATGGTGAAGGGCTGGTACATGTCCTTCTGGCCGATCATCGCAGTCGGCGTCATGACCGTCACGTCCGTGCTCGGGTATGCGCTGGCCGGCTTCAGCGAAAGATATTGGCCCTGATCGCCGCAGCTGGTTGATCACCCGGCGGCAGCCTCGCTGAGACCGAAATCACAACTGCCCGCAAAAGATTGGGCCAGCCCAGTCACCGTCCGGTCACGTTAAGACAAAAAATTCCGGCCGGGCCTGGCGATCGTCGACTTCTGTTGTCAAAGTGACTGTAGTGACTGGTGTGAATTAGGTGGTTTCGGCCGAATGATTCACGCTTCCGACTGCATGCAGCGCCGTTGGGTCTCGACGTAGCGGCCACCGCGTGAGTCATGCAACGGCGGCTGAGGCGCGAAGTCACCGCGCCGATGCCAGAAGGGCCCGGCAGGGTCCAGGAGGTTGGATCCCCATGAAACGCATCTACGCCTTCGCGATCGGTCTGGCGATGATGGTCAGCCCGATGGCGGCCGTTCCGGGCCTCGCGGCCGCCGACCCCGGCCTGAGGTCGACCGATTACCAGCAGGCCACCGACGTCGTTATCGCCCGTGGTCTGTCGCAACGCGGGGTGCCGTTCTCGTGGGCCGGCGGCGGCGTCACCGGTCCCACTCGCGGCAAGGGTTCCGGCATCTACACCGTCGGATTCGACGCGTCGGGTCTGATTCAATACGCCTACGCCGGCGCCGGCATCAAGCTCCCGCGCTCCTCCGGCGAGATGTACAAAGTGGGCCAGAAGGTCCTGCCGCAGCAGGCACGCAAGGGCGACCTGATCTTCTACGGCCCCGAAGGCACCCAAAGTGTCGCGATGTATCTCGGCAACGGCCAGATGCTGGAAGTCGGCGACGTCGTTCAGGTCTCGCCGGTGCGAAGCAGCGGCATGACTCCCTACCTGGTGCGGATTCTCGGTACCCAGACCGCGCCGGGGCAGCAGCTGCCGCCGCAGACACCTTTGCCGCAGGCACCGTTGCCGCAGGCGCCGGTACAGCAGGCACCGCTGCCACAGGCACCGTTGCAGCAGGCGCCCGCCGGGCAGGCACCCGCACCCCGGGCACCACTACAGCAGTTGCCCGCGCAACAGGCACCACTACAGCAGTTGCCGGCACAGCTAGCGCCCGCGCAGCCGGCCCCAGCGCAGCCCGCTCCCGCCGGCACCCCCAGGTAACCTTCTCGACCCAACGCAACCCGCCACCGGTTCCCGCTGCTCAACGCGGGGCCGGTGGCGGGTTTCGGTAAATTAGCGGTCGATCATGCAGACCCTGGTACCGCCTCATACACCGACCGCGATGGGGTCGCGGGCGGCGGGCTTTTATCGGCATGATCTCGACGGCTTGCGGGGTATCGCGATTGCGCTGGTCGCCGTATTCCACGTGTGGTTCGGCCGGGTTTCCGGCGGTGTGGACGTGTTCCTGGCGTTGTCCGGCTTCTTCTTCGGCGGCAAAGTACTGCGGGCGGCCCTTGATCCGGAAGGGAAGCTCTCCCCGATCACCGAGGTGTTCAGGCTGGTCCGCCGCCTGGTTCCGGCGTTGGTCGTGGTCCTTGCCGGCTGCGCGTTGCTCACCGTGCTGGTGCAACCGCAGACCCGCTGGGAGACGTTCGCCAACCAGAGCCTGGCCAGTCTGGGCTACTACCAGAACTGGGAACTGGCCAACTCACAGTCGGACTACCTGCGCGCCAGCGAAGCAGTCAGCCCGCTGCAGCACATCTGGTCCATGTCAGTGCAGGGCCAGTTCTATCTGGCATTGCTGTTCCTGGTTGCCGCGTGTGCATATGTATTCAGGCGTCTCCTGGGCCCCCGCCTGCGAACGCTGTTCGTCGTGCTGCTCAGCGCGCTCACGATCGCGTCGTTTTGCTACGCGATCGCCGCCCACCAGGCCAACCAGGCCAACGCGTATTACGACAGCTTTGCGCGGGCGTGGGAGCTGCTCCTGGGGGTGCTCGTCGGCGCGTCGGTGCCCTACATCCGCTGGCCGATGTGGCTGCGCACCGTCAGCGCCGCCGCCGCGCTGGCGGCGATCTTGTCGTGTGGCGCCCTGATCGACGGCGTCAAGGAGTTTCCCGGCCCCTGGGCACTGGTACCCGTCGGGGCAGCGATGCTGATGATCATGGCCGGAGCCAACCAGCAAGCCCATGCCGGTACCAGCAATCGACTGCCCCTGCCGAATCGGGTGCTGGCGATCGGGCCGCTGGTGACGTTGGGGGCGATGGCCTACTCGCTGTATCTATGGCATTGGCCGCTGCTCATCTTCTGGCTCTCCTACTCCGGCCACCGGCACGCGAACTTCCTCGAGGGCACCGCGGTGCTGCTGGTCTCGGGTTTACTGGCCTACCTGACCCTTCGCCACGTCGAGGACCCCCTGCGGTACCGGGCGTCCGCAGCCACCGCGCAAGCAACTCCCGCCGCGATGCCCTGGCAGCTGCGATTACGCCGGCCGACCATCGCGCTGGGATCGATAGTGGTGCTGCTGGGCGTCACGTTGACGGCGACATCGTTCAGCTGGCGTGAACATGTCATCGTCGCCCGCGCCTCCGGCAAGGAGCTCAGCGGACTCAGCGCCAACGACTATCCCGGCGCCCGAGCCCTGACCAACCATGCCCGAGTGCCCACCCTGCGGATGCGTCCCACCGTCCTGGAAGTCAAAGAGGACCTGCCGGCGTCCACCCGGGACGGGTGCATCAGCGACTTCGTCAATCCGGCGCTGGTCAACTGCACCTACGGCGACGGGGACGCGCCCCGGACCATAGCGCTGGCTGGCGGGTCGCATGCCGAACACTGGTTGCCGGCGCTAGACCTGCTCGGGCGTCTGCACCACTTCAAAGTGGTGACGTACCTCAAGATGGGCTGCCCGCTGTCCACCGAGGAAGTCCCGTTGATCATGGGAAACAACGCCGCGTACCCACAGTGCCGCGAGTGGGTGCAGGCGACCGTGGAAAAGCTCGTCGCCGATCGTCCCGATTACGTGTTCACCACGTCCACCCGGCCGTGGAACATCAAGCCCGGCGACGTGATGCCGGCCACCTACATCGGGATCTGGCAAACGTTGTCGGATAACAACATTCCCATCCTCGCCGTTCGGGACACCCCGTGGATGGTCAAGGACGGCCAACCATTCAGACCGGCGGACTGCCTGGCCAAGGGGGGCAACGGGCAATCCTGCGGGATCAAGCGGTCCGACGTGCTCGCCGACTACAACTCCACCCTGGATTTCGTGGCGCAGTTTCCACTGCTGAAGCCCATCGACATGTCGGACGCGATATGCCGCCAGGACTTCTGCCGCGCGGTGGAGGGAAATGTCCTGATCTACCGCGACTCTCACCACCTGACCCCGACGTATATGCGAACCATGGCGCCGGAGCTGGGGCGACAGATCGCGGCGATCACCGGCTGGTGGTGATCGGGCGCCGCCCCGATGCGGCGCGAAACAGCCGGACACGAGCGCGGATCACCAAACGGCGCCACACCGAACGCGGATAAGGTCAAGCCATGTCGCCGAACAACACCGAACGCTCAGTCGGGGCCGGACCCATACTGCGTACCGTGTGGCCGGGCACCCCGTATCCGCTGGGAGCCACCTATGACGGTGCCGGCACCAACTTTTCGGTGTTCTCCGAAATCGCCGAAAAGGTCGAACTGTGCTTGATCGGCGACGACGGTAGCGAAACGCGGATCTCCCTGGAGGAGGTCGACGGATACGTCTGGCACGCCTACCTACCGAACATCATCCCGGGCCAGCGCTATGGGTTTCGGGTGCACGGGCCCTTCCACCCCGCGGCCGGCCATCGTTGTGACCCCAGCAAGCTGCTGCTCGACCCGTACGGAAAGGCCTTCGACGGCGAGTTCACCTTCGGGCAGGCGCTGTACTCCTACGACATGGCGGCAGTCGATCCCAACGGCGATTCGGCCGACCCCGGCATCCCCCCCATGGTGGATTCCCTGGGCTACACCATGACCAGCGTGGTGATCAACCCGTTCTTCGATTGGGGGTACGACCGGGCGCCCGTGACCCCGTACAACGAGACGGTCATCTACGAGGCTCATGTCAAGGGGATGACGCAAACTCACCCCGGCATCCCCGAGCAACTACGGGGCAGCTATGCGGGCCTGGCCCACCCGGTGATCATCGACCACCTCAAGTCGCTGAACGTCACCGCGCTCGAACTGATGCCGGTGCACCAGTTCCTGCACGACGCGCGGCTACTCGACTTGGGCTTGCGAAACTACTGGGGTTACAACACGTTTGGCTTTCTCGCCCCACACAACCAATATGCGGCGAACCGGCAACCCGGCGGCGCGGTGGCCGAGTTCAAATCGATGGTGCGCAGCCTGCACGAAGCCGACATCGAGGTGATCCTCGACGTGGTGTACAACCACACCGCCGAAGGCAACCACCTGGGCCCGACCATCAACTTCCGCGGCATCGACAACGCCGCGTACTACCGCCTCGTCGACACCGACCTGCGGCTGTACCAGGACTACACCGGCACCGGCAACAGCCTCAACGCCCGCCACCCACATGTGTTGCAGCTGATCATGGACTCGCTGCGGTACTGGGTGCTCGAGATGCACGTCGACGGATTCCGCTTCGACCTGGCCGCCACCCTGGCCCGCGAGCTGCACGACGTGGACCGGTTGAGCGCGTTCTTCGATCTGGTGCAGCAAGATCCGGTGATCAGTCAGGTCAAGCTGATCGCCGAGCCTTGGGACGTCGGCGAAGGCGGCTACCAGGTCGGCAACTTTCCCGGTTTGTGGACGGAGTGGAACGGGAAGTATCGCGATACCGTGCGTGACTACTGGCGGGGCGAGCCCGAAACCCTGGGCGAGTTCGCTTCCCGGTTGACCGGGTCGTCGGACCTCTACGAGGCGACCGGTCGGCGGCCCAGCGCCAGCATCAACTTTGTCACCGCCCATGACGGGTTCACGCTCAACGACCTGGTGTCCTACAACGAAAAGCACAATGAAGCCAACGGCGAAGGCAACCGCGACGGAGAAAGTCACAACCGGTCGTGGAACTGTGGCGTCGAAGGCCCCACCGACGACCCCGACATCACGGCCCTGCGCCGTCGGCAAATGCGCAACTTCTGGGCCACCCTGATGCTCAGCCAAGGCACCCCGATGATCGCGCACGGCGACGAACTCGGGCGTACCCAGCACGGCAACAACAACGTCTACTGCCAGGACTCCGAATTGTCCTGGATGGACTGGACATTGGTGGACAAGAACTCGGATCTGCTGACCTTTGCGCGCAAGGTGACCGCCTTGCGCACGAACCATCCGGTGTTTCGCCGGCGCCGGTTCTTCGAAGGCGAGCCGATCCGAAGCGGCGACGAAGTGCACGATATCGCGTGGCTGACGCCGGACGGCCGGGAGATGACGCATGAGGATTGGGGAAAGAGTTTTCACAAATGCGTGGCGGTGTTTCTCAACGGCGACGCGATAACCGCACCCAATGCGCGAGGCGAGCGCGTCGTCGATGATTCATTCCTGTTGTGCTTCAACGCTCACGGCGAGCCGGTGGAGTTCGTGATGCCCCATAGCGGCTACGCGCAGGAGTGGACCGCGGAGCTCGACACCAACGACCCGGCCGGCGACACCAACCAGGTCATCAACGCCGCAGAGCAGCTCTGGCTGCCCGCCCGTTCGCTGCTGGTGCTTCGTAAGACGTTGTGACGCATGGCTTTGCCCATCCTGTCCAGCTACCGGCTGCAACTACGCGGTGCCTCGAGCGGGTTCGCGTTCACCTTTGCCGACGCCGAAAACCTGCTGGACTACTTCGACGACCTCGGGGTGTCACATCTGTACCTGTCCCCGATCATGACCGCGGCCGCGGGGTCCAGCCACGGCTACGACGTCACCGACCCGACAACGGTGTCCGCGGAGCTCGGTGGTGCTGACGGGCTAGCGCGACTGTCGGCGGCGGCCCAAGCCCGCGGCATCGGTCTGATCGTCGACATCGTGCCCAACCATGTGGGCATCGGCCAGCCCGAGCAGAACGCCTGGTGGTGGGACGTCTTGCGGTACGGCCGCTCGTCGGCCTATGCCAGCTATTTCGACATCGACTGGGATCTCGACGAGGACGGCCGAATCGTGTTGCCGATTCTGGGCTCCGACGGCGACGTCGCCGACCTGAAGGTCGACGGCGACCTGCTGCGGCTGGGCGATCTGGCGCTGCCAATCGCCCCCGGCACCGCGGCGGGCACCGGCCCGGAGGTACATGACCGCCAGCACTACCGGCTGGTGGGCTGGCGAAACCGGGTGTGCGGCTATCGCCGGTTCTTCTCGATCACCTCGCTGGCCGGGCTGCGGCAGGAGGACCGGGCGGTGTTCGACGCCTCGCACGCCGAAGTTGCCCGGTGGTTTGCCGAGGGACTCGTCGACGGCGTGCGCATCGACCATCCTGACGGTCTGTCGGATCCGTGCGGATACCTCGCGTGGTTGCGCGAACTGCTCGGTCCGGACGCCTGGATCGTGATCGAGAAGATCCTGGCCGCCGATGAGGCGCTGGAGCCGACGCTGCCGGTGGCCGGCACCACCGGCTACGACGTATTGCGGGACATCGGTGGACTCTTCGTCGATCCCAGCGGAGCCTCGGAACTCACCGCCCTGGTCGGGTCCGCGGGAGTGAATTATCAAGCGATGCCGGAAATGTTGGCCGCGCTGAAGATCCGTTCGGCCACCGACACCCTGGCAAGCGAGTTGCGCAGGCTGCGCCGCGCCATAGTCGCCGCCGCCAGCGCCGATGATCCGTTACTGCCCCAGGCGGTGGCCGCGCTGCTCACCCATATCGGCGTCTACCGCTGCGACTACCCGAGCCTGGCCCCAGTAATGGCCACCGCCTTGGCCGAAACCCAAGCGGCCGCGCCGGAATTGGGGCCCGCGCTGCAGATCGTCGCCGCGGCACTGGCCGGTGGCGGCGAACCGGCCACCCGGCTGCAGCAGCTCTGCGGCGCGGTGACCGCCAAATCCGTCGAGGACTGCTACTTCTACCGCGACTCCCGGCTGGTGTCACTCAACGAGGTAGGTGGCGAACCACACCGTTTCGGGGTGGGGGCAGCGGAGTTTCATCGCAGCGCCGCCACCCGGGCCCGGATGTGGCCGCACACGATGACGACGCTGACCACCCACGACACCAAACGCGGTGAGGACGTGCGCGCCCGGATCGGCGTGCTCTCGCAGGTGCCGTCGCTGTGGGCCGAGTTGGTCGCTCGCTGGGAGATCCAGGCCCCCTCCCCCGACCCGGCGACCGGACAGTTCTTGTGGCAGAACATCTTCGGGGTGTGGCCCGTCAACGGCGAGGTGACCGGCGAGCTTCGCGACCGACTGCACCGCTACGCCGAGAAGGCCGTCCGGGAAGCGGCCTGGCATACCTCGTGGAGTGACCCGAACACCGATTTCGAAGACGCGATACACCGCTGGCTCGATACGGTGCTCGACGGTCCGGTGGCAGAACAGCTGACCGGGCTGGTGGCTCAGCTGCACCCGCACGCGGCAAGCGACGCGCTGGGTCAGAAGCTGCTCGCGCTGACCGTACCCGGAATCCCCGACGTCTACCAGGGCACCGAGCTGTGGGACGACAGCCTGGTGGACCCGGACAACCGCCGGCCCGTCGATTACGCCGCCCGCCGCACCGCACTGAAAGCGTTGGCACACCCCAAAATTCGGGTCGTCACCACCGCACTTCGGCTGCGGCGCTCCCGTCCGGACAGCTTCCTGCATGGCGGCTACGTTCCGGTGCTGGCCGACGGCGACGCCAGTGACCATGTGGTGGCGTTTCGCCGCGGCCGGGAAGGCCAGGACATCGTTGTCGCGGTGACCCGCTGGACCGTGCGGCTGGAGGAAACCGGCTGGGGTAACACCGTGGTGCCGCTACCGGATGGGTCCTGGACCGATCGGCTTTCCGGTGCCATGGTAAGCGGGCCGACCTCGGCCGCCGAACTTTTCGCAGACCTGCCCGTCGTCCTGCTGGAGCGCAACCGTGACTGAATTTCGGGTCTGGGCACCCAAACCCGAGCTGGTGCGCCTTGACGTCGACGGCCGGGTGCACGCGTTGACTCGATCGGACGACGGGTGGTGGCACGCGGACGTGGATGCGCCACCGCACGCCCGCTACGGATATCTGCTCGACCAGGACCCCACCGTGCTGCCCGATCCCCGCTCACCGCGGCAACCCGACGGGGTGCACGAGCGCTCGCAATTATGGGACCCGACCGATGCGAACTGGACCGACGGCGATTGGCCGGGCCGTTCGATCGACGGCACAGTGATCTATGAATTGCACCTGGGTACCTTCACCGGCGCCGGCACATTCGATTCCGCCATCGAAAAGCTGGACTATCTGGTCGATCTCGGGATCGATTTCGTCGAGCTGATGCCGGTCAACTCCTTTGCCGGCACCCACGGCTGGGGATACGACGGCGTGCTGTGGTACAGCGTGCACGAACCCTACGGGGGACCCGACGGACTGATCCGGTTTGTCGACGCCTGTCACGCACGCGGTCTGGGGGTGCTGATCGACGCGGTGTTCAACCACCTCGGGCCGTCGGGGAATTACCTGCCGCGGTTCGGGCCCTACCTGTCGTCGGCGAGCAATCCCTGGGGCGAAGGCATCAACATCGCCGACGCCGACTCCGACGAGGTGCGTCGCTACATCATCGGGTGTGCGCTGCGCTGGATGCGCGACTTTCACGCCGACGGGCTGCGGCTGGACGCCGTGCACGCGCTGGTGGACACCACCGCCATCGATATCCTCGAAGAACTCGCCAACGAAACCGATTGGCTGTCAAAGCAACTGGGACGCCCACTGTCGCTGATCGCCGAAAGCGATCGCAACGATCCGCGGCTGATCACGCCGCGTGATCGCGGCGGCTACGGGCTGACCGCGCAATGGTCCGACGACATCCATCACGCCATTCACACCGCGGTGTCCGGCGAGCGCCAAGGGTACTATGCGGATTTCGGCTCGCTGGCCACGCTGGCACACACCCTGCGGCACGGTTACTTTCACGCGGCCACCTATTCGTCGTTCCGGCACCGCCGCCACGGCCGGCCGCTAGATACCGCGACCGTCCCGGCCACCCGGCTGCTCGCCTATACCTGCACCCATGACCAGGTCGGCAACCGCGCCCTCGGAGACCGCCCGTCGCACAATCTGACCGCGGGCCAATTGGCGATCAAAGCCGCATTGGTTCTCGCCTCTCCCTACACTGCAATGCTTTTCATGGGCGAGGAATGGGCGGCGTCGACCCCGTTCCAGTTTTTCAGCTCGCATCCCGAACCGGAGCTGGCCCGGGCCACCGCCGAAGGCCGCAAGGCCGAATTCGCCGAGCACGGCTGGGACGCCGAGGAAATCCCCGACCCCCAGGACCCACAGACGTTTCAGCGCTCCAAGCTGAACTGGGATGAGGTCCATGCCGGCGAACACGCCCGCTTGCACCGCTTTTATCGCGATCTGATCGCCTTGCGGCGCAACGAGACTGATCTGGCCGATCCGTGGCTGGAGCACATGATTGTCGACTACGACGAGGAGCAGGCCTGGATTATCATGCGACGCGGACAGTTCGGCATCGCGTGTAATCTGGGCGCCGAGCCGGTGCAGATGCCCGTCACCGGCGAAGTGGTGCTCAGCTGGGGCGAGCCGACCGTCGATGCCGATCACACTGCGCTGGAAGGCCATTCGGTCGCCATCCTCCGCTGCGGATAACGGCGCGAGCAGACGCGGAATCGCCCTGTTGTGGCCACAACAGGGCGATTCCGCGTCTGCTGGCCAACCGGAACCTCACACGCTGCGACGGCCGGTGACGTGCATCGCCTCGGCAATCGAGTCGGCGAGCGGGTCGAGCTCGCCGACGGTCAGATCGGCAATGGTGATGCGCATTCCGGGCGGGGTCGCAATCCGAAACCGCGATCCCGGCGCCGCCGCCCAGCCGGTGTTGAGCAGCCGGGTGATCGCCACCGTTTCGTCGGGCACCGGAATCCACACGTTCAGCCCGGATCGACCGTATGCAACGACACCGCGGTCGGCCAGGGCAGCGCACAAGCGCACCCGGGTATCGGCGTAACGCCGTTCGGCCTTGCGGACCAGGCGCGTGGCCGCCTCGTCCGACCACAGCGTGACGGCCAGGTCCTGCAGCAGGTGGCTCACCCAGCCCGGCCCGAGTCGCAACCGTCCCTGCACCCGCTCGACCGTCCGCTGATCTCCGGCCAGGAGGGCCAGACGCAGGTCGGGGCCATAGGCCTTCGATACCGAACGCACGAAAGCCCAGTGCCCAGTCGAGCCTGCCAGGCTGTGCAGGGGCGCCCCGGCGATGCCGGCGCAGTGGTCGTCCTCGACGAGGAGGACGTCGTCGGATCGGCCCGCCAACAAATTGCCCAGCGCGGCCGCACGATCCGCGGACAACGCCGCCCCGGTCGGATTCTGCGCACGAGTGGTGAGCACCAGTGCCCGCGCGCCGCGGCCCAGCGCCCGGGCAAGGTCGGCAACCAGCGGCCCATCGTCGTCGACTCGTACCGGCTCGACGTTAAGCCTCAGTGCCGCAAGCAGATCGAGCAGGTTGGCCCAGCCCGGGTCCTCGACGGCGACCCGGTCACCGGGTCGCAGGTGTGCGGTCAGAGCCCGCTCAATCCCGTCGAGCGCGCCGCTGGTCACCGCGAGGTGCTGGGCCGGGACGCCATCCGGGGTCAGCGTGGCGCGAGCATAGCTGACCAACTCGTCCGACATCGGCGGCTGTCCGTAGAGGACGGGCGGCCCGGCACGGGTCCGCAGCCGCGCGGCGGCGATGGGCAACAAGGCGGGGTCCGGGTTGCCGGTAGACAAGTCCCGGGCGCCTTCGGGGACATCAAGGCCGAGCGCGGACCGGGGGGTGGTGGCCGGGCGGTTCCGCACCCGGGTACCGCGCCGTCCCGCCGTCTCGACGGCCCCGCGATCACGAAGGATGCGATAGGCGGCGGCAACCGTGTTGGGATTCACGCCGAGTTGGCCCGCGACGTCGCGGATCGGCGGCAGGGTGTCGCCGGGCGTGAGACTGCCTTGGGAGATGGCTTGTTCGACGCTGGTGGCTATGGATTCGGCACCCGTTCCCGTTATCCTATATTGTGCTGGCACAGTCGTAATTATGTACTAGTACGGAAGCGGTGGCAATCATATGACCCTTGCATACCAACCAACGCCGCGCACCGCTCCCTCTCGGTACCGGGAGCGTGCACGTTACGACAGCGAGACCGTCCACCGCATCCTCGACGAGGCGTTGTTTTGTCATGTCGGCTATGTCCGCGACGGCAGGCCGGTGGTCCTGCCGACCATGCATGTTCGCTGCGGCGAGACGCTGTACATTCACGGCTCCACCGGCAGCGGATCCATGCTTGCCGCCAAGGCCGCCGGCCTGCCCGTCTGCCTCACCGCCACCGTTGTCGACGGGCTGGTGCTGGCCCGCTCGGCGATGCACCATTCCCTGAACTATCGCTCGGTAGTCGTGATGGGCACCGCACGTGTGGTTGACGACGACGCCGAGAAGTTGCCTGCCTTGCACGCGCTGCTCGATCACATCCGGCCGGGCCGCGCCGCCGACTGCCGGACCCCCAACACCCAAGAACTGGCCGCCACCGCGGTACTTGCGCTGCAGCTTGTCGAGGTTTCGGCCAAGGTGCGCCACGGCGGACCGGTCGACGATCCGGGAGACCTTGCGCTGCCGCATTGGGCCGGGGTCATCCCGCTGACCGTGACGGCGGGGACACCGCAACCGGCCGACGATCTCGACCCTGCTACCCCGCTGCCGGACTACCTGACCGCCGCGCGCAGACCCTGAGATACCGGTGCGCTCACCGCATGCGGCTAGCAGAACCCGGCTCGGCGGCGCTCGCACGCCAAGTGCTGTCCCACCACGTCCCGACCAGCACGACGACACCGCCCCAGGCCATGCCCAGGAGCCAGCCGGCCAGCACATCGCTGATGTAGTGCACTCCCAGATAGATCCGCGAAAACCCGACCATGACGGACCAGCCCATCGCCATAGTCCAGACAATGATTCGCCCGGTCCACGAGGTGATCAACCAGCGGGTCACCAGCCACCCTGAGAGCAATGCGACTGCGGCGGTGCCCGCCGCGTGCCCGGAAGGAAAGGAGTATCCGCCTTCGGCGATCGTTGCGAAAGGCAGGGCGGGCCGATCCCGGACTACCAGCGCTTTCGCAACCAGAACCACCAGTGCAACACCACCACCGCCGACCAGAGCAAGCACCACCGGAAGCCACGACCTGCACCGCCAGACGACAGCAGCGCAGGTCAGCGCGGTCAGCACCGCCATCCCAACCGGGCCGCCCGCAGCGGTGACCACCCGCAGCGTCGTGGTCAACCACAGGTCACGGTGGGCCGCAAGCCATTCGGCAGCCGGCTGGTCGATCCCCACGATCCCATCACCCTCGAGGACGTCATCGAGCACTTCGGTGAAGCAGACTGCCAGCGCCGTGACCGCTGCGGCGCCGATGAGCAGCGCGACACCGGCGACCTCGGACACCGGCAGCCGACGACTCAGCGCCACTCCCCAGGCGCCCGCCTGCTTGCGTAGCCACGCCAGCACGCGGCCGATCACGGCGACGTTGCACGCCCCCGCCCACAGTCCGCGGATCGGCGCCTCGTGCCGAGCGGTCCACGTCGCCAACACCGCCAGTACTACAAGCCACCCCACGGCCGCTGCGCTCACCAGACCGAAACCGGGGGTACCGGGTCCAGATGGCTGGCTCATGTTTCGAACCCAACTCGGAACGGGAACGCGACGGCGGTCCGGGCGTCGACCACGTTATCAATCCATCGGCCCGGGCCGATGTGAGCGACCGGTTACAGCAGGTAGCGGTAGGCCGGCGAACCCGGCTCGAGGGCCTCGATGTGCAGTTGGGTGGCCCGCATCCGGGCCAACAGTCCGTCCAAGTCCGCGGCGGATCCGAGCTCGATACCCACCAGCGCTTCGCCGGTCTCGCGGTTGTTGCGCTTGACGTACTCGAACAAGGTGATGTCGTCGGTGGGACCGAGCACCCCGTCGAGGAACCGGCGCAGCGCACCGGGCTCCTGCGGGAAGTCCACCAGGAAATAGTGCTTGAGGCCCAGGTGCACCAACGAACGCTCCAGCACCTCGCCATAGCGCGACACGTCGTTGTTGCCACCCGAGATCAGGCACACCACGGTGGACCCGGGCTCGATGTCGGCTTCCAGCAAGCCGGCAACCGACAGGGCGCCCGCCGGTTCAGCGATGATGCCCTCGTTCTGATACAGATCGAGCATCGCGGTACAGACCGCGCCCTCGTCGACGGTGGTGATCGACACCATGTCCCCGGCGGCTGCCAGCGCCGTATACGTCAGGGTTCCGGCCCGGCTGACCGCCGCACCGTCGACGAATTGGTCCACGTGTTCCAGCGTCACCGGCTCGCCCGCGGCCAGCGCGGCCATCATCGCGGCGGCCCCGGCCGGCTCGACACCCAGCACCGCGGTGGCCGACGTCCGCTCGGCCAGATAAGTGGTAATCCCGGCGATGCAGCCACCCCCACCGACCGGCACCACCACCAGGTCGGGCTCTTCGACGATCGGGCCGAGTTCGGCGAGGATTTCGACGGCGATGGTGCCCTGCCCGGCGATGGTGCGCAGGTCGTCGTACGGGTGTACCAGCGTGGCGCCGGTGCGGCGAACGTCTTCCAGCGCCGCTGCGGCGGCCAAGTCATAGGTCGCCCCACCCACGATCAACTCGATGAACTCCCCGCCGTGATAGCGGATCCGGTCTCGCTTTTGTTTGGGTGTCTTCGCCGGGACGTAGACGCGGCCGCGCACCCCCAGTGACCGGCAGGCGAAAGCGAAGCCCTGCGCATGGTTACCGGCCGAGCAGCACACCACACCGGCGGCCAGCTCCTCATCGGTCAGTTGCACCAGCAGGTTGTAGGCCCCGCGCAGCTTATAGGAGCGCACCACCTGCAGGTCTTCGCGTTTCAGATAGACCGTCGCACCGGTGATCGCCGACAATCGGTCACTGCGCTGCAACGGCGTCGGTGTGATGACCGGGGCAATCCGCTTCGCCGCACTGTCGATGTCAGCCGCGGACAGCAGCGGTGAGCTGCTCGGGCTCTGGCTCAGTTCAGCGGACACCGATCAATGGTGCCATGCCACCCGCCGATCAACTCAGCTCACCGGCGTCAGCACGAACACCGGGATCTGGCGGTCGGTCTTTTTCTGATATTCGGCGTAGTCCGGCCAGGCCTGCACGGCCCTGTCCCACCAGGTGGCCTTCTGGTCGCCGAATACCTCACGGGCCTCGTAGTCACGCGTGACGGTGCCGTCCCGAAGCTCGACCCGCGGGTTCTTCTTGACGTTGTGGTACCACACCGGGTGCTGCGGGGCACCGCCCAACGAGGCGACGATTGCGTACTCGCCGTCATGCTCCACGCGCATCAGCGGCGTCTTGCGGAGTTTGCCGGTTTTGGCCCCGACGGTGGTCAGCAGCACGACCGGTTTGCCCTTCAGCTCTGTGCCTTCGGTCCCGCCTGATTCCGAGTACTTGTCGGCCTGTTCGCGCGACCAGTCGAGCGGGCTGGGCGCGTATTCACCATCTAACGGCATGACCACCACTCTAGAGAGGCATGCTTCAGGCTGCCGACACCGCCGCCGTCTGGCCAAAACTTCGGTTAATCGAAATCAAAGTGATGGGTATTCTGAATTTATGACCACAGCCGAACGATTGCGCTCGTTCGCCGCACCGAATAATGCGGATGTACTGATCGCGGGTGTGCCCTGGCCGCGGCACAAGTTGTTCGCCGTGATCGCCGGGTTCGCCGCCCTGGTAGTTCTCGGGGTGCTGACCACCAGCGCAGCCGCGTCGGTGCTGGGCGCCACCGCCGTCGGAATCGTGGTCGGACTGGTGTTGAAAGTGCTGACGCCGGCCCAGCGCTAACCGCGGTTCACCGCGTTCTGGCCAACTCGGCGATCGTGTTCACCCTTTTTATTGCCGTCGCAATCTCGTCTGCGAATTGGTGGCGGCGCCGGGCAATGTTCTCGTTGTCGGAGTCGTCGGCTCCATCCACGAGTTCGCGATGGCGAGCCAGTCGAAGTGCGGTCTTGAAAAGCTCCATCGACCTCGACTCGGCGTTGGCGATTCTGCGCTGTAGTTCCCACTGCTTGCCCACCTGCAGGCACTCGTCAAGAAACGCCTGCTCGTCGAACGCATCGTCTGCGCAGGCAGCCAGCCGGTCGGCGACGATGTGGTAGGCGTCCAGGAACGGCCGCAACACCAGATGCGCCAGCAGCAGATCGGCCGACTCCAGCAGCCGCCGCACCTGCTCCGCGGTGGCTGCCTTGGTGGTGTCTTCCACCGGCCCGATCAGCCGTACTTCATCGGCGAGGTCCTTCTCGAACTGCGCCCGCGCCGAGAAGAGGAACTCGAACTTCAGCAGCTCGCGAAGCCGCAGCGCCTCGTCGCGCACGGTAGCCGGTAACACCGAACCGTTCGCGGAATGTTCGGAGATCTCCGCGGCCGCCAACAATGCCATCTCCGCGATGGCACGGTCGACAAAGATGTGGATTGCGGTGTTGCGATAGAACGCGGCGACGAGGTGCTGGTCCTCGCCGACGCCCCAAACCGCTTCGGTGCCGGCCTCGTAGACGCGAACCACCCCCGACGCCACCATTTGGTGCAGGGCCCATCGGATCGTGGAGCGGTTCGTCAGGTCCGCCGCGCCGGCCACCGACCAGTGGCGCGCGGCGATGTAGCTGGCCAGAGGTTGCACCGTGGCCAGCACCTCGCTGATGGACAGCGAGCGGTCGGCACCCAGCAGCGCCAGACTAACGACCGCGGTGGGCGTGACCGGCGTGGCACGGTTGATGCGGTGCTCCACGTCGAGGGCAATGCGTTCGATCTCGGTCCCGGTCCCCGAGTCGTCGGCCCGCAACTCCTCGAGGCGTTTGCGCAGCGGCAGCGGTTCGCCGAAGTCCAGGTAGGCACGGCCGAGCCGTTCACCCTGCTGGCGCGCGAGCCGGATCAGGAAGCGCAGGTCTTCCGGCGGTTTCACCGCGCCGTAGGCCTCGGTGGTCATGGCCTCCACCTCGTGCAGCTGGTCGTACACGATGGATGTCGGCACCAAATACACCTCCGGACCGTCGATCTCGTCGACGGCATCGGCGATGTAGCGCAAGATCCCGAACACCGGAGGGCGTAGTTTGCCGGTCCGGGTCCGGCCTCCTTCGATGGACCAGGTCAGGTTGGCATGGTTTTGCACCAGCTGCGCGGCGTAGGCGCGCAGTACGAACCGGTAAACGGGAATGTCTTTGGTCTGGCGCCGGATGAAGATGGCGCCGGTGCGCTTGGCCCACGCACCCATCGGGAAGAAGTTCAAGTTCGCGCCGCCGAAGGTCAGCGCCGGCGACAGCCGATTGGCCAGGATCACCTCGGGTAGCAGTAAGCCGTCCAAGTACGAGCGATGCGAGAACGCGAACGCCAGGGTCGCTCGCCGATCCAGCTTGCGCAGCGCGGCGATCTGGTCCTCGTCGACCAGCACGTCGTAGGCCCGCATGAGCCAGCGGCTGAAACCGCGCCACGCCTCCACGGCCCGCTCGTCGAGCGAGGCCGCCATCTCCCGTAGGTAGCCCGCGGCCTCGGCGCGCACGCTGTCCGGATCACGTCCGAGTTCGTTGGCCAGCTGAGCCAGCCGTTCGTCATACCACGGAGTGCCCAGCAACTGGACGACCTCGGCCGGGTCGGTCGACAACGGCGTGATCGATTCGTCGACAATTCCGGTGCGCTGCAACAGCTTTCGCACCGCAACCCGACCGACTTCGCGTGCCGTCACCGCCGCTCCCCCAGTGCTGCCGGTTGCGCGGTCGCCGCGACGGCGGGTTCGTGGACGTCGGGTCCCGGCTTAGCCGCGTAGAGTTCCTCGATCTCGGCGGTGTACTTGACGAGAATCGGGCGGCGCTTGAGCTTCATGGTCAGCGTGATCTCGTCCCCGCCGGGCTCCCACAAGGTAGGCAGTACCCGGAACCGCTTGATCTGCTCGACGCGGGAAAGTTTGGCGTTGCCCTCGGCCACGCCGGCCGCGATCCGGGCGATCACTTCGGGGTCGGCGGCCAGGGCCGCGGGCGAGGCGTCGGCCAGCCCGTGCTGGGCGGCGTACGGACCGACCGAATCGGCGTCGAAAACCAGCAGCGCGGAGTTGTAAGGGCGCCCGTCGCCGATCGCCATCATCACGCCGATCATCGGGCAGGCGGCCAGAATGGTGTTCTCAATGTTGGCCGGCGACATGTTCTTTCCGGCCGCATTGATGATCAACTCCTTCTTCCGGTCGACCACCCGCAGGTAGCCGTGCTCGTCGACGTCGAAAATGTCGCCGGTGTGCAGCCAACCATCGGCATCGATGGCCGCCGCGGTCTTCTCCGGCTCCTTGCGGTAACCCTTCATCACCAGCGGGCCGCGGACCAGATATTCCCCGTCCTCGGCGATCCTGCCTTCCAGCCCGGGCAGCAGCTTGCCGACGCTGCCAAGCCGAGCGTCGCGGGGGTGACACGCGGTGGCCGCGCAGCTCAGCTCGGACATTCCCCAAATCTCGGCGATCGGGATGCCGATGCCGGCGAAGAAACCCAGCGTCTCCTTGGGTATCGGCGCGGCTCCCGAGATCGCCCACCGAAGCTCCCCGAAGCCGAGCCGCTCACGAAGCTTCGACAACACCAGCTCGTCGGCCTTGGCCCATTCGGCGGCCAGCTCATCGGGAATCGGCATACCGGCAAGCACTGCTTCGGCGCGTTTGGCGGCCACCGACATCGCCCACTGCAGTGCCTGCCGCTTCACCTCGTCGGTCTCGTGGCTGACCGTGAATTCGATTCCGGCCTTGAGCTTTTCCCACACCCGGGGCACCGCGCCCCACACGGTCGGCCGCACGTCGGGCAACGCCGCCGCGATAGCGCGACCGTCGGAGACCACCGTGACCTGGGTGCCGAACATCTCCTGGAGGTACAGCGCGGTCATCCGGTCGGCGATATGCGCCGACGGCAGAAACGACGTGACCCGGTCACCGAACTCGATTCCGAGCACCTCGTCGATGGCGTAACCCTCGAACAGCAGGTTGGTGTGCGTCATCTCCACACCTTTGGGGTTTCCGGTGGTTCCGGATGTGTAGATGAGGGTGACGACGTCGTCGGGTTGCACTGCGCGCCACGCCGCCTCGAAGTCGAAATCAGCGGGCGCGGCCGCATAGAGCTCGGCGACCGAGATGGTGCCTTCCGGCGAACCGTCAATGCAGACGATGTGGTCGATGGGGGCACCGCTGGCACGGATGCGGTCGACGTATTGCTCCTCGCAGAGCACCACCTTGGTGCCGGCGTTGCCGAACACGTACGTCAGCTGCTCGGCAGGCAGCGTGTTGTACACCGAAAAGGACGTGGTGCCAAGGTGTTGGGCGCCCACCTCCAGCGGATAGAACTCGATGCGGTTGGCCATCATCAGCGAAACCGTGTCGCCGCGCCCAACCCCCAGACCCGCAAGGCCGGCCGCAGCCCGTCGCACCTGCGCAGCGTACTCGCGCCAGGTCAACGTCTGGGTGGCGCCCGGCGTCCGCAGTGCCACCGCGTCCGGATCGATCACCGCGGTGCGCTGGAATGCCTCGCACAGGGTGGTCGGGCGCTCGGTTATGGTCATTTCCGTTCTCCTTGGCGCCAGATCAGCACTGCCCACATCACACCGGTGAGCGTACGTCCGCGATTATCAGGCGCGGAATACCCTGCCGCAATCCGCGTCCGTTCGAATTATGGCCTCCACCCCCGGTATTGACGTCAGCGACCTCTCGTCGCTGGGCAGACCGCGTCGCTCACTCAGTACGCGCGAGCGCTGGACAGCCAGCGGCCTGGGTCCTCGGCGACGGCTTGTTCGCGTTTCTGTCCGAGCCGGTGATTGTGGGCGTCTTCCGTCGCGTCACCGAGCACTTCAAGTCCGGGAGCTGGCCTTCAACGACTACGGACGCATCGGCTCGTTCAGCCGGGTCACGGTGAAGCTGGCCCCGCAGCCCCCATCGCCACCCGGTGGTGCCGGTGGCGATGGTGAGCCAGAACAGTCCCAGCACCGAGCGGCGGTAGCAATGCTTGATGTCCGGCCAGGCCAGGTGCAGGCCACAGTTCGTGGCTGCTGAATCCGGCGACGAGATCACAGACGCGGGCAAACGTCTTCGACCGAGCCGCCGCGTCGATGAACGTCATCAGGATCCTCCAGCGTCGGGCTTGCCGAATCTCTCGCGATGCCCCAAGCGGTGCAACCGAATCCACTCCAGCAGGCCCTTGGGGCCCCGGCGCGTCATCACGAAGAACCAGCCGAAGCGCGCCACTCCTGGAGCTTCGCGATGTTTATGTGAGTCCAGCTATATTTGATAGTCATGTGGACGGTACCGCTGAAGGCCAAAGACAAGCTTTCCGCGCTGGTTGGCGAAGCGGATATCGCCCACGACGCCATTCAGATCAGCCGCCACGGGCCGGTCGCCGCGGTCACTATGTCCGCCAATGATCTCGAGTTCCCCACGCAGGCCTGCGCGCGGTGCCGACTCGGTATCGCCGAGGCGCTCGTGCGAGACGACGCCGACTACGCCGACAACAGCGAGCAGATCCGCAGATGGTACGGCCTGATGTGACAGGCGGCGATGCGCCATGGTCGTGCAGCTGTCACCGAATGCGTGCGTGCGCTAGGTCGACCGCCGCACGAAAGCGCCGCTGCAGTGGTTGAAACTGTTAGCTGCACAGACCTTGGCGTAGCGTTCGACGAACTCGATGCCAAGATCAACGCGGGCATGAAGGACTATGCGATTCCGGGCGTCGCGGTTGCCGTCTGGGCCGGCGGCCAAGAATACGTCAAAGGCTACGGGGTCACCAATGTCGACCATCCGTTGCCTGTCGACGGCGACACTGTCTTCCGAATCGGTTCCACCACAAAAACTTTCACAGGCACAGCGATGATGCGGCTGGTCGAGCAGGGCAAGGTGGACCTGGATTCACCTGTGCGCCTCTACATCCCCGACTTCGCGGTGGCCGACGAGTCGGTCAGCGCCACGGTAACCGTGCGCCAACTGCTCAACCACACTGCAGGCTGGGATGGTCGCAATGGGCAGGACTTTGGGCGCGGCGATGACGCGGTGGCGCGCTACGTCAACTCAATGACACGTTTACCGCAGCTGACTCCTCCGGGAACCGCGTTCGCATACAACAATTCAGGTCTTGTGGTGGCGGGCCGCATCATCGAGCTTGTCGCCGGAACAACCTACGAGTCTGCGATGCAGAAGCTGGTTCTTGACCCCCTGCAGCTGGCTCACACCCGCTACTTTTCCGACCAAATTATCGGTCTGAATGTGGCGGCACCACACAAGGTGCTTGACGGCAAACCCATTGTCGATACCGACTTTTGGGCATTCCCACGCAGCTGCAACCCCACCGGTGGGTTGATGTCCACAGCGCGAGATCAGCTGCGCTACGCACAGTTCCACCTCGGCGACGGCAGAGCGCCTAACGGCGAGCAGATTCTGAGCCGACAGTCGCTGGAGGCAATGCGCTCGAACCCGGGCGCGGGCGGAACACTTTTCGTCGAGCTGACCGGGATGGGCGTGACCTGGATGCTGCGGCCTTCCGCGGAGAATGTGACCATCGTTGAGCACGGCGGCACCTGGAAGGGGCAACGCTCTGGTTTCGTCATGGTGCCCGATCGCAACTTCGCCATGACCGTGCTCACCAACTCTGATGGCGGATTTCATATGATCAACGACCTTTTCGCCTGCGGCTGGGCTTTGCACAGATTCGTCGGGGTCACCAACCTGCCTGCCGCACCGCGACACCTTGGCGCCGTCGACCTGGCGCCCTACGAGGGCCGGTACATCGCCGAGCAAGTGTCCCAGGATGGCAGCCGCCAGCAAGCGGTCATCGACTTCTGGGCAAGGGACGGCCAGCTCGCTGGATGCATGGGCGCCGGCGATGCCAACCCGGATGGCCAAAATAATGCCAGACTGGGCCTCGCCTTCTACCGGCCCGACTACGGGCTCGACCTCGGACCCGACAACAAGCCCACCGGGAGCCGATCCAACTTCGTCCGCGGACCGGACGGCAACATCGCCTGGTTTTGTAGCCACCACGGGCGCCTGTTCCGACGCCAATAGCACAGCACCGATGCCCAAGCTGCTCGCCGATGTGGCGATCGCGGTCGCTCTATTGGTGACTGTGCGGCCGATGTCGCGGTGGTGCGCGCTCAGCTGACTCGGTTTGGGCAGGTGGCCTCCAATGCCACGGTCACGGCTAAGGTGGGCTGATGCCCCGCCCCGACGACGACAGCTGGGATCTGGCGTCTAGCGTCGGCGTCACCGCGACCATTGTCGCGGCGGGGCGCGCGATGGCCACCAAGGATCCGCGCGGTTTGATCAACGATCCGTTCGCTGAACCTCTGGTCCGTGCGGTGGGGCTGGATTTCTTCACCAAGATGATGGACGGCGAACTCGACATGTCGACGATCGCGGACGTCTCACCGACCGTGGCGCAGGCGATGGTCGACGGAAACGCGGTCCGCACGAAGTACTTTGACGACTACGTCCTCGAGGCCACCGACCGGGGGATTCGGCAAGTGGTGATCCTCGCGTCCGGGTTGGACGCCCGGGCCTACCGTCTGCCGTGGCCGGCCGGGACAGTGGTGTACGAGATCGACCAACCACAAGTGATGGAGTTCAAGACGACGACCTTGGCCGACCTGGGCGCCGAACCCTCTGCCACTCGACGCGCCGTGCCCATCGACTTGCGCGCAGATTGGCTGACGGCATTGCAAGCCGCCGGGTTTGATTCGGCAGCACCGACAGCGTGGCTGGCCGAGGGGTTACTGATTTATCTAAAGCCGGAGGACCAGGACCGGCTGTTCGACAACATCACCGCACTTAGCGCGCCCGGGAGCATGATAGCCACTGAATTCGTTACCAGTATCGTGGATTTCGGCGCCGAGCGAGCGCGGACTATATCCAACCCGTTCCGCGACCATGGCGTCGACGTCGACTTGGCTTCGTTGGTCTACACCGGCCAACGCAACCACGTCCTCGACTACCTCCGTGCCAAGTGCTGGCAGCTCGAAGGCGTGCCGCTAACAGAACTGTTCCGGCGCAGCGGCCTCAATGTGCCCACTCCAGACGACGACGACACCATCTTCATTAGCGGCGGCTTGACCGACCACCCGCGGTGATCAGCCCCGCGGTGGACTGCATGGCAATCTGAGGCGTTTCTGACTTAACCGCAGAGATGGCGTGAAAAATCACCGAACTCATGGCGTCTCCCCGGTGGGGCCGGTGTTGGTGTGGCGATGATAGTCGAGGCGGCGTTGCCGGGCGCGGTCAAGGCCGTCGCGGCGGGCCTGCCGGATGGCCTCACCGCGGCCGCTGTGTTCATCGCCGGGAGTGACGTACCCGATCGCTTCGTGCAGCCGAGCCGTATTGTATTTCAATTCGCACTCTTGCCAATTCGGCTTCGAGCAGGGTCGGGTCGGCGATGGTCTCGAGGTGTGGCCACTCACCTTTGATGTGGCCGAAGAACGACTCGTTCCACGCTCGATCCTGCGGCACGCCGGGGCGTCCGTGGTGCTGGGCGATGGCCATCAGCGCCATGAACGCGCGGGTGTCGTGCGCGGTCATCGGCGGCCCGTTGTCGCTGACGGCGAGCAGGATCGGCCGACGCGGGTCGTCGGGGTCGAGGTCGAGCCGCTCGTCGGTGAGCAGCCTGTGCTGCCCGAGGAGATCGCCGCGATCCTCGGGTGCCGGCCCGGCGCCCGGCGTGAGTAGTTTCACCCAACACGCCGTTTGTATGCGATTCTTTGACCATAGTTGTGCGAGATGGGATACGTACATCTCACGACGAAGGAACTGTCCGTGGCTGACGACGACGACGGCGCCTGGTAGGTATGCGGAACGGCGGTGGATAAGGTTCGGATTGGTCAATGAATTCCTAGGGATGAGGACGTCGTTCGCAAGTTGCGCCGGGCGGACGAGCTGGCTGCGGCGGGCACGATATCCGTACGTTGCGCGCGCCGAATGCGTCTAGAAGGGAGGATTGTGATGCGTAGCGACCACGATAGCTGGGATCTGGCCAGCCATGTCGGCGCGACCGCAACGCTGGTGGCCGCGGGCCGCGCGAGGGCTACCAATTCGGCCGATCCGTTGATCGAGGACCGGTTCGCCGAGCCGTTGGTCCGCGCGGTGGGTATCGAATTCCTTATCAGATGGGCCACCGGAGAGCTCTGCGCATCCGACGTCGACGAGCCCGAAGCGGCCTGGGGTCTACAGCGAATGACCACCGAGTTGGTGGCCCGCACTCGCTACTTCGATCAGTTCCTTATGGACGCCACAGCCACCGGGATTCGGCAGGCGGTGATCCTGGCGTCCGGGCTCGACGCGCGCGGCTACCGACTGCCGTGGCCGCCGGGCATGACGGTGTATGAGATCGATCAGCCGGACGTGCTGAAGTTCAAGGCCGAAACGTTGGCACAGCTGGGTGCTGAACCGACGGCGAATCTGCGGATGGTGCCGGCCGACCTGCGTCACGACTGGCCGGCCGCGCTGCTGCGTAGCGGATTCGAGCCGGCGCTACCGACCGCCTGGATCGCTGAAGGACTGTTCGGTTATCTGCCCCCAGAAGCCCAGGATCGCTTGCTGGACATCGTCACCGATCTCAGCGCGCCGGCAAGCCGGATGGCCATGGAGACGTTCGTGGGGTCGTCGGACCTGGACTCCGGGCGGGTCGAAGAGATCATTCGCAGCGCGACTCGCACCTGGCGCGACCATGGATTCCATCTAGACATCTGGTCGCTGACCTATTCCGGGCCGCGCAGCGAGGTTTCCGACTACCTCGACAACCACGGGTGGCGATCGGTGGGGACCACAGCCGCGCAGCTGCTGGCCGATCACGACCTGCCCGCGATGCCTGGCAATTACGTCGCGCCTTCCGAAAAGCCCAGCTACTACATTTCAGTTCTCGCGTGATACCCGCGACCTAGTGGACACCCACGATGCGGATTCTAGCGGTAACGCGTGCCCACAATGCCGGCGAGACCTTGGCCGATACCTTGGACTCGCTGGCCACATTCAGTGACGACATCTACGCGATCGACGACCGCAGCACCGACGACACCGCTGCGATTCTCGCGAACCACGCCGCGGTCACCAATGTTGTTCGTGCCCGGGCAGATCTACCGTCCACACCATGGTTGATCCCCGAGTCCACCGGGTTGGAGCTGCTGTACCGGATGGCCGATTTCTGTCGCCCGGACTGGATGGTGATGGTCGACGCCGACTGGATTTTCCAGATCGATGTCGACATCCGTGAGGTGCTTGCGCGCACACCGGACGACGTAGCGGCGCTGATGTGTCCGATGGTTTCCCGCTGGGATGATCCGGAATACCCGGACATGGTGCCGGTGATGGGCACCGCCGAGGCGCTGCGCGGGCCATTTTGGCGTTGGTACCCGGGTCTGTATGCGGGACCCAAGTTGATGCACAACTCGCACTGGCCGGCCAACATCATCGATCACGGTCGGATAGGGCAGCTGGACGGAATCCGCTTGACGCACAACGGCTGGTCGACGCTGGAGGAACGGATCTCGCGAGTCAGGCACTACATGCGGCTCGATCCGGATTTTCGGCACAACTTCGGTGTGGCCTATGATCGATCGCTGTTGTTCGGCTACGCACTCGACGAGGTCAGCCTCCTCAAAGCGGACTACCAGCGGCGGGTGCGCGGCGACTTCGACCGGATCGAGCAGTGTGCGCGGCTGCCGATCGAGGCGGAGCCACGCGCGATTGGCCGCGGATACGGACCCCGCGCGAACGGTTTCCATCCCGGCGTCGACTTCGTCGCTGACCCCGGCAGCCCGATCTACGCCGTCATATCCGGAACTGTTTGCTGCGCAAGCGATGTCGATCACCTTTACTCGGTGATCATCTCGAACGGCGATACCGAAATCCGCTACGTGTTTCGGCCTGGTGACGACAGACAAATCGCACTCGGTGATCGAATAAGCGCGGGAACCCGGATCGGCAGCCTCGGTGCCGAAGACCAATCAACAGACGGTTACCTGCATTTCGAGACACGGGTTCGGCGCGCACACGTCAATCCGCTGCGCTATCTGGGCAACATGGGGTTGCGGCCGTGGCCGCCGCCGGGGCGGCTGCGCGCGGTATCGGGTAGCTACCCGCCCGCCACACCATGCACAATCACCGCCGACGAGTGATCTTGGGCGACCTCAGCGCGGCGCGTTGGGCTGTTCGTTGGCGAGCCTCGACCCGTTCCAGCAGACTGCGGCCGGCCCGGATCGTCGAGCGGACCTCCTGCAGCAGTTTGGCGGGATGCTGCCGATCCATGTCGTGCAGTCCTTCGTAGCGGTCGATGCCGAAGCCCACCGTCTCGACACCAATTCCGAACGGCAGGGTCAGAGTTCGCAGCGCGTCAAAGTTCTGATAGGGGACGAACGGCTGACCGGTCACCAGTAGACAACTCGATCGCTGCATATCCAGCGTCCGCGCGGTAAAGGTGAAAGTATCCGCGGAGGTGGCGCGGCGGTTGTTTGGGTCCGGCGACGGTGCCTCGATCAGTGTGATGGGCAGCCCGAGGTCATTGCTGTCTTCGCCGAAGCGCCAGACCATCTGGCCCCGATGCGGGTCGCCTACCCGCTGCCGCCCATGCCGTACCACTTCGCGAGTATCCATCCCGAACGCGTCGGCCGCAGCGGCCGCCAGCAGATCGAATTCGGTACGCGCGCCTGGCGCGCAGGACGTGACCGCGTCGTCTTCGGACGGCAACAGCCGCCGAGAAGCGGCGGCCAGTACGATATGACCGACGCGATTCTCAACAGCCAGGTCCCGCGCCCACCGGGCCCGAAGCATATTCGAGTAACGTCCGGTGCCGATCACCAGCATGTAATCGAATGTTGTTTCAGTGGGCCATGATTCATCTGTAAGGCCCAGCTGTTGCGCCAGCGTCGTGATCGTGTCCAGTTGCCCGTCCGACAGGTCTAGACGGGGGATCATCCACCGTGCCCCGCCGTCGGCGTCTTGGCACCGCACCTGCTCCCCGCTCCGACGTGCCCTCGTCCGGCCCCGGTAATCCCATACCTCGCTGAACTCGTCCAGGGCGGCCAACCGGGCTGCCAGATTGTCGTGCCGCGGGAAAACTCCGCCGAACATGGCAACCAACTGCGCCAGCGCGTCATGCGCACTCCACGCGTCAACCTCCCCGCGCAGCGACGTCAAAAACTCACCATCCAACTCGCCGCCACGCATCGACACCTCAGCCGGACCGTTCACTTCAATTTCCTTGCTCCCTGAACGCGCCACAACGCCAGCCGCTTGTGGAATGCAACCTTCACAGCCTAACTGCGGCGAACTGGGCCAAGACGCACTTTTCCCCCAGACCCGCAATCGCGGGGATCACCGGGGAGACAAGACGCCGCTGAACCCGTCTTGTTCGTAGGCGTATTGCGGCTGATCCTTCGCCCAGTGGATATAGCGGTCAATGCCTTCCCAGATGCCGACTTCGGGCCTGAATCCGATGCTCTTTGCGAGATCGATGTTGGCCGGGAAGCGCGCGACTTCGCCGGCGCGTGCTTCGCGGCGGGCGATCTTGGCGTCGAACTTTCCGGCGATGTACTCGACGATGTCCTTCACCCGGGTGTTTTTGCCGCTCGCGAAATTGATCGCCTGTCCGCGAAGCGCGGTGTTTTGCAACACAATCTTGTATGCATTGACGATATCGCTTACGTACAGATAGTCGCGTGTTGCCGAACCGTCGCCGAAGATCGTGAGGTTTTCGCCGTTGATGGCCTGACGGACGAGTCGTGGAATCAGCGCACCGAATCGTCCGGTTTTCTGGCGCACCCCGAAGATGTTGAATGGCCGAACAATCGTGACGTCAAGACCATAGGAGCGGTAGTAGGAGTAGCACAACCGATCGGCCGCTGCCTTGGAGGCGCCGTATGGGCTGTTCGGTTTCAGCTCCGCTGTCTCGTCAAGAAGCTCGCCTTCCTGCAGATTGTGTCCGTCACCGTACACTTCGCAGGTTGACACGTAAATCAACCGGTTCTTATAGCGCCGGACCGCCTCTAGCACACGGTAGGTCCCCATGACGTTGGTTTCGAGAAAGCTCTCTGGTTCACCGAGAGACTGGTCGACGTTGATATTGGCGGCCAGATGAAAAACGACGTGGTGATCGCGCACCGCGCGATGGACCGTTTCTCCATCGGTCACCGAACCCGAGATAAAGGCCGCTCGCTCGTGCGAACGAAAGTCACTCGTGTTTCGGGTCGCACTCTTCGATGACGTATTCAGAACGGTGACCCAATGCCCGTCGGCCAGTAGCGACTCGGATAGATGACTTCCCTGGAAGCCTGCGCCCCCCGTGACAAGTATTTCCATCTGGTTCGCCCCTCGCATGTCATCGGTAAGGCGTGAGCCTAATCGATGCTCGCGACCAAGTCAGCGATCCGATTCGACTCACGAAACTCCCTACGAAACCCGCGGTGCCTGACGCGAAGATGCAGTGATGAGTGTGCTTCCCTGGAGCCGCCACGCCCGCTCACCGTGTCGAGGTCAGCGACCTCTTCGGCGCCGACGGCGGCAGGCGATCGGGACTGAGCCACAACACGTTACGCGCACGTTACTTCGGTTAGCGGCGGAGGCGCGGTGCCGTATTTTCTGCTGGGGGTGCCTGCCCGCCGTCGATCGCTGGTGCATGCGATTGCGGTGGCAGCCACCTCCCGGCGACGCCCGTGTGGCCGAGATCAACCGAGAGGACCGTGGTAGTGAATTTTGCTGTGTTGCCCCCAGAAGTCAACTCGGCGCTGATGTATGCCGGCGCGGGATCCGGGCCAATGCTGGCGGCGGCGACGGCCTGGGATAGCTTGGTCGCCGACTTGCAGGCGGCCGCCGGCTCATTTGACTCGGTGACCTCGGGACTGGCCAACGGATCGTGGCAAGGCGCGGCGTCGGCGGCAATGGCCGCCGCGGCCGCCGGTTATGCCTGCTGGTTGGCGGGGGTAGCCGCCCACGCCGAGCAGGCCGCGCAGCAGGCCAGGTTGGCGACGCTCTGCTACGAAACCGCGTTTGCCGCGACCGCCCCCCTTGGCTCGTTACCGCCAACCGGGCCGATTTCATATCGCTGGTGGTGTCGAACCTGTTCGGCCAAAACGCTCCGGCCATCGCGGCCGCCGAGGCCAGCTATGAGCAGATGTGGGCTCAAAATGTGGCCGCGATGTCGGGCTATCATGCGGGCGCCACCGCGGCGGCAAGCGCGTTAACGCCGTGGCAGCAATTGCTGTCGAACCTGCCGAACATCAACGTGGGCCTGGGCAACAAAGGCACGCTCAATCCGGGCAGTGGCAACACCGGCAATTTCAACCCCGGCAGCGGCAACACCGGCGATCTGAACCCCGGCAGCGGCAACACCGGCGATCTCAACCCCGGCAGCGGCAACACCGGCAACTTCAACCCCGGCAGCGGCAACACCGGCAACTTCAACCCCGGCAGCGGCAACATCGGCGATCTCAATCTGGGCGTCGGCAACATCGGCAATGGAAACTTTGGTGGTGGGAACTCGGGGCCGGGGCTCACCGCAGGTAATCACAACTTCGGTGTCGGCAACAGCGGCTCTGGAAACATCGGCAGCGGGAACACCGGCAACGCGAACTTCGGCAGCGGCAACACCGGCTCGGGAAACTTCGGCAGCGGCAACACCGGCTCGGGAAACATCGGCAGCGGCAACACCGGCAGCGGAAATGTCGGTTTCGGTAATAAGGGTAACAATGACATCGGGTTCGGACTCTCGGGGGACAACCAAATCGGTTTCGACGTCTGGAACTCCGGCACCGGAAATCTGGGCTTTGGAAATTCGGGCAACGACAACATCGGCTTCTTTAACTCGGGTAACGGAAACATCGGCATTTTTAACTCCGGCCGGGGAATGGGGCTCATAAGTTTCGGCTTGGGGAACTCCGGAAACCTCGACACAGGCTTTTTCAATTCGGGTCACCTCAGCTCGGGCTTGTTCAACTCGGGCGACGTCACTTCGGGCATCGGTAACTCGGGGGCCGACAGCACCGGCTTGTTCAACTCGGGCAGCACCAACACGGGCCTGGCAAACTCGGGCGTCGGCGATACCGGCAGCTTCAACTCGGGCAGCCATAACTGGGGTAGCTTCAACTCGGGCGACACGAACTTCGGCAGCTTCAATGCGGGCAGCACGAACACCGGCGGTTTCAACGCGGGCGACACCAACACCGGCTTCGCCAACTCGGGCAACATCAACACCGGCGCCATCAACTCGGGCAACCTCAACACCGGTCTCGCTAGCCCCGTCGACCAGAACGTCGCGAACTCGGGCTGGCTCAACACCGGCACCAATAACTCGGGCTACGCAAACACCGGTGACCATAACTCCGGCGCCGATAACGACGCTAACGAAGTCCCAGTCAGTGGCAGCGCGGGCCTGCAGAACCAAGGCAGCTATGACGCCGGGATTGAGAACTTCGGCAACTACATGTCGGGCTTCAGAAACACGGGCGTCAGCGTCGGCATGTCCCTGGCCTCTGGGTTCGTAAACACGGGAGTTCACAATTCGGGCATCTTCAACTCAGGCAGCCATGACTCCGGCTTCGCCAACCTGGGCAATTTTGTTTCGGGGCTGATCAATGCCGACGATAACTCGTCGGGCCTCTTACACTAACGATCGACCCGGGCCGTAACCCCCAAGCACCCCGGTCCACGCATCGCCTAGAGGTCTCTGCTCGCCGCGCATGTCCGTAACCCCGTGCGCGATTACTGAGTACGATTTTGCCGTGTCCGACCCAGGGGCAGGGCGCTCGAAGCGCCCGGCGATCTGCCTCAACATGATCGTGCGAAACGAGGCACACATCGTCGCCGAGGCACTCGACTCGGTGGTGCCCTACATCAGCTCGTGGGTGATCGTGGACACCGGTTCCGACGACGGGACTCAGGACCTCATCCGCGACCACATGGCCCGCCTGGGCATCGGCGGACGGCTGCACGAACGTCCGTGGCGGAACTTCGGCGACAACCGCACCGAGGCACTGACCCTCGCCCAAGGTCATGGCGACTACGTCTGGGTGGTCGACGCAGACGACTTGCTGGTGGGCACACCCGATTTCGCGGGCCTGGATGCCGACGTCTACTGGGTGCGCTACGTATGCAATGCCCACGGCTACTATCGCTCGCAGCTGTTCCGCGACGGAGTGCGGGTGCGGTGGGTGGGCCTCACCCACGAGGCCCCGATTTGGGACTTCGACTGCTACGTGGAGGCGCGCCTGCAGGGCGAGTACCACATCGAAGATCGTCAACGCGGTGCCCGCAACTTGTCTGGGCAGAAATATGCGCGCGACCGTGATCTGTTGCTGGCCGAGGTTGAACGCAACCCCGCGGACGCGCGGTCGGTCTTCTATTTGGCTCAGAGCTACTACGACCTTGGCGATTTCGCCAACGCGCGCACCTGGTATGCGCGCCGCGCCGAGATGGGCGGCTGGGAGGAGGAGACCTACTACGCGTTGTGGCGGGTCGCGGTGTCGATGGGCCACCTCAAGGAACCGTGGCCTGAGGTACGTGACGCCTACCTGCGGGCCTGGGAGTTTCGGCCGACCCGAGCCGAGCCGTTGTTTGCCATAGCCGCCCAGTACCGCACCGATGGGTGCTACCAGCTCGGCTACGAGTTCGCCAAGCGTGCCGCCGAGATCCCGTTCCCCGACCAGGACATGTTGTTTGTCCGCGCGGACATCTACAGCTGGCGCATCACCGATGAGCTGGCGGTTTGCGCATCCTGGATCGGCAAGCACGCCGAGGCGTTCACCCTGTGGCGACGTCTGCTGGCCCGATCCGATCTCCCGGAGAACGAGCGCCAACGGATCGCCGAAAACCGCGACATTTGCGCGCCGAGGATGATCGAGGCAGCGTCCGCCTACCCCGACCCCGCACTGCTGGCGTCCCTGCCGCGCCCGGGCCAACGCGACGCCCGGGTGGTCGTCAGCCTGGTCGCCGGGCCGGATCGGGCGAGCGCCGAGCACACACTGAACTCGTTTCTGCGCTGCTGCGCCGACGTCTCGCGGGTCGGACGCTTCCTGGTCATCGATACCGGCCTGTCCGGCCCGGACCGCGAAAAGCTATGTCAGCGTTACGAATTCCTCGAATTTGTTCGCGTCGGCGCTCAGCTCGGGCAAATCCGCGCCCAGATCGACGCACGGTTCTGGCTACACCTGGGCCAGGGCTGGCGATTCTTCGCACCCGAAAACCTGATCACCCGCCTCACCGCGGTCCTCGATGCCGAGCCGCAGGTGTTCCAGGTGGGCATCAACGTCGCCGATGCCGTCAAGCTGACCGGCGCCAGCGCACCCGAGCAGGCGGTGCGCCGAACACCTGAGGCCGGCCGATACCTGCTCACCGACGAGATTGCGCACGGCCCGGCGATGTTCGACACAGAACGACTGGACCGGGCCGGCGGTATCGACCCCATCACCGAACTCGGGCGGCGGGCGACCGCGGCCGGGATGCGCACGGCCAGCCTCGACGAGGTGCTCTGCATCGCCGGCGACAGTAGCGGAACCACTCTGTACACCCCGGCGTTCTACGACGGGCAGGCCGCGGGATCGTCCGCCTCCGCCACGGTGATGGTGCCGATGTTGGCCGAGCTGACCCGGCCCAGCTCGGTCCTCGACGTCGGCTGTGGGGTCGGCGGTTGGGTCGCGACCTGGCTGGACAGCGGCGCGGACGCCATCGGGGTGGACGGCGATTACGTCCCGCGCGCTCAGCTGTGCATCCCCGCTGACCGTTTCATCGACCATGACCTGACCACCCCGTTGGACCTGGGTCGTCGATTCGACCTAGTCACCTGCCTTGAAGTGGCTGAGCACCTGCCGCCGGAGGCCGCCCAGACGTTCGTCGACAGCCTGTGTCGACACGGCGACGTGATCGTCTTTTCGGCGGCGATCCCCGGCCAGGGCGGAACCGGTCATGTCAACGAGAGGTGGCCGAGCTTCTGGGCGGCGCTGTTTGCCGCCCATGGCTACCGGCCCTACGACCTCCTCCGCGGCCGGCTGTGGTGGGACACCCGGTGCGAGTGGTGGTACCGGCAGAACGTGCTCGTCTATGCCACCGACGACGTCGCCCAGGAGCACGGATGGCCCACCATGACCGGGCCGTTGGACATGGTCCATCCGGAACTTTTCGCGCTGCGATCTGGCGGCTGACTGGGCGCTAACCGCCCAAGCACCCCGGACCGAGCAGCTCCTTGAGGTCCCCCATCAATGCCGGCGAGGGCGTCACCCGCAGCGACTGATCGAGTTCCAGCGTGGTGATCCGATCCCCGCTGATGAGCCGCAAGTGCACCTGCGAGGTGCCGGGGTGGCGCGCCAGCACCTGCTTGAGCGCACTCACCTTGTCGAACGTGCACTGCCGGGTAGGCAGGCTGACCGACAGCGGCCGCTGCACCTGGGCGTTGGAAAAGTCGGGCACCACAAGCTCATTGGCGATCAAGGTGGTGCGGTCGTCCCGGATCGCGACCTTGGCGCTGACCAGCACCACCGCGTCGTCGGCGATGTCGGCGCCGTAGCTGGAATAGGTGTGCGGGAAGAACATCACCTCGATTCCACCGGTGAGGTCTTCCAATTGTGCTGAGGCCCAAGGCATTCCGTTCTTGTTGACCCGGCGGTTGACCGACGCCAGAATGCCGCCGACCCGCACCTGCGCGTCGTTGGGCACATCACCGTCCAGGATCGCCGGAATTGCGGTATCGACCTGGCCCGCCAGCAGGTGGGCCACCCCGTTGAGCGGATGCCCGGACACATACAGGCCCAGCATCTCTCGTTCCAGGGCCAGCTTGTGCTTGTCCTCCCACTCGTCGTCGGGGACCTTGATGGTGAACACGGGGTCTGCGCTGCCGGTCCCGTCATCATTGCCGCCGAACAGGTCGAACTGTCCCATCGCCTCGGCCTTCTTGGTGCCCAGCACCGAGTCCACCGCGTCGGTGTGGACCAGGAAGAGGCCTTTGCGAGCATGGCCCAGCGAGTCGAACGCCCCCGCTTTGATCAACGACTCGGTGACCTTCTTGTTGCACGCCGAGATGTCGATCTTGTTCAGATAGTCCGAGAAGTCGGTGAACTTGCCTTTGTCGTTGCGGGTTTGGATCAGCGAGCCGACGACATTGGCACCGACGTTGCGCACCGCGCCCAGGCCGTAGCGGATGTCCTCGCCCACCGACGCGAAGTTCAGCCCGGACTCGTTGACGTCCGGCGGCAAGACGGTGATGCCCAGCTTGCGGCAGTCGGCCAGATAGACGGCGGCCTTGTCTTTGTCGTCACCCACCGAGGTCAACAGGCCGGCCATGTATTCGGCCGGGTAGTTGGCCTTGAGGTAGGCCGTCCAGTAGGAGACCAGGCCGTAGCCGGCGGCGTGCGACTTGTTGAACGCGTAGTCGGCGAACGGCAGGATGGTGTCCCACAGCGCCTTGATGGCGCCGGAGGAGAATTCGTTGGCCTGCATGCCCTGTGCGAAGCCTTCATACTCCTTGTCGAGCACTTCGCGCTTCTTCTTGCCCATCGCCTTGCGCAGAATATCGGCGCGAGCCAGCGAATAGCCGGCCACTTTCTGCGCGATGCGCATGATCTGCTCTTGGTAGACGATGAGGCCGTAGGTTTCGGCCAGGATCTCCTCGAGGGGTTCGGCCAGCTCCGGATGGATCGGCTTGATCGCCTGTCGGCCGTTCTTGCGGTCGGCGTAGTCGTTGTGCGCGTTCTGCCCCATCGGGCCGGGCCGATACAGGGCGAGCACCGCGACGATGTCCTCGAAGCCGGTTGGCTGCATGCGGCGCAGCAGGTCGCGCATCGGCCCGCCATCGAGCTGGAACACACCCAGGGTGTCGCCGCGGCCCAGAAGTTCATAGGTGGGCTTGTCGTCCAACGGCACCGATTCCAGGTCGAGATCAATTCCCTTGTTGGCTTTGATGTTGTCGATCGCGTCGCCGATGATCGTCAGGTTGCGCAGACCCAGGAAGTCCATCTTCAACAGGCCGATCGCCTCACACGACGGGTAGTCCCAGCCGGTGATGATGGCCCCGTCCTGCGGCCGCTTCCACAGCGGGATGGCCTCGGTCAGCGGCTCGCTGCTCATGATGACCGCACAGGCGTGCACGCCGGCGTTGCGGATCAGGCCTTCCAGGCCGAGTGCGGTCTGGTAGATGGTGCGGACGTCCGGGTCGGTTTCGATCAGGCCGCGAACCTCCGCGGCTTCCTTATAACGCTCGTGGGCCGGATCGGTGATGCCCGCCAGCGGAATGTCCTTGGCCATGATGGCCGGCGGCAGCGCCTTGGTGATCCGGTCGGCAATCGCGAAGCCGGGTTGCCCGTAGTGGATTCTGGCCGAGTCCTTCAGCGCCGCTTTGGTTTTGATGGTGCCGAAGGTGATGACCTGGGCTACCCGGTCGTGGCCCCACTTGTCGGCGGCGTAGCGCACCATCTCCCCACGGCGGCGGTCGTCGAAGTCGATATCGATATCAGGCATCGACGTGCGCTCGGGGTTGAGGAACCGCTCGAACAGCAGACCGTGCGGTATCGGGTCGATGTCGGTGATGCCCAGGGCGTAGGCGACCAGGGAGCCGGCGGCCGAGCCGCGGCCCGGTCCGACGCGGATGCCCACCGACTTCGCGTAGCCGATCAGGTCGGCGACGATCAAGAAGTAGGACGGAAAACCTTTGGCGCAGATCACATCGATCTCGTAGTCCGCGCGGGTGACGTAGCCCTCGGGTGGTCCGTCGGGGAATCGGCGGCGCAGCCCGGCGGCCACCTCGTGGCGCAACCAGGACGCCGGACCGTGGCCGTCGGGAACCGGGAAGACGGGCATCCGGTCACGCGGTGTCCACACATCGGCGTAGGACTGCACGCGTTCGGCGATCAGCAGCGTGGAGTCGCAGGCGCCGGGGACCTCGTCGTCCCAGATCTGGCGCATTTCGGCGGCGGACTTGAGGTAGTAGCCGTCGCCGTCGAACTTGAAGCGGTTGGGGTCCGACAGGGTCTTGCCGGTTTGGACGCACAGCAGCGCTTCGTGGTTGTGGGCCGCGTCGCGGGTCACGTAGTGGCAGTCGTTGGTGGCCAGCGGCGGAATGTTGAGGGTACGGCCGATGTGCAGCAGTCCCTCGCGGACTCGCCGTTCGATGGTCAGCCCGTGATCCATCAGCTCGAGGAAGTAGTTGTCCGGCCCGACGATCTCGCGCCATCTGGCCGCCGCCTCCAGCGCCTCACGCTCCTGGCCGAGGCGAAGCCGGGTCTGCACCTCACCGGAGGGACAGCCGGTGGTGATGATGATGCCCTCAGCGTGCTCGGCGATGAGCTCGGCATCCATCCGCGACCACTTGCTCAGCTGGCCCTCGAAGGATGCCAGCGACGACAGCATGAACAGGTTGCGCAGGCCGGTGGCATTCTCGGCCATCATCGTCAGGTGGGTGTAGGAGCCGCTCCCCGAGATGTCATCGGACTTCTGGCTCGGGTCGCCCCAGAAGATGCGCCGCGTGTCGAAGCGTGAGGCGGGCGCGATATACGCCTCGACGCCGATGATCGGTTTGATCCCGGCTTGCGTCGCCGAGTTGTAGAACTCGCTGGCGCCGAACATGTTTCCGTGATCGGTCATGCCGATCGCCGGCATCTGCAGCCGCTCGACCTCGGCCAGCATGGGGTTGATCTTCGCGGCACCGTCCAGCATCGAGTACTCGGTGTGGTTATGCAGGTGCACGAAGGACCGCGAAGATGAACCGCTCATAGGGACGCCAGTCTATGACCGAGCACCGACGGCTTTCGGGCGTGTCGCAGAGTGTGTCTTGTGGTCGCTATGCATACAGCTCGACGAACTGCTGCAGCGACTTTTCCACGTCGCCCCTGACGGCTCGGGCGGCTGCGGAACCCACCGGCCCGAACAGCGCACGACCGCCCAGCTCGAGGCGCAAGCCGAGGCTGGATCCGTCCGTGGTCGGCGTGACCGTGAGGGTGACGCCGTACTTGGCGCCGCCCTTGCCGGAGCCGGACAGCGCAACCTCGTGCGGCGGGTCCCATTTGGTCACCGTCCACGTGACCCGGTTGCGCATGCCTTTCGCCCGGGCCACACCCACGATTTCGACGCCCTCGCTCAGTTCGTCGGGCAGCTCGCTGCGCCATCCCTCGTGGATCACGAGCCAGTCGCCCAACTCCGCCAGATTGGAAACGTGCTCCCACGTGTCGTGGGGGGTCATCGGGACGTCGGCGGTCATCTCAACAGAAGCCATCGCACGAGCCTAACGGTGGCAATGATGCGGGCCGGGCGGCCGCCCGCGAGGTGCCGCACCTGGGCGGACACGTCGACCCGCCAAGCTGTCGGATCATGCCTTACGTCAAGGCGTGGTCACATCCGCCACAGAAGTCTCCGCCCGCAATGGATCCCCTTCTTGCCCGGCTCTTAGCCTAGCGACAATTCAGGGTGACCAGGAATGCTTGTCAACGAGTCCTCTTGTGATGGCCAGCGTTCGGGGGATGTGTCACGTGCTCACCGAATCGATTGTCATGCCGCCGTTTCGACTGTGCGCCTGTGGCGTCGACCGTGCGCCTATGGCGTCGAGTGTGCGTCTATGGCGTCGACTGTGCGCCTATGGCATCGACTGTGCGTCTGTAACGTCGACTGTGCGTCCAGGGCGTAAGAATGGCCCGATCACCGCCCTGGATGCAATGTCGATGCCACAGACGCACACTCGGCACCGCCAGCACACACTCGGCGCCGCCAACGCACACCCGAAAAACCCCACGGCACACTCGACGCCGCCAGGCGCCGACCCAACCCCACCGGCACGCGATTTCCGTCTCCCCACATCGGGCGCAGCCCCATGACCGCTGTGAGCGACAACCCGGGAGCGCGCGCACACGCACGGCTGCCAGTTGTCGCGCGGAGGTGGGCAAATCGCGTGCCTACCCGCTCAGAGACTGATGTGACCAGTGAGACCGATGTCGCCGTTCAGTGACCGGGTCCCCCACGCAGCCGGTTGCCGATCCTGATCGCGGGCAGCAACAGGGTACGCGGTGCGAATCTGCCGCCGGTGCTGACCAACTTGGGCACCGCGCCCGGCACCACAGTGCGTTTGCCGGCCAGCATCCCCGCAATCGCGGCTTCGGCGACCTCACGCGGCGACACCTGCGCGATGGGAATGCTGAACCGCTCGGCGCTGGCGATCTCGGCCCACTCGGTAGGCACCGGCCCCGGGCACAACGCCGTCACCGACACACCGGTGCCGTGTAGTTCCTCGTGGACTGCTTCGGAAAAGGTCAGGACAAAGGCCTTGGATGCCGAGTACACCGCCATGAACGGAATCGGCTGGAAGCCGGCGATCGATGCGATGTTGAGCACCGCACCCGCGCCACGTTCCACCATGCCGGGCAGTGCGGCGCGGGTGAGTTCCATGAGGGCCAGCGCGTTGAGTGTGACCTGCTCACTCTCGCGTTCCGGGGACAGCTCGTAGAAACGGCCGCTGGTGCCGAAGCCCGCGCTATTGCACAGACCGGCGATCTCGTCGGTACCCAGGCGATCGGCCAGCTGTGCTCTGGCTTGCGCATCGGCCAGATCGAGCGGCAAAACCTCGACCCCTACCGAGAATTCCCCGCGCATTTGATGAGCGAGCTCCTCGAGGCGCTCCCGGCGTCGCGCCACCAGCATCAGCGGAAAGCCGCGGCGGGCCAGACCGCGAGCCAGTTCGACTCCGATACCGGAAGAAGCACCGGTGATGACGACGGTGGCCTGCTTGTTCGGTTTAGGAAGACTCATGATGTCACCAATGTATCCCTCGGGTCGCCTGGACGAACGTTTCGCTTCTCTTGTCGAGTTCTGTAGTGTCCGTTGGGGATTCGCCTCCTTTGGCCGCAGCGGAATCCCTGAACATGCTGAACGCCCGGTTGCGTACCCGGTCCATGACGGCCGGGTTGACGGCGTCGGCCACAGCCGCGAACTGGCCAAATGGCGAGCTTGCCCGTCGCGGCCGGTGCACGATCGCGTCGGTGATCACACCGGCCGCCTGATCCGGGGTCAACGTGGGGAATTTGTCGTAGATCGTGGTCGGGCTGATCATCGGCGTCCGCACCAGGGCCATATGCACCGTGGTGAACCGGACGTTGTCGTTGACCGTCTCGGCTTGCAGCGCGTCGCACAGGCTGTCCAAGGCGGCCTTGCTGGCGATGTAGGCGCCGAAGCGCGGTGCCCGAGTCTGCACCCCGACCGAGGAGACGTTGATGATCTGCCCGAACTTGCGTTCCCGCATGCCGGGAATGAACTTGAGGATGAGCTGGACCGCACCCAGATAATTCAGTTGCATGGTCCGCTGGTAGTCGTGAATCCGGTCGTAGGACAGCTCCAGCGAGCGCCGAATTGACCTGCCCGCGTTGTTGATCAGAATGTCGACCCGTCCCAGATCGGCGAGCACCTGGTCGGCCATCGTAGCAATGGCGGCCATGTCCGACAGATCACACGGGTACACGTGCGCCGCCCCGCCATTGCCGCGGATTGCCCGAATGTCCGAGGCGACCTTTTCCAGGTTCTCCCGGGTTCGCGCGACCAGTACCACCACGCCCCCGGCTTCGGCGATCTTCTTCGCGGCCGCCTCGCCGATCCCCGACGACCCGCCGGTGATGAGGACGATCTTGCCCTCAACCGCGTCGCGCAGTGTCCGGCCTTGCACCGCGTCGAGCAGATTCCTCAGATAGAAGGGCCGATATCGCCCGGCGGAGTTCGGCGTGTTGACGATGTTGGACACCGTCGCGAACGGCTTCTCAACGAGGTTGGCTAAGTCACCAAGATTCATCGGTCGTCGCTCCTGATGGCGGTGTGGTGGATGTGGCACTGGTCATGAAGCAAACCTAGGGCATCGGTCAATGAGCGGGACCAACCTGTCGGCATGCGAGTCCGCCATGCGCCTGGCCGACCCGCAGGCCGGCATCGGCGTTCCACAGCAATCGCCGCGGCGCTGGGCGGGCCGGAGCCATATACCGGTGCGCCCATGAAGCAGGTGCATCAGGGCCGTGGCATCACCATGCACCACTTCACCCTGGTGGCCGGGCACTTGGGCGACGCGCTGGCCGCGGCCGGCGTCCCCGCTGAGACGATCACCGAAATCCTGAAAACGATCTCACCGCTGGCCGCCGATGTCGCGTCGGACGACATCAGCTCGCGGCGGCGATCCGGGATCGCCGCCAGGTCATCGATGGATTCGGCTGCGGCAGAATCAGTTTCGTCGAGCGCACCGGTCAACCGGTAACCGTGTGATTTCCACCGGTTCGCGCAGCCGGTTACGGGCCACGGTGAGGACCCAACCGTCCTCGGCATACTTGGCAAACGCCGCCCGCGCGGGGGCCACGTCTTCCTCGCTCAGCCCGATCTCGCCGCCCTCCTGATAGTGCATGAGTAGAGGCAGTACTGCATGACGATGTTTCTTTCCGACTCGATGGTGTCACCGGTATGACGATTGACGCGCCATCAGATCGACACGCGTGCGAACCGGGCCGGTTCACCCCTCGGCTCGTAACACATCCAGCGCGTGCTGAAGATCCGGCGGGTAGGGGCTGACGATCTCCACCCGCCGGCCATCGGCCGGGTGGGCGAAGGCCAGCGACCGGGCGTGCAACCATTGCCGTTCCAGGCCAAGCCTTTTCGCCAGCTTGGGGTCGGCTCCGTACACCAGGTCGCCACAGCACGGATGGCGCAGCGCGGCGAAATGCACCCGTATCTGGTGAGTGCGTCCGGTCTCCAGCTCGACGTCGAGCAGGCTGGCGGCGACATAGGCCTCGATGGTGTCGTAGTGGGTCACGCTGTGGCGGCCGTTCGTGGTGACCGCGAACTTCCATTCGGGACCGCGGCGGCGGCCGATCGGCGCGTCGATCGTCCCGCTGGAAGGATCGGGGTGTCCCTGCACCAGAGCGTGATAGCGCTTCTCGACGGTGCGGTGCTTGAACGCCCGCTTCAGCACGGTGTACGCCCGTTCCGACAGCGCCACCACCATCACCCCGGAGGTGCCGACGTCGAGGCGATGCACGATGCCCTGCCGCTCGTGCACACCGGATGTGGTGATGCGGTAACCCGCCGCAGTAAGACCGCCGAGCACGGTCGGACCCGTCCAGCCCACAGATGCGTGTGCGGCGACAGCGGCTGGTTTGTCGACGGCGACGATGTCGTCGTCGGAATACAGAATCGTCATGCCTTCGATGTCAACGGGTGTGTTTTCCAGCGGTGGCGGCGCCTCGGGCAGCCGAACCTGCAGCCATGCGCCCGACGTCAGGCGGTCGGACTTGCCCGCCGGCACACCGTCCAGGTGCACGCCGCCGCCCTCGGCGATGGCCGCCACGGCGCTGCGGGAAAGCCCGAGCAGACGGGCCAGACCGGCATCGACGCGCAGGCCCGCCAATCCCTCCGGGACAGGCATCGAGCGGTCGGTCATCAGTGCTGATCGGCCTTGCGCCGGCCGGTGTCCCCGTCGGCCTTGCGCCGACTCGGCGCGGCACGTTCGAGTCTGCGCCGGCCTACCGAGTCGAAATCGAAGCCCAGGATCGACAGGACCACCAGCAGGATCGCGCCACCGACCACCGACGGGTCGGCGACATTGAACACCGGCCACCAGCCGACCGACAAGAAGTCGACGACATGTCCCCGAAGCGGCCCCGGGGCCCGGAAGAAGCGATCAACCAGATTGCCCATCGCGCCGCCCAGAATCATCCCCAGCCCCAGCGCCCACCAGGGTGACACCAGCCGTCGTCCCATCCAGAAGATGCCCACCACGACGCCCGTCGCGATCAGCGTCAAGACCCAGGTGTAGCCGGTCGCCATGGAGAACGCGGCTCCGGAATTGCGCACCAACGTCCACGTCACCGTGTCCCCGACAATCGAAACCGGCTGGCCAGGCGGCAGCAGCTTGACGGCCAGCACCTTGGTGACGATGTCCAGGGCCAGCACGATCGCCGCGACCGACAGCAGCAAGCGCAGCCGCCTCGGAGGCGGCGGCGCGGAAGCCTCAGATTCCCCGGTATCCCCCGCCGTAGTCGGCGGATCGGCCGATCCTGTTGGTTCGTCAGGCACGGACACCATCATCCCCTAGTCCAGTGACAGCGCCCACATGCGGGATGATCCCAGCATGGGCCGCCTCACCGTCATCACCACCGGAGGGACGATCGCCACCAGCACCGGCGCCGACGGAGTGCGCCGTCCGTCGCGCAGCGGGGCGGAACTGACCGCGACGGCCGGTTCAGACCTCGACATCGATGTCGTGGACCTGATGGCACTCGACAGTTCGCTGTTGACCCCGGCCGATTGGGATCGCATCCGCGCCGCGGTCCAAGCCGCCGCCGATGGCGGTGCAGTCGGTGTTGTTATCACGCACGGCACCGACACCCTGGAAGAAACCGCGCTCTGGCTGGACCTCACCTACTCCGGCGACACCCCGGTGGTCATCACCGGCGCCATGCGCAGCGCCGACGCCGCCGACGCGGACGGTCCGGTCAATCTGCGCGACGCGCTGACGCTGGCAGCCGACGCGACAGTCCGCGACCATGGCGTGCTGGTGTGTTTCGCAGGCCGGGTCCTGCAACCGCTGGGCCTGCGCAAGGTGGCCACCGACGACCTGAGCGGGTTCGCCGGCGAACTGCTCGGAGCCGTCGCCGGCACGGTGACAATCTCCCGCCGCAAAGCACGCCCGTGCCTCGGCGAGCTGCGCGCCGCCGAGGCGCCGCGGGTCGATATCGTCGCGGTGTATCCGGGAAGTGACGCCGTCGCGCTGGACGCGTATGTGGCCGCCGGCGCCCGCGCCATCGTGCTGGAGGCACTGGGTTCGGGAAATGCCGGGTCGGCGGTGATCGACGCGGTGCGCCGGCACTGCGGCGACGGGGTGGTGGTCGCGGTCTCAACCCGGGTCCCCGGCGCCCGGGTGGGCGCCGGCTATGGTCCCGGGCACGATCTGGTGGACGCCGGCGCGGTGATGGTGCCACGGCTGCCACCGTCGCAGGCCCGGGTGTTGTTGATGGCCGCGCTGGCGGCCGGGCTACCGGTCGCCGAGGTCATCGACCGCTGGGGCTGAGACGCCGGTCGGCTCGTCGACCCGCAGTCGGCCGACATAGTCCGGCCAGTCCAGGCTGTCGACCGGGTTGGCGACGGCGAGGTCGCCGGTGTCGATGGGAAAGGTCCGCGCCGGGCCCGGACCCGAGCCACGGGTCTCGAACCGGACGGTGACCACGCCGTGGCCGGCCCCCTGCACCCACCCATGTCCGAATTCCGGGTGGGCAACGTCGTCGCCGATGCGCCATCCGGCGCTGTCCGGTCCGCTGAATTGCGCGGCCCGTAATGTCGGGAAGTCGTGCTCGGCTTCCTCGGCCGTATCCGGTGACAGGTCCAAGGCGGGGAACAGCGACTCCTGCTGCACCTCGCTGAGCCCCGAAAAACCAACGCCGAGAAGGCGAATCGGCCCGATCTCAACGGGGTCCAGCAGCAGCCGCCGGGCCACCGCGATCAGCGCCCCCGCCTCGGTGGTCGGGTAGGGCATGGTCGCCGAACGGGTCAGCGTGCTCATGTCCGCCTTCTTCAGCTTCACGGTGACGGTACGAGCTCCGCGGCCGTCGCGCAGCAGGCGTTGATACGCGTGTTCGGCGATCGGGTCGATCGCCTCACGCAGCTGCTCGAAGGTGGTCAGGTCGGCGGCGAAAGTGGACTCGGCGCTGATCTGTTTGGCTTCGGCTCGCTCGGCAACGGGCCGGTCGTCGATACCGCGGGCCAGCCGGTGCAGTGCGGGCCCGACGGTCGCGCCGAGGATGTTGGCCACCTCGACGTCGGTCAATGCGGCCAGCTGCCCTACGGTCTCGACGCCGAGTCGATGCAGCTTATCCTCGGCAACCGGGCCGATTCCCCACAATCGCCGCACCGGCAAGCCGTGCAGCAGCCGCAGTTCTTCCTCCCGGCGGACCACTCGAATGCCGTCGGGCTTGGCCAAACCGGAAGCGATCTTGGCGATCTGCTTGCCCGAGCCCGCCCCGACCGAGGCAACCAGTCCGGTCTCCTCGCGCACCCTTCGCCGCAAGGCTTCACAGAACGTCTCGACGTCCTCGGCCGCGGCCGCGGCGAGTTGGGGCGGTTCCCCGAAGGCCTCGTCGAAAGACAGCTGCTCGACGACGGGAACCAGGCTGCGCACGGTGTCGAACACCCGGCGGCTGGCCACTCCGTACACCACACCGCGCGGCGGCAACACCACCGCCGTGACGCCGATCAGCCGGCGGGCCTGGTGCATCGGCATGGCCGAGCGGGCGCCGAAAACTCTCGCCTCGTAGCTGGCGCCGGCGACCACACCGCGCCCGCCGAGGCCACCCACCAATACGGGCCGGCCCCGGAGCGTAGGACGGGTGAGTTGTTCGACCGAGGCAAAGAACGCGTCCATGTCCAGGTGCAGCACCCAACGGGACTCCACAACGGGCAATGCTATTCGCGGCTGCCGGAACCGCCGAAACCGTCTGAAGCGTCCGAAGCGTCCGTCGTCTAACGTCAGTCGGTATGGCGATGAATCTGGTTCACCGGTTGTGCTGTAACTCCGACCGCTGGGCCAGGGAAGTCGAAAGCCAGGTCTTGCCATGGGTGCTCGCCGATGTGGACCTGGGCGACAACACCCTCGAGATCGGACCAGGATACGGCGCATTTCTTCGGGTCCTGGTCGACAAGACGCCGAACCTGACTGCTGTCGAGATCGATGCCCCGCTGGCGCAGCGGCTGCAGGAACTGTACGGAGACCGGGCGCGCATCATCATCGGCGACGGCACCGCCACCAGACTGCCCGCCGACGAGTTCAGCTCCGTGGTGTCGTTCACCATGCTGCACCACGTGCCGACCGTTAACCTGCAAAACCGGCTGTTCGCCGAAGCCTTCCGGGTGCTGCGCCCGGGCGGCGTCTTCGCCGGCAGCGACGGCGTGCCGTCGCTGGTGTTCAACTTGTTGCACCTGCGCGATACCTGCAACCCGATCCCACCGGCGACCTTGCCGGATCGCTTGCGCACAGCGGGTTTTCGCGATGTCGATGTTGAGGTTCGCGCCCGCAGGCAACGCTGGCGGGCGATCAAACCCGCGGCTTGACGCCAGTGACCAACGCCCCAGATCGAGTCGGCAGCCCTTGTCGCTACCGTGTCCGCACAGCATCAGCCAATCCCAACCGAAGTTGAGGAGAGCCGTGACGCACGACGCGACCAGCATCCCCGATCGGACCCGGCTACCGTTGCCGGACACACCGACCGGCGGGAAAGCCGGACGTACCGTGTCGGAGTCGACAATGCCGACGATCACTCCCATCCGCCCACCACAGAACGCGCCGAATGTGGTGATCGTCCTGCTCGACGATGTCGGCTTCGGCGCCACCGCGACGTTCGGTGGCCCGGTGCCGACCCCAACCGGCGATGCGTTGGCGCGGGAAGGGCTGAGGTACAACCGGTTTCACACGACCGCCTTGTGCTCTCCCACTCGCGCCGCCCTGATGACCGGCAGGAACCATCACGCGGTCAACACCGGCAACATCACCGAATGGGCCACCGGGTACGACGGCTACAACAGCATCATCCCCAAATCTGCCGCTACCATTGCCGAGACGCTCCGCCAAAACGGCTACAGCACAGCAGCCTTCGGCAAATGGCACAACACCCCGGTATGGGAGGTAAGTCCGGCCGGCCCGTTCGATCGGTGGCCGACCGGGATGGGTTTTGAAGAGTTCTACGGATTCATGGGCGGCGAAGCCCACCAATACAACCCGGGCTTGTATCACGGCACGACGCCGGTCGAACGGCCCGAAGACGTTGAGAACTACCACCTTACGACGGATCTCGCGGATCGGATGATCGAATGGGTACATCGGCAGCAGGCCATGTCGCCCGACCGACCGTTTTTCGTCTACTGGGCGCCCGGCGCCACCCACGCGCCGCACCACGTGGCCCCAGAATGGAGCGAACCGTTTCGTGGCCGATTCGCCGCCGGCTGGGACAAGCTGCGTCAGGAAATCTATTCCCGGCAGCAGGAACTGGGCGTGATCCCGGCAGATGCCGCGTTGACCCCACGCCACGAATCGATACCCGCCTGGGACACGATGTCAGAAGAGCAGCAGCGAATCGCGTCGCGGCTTATGGAGGTCTACGCCGGATTCCTTGCCCACACCGATCACGAGATCGGTCGGATAGTCACCGCGCTCAAGGACATGAGTGTCTGGGACAACACGATGTTCGTCTACATCATCGGTGACAACGGCGCAGCTGCCGCCGGCGGGATCACCGGTGTCTTCAACGAAATGGTGACGTTGAACGGCCTCCAAGAAGACCCCGAGATCGTCTTGTCGAAGATCGACGAATTCGGCGGCCCGAAAGCCAGCAACGAGTATCCGGTCGGCTTCGCCTGGGCGATGTGCACCCCGTTCCAGTTCACCAAGCAGTTCGCCAGTCATTTCGGTGGCACCCGCAATCCGATGATCGTGACCTGGCCACAACGGATCAACGACGGCGGCGGGCTGCGTTCGCAATTTCACCACGTCATCGACATCGCCCCAACCATCTTGCAAGCCGCCGGAATTCCGGCGCCCACGACGGTCAACGGCGTGGCGCAGCAGCCCTACGACGGCATCAGCCTGGCGTATACATTTGACGACGCGGCCGCCCCGGACCGGCGCCGCACCCAGTATTTCGAGATAAAAGGCATCCGTGGGATCTATCACGATGACTGGATGGCCTGCACCTATCACGGCAAGATCCAGTGGCAACCTGGTTCGACCATGCCCGCCTTCTCCGATGACCGCTGGGAACTCTACGACCTGTCGCGGGACTACAGTCAAGCCGTTGACCTTTCCGCCCAGCACCCCGATCGGCTTGCGGAGTTGAAGGCACTATTCGACGCTGAAGCCGAGAAAAACCATGTCTTTCCGCTCGACGACCGCGGCCCCGCGCGGGCGATCGGTGCGCGGCCGACGGTTCTGGGCCAGCGAACCTCGATTTCGTTCGGCCAAGGATCAATCCGCATGCCCGAGGACATCATTCGGTCCGCCTTCAATCGGTCCTACTCGATTACCGCCGAGATAGACACTCCCGGTGGAGAAACGGTCGAGGGGGTTCTGTTGGCCGCCGGCGGCTACTTCGCCGGTCTGGCTCTCTACGTCCAGAATGGACTGGCCAAGTTCACGTACAACTATTTCGGATCGAAATACACGACCATCGCCGCAGCAACGCCCCTGCCCGCGGGCAACTCGACCGTCGCGGTCGAATTCGACTATGTAGGTCGAGGTCTGGGCAAAGGTGGTGTCGCGAGACTGCTGGTGGACGGGTGCCAGGCAGCTGAATCACGTATCGAGCGGACCGTTCCGCTGGGGTTCAGCGCCGACGAAGGACTGGACATCGGGCTCGACGGCGGCACCCCGGCCGCTGACACCTATGAGGGCACCTTCCCGTTCAACGCCACCATCAAGGAGGTGACGATCCAGCTGCGGTGAAATGCCGCCGGCCGACTGTCCCCCGCCGTGGGGCACCTGCCGCTAGCCGGCCTTGGCGATCGCGACTCGCACCCCGTCGCCGATGTCGACGCCGTCAGCCGGGTCGCCGAATTCGAAACTGGTGGCCAGGATTTCGCCGGAAATAAGGTCGCGGTGAGTGTGCGCCCAGGCTTGCCGCTCAGCGGGCACCGATATCACCACGCTGATCCGGTCGGACACGTCCAGCCCGGTCGACTTGCGCAGCTCTTGCAGTTCCCGGATGCGGTCTTTGGCCCAGCCCTCGGCCTCCAATTCCGGGGTCACCGTGCCGTCGAGCACCACCAGCCCGGCGCCGTCGGGCAGTGCCGCGGTGGAGTCGGGGTCGGCGGCCACCAGCCGTGAGCTGTATTCCTCCGGTTGCAGCACCGCGGGCCCTGCCGTCAACGTGCCGTCGGGATTGACGACGCCCTCGCCTGCCTTGACCGCTTTGATCGCCGCTTGCACGTCCTTGCCCAGTCGCGGCCCGGCCACCCGGGCGTTGACGGTCAGCTCGAACCGCCCGTAGGTGTCGATGGCGTCGGTGAGTTCGACCTGTTTGACGTTGAGCTCGTCGGCGATCAGCTCGATGAATGGCTTCAATCGTTCCGGATCAGCCACTGCCACGGTCAGTTTCGGCAGCGGCAGGCGCACCCGCAGCTTCTTGGCCTTGCGCAACGACGACGCGGCCGAGCACACTTCGCGGACCTGATCCATCGCCGCCACCAAGTCGGCGTCTGCGGGCACCGCATCGGCCCGCGGCCAGTCCGTCAGATGAACCGAGCGCTCACCGGTCACGGCGCGCCAGATCACCTCGGTAATCAACGGAAGCAACGGCGCAGCCAGTCTGGCGGTGACTTCCAGCACCGTGTGCAAGGTGTCGATGGCATCATCGTCTTCTTCCCAGAAGCGCAACCGCGACCGGCGCACATACCAATTCGTCAGCGCTTCGGTGAACTGCCGCAGCTGCTCGCAGGCCCCGGAGATGTCGCATACCTCCATCGACCGGGTGAGGTCTTCGCGCAGCACCGCCAGCTTGGCCAGGATGTAGCGATCCAGTACATGGCGTGAATCGGTACGCCAGGAACCCACTTTCGGCGCATACAGGGCCAAGAAGCTGTAGGCATTCCACAACGGCCGCAAGACCTGCCGTACGCTGTCCCGGATCCCCTGTTCGGTGACAATCAGGTTGCCGCCGCGCAGGATCGGCGACGCCATCAGAAACCAGCGCATCGCGTCGGAGCCGTCCCGGTGGAACACCTCGTTGACGTCGGGATAGTTGCGCAGCGACTTGCTCATTTTCTGACCGTCGGAGCCCAGTACGATCCCGTGCGCCACACACGTTTTGAACGCGGGCCGGTCGAACAGCGCGGTCGCCAGCACGTGCAGGGTGTAAAACCAGCCACGGGTCTGTCCGATGTACTCGACGATGAAGTCCCCGGGGTAATGGGCATCGACCCTCTTGTCGGGGTCGGCGCAATCGACTCCGTCGAACCAGCCACGGTTTTCGAATGGGTAGTGCACCTGGGCGTAGGGCATCGAGCCCGAGTCGAACCACACGTCCAGCACGTCTGGGATGCGCCGCATCCTGCTTTTCCCGGTGGGATCGTCGGGATTGGGCCGGGTGAGCTCGTCGATGTAGGGCCGGTGCAAATTGTCCGGCCGCACCCCGAAATCGCGCTCCAGCTCGTCCAAGCTGCCGTACACATCGATTCTCGGGTACGCAGGATTATCCGACTTCCACACCGGAATCGGGGTGCCCCAGTAGCGATTTCGTGAGATGGACCAATCGCGGGCACCCTGCAGCCACTTTCCGAACTGGCCGTCTTTGACGTGTTCGGGATACCAGGTGATCTGCTGGTTGAGTTCAACCATGCGGTCCCGGAATTCCGTCACCGTGACGAACCAGGACGACACCGCGCGGTAGATCAACGGGTTACGGCAGCGCCAGCAATGTGGGTAAGGGTGTTCGTAGGATTCGTGGCGGATCAACACCGCGCCGTTCGCCGCCGCCGGACCGCTGTGTGCCTTCAGGTCGCCGATGATCTGCGCGTTGGCGTCGAACACATGCTGCCCCTGGTAATCGGCAACGGCGGCGTCGAAGCGGCCCTTGGCGTCGACCGGAGTCACCGGCGCGATGCCGGCCGCCTCCGCGACCGCCATGTCGTCTTCGCCATACGCCGGGGCCATATGAACGATGCCGGTGCCCTCTTCAGTGGTCACAAATTCACCCGACAGTATGCGAAAGGCATTGGGAGAGTCCATAAAGTACGTAAACGGCGGTAAGTAGTGCAGGCCCAGCAGGTCGGCGCCGCGATAGGTGGCGAGAACCTCGGGCTCTTCTCCGAGCTCTCGAGCGTAGGCAGGCACCCGTGCCTCGGCCAGCACGAAGCACCGATCACCGGCCCTGACCTGCACATACGTCACGTCAGGATGGACGGCGACGGCCAGGTTCGACGGCAGCGTCCACGGTGTCGTGGTCCACACCAGCAGGAATGCGCCGGCCAACTCTTCAAGTGGTTGGCCACCCGGCACTTTGAATCCCACCGTGATCGCGGGGTCCTGACGGCTCTGGTAGACGTCGTCGTCCATCCGCAGTTCGTGATTGGACAGCGGGGTTTCGTCGCGCCAGCAATAGGGCAGCACCCGGTAGCCCTCGTACGCCAGGCCCTTATCCCAGAGCTGTTTGAACGCCCAGATCACCGATTCCATATACGACAGATCGAGCGTCTTGTAGTCGTTGTCGAAATCGACCCAGCGAGCCTGCCGGGTCACATATGCCTGCCACTCGTCGGTGTAGCGCAATACCGAAGCCCGGCAGGCATCGTTGAACGCGGCGATCCCCATGGCGTCGATCTGCGATTTGTCGGTGATGCCCAGCTGGCGCTCGACCTCGAGTTCGGCGGGCAATCCGTGGGTGTCCCAACCGAAGCGGCGCTCCACCTTAGAACCGCGCATCGTTCGGTACCGCGGCACGATGTCCTTGACATAGCCGGTCAATAGATGCCCGTAGTGCGGCAGGCCGTTGGCGAACGGAGGTCCGTCATAGAACACGTACTCCGGGGCGCCGTCGCGGCGGGCGATGCTGGCGCGGAAGGTGTCGTCGCGGGTCCAATAGTCAAGGACCTGTTCTTCCAGCGCGGGGAAGTCCGGCGAGCCACCGCGTTGGTCGGCAGCCAGTTCGCTGCGCGGGTAGGCCCTGTCGGTCATGCCGTCTCCTGTGTCAATTGTCACAAGACACGGGGACGACGACGCGCCGGGAGCGCGAACACCGCGGTACCACCCCGCTTGCCGCGCCAACGCACGGCCGCTCGTTGCAGGCTGTGACGGGCCCGCCCGTTCGGTTCTACTGGGCTTTTGCGCTGTTCTTCCGAAGGCTCACCGGTGATGGCCGGATCAACGCCGTTGCGGCCGATCCTACCCGGCAGCAGACGTGGGAGCCCCGCCCAGCCAACAAACTGCGGCCCCTCAACCACGGGTTTAAACCCAATGCAGCGAAAACCGAAATTTAAGCGCCAATCATCAACTAGGCTCAGCTCACCAACGCTATAAACCTAAATACCCGGATGAACGGTCGTCACAGCGTCGGGCATGGGGCAACCCACACCGACGGCAGTATGGTCGTGCCTTCGGGGAGGCACGACAAATCAATGAGGGGGCATGTGAACACCACGATACCCGGCCTACCCAGTGCCGTCACGAGCGCAGTCCGTTGGCCGGCTAGGGGTACCGACCCGTCCAACGTGTCCCGTGACGTGCGGTGGACCGGCACTGGTGGCGCAAGCCGAAATCGCTACGGCCAAGCCCTCGAACCCGGTTCACCGGGGTCCCTACGAATGTCATCACCGTGCCAGGTTCTGAGGACCACCCTTGGCTCTCCGGTGCATCGCAACCTGCTGGGCGACTGGGAGGAAGAATGGTCAGAGTAGGGAAGGTAGAGGCCGGGACGATCCGCGATTGGGCCCCCGAGCCGGGCACGCTGGTGTCGTGGCAACCGTCGCCGCCGTCACTGGCCAAGGCGAAGCAAGCACCGATCAGCACGGTACCGCCCAGTTATATGCAAGCCCATCACCTGCGTAACTTCCGGTCCTACGCCAGCCGCGGCCTGGAGATGTCGCGATTGCTGATTTCCGCCTGGGATATTCCCGGTCGATGCGACATCCGCACCATGACGCACGTCATCAATGCGCACCTGCGTCGCCACGACACCTACCGAAGCTGGTTCGAGCACACCGAGGGCGATCGCTACGTGCGGCGAACCATCAACAAAGCCAACGACATTCAGTTCGTCGCGACGCAGCACGGTGAGCTGACAACGCAAAGCCAATGGCGAGACCACCTGTTGGCCACCCCGAGCCCGCTGGAGTGGGATTGCTTCCGCTTTTCGATCATTCAGCGGGCAGACCATTTCACCTTCTGTGTGGCCATTGACCATCTTCACTGCGACGCCATGTTCGTCGGCGTCGCGTTCGCCGAGATCCACCTGATGTACATGGCACTGGTCGGGGGCGGAGCGCCGTTGCGGCTGGCGGAGACGGGCAGCTATCACGACTACTGCACCCGCCAGCAGGAGCACCTGGCCGGGCTCACCTTGGACTCCCCGGTTATCCGCGCATGGGCCGAATTCTTCGAGAGCAACGACGGGTCCCTTCCCAAATTCCCACTGCCACTGGGGGACACATCTGCGCCGTGCGAGATGATGGGCGTCCGGCTGTTGGACGAACGGCAGACACTCGCGTTCGAATCCGCGTGCTTGTCGGCGGGAGCCCGGTTCTGCGGCGGCGTACTCGCTATGTCGGCAGTGGCCGAACACGAATTGACCGGAACCGACGAGTATCACGCCATCGTTCCCATCGACATTCGCCGCACCCAGACGGATTTCATGACGACGGGTTGGTTCACCGGCTTCGTGCCGGTCACCGTCCCCGCCACCGGATCGTCGTTTGGTGAAATCGTCAAGGCGGCTCAGGAATGCTTTGATTCCGGCCGGGAATTGGCCGAAGTGCCATTGGACCGCGTGCTGGAACTGGTTCCGTGGCTGCGGAAAGGCCAATGGGGAGCACCGTTGCTCTTCTACCTCGACGCCGGCATTCCGCCGCTGTCGGCTCTGGCGAACTGCCACGTGGAAGGCTTGCACGCCCGGCTCTGCCACGACGGCGGGATGATGGGGCAGATCGACGTCCGGGTTAACCGGTTCGAGAAAGAGACCCAGTTAACGGTGTTGTTCCCGAACAACCCGGTCGCCCGCGAATCGGTCACCCGCTACGCGGAGACATTGAAGGCCGCCTATGTTCGCGTAGCCGAGGGACGCGAGGTAATGCCGGCCCGGCGCCACAACGGCAGTCAGCTGCACCTTGCCTATAGTCGGCGCGCTTACGAACCCGCGACGGCGGTCCCCCCCTTGACCACATGGCGAACCGGCTAGGCCGGAATCCAGGTTTTTCAAGGAGTTTCGAATTGGCGCGTTCTTCGGCCATGACGGACAACAGGATCGCCTTTCTCGACCACGCGGCTTTTCTTCGGTTGCGCGCAACCGGTGTTGAAACCATCGGCCAAGTTACCTGGATCTACGATCGCCCGGTTGACATGCAAGGATTGCGCCGGTTCAACCGCAACCTCGGGCGTGGATGGCTCGGGCGCCGAATCGAGCGTTCCCCGTTACCGTTTGGTCGTCCCCGCTGGGTCGCATACCACGATGCACCGGAAATCGACGTCGCTCCGTCACCGCGATCTCGCGCTGAAATCATGGGCTGGCTGGATGAGCGTGCGCAGATTCCGGTCGACCCCGAATACGGGCCTTGCTGGCATCTGGGGGTCCTCCCGCTCCACGACGGTGGGACGGCGGTAACCCTGATCACGTCGCACTCAGTGGTGGATGGCGTCGCGCTGCATCTCGCTGTCCACGAGGCCGTCAACGGCATCACCCGAGATTTCGGCTATCCGCCCCCACGATCGCGCACTCGTGGACGAGCACTGCTTGTCGACGCGTGGGACGCCGTTCGCGGATTGCCCGAGGTTTTTCGGGCACTGATCGCCTGCATCATGCTCGTCCTCAAACGCGACTCGAGTGCGAAGACACGAACAAGCACGCCGCCGGCTACGTCGAGCCGCGGTGGCCAGCCAATTGTCTTACCTGCTGTCACTTTTTCCTGCGATCTGGCTTCGTGGGATGCTCGGGTACTCGAACTCGGCGGGTCCAGTAATTCGCTATTCGTTGCTTTTGCGACCAGGCTCGCGCAGCGCATGGGACGGCTGAGCCCGGCTGATGGGGCTGTCACCATAACAATGCCGGTCAATGAACGCACCGCAGATGATCTACGAGCGAATGCGCTCACGGCCATTATCTTCCGGGTCGACCCGGACCGCGTGACAACGGATTTGCAACTCATCCGCAACGAGATAAAACAGAGCCTGGCCGCACTCCATGACACCCCAAACGAGCTGCTCAAGCCGCTGCCGCTGATTCCTTACACGCCTAGGTGGCTGGCCAGGAACATGGCAGCACTGGCCCTAGGTAGTTCGGATTTGCCGGTTTGCTGTTCGAATGTCAGCAACCTCAGTCAAGACTTGAACCGTATCGACGGTACCGATGCCAACTATTTCTCGGCACGTCTGTTCAATCAAGGTGCGACCAAGCAGAACATCGAGCGGGAAAGCGGCCAGCTTTACCTTTTCTCCGGATGTCTGAATGGAAAAGTTTTTATCAGCGTATCCTCCTATCAACTTGGCGCGGAGAATTCGAACCGGCAGCTGCGCACATTGATAGAACAGACGCTTGCAGATTATCGGCTAACCGCTGAGGTATTCGGATAGCTCGCAGTCACACGACTGAGGTCGCCCGGGGGCGGGAAGCAAAGGTAGGGGACGCTGATGAAGTTCGCACTGGCGATCAACGGCACCCGCGGCGATGTCGAGCCCTGCACGGCTCTCGGGCGGGAGCTGCTGCGCCGGGGACACGAGGTTCGCCTCGCGGTGCCGCCCAACCTAATCGGTTTGGCCGAAGCGGCCGGACTGGATGCGGTCAGCTACGGGCCGGACACTCAGGCGCTGCTGGACGACGAAGACAATTTGCACGAATTTTGGAAGCCGCAGACGTCTATCAAGTTGGTGCGCGAGGGTATCGCGGACCTGCGTCAGGCCTGGGCCGATATGGCGGCGACGCTGAGATCGTTGGCCGACGGCATGGACCTGGTGTTGACCGGCATGATCCACCAGGGCATTGCCGCCAATATCGCGGAGTATTACGACATTCGGCTGGCGACGATGCATTTCATGCCCGCGCGGGTCAATGGCCAGCTCGTGCCGGTCTTGCCGGCGCGGTTGAATCGCTCGCTGGTTTCGGCGCTGTGGTGGGTGCAGTGGCGCATCACGAAGAACCCAGAAGACGCGCAGCGGCGAGAGCTGGGACTGCCGAAGGCAACCGCGTCCTCGTCGTCGCGCATTCTGAGCAGCAGGGCACTCGAGATCCAGGCCTATGACGAGCTGTGCTTTCCCGGTCTGGTTACCGAGTGGGCCCAGTGGGCTGACAGGCGGCCGTTCGTCGGAGCCCTGACCCTGGAACTGCCAACGGACTACGACGACGAGGTGTTGTCGTGGATTGCCGCCGGTACGCCGCCGATCTACTTCGGCTTCGGCAGTATGCCAGTGGATTCGCCCGCCGGCACCATCGCCATGATTGGCGCCGCCTGTGCGGAATTGGGCGAACGCGCGTTGATCTGCACGGGCCAGAATGACGTCAGCGAGGTCGTGTGCGCGGAGCACGTCAAATTGGTGCCCGGGGTAAGCCACGGCGCCGTATTTCCGGTCTGCCGCGCGGTCGTACACCACGGTGGCGCCGGAACGACCGCCGCCGGCATGCGAGCCGGCATTCCCACCCTGATCCTCTGGATCTGGATAGAACAACCGATTTGGTTAGCCCAGATCAAACGGCTCAGGATCGGCTCTGGACGCCGGCTCGCGGCCACCACGAAGGAGACGCTGATCAGCGACCTCCGGGCAATTCTGGCTCCCGACTACGTCAACCGGGCGCGCGAGGTCGCAAATCAGATGACCAAACCTGGCGAAAGCGCCACGCGGGCAGCCGATCTTTTGGAAAATGAGGTGACTCGGACTCGGCCCAGCCCTCGGTTTCGCAGCTGACTCCGGGCGCCACTGCCCACTCGAACAGGACGACATGACCGCGAAACGCTTTTTCAACGACAGAGCTCCGGGCGGTCACCACCGCTTCCTATGCGTTGACGCAGTGCCGGTCAGCTGAAAGACGGCGAACGGGAGGGAGGGGGCAGATGTGGACCACAGTGCTGATCCTCGGGCTGATCACAGCGACTGAGCCGGTGCGTCTGGGCGTTGCCCTCTTCTTGATCTCGAAGCCGCGGCCAATGGTCAACCTGCTCGCTTTCTGGTTCGGCGGAATGGCGACGGGCGCAGCCGTCGCACTGGGCGTTTTACTTCTGCTGCGCGACTTCGCGCATGCCCTCGCCGAATCTGTGACGTCACTGGCGGCAAGTTCGACTGTCGGCCACATTCAGGTCGCGCTTGGTGTCGTGGCATTAGTGGTAGCCGCGCTGGTCGCCGCCGGCGTCTCGGTGCGTCCACCCGCGCTGGTGTCGACCGGCGAATCCTCGGCTGTGCTGGTGCAGGAGCAGCCCTCCCGATTCGCGCGGCTGATGGCAAACGCCCAGGGTGCACTCGAGGGCGGGTTTCCCTGGGTAGCGTTTGTGGCCGGCCTGAGTTCGGCGGGACCACCGCCGGTGGAGTACCTGGTGGTGCTCACCGCTATCGGCGCTTCGGGTGCGGCGCTCGGCACTCAGCTCAGCGCGACCGTCGCCTACCTTCTCGTGATGCTCGCGATCGTCGAGATCCCGCTCGTCAGCCATCTGGTCAACCCTGACAAAACCGAAGCCACCATGTTGCGGCTGCGCAACTGGCTACGGACGCATCGGCGGCAGATCCTCTCCGTTGCCTTCGCCGCGGCCGGGGTTGCCCTGCTGACAAGCGGCATGAACTGAAGGCAGCACGCGGGGCGGTTGAGCCGATGACACAAGAACCCGGCCGCCTCGCGCGGTATTACCGCCAAGCAGCGGCAGAGACGGTGCGGCTCATACCCACCGGCGCACGACGGGTCCTTGATCTCGGCTGCGCGGATGGGTCGTTCGGCGTCGCGGTCAAAGTCCGAACCGGCGCGGAACTCTGGGGCATCGTGTCCGATGAGCAAACCACCCGGCAGGCCAGCGCCGTCATCGATCGCGTCCTGACCGGAGACCTGGAGCGCCAGATCGCCGAACTACCCGACGGCTACTTCGACGCGGTGATCTGCGTCGACGTATTGGAACGGCTGGTGGAACCGGGTCCGGCGCTACGGAAGCTGCGGATCAAGCTCAAGCCCGATGGCGTCGTCGTCGCCGCGGTTCCGAACTTCCGCTTTCTTCCCGCGCTGGGCCAGGTGCTGTTCCGGAAAGACTTCCCGCAAGAGGACTTTGGCACTTTCGACCGCACCTATATACGCTTCTTCACCCGCAGAAGCATTGTGCGAATGTTCAAGAAAGCGGGCTTGCGGATACAACGGATCGAGGGAATCAACGCTTGGCCCGGCCCGCTTGGCGTGGCGATCGCCGTCGCCAGTCTGGGATTCTTCGCCGACGGCCGATATCTCCACTATGTCTGCGTCGGGTCGCCGGCCGCGCCGAGGCCGCGGCTACTGAGCGCGTTCAAAGCGGGTGCCCGCCAACCTTCGTGAAGCGCGTCGCACCGCTTCGGAACCGGCTCGGTCAGTCCCCTAGCGGGTGCGTCGTGTACGCCGTCGCCGGTTTGCCCCACAGCGGTCGTGACAATGTCCCGGGTGGGAATTGCTTGCGCCAGGTGCGGCCGTGGGTTTTGCGCATCGCCAGCTCCATGGTCAGGTTCGCGCCCAGCAAATATCGCCAACTGCCGAAATGGGTGTTGGCAGTCCTGCGTCCGAAGTGATTGATGTAGGCCATCTCTGTTGTGTACAAGCCGTATCCGGCTTTCCGGGCACGTAGTTCGAGATCGAAGTCGACTCCCCACCCGTAGCGACCAAACGTGCGCAGATCCATTCCGCCGACATCTTTCCAGCATTCCCGGGACAGCGTCAGCGCCGTTCCCTCAACGACGTTGACGGACCGATATCGCGGTCGGGGAACATAATCCGCGGCGTCGGGCTTCTCGTCGTCTTCTGCGCAGGGGAAGCCGCGGTCAAACATCGGCCCAACGATTCCGGCATCAGCGGGTAGCCGCGGGTCGAGCAGGGCTTCGACGAATCCCTTGGAGATGCGGGTGTCGTTGTTGAGTGTCATCGCATGGGAATAGCCCTCGGAGAACGCGATCCGGAATCCGAGGTCGCTGCCCCCGGCCCAACCGAGGTTCTCACCGGGAGTGATGACACGTTCGTTGCTGACCCTGGGATAGTCGCCCCGGTTGTCGACGATCAGATAGTCGGCGCCTTCGCGGTCCAAGTCGCTGACGAGGTCATGCGTGTACTCGTGCTGACCGAAGACCGGGACCGTAATCAGTACGGACATTTCGGACATGAGGTGACGGTACACCGCCGTCGGCGTCGGGAAGGGCACTCCGCAAACAACGCCGTCGAATGCTCAGGGGCAGCGGCGCCGGCGCCGCTCCGCCGACGCCAACTTGCGTCGGCAGACGGCGGCTCACGAGCCCAGCGGGACCGCTATATTTGACTCCCAGCAAATGCAAGAAAAGCAATACTCACAACAAATGGTGGGCTAGGAGTCCGAGACCGGCTCACCGGCTCGCAGATCCGGTCTGCGCGCCAACAGTTTCTTCTTGTCGAATTCCTTGGGTTCTCCGAGAATTTGCAGCTGGTGTATGCCTTGTTTGACCGAGTCCTTCAGTCCCAGCCCGTGCGAGTGATGAACCGTCAAGGCCGGCTCTTGAATAATGTGGTAGCCGCTTTTCAGCATCGACTTTCCCAGAGCCGTATCCTCACCACCGGCCTGATAGCGATCATCGAAACCGCCCAATTCCTGCCACACCGACTTGGAGATCATCGCGCCGGTCGCGCTCAGCAGCCCCGGCCCGGTACGCCTCGCCGGTCGCGCCGGGCGTGCCAACCACTGATTCATTCCCGTCAGCGCACCCCAGCGCTCCACGAATGATGCGCCCTCGTTCGGTAGCACCACGCCATACGCACCGGCCACATCCGTGTTCTTGCTGAAGTGCCGGGCGCCGGCATGCAGGTTATGACGGCTGCTCAGCCGGACGTGGGCCACCGTTACGAACACCACGGCGTGGCTCGCGGCCTGAACACCCAGGTTCAGCGACTTCGGATACGTAAAGTCGCGTTGGGCCAGTCGCACCAACTCCGCGCCGTAATGCTTCGCCACCTCGGGGCTCCGGTCGCTTGAGCCGTTGTCGACGACCACGACCTCGATTTCGCTACTGAATTGCTGATTATCGATATCTTCTAAGAGTTTCTCCAATTTGGCCGCCTCATTGAATACACGCACGACCACGCTGAGGTTCGGATCTTTAGCCGGATCGTCGGTGAGGGCTTCATCAATTCGCTTATTCAGTAGCCTGGTGGTGAGCGAACCGCCGAATGGAATCAAACCAATGAGTTCCGGGTGCAGCAAATAGCGGTCTTTGGTCATGGGCAATACGGCCCCTCTAGGCGAAGTCGTGGCTTCAGCAACACCTCAACAACACCTCAACAACACCCCAACAACAGTAGTACCCCGGTCCGGTGCGCCGCTATCACCGACGGCAGCGCGCTTCCTGCACGGAGACGGCCCCGAAGGGTGGCCGAGTCGCAGAACCACTTTCTGCAACCGGGCCGCCCTTCGGAGCCGTCAGCCGGACACCCGCCGACGCATGCGGCGGGTCGAATCCTCGCCATCCACCGGACTAGGCCCGGACTTCGAGCACACCGATCCGCCACAGCGCGGCGTAGAAGTGCCGAATGGGAATGGTCAGCATGCGGGCGGCCCCGTCGACGAGGGGGTCTCCAGCGGCGCCGAACGGCGGGTTGGCTACTTGACGCGCCACCTTCACCTTCGCGGGCGCGGGTGTCTCGATCGGGGCACCCTCGCGCACCACGCGCAGCCGGGGAGCGGGGGTTGCGGTTACTACTTCGTCGTACAGAACAGCAGTCATGATCGGCTCCTAGAGGGGAAATCAAAGCTATGGACTGACTCAGACGTAGTCCCGTCCCGTAGCGGTTCCGATCCAGCAGGGCTGATCTAGGTGTGACGACTCAGCACAGTACGTCGCGCCGGCGATCGGATCGGGACGAAACAGAGCCCGGATATCGGTCCGGACTGTCACCGGAACTCATGGGTCCCTCACCTCCTCGCGGTCGCGGCACGCGCGGCTAACCGCACGCTCTACGTGCACAACGGAGTATCGAAACGCCGACGATCGTCGGAATCCGCACCCCTCTCGTCAGAGCTTTGGCACCACACGACGTGTCCGGTAATCCGGAAGCCACCTGGGCTCAACCCTTAAGCCGGGAGAAGCTGTCCTGACCCGGGGCGTCTTTCGACGTTCGGGGTCAGTGGCCTGTGTTCGTGTAGCCGCCTCACCTAACGAGGTGCTTACCCGACAGATGATGCACCACCGATGCGAGTTCGGTCAAACGACCCCGCCGCCCGTGTCCGAATCTTTACGTATTCACTAGGGGCGTTGACAGCAATTCAGCAGGTTTATCTCCTCTGAACTGGCCTTATGCGGTTAAAGTCCGGGCCTGTGAATCACGTAAGAATCGGTGGGCGCAAGGGCTTCGGGTGCCACCCGGCGCGGGCGCAATCCGTCCAGCACCAGAGACACGACGAACTCGGCCACCTGCGCCGCGGTGACCCCGTCGTCGGTGCTCAGGCGCCGGTGTGCCAATTGGCCCACCAGCGCGGCCAGCGTGTAGGCAACCATCCGGGGCGGGGCCGCTATCACTTCGCCGCGCTCTTGAGCAGCGACGATGACGGTTTCGAGGTCGTCGATGAACCGTTCGTAGATCCCGCCGAGGTACTTTTCGAACCGGTCGCCAAGCGCGTGGGCGTCCCGGAACAACAGCTTGACGGTGGCCTTGTCGGCTTCGAAGAACTCGAACGTGGCCTGGACGCCGGCCCGAAACAGCGCCTCTCCCCCGGCGCTGTCGGCCGACCCGCCGGCCGCGCCCATTGCTCGAGCCAGATGCGCGCGCAGCGCATCCTCTTCAGCCGCCATCAACGAGTGGAACAGGTCGTCCTTGGACTCGAAATACCAGTAGATCAAGCCGTACGCCAGGCCTGCCTGTTTGGCGATGTCCGCGATCGTAGTGGCGTGAAAACCCTTGCGGGCGAAGACTCCCTTGGCCGCGGCCATGATCTGGTCACGCCGTTGCGACTTGTCCGCGTCACTGACTGCCCGGCGCCGCCGGGTGGTACTCACTTGTCGACCAGCCCCTCGAGCCGGCCGATGGTGTCGATGAATTCCTCGACCATCTCGAGCACCACCGAGCGGGTTGGCCGCACCCGGTTGAGCGAGCCGACGACTTGACCGACGAAGTAGGTCGCCAACTCCGCCGCCCTGGTGCCGGGCTGGCCGGCCGCTTGGTTGATACGCAGCTGCGCGTCACCGATCAACGCGCTCTGCAGCGGCATTCCGAGGGGGTCGGGATTTTCCGGCCGGGCCCACTCGTCGGTCCAGGCGGTGCGCAACATCCGCGCCGGTTTGCCGGTCATCGACCTGGACCGCACGGTATCCGTGGAGCTGGCGGCCAGGAACTTCTCCTTGACCACCGGTGGTGTCTCGGCTTCCTCGGTGGTCAGCCAGACCGATCCGCACCACACGCCCTCGGCGCCCAGGGCCAGGGCCGCAGCGATCTGGCGGCCGCGGGCGATCCCGCCAGCGGCCAACACCGGAAGGGGATCGACGGCATCGACTATCTCGGGGACCAGCACCATGGTTGCTACCTCGCCGGTGTGACCGCCGGCCTCGGTGCCCTGGGCGACGATCAGATCGACGCCCGCCGCGGCGTGCCGGCGCGCGTGTTGCGTGGTACCGGCCAGCGCCGCCACCACGACGTCGTGGTCGTGTGCCCGCTCGACAAGGTCAGCCGGCGGCGGTCCCAGCGCGCTGGCGATCAACCGGATGTCGTGGGCGAAAGCCACCTCCAGCAGCGGCTCATAACCCTTGGGCGAGATGTTGAGCCCGCCCCCGGTGGTCCGGGGTTGCTGCCCGGCGGGCTGGGTGATGCCGTAGCGGACCAGCAAGTCGTCGACGAATGCGCGATGCTCGGCGGGCAGCAGCTCGGCGACCTGCTGCCGGTCGATCCCACCCTGCTCGGCGCCGACGTACTTGGGCGGCAGCAGCAGGTCGACTCCATATGGCTTGCCGCCGGTCTGCTCCTCGATCCAGGTCAGCTCGCTGTCCAGCCGTTTGGGGCTGTGCGCCACGGCTCCGAGGACCCCGAACCCGCCGGCGTTGGTCACCGCGGCAACGACATCGCGGCAATGGCTGAAGGCGCAGATTGGAAACTCGACACCGAGCATTTCGGCGACTCTGGTCCGCATTTTTGCGACGCTATGAGCTATTGATTGATATGTCAATCGAATGCGGTAGCCTAGCCGCCATGGCCGAGCCGTTGACCGCTGAACAGCAACACCGGCGCCGCCAGGCGGTGCGGGACCTGATGACCAGCACGCCGTTCATGGGCGGGCTTGGCATCGTGTTCGAACGCTATGAACCCGACGACGTCACGATTCGGCTGCCCTTCCGCGACGACCTCACCAATGACGGCACCTACTTTCACGGCGGGGTGATCGCATCGGTGATCGATACCGCCGGCGCGGCGGCCGCCTGGTCCAACCACGACTTCGACAAGGGCATGCGAGCGGCAACCGTCGCGCTGAGCATCCAGTACACCGGCGCCGCCAAGCGCAGCGACCTGTTGTGCCATGCCCGCACCACCCGGCGCCGCAAGGAACTCACCTTCACCGAGATCACCGCCACCGACGCCGACGGCAACGTCGTCGCCCATGCGATACAGACCTATCGGATCGTCTGATCTCGACTACGGTGCGGCTACGGCGAGACCCCGTCGGGCGGCCAGCTCGACACGCCGTCCTCCAACGGGACGTCGAGGCTGTGCAGGATCGAAGCGACCATCCGCCACGCCCCGATGGCCGTGACGAGTTCAATGAGAACCGTTGTGTCGCCGTGTAATTCGCGCTCGCACGCAGCCCAGCTGTCGGCACTTACCGCGCCCTCGCACACGACGTCGTCGGTGGCCGCCAGCACGGCCCGCTCGGCCGGCCCGAACCCGTCGTAGCTCTGCCAATCGCGTACCCCGAGCAGGTCCTCGGCCGGCACGCCCAGGCCGGAGGCGACGCGCCAATGCTGGGTCCACTCGTAGTCGCATGCGGTCAACCAGCCGATCCGCATGATCGCCAACTCGCGTAGCCTCGGGTCCAGGGCGCCGTGCCAGAGCATGGTGGCGAGCAAGTCGTTGAAGGTGCGCGCGAGTCGCGGGTGGTTCAGCAACACCTGAAAGATGCTGAGCTCGGCCATGTAGTCGGGCACGCCGGCTTCATCGGCGGCCGCCTTGGCCTCGTCGACCGGCAACTGGGGTACCCGGGCTGGCTTCAAGGGTGGGGTCATGGTGTGCGCACTCCGTGTCCTTCAGGGATGCCATCGCGTTCGCCGGCAATGGTAGCCAGCAGTTCCGCAACCTTGCCGCGGCGCGCGCAACGGCGTGGCGGCCCCTGATACCGGCAACGACCGCGACGGGTTACCACCGACTCGCCGACCGGCGTTCTGGCCCCACGCCACGTCGGCATCTGCCGACTTGGCGCTGAACCTGTTATCCCCCAAGGTATTCCAGTGTCCGGCGAGTTGATCGGGAGAGCTTGTGGGTTGAGGTGATGAGGCACCGGCGGCACGGTCGAGTCTGGTGCTGGGTGGGGGCGTTCGGCGTAAGCCAAATGATGCTGGCCGGTTCCACAGCGCCCGAAGGCCGTGCCGACGACCGGGAACCGATACCCACCGACGATGAGGTCGCGCGGCAGCTTCGATACCCGTGATACCCGTGCCCGCGCAACCGCGCTGTCCGACATACCAGCACATTATGGACGGGTGACAGGCCGGTCAATAGCGAACAGCCACATGCCCCGAACAGGCCGTGATCGGGCGAACTCGTTGTGGCGCAACGCCGAAATTCACCGGAGTGGCACGGGGGGTCAACAGGCGACGCAACGACGCAATCGGAGCGCGCGAAAAGCTACCGGGCCGTTGGTCGCTGATCAACGCCGGCGAATTCGCAAAAACGTCAAACCGGACGCGGTGTGGCAGGTCTTCGAAGGGCTAGCAACCGGATACGCTGCGGTCACGACGAGATGGCGATCGGGGGTCTCACTGGGGAGGTGGCTGACCGTGGACGACACGTGTGCGGACCCGGTTGCGGTGATTGGCATGGCGTGCCGGCTACCGAACGGCATCGATTCGCCCGAAGCATTGTGGACGGCGTTGCTGCGCGGCGACGACTTGATTTCCGAAGTTCCCGCTGACCGTTGGGACGTCGACGAATACTACGACCCGGAACCGGGGGTGCCCGGCCGGTCCGTGTCGCGTTGGGGCGGCTTCCTCGACGACGTCGCCGGCTTCGATTCCGAGTTCTTCGGGATCGGCGAGCGCGAAGCGACCGCGATGGATCCCCAGCAACGCCTGCTGCTGGAGACCTCGTGGGAGGCGGTGGAACACGCCGGTTTGCCGCCGAAATCGCTGGCCGGCACGCTGACCGGGGTGTTCATCGGCATCGCCCACAGCGATTACGCACACGTCACCGCCGAGGCGGGTGCCCTGGAAGACGCGTACGGGTTCACCGGAATTCCGTTCAGCATGGCCTCCGGACGAGTTGCATACGCCCTGGGGCTGCGCGGGCCCGCGGTCAGCGTCGACACCGCCTGTTCGTCGAGTTTGTTTGCGGTGCATATGGCTTGCCGCAGTCTGAACGACGGCGAGAGCGACCTGGCCCTGGCGGGTGGCTGCATGGTGATGCTGGAGCCGAGAATCGGCGCTTCCGCGTCGGCGTTGGGCATGCTGTCGCCGACCGGCCGCTGCCGCGCATTCGACGTGTCGGCTGACGGCTTCGTCCGTTCCGAGGGCTGCGCCGTAGTGCTGCTCAAGCGGCTTGACGACGCCCTGCGCGACGGCGACCGAATCCTTGCGGTGATGCGCGGCACCGCAACCAACCAGGACGGCCGCACCGAGAACATTTCCATCCCTTCCGCGCAGGCGCAGGCGCAGGTATATCGAGCGGCTTTGCGGGCGGCCGGCGTGGACCCCGCCACCGTCGGGATGGTGGAGGCGCACGGCACCGGCACCCCCGTCGGCGACCCGATCGAATTCACAAGTCTGGCAACAGTTTACGGCCTCGAACGCTCTTGCGCAGTCGGGTCGGCCAAGAGCAATCTGGGCCACACCGAGGCTGCCTCCGGCGCGGTGGGCCTCGTCAAAGCGATCCTGTCGCTCCAGCACGGCGCGGTGCCGCCGATGCTGCACTTCACCCGGTTGCCTGACGAGGCGGCCAGGTTGAACACCAAACTGTTTGTACCGCAAGTAATTGCACCCTGGCCTGAACAGGATGACGCGCTGCCGAGGCGGGCGGCGGTTTCGTCGTATGGGATGTCGGGCACCAACGTGCACGCCGTTGTGGAACAGGCTCCGGCCGCCGCGACGTGCCACGACGCGGCGGACCCGGTGGCGCCGATGATGTTTGCGCTGTCGGCCACGTCGGCCGAGGCGTTGCGCGGCAGTTCGCGCCGGCTGGCCGAATGGCTGGCCGGACGCCAGGACCAGGACGCGGCGGCGTTGTCGAATCTGGCCTACACGTTGGCCCGCCGGCGCGGCCACCGGCCGGTCCGTACCGGAGTGTTCGCTCGCGGCCGGGCCGAGCTGATCGAGCGCCTGCGCCAGGTGGCCGAGGACGAACGCCCCTATCCCGCCGCCGTCGGCCACGACGACCGAGGCCCGGTGTGGGTGTTCTCGGGTCAGGGTTCGCAGTGGACGGCGATGGGCGCCGAGCTGTTGACCAGCGAGCCGGTGTTCGCCGCGACCGTCGCCGCGGTCGAGGCGGTGATCGCCCGGGAATCCGGCTTTTCGGTCACTGACGCGATGTCCGCCCCGCACCTGGTTAGCGGCATCGACCGGGTCCAACCGACGCTGTTCGCCGTTCAGGTCGCGCTTGCGGCCACGATGTCGTCCTACGGAGTCCGTCCGGGTGCGGTGATCGGCCATTCGCTCGGTGAGGTGGCGGCCGCCGTAGTCGCCGGGGCGCTGTCCCTGCACGACGGGGCGCGGGTGATCTGCCGCCGGTCGCGGCTGTGTCTCCGCGTCGCCGGTACCGGCGCGATGGCCGCGGTGGAATTGCCCGTCCAACGAGTACGCGAAGAACTCGCCGGGCGCGGCGCCGCGGCCCGTGACGTCATCGTCGCCGTGGTGGCCTCACCGCAGTCCACCGTGATCGGCGGGGCGGCGCAGACGGTTCGCGACCTCGTCGCGGAGTGGCAGGAGCGCGACGTGCTGGCCCGCGAGATAGCCGTCGACGTGGCATCACACACCCCGCACGTCGAGCCGATCCTGCACCAGCTCTGTATGGAGCTCGCCGAGATCACCCCGATGAAGCCGACGATTCCCTACTACTCGGCAACGTCGTTCGACCCGCGCGAACAGCCGTCGTGCGATGCGCGTTACTGGGTCGACAACCTGCGTCATATGGTGCGTTTCGCCGCGGCAGTGCGCTCGGCCCTGGAGGACGGATACCGGGTGTTCGCCGAGCTGTCACCGCACCCGCTGCTGACGCGGGCCGTCGAGCAGACCGCTTGCAGCCTCGACATTCCGATCGCCGCGGTAGCCGCCATGCGACGTGAGCAACCGATGCCATGGGGACTGCGCCCGGTGGTGATCGATCTGTACAGTGCCGGTGCGGCCGTGGACTTCTCGGTGCTTCATCCCGGCGGGCAGTTGGTCGACGCGCCGCTTCCGGTGTGGGCGCATCGTCGGATGCTGCTGCGCCCCGACCGCGCGGGCAGCCATTCGTGCGTCAATACCGTTGCGGCGCATCCGTTGTTGGGCGCACACGTACGGTTGATAGAGGAGCCGCCGCGGCATGCCTGGCACGGCGAGGTCGGCACGGCCGCACTGCCGTGGTTGCGCGATCACCAAATCCACGATGTGGCCGCGCTGCCGGGCGCCGCCTATTGCGAGATGGCATTGGCAGCGGCCCACACCCTCTTCGGCGAACAGTCGCAAGTGTGCGATATCCGCTTCGAGGAGATGCTGCTGCTGGACGACCAGACCCCGATCGGCGCAGTCGCCTCGGTGGAGGAACCCGGTGTCGCCGGCTTCGTCGTCCAGACCGAGCAGCAGCACCAAAAGGTGCGACGAGCCAGCGCGCTACTGCGGGCCGTATCCGCGCAAGACCGGCCGCCCGACCATGACGTGGCCCATCTACTGCGGGCTTATCGGTGCCGCCACGATGGTGAGGAGGTGCGAAAGCGGTTCGAGGAGCGCGGTATTCGGCTGAGTACGGCTTTCGCCGGCCTGGCCGCGGCACACGTCGCGCCGCAGACGGTCAGCGCCGTTCTCGCCGAAGTCGGCTTACCGAGTTCGATCCGCAGGCAGCAGGCCAACTACGGGGTTCACCCCGCGTTGCTGGATGCGTGTTTCCAGTCGGTTGCGGCCCACCCCGCCGTCCGGCAGGTGGGCAACGGCGGCCTGCTGTTGCCGCTCGGTATGCGCCGGCTGCGCGTCTATGCGTCCACCCGCAACGCCCGCTACTGCCACACGACGGTGACTGCTTACGGCACCAACGTCGAGGCCGACATCGACGTCATGGACGAACACGGGACCGTGCTGCTGGTGGTGCGCGGCCTGCAGATGGGCACCGGACTCTCGGAGAGCGCCGACCGTGATCGCCTGCTGGCAGAGCGATTGCTGACCATCGAATGGCACGTGCGCGAACTGGCCGGCTCCGATGGTGTGGACGCCGTCGACACCGGAAAATGGCTGCTGGTCAGCATGTCTGATACCGCCGATATGTTGACGACCGAACTCACCGATGCGTTGAAGCGCTACGGTGCGGAATGCGCGACGCTGTGCTGGCCTCGGCAAGCAAACCCGGCTGCCAACCTCGAAAGGCTGAGCAAGCAGCTCGACTCCGGCGGGGTCACCGGCGTGGTCGTCCTGGCGCCCGAATGTATGGGCGACGACGACGCGCGAAGTCCGCGCCGCGGCAGCGATAACGTCAAGCAGCTGGTGCGCATCGTACGCCGGCTACCGGAAGTCTCCGGCTCCGTTCCCCGGCTGTATGTGGTGACCCGGAACGCGCAGCGGGTCCGACCCGAGGACTGCCCCAATCTGGAACACGCCGGGTTACGTGGTCTGCTGAAGGTGATCGGCGCCGAACACCCGTACCTGCGCACCACGCATATCGATGTCGACGACCACACCGATGCCGAGCAGGTGGCGCGCCAGCTGCTGGGGGGCTCGGACGAAGACGAGACCGCCTGGCGACAGGGACAATGGCTGACCGCCCGGTTGTGCCCGGCGCCGCTGCGGCCCCAGGAGCGGAAAAACGCTGTCGCCGACCACGACCGCCACCGTGTGCGCCTACAGATCCGGACGCCCGGAGACCTGCGGACGATGGAAGTCGTGGCGGCCGAGCGGATACCGCCCGGTCCGGGGCAGATCGAGGTCGCCGTGACCGCGTCCAGCGTCAACTTCGCCGATGTCTTGATCGCCTTCGGCAGATACCCCGTCTTCGACGACCAGTCGCCGCAGTTCGGCGCGGATTTCGCCGGCGTGGTGACCGCCGTCGGTTCCGATGTCACCGATCACCAGGTCGGCGACCGCGTAGGTGGCATGTCATCGGCGGGATGTTGGGGCTCGTTCATCACCTGCGATGCCCGACTGGCCACGACGCTGCCGCCAGGACTTACCGACGGACAGGCCGCCGCGGTGACCACCGCGCACGCCACCGCCTGGTACAGCCTGGTCGACCTGGCCCGCATCGAAGCCGGCGACAAGGTGCTCATCCACTCCGCCACCGGCGGTGTGGGACAGGCCGCGATTGCGATCGCGCGCTCCGCCGGTGCCGAGATCTTCGCCACCGCCGGCAGCCCAGAGCGTCGAGAGCTGTTGCGCGACATGGGAATCGAACGTGTCTACGACTCGCGCGGCAGCGAGTTTGGCGACCAGATTCGCCGGGACACCGACGGTTACGGTGTCGACGTCGTGCTGAACTCACTGACCGGTACCGCCCAGCGCGCCGGCCTTGCGCTGTTGTCTTTCGGCGGGCGATTCGTCGAGATCGGCAAGCGCGACATCTACGACGACACCCGGCTGGCGCTGTTCACACTGCGACGCAACCTCACCTTCCACGCCGTCGACCTGGCGTTGATGACGCTCACCCACCCCACCCGGATCCGGGATCTGTTGACCACTGTCTACCGGCTGGTCGCCGACGGCGTGTTGCCCATGCCGGAGCGCACGCATTATCCGGTTACCCAGGCAGCCAACGCGATCCGGACAATGAGCGCTGCCGGGCATACCGGCAAACTTGTCCTCGACATCCCGCACACCGGACACAGCACCGTTGTGCTGCCGCCCGAACAGATCCCGGTCTTCCGGCCCGACGGCGCCTACATCATCACCGGTGGCCTCGGTGGCCTCGGGTTGTTCCTGGCGGAGAAGATGGCCACCGCCGGCGCCGGCCGCATCGTGCTCAACTCGCGCGCCCAACCGAATCAAAAGGCCAGGGAGACAATCGATCTGGTCAAGGCCACCGGGTCGGATGTGGTAGTCGAGGGTGGCGACATCGCCCAGCCTGCAACCGCGGGCCGGTTGGTGGCAACCGCAACGGCGACCGGGTTGCCGGTGCGCGGCGTGCTGCACGCGGCCGCGGTCGTCGAAGACGCCACCCTGGCCAACGTCACCGACGACTTGATCGAGCGGGACTGGCGGCCGAAGGTCCACGGGGTCTGGCACCTGCACGAGGCGACCGCCACCCAGCCGTTGGATTGGTTCGCCGTGTTCTCGTCGGCAGCCGCCCTACTGGGCTCACCCGGTCAGGGCCCCTATGCGGCGGCCAACAGCTGGCTTGACGGCTTTGTGCAGTGGCGGCGAGCTCGCGGCCTTCCGGCGACCGCGATCGCCTGGGGACCATGGGCCGAGGTCGGCCGGGGTGCACACCTCGCCGGAAACGGCGATACCACGATGATCGCTCCCGACGAGGGGGTTTACGCGTTCGAGGCGTTGCTTCGCCACACCCGCGCCTACAGCGGTTATGCCCCGGTCGTCGGATCACCCTGGCTGACGGCCCTGGCCGCACGCAGCAGGTTTGCCGAGGGTTTCCACTCCGCTGCCCGGAATCGGCCCGGTGAAAGCACGTTCCGTGCCGAGCTGCTGGAGCTGGCGCTCGAAGAGTGGCCGGGACGGCTTCGACGACTTATCTCTGAACAAATCGCCGTGATTTTGCGTCGCAGTGTCGATCCGGATCGCCCGCTTTCCGAATACGGGCTGGATTCGCTGGGCAATCTGGAGCTGCGCACCCGCATAGAAACCGAGGTCGGGATACGCTGCAGCCCCACCGATGTCACCACGGTTCGCCATTTCGCGGATTACCTGTGTGAAAAGCTGGCCGTCAAAGAAACAATCCGGTGACGATGTGCGGCTTATTGGATGACATGAAATATTCTGGGATCGGGCGTTGAGCCAAAGGAGTTCAATTGGTTGTCGTGGGCAATCTCGGTCTGGATAACGTCAGGAATTGGCTGCCGGAGCCGGGTGTTGTCTGGCTGTGGCAGCCGTCGGCGGCAACTGTGGCGAACGCCCGGGACGCGTCGATCAGCTCCGTACCGCCGAGCTATATACAGGCCCGGCATCTGCGCAGGTTCGCTGAACAAACGGCCAAGGGCCTTGACATGTCCCGGCTTTTGATCATTGCCTTCGACATCCTCGGTCACTGCGATATCCGCGCGATGACCTACGTCATCAACTCGCACCTTCGTCGCCATGACACCTACCGCAGCAGGTTTACGGTCACCGGTGCTCGTCACATAGTCCGCCACACCATCACCGATCCCGGGGCTATCGAAATGCAACCGGTTGAGTACGGCGAGATGACACCGAGCCAATGGCAAGAATATCTCTTGAGTACACCTAGTCCCCTGGATTGGGATTGCTTCAGGTTCGGCGTGATCCAACGTGACGACCACTTCACCGTCTGCGTCAGCATTGACCACATACATTTCGATGCGACATTTCTCGGCACTATCTTCTTGGAGATACGCGAAATGTACAACACGCTGATGGACGGTGGCGAGCCTATTCCGTTGCCGAAGGCTGGTAGCTACGCCGAGTACTGCCTGCGCGAGCACGCATACACCTCCGCGTTGACATTTGACTCGCCGGAGGTACGTCAATGGATCGAATTCTTGGAAAACAACGACGGATCCTTCCCCGCCTTCCCACTGCCACTGGGCGAGACGTCGCGGGTCACGACGGGCGAGGTGCTTTCCGCGCAGCTCCTGGATGCCCGTCAGACCGCCGATTTCGAGGCCGCGTGCACCTGGGCCGGCGCCAGGTTCAGCGGCGGAGTCTTCGCGTGCGCCGCCCTCACCGAATACGAACTCGCCGGCGCGGAGACCTATTACGCTGTCACACCCACCGGCACCCGAAGCACGCCCGCGGAATTTGTCACCAGCGGATGGTTCATCGGCCACCTTCCGCTGGCAGTGCCGGTCGCCGCGTCGTTCGGTGAGACCGCGCGCGGCGCACAAGCCGCTTTCGACTCGCGCACCCATCTGGCCCGAGTGCCGTTCGAACGCGTGTTGGAGCTGGCGCCCCGGCTCGCGACGTCGCTGTCGCGAGGGTGCTTTCCCATGCTGTCGTTCCTCGACGCCGGTGTACCGCCGCTTTCCGCCGTGTTCGCGCCACATATCCGTACCGCAAATACCAGGGTCTTCAGTGACGGCCGCATTGCGGCCCGGGTGTGCATGTGGGTCAACCGGTTCCACGAAGAGACCACGGTGACGGCATCCTTCCCGGATAGTCCGATCGCCCACGAGTCGGTGCGACGCTACCTGGACGCCATGAAATCGGTGTATGTGCGCGTCGCCGAGGGCCGCAGCGAGATCCGGCACCGCCGTGCAACCGCACTCAGCTTCAGCGGCAACGGAAATGACGGCCTGTTTCCCGGTTGAGGGGCATTGGTGTGAGCGGTGCTTCGACAGCGGCCTCGCCGCGCGGCCGGCACGCCAGGTGAAGGCACTGTTGACTGATAAGTCAATACCCGGGGCGCGCTGCCAGATTACCCGAAAACCGTCGACTTTCTGCACTTCGGACAAAAAATTTTTGTACGTTGGCACGATTTTTCCACGGGGCGAAGATCAACGGGCTACCGTGTGGTGCACTAGCAGAATTGAGGATGCCCGGCCGTTGCGGACCGAGATGTTGGGGGGCTGAGTCGACGTGCGATGCCCCCGGACCGGGCGCCTGAACACCACCGAAAAGAGGTGGCTGGACGTGAATAGAACCGCTGCCGATCCAGCCGCTTTGGTCAACCCACCCGACCAGTTGTCGGCGGTGCGCTCCCCGGCGTTGTCGGGGCTCGAACGGGTGGCCACCGAGTTCACTTACCACCGCCACGATGCGGATCGGCTTGATGGGCTTTATCGGCCGGTGAGCCGATCTGGCGTGGAAAGGTGTCGCGACTGATGAGCGATTCGGAAGCAGCCCGCCCCGGGGGAATTTTCGACCGGCTCGGCCAATTGGTCGTTCGGGCTCCGGCGCTGGTCATTGCATTCTGGATTGGGCTTGCCGCGCTGCTCGCCGTGACTTTCCCGCCGCTGATGGAGGTAGCGGGTAAGGCCGGCGGAGAGGCTTTGCCCGATAACGCCCCGACGATGGTCACCAGCAAAGAGATGGGCAAGGCCTTTGGCGACAACGGCAAGGGCTCGCAGTTGTTGGTGATCCTGACCGACGAAAATGGGCTTGGTCCCGGCGATTTAGAGACCTACCACACGCTGGTAGACAGGCTGCACCAGGAGAACTTTTCGGTTCAGGACTTCATTACCACGCCCGGCTTGCACGATGTGTTGTCCAGCAAGGACAACAAAGCCTGGAACTTGCCGGTGATGTTCCCGACCGACCCACAGGACCCAGCGACCCTGGCGGGGTACAAACAAATCCGGGATATCGTCAGCCAGACCGTCGCTGGTTCGACGCTGACCGCCAATTACGCCGGCGGCCTGGTCACCATGTCCGACCTCACCGCCATCGGTCAGGAAGACGCACATCTGATCGAAATCGGCACCGCGGTCAGCGTGCTCATCATCCTGCTGATCATCTACCGAAACGTGGTCACCATGTTGGTGCCGCTGGCCACCATCGGTATCTCTATGGGGACCGCGCAAGGCACCCTGTCCGCGCTGGCGACAGTCGGCCTGGACGTGCAAACGCAGACCATAATTTTCATGAGCGCGGTAATGATCGGTGCCGGAACGGACTATGCCGTTTTTCTGATCAGCCGTTACCACGACTATGTGCGGCAAGGCTTGGCTTCGGACCTCGCGGTCCAGAGAGCGTTGATGTCGATCGGCAAAGTAATCGCCGCCTCGGCTGCGACCGTGGCGGTCACATTCGTCGTGATGGTCTTCTGTAAATTGCCGGTCTTCTCCACGGTCGGCCCGGCGATTTCCATTTCGATCGTCGTCAGCTTCGTGGCTGCGGTGAGCCTGCTGCCCGCCATTCTGGTGCTGATCGGGCGACGCGGCTGGATCAAGCCGCGCCGCGACCTTACCCATCGCTTCTGGAGGCGCACGGGAACACGCATCGTACGGCGGCCCCGGATCCATCTGGTCGCCAGTCTCGTCGTCCTGGCGGTCCTGGCGGGGTCAAGCTTCCTGGTGCGCTTCAACTACGACGATCTCAAGGCATTGCCGTCCGACGTCACGAGCGTCGCGGGATACGAGGCCATGAGTCGCCATTTCCCGCAGAACATGATGACGCCGATGATGCTTTTCATTAAGTCACCGCGTGACCTGCGGAATCCGAGCGCGCTCGCAGATCTCGAGATGATGTCGCACCGGATCAGCCAACTACCCGACATCACCGCGATACGCGGGTTGACCCGGCCCAACGGCGAACCGCTACAGCAGACGAAGGTGTCGTATCAGGCCGGCGAGGTCGGCGGCAAACTCGACGAGGCCGGGGATGCGATCCGGGACCACAGCAGCGACTTAGACAGGCTGGTCAACGGCTCCAACGATTTGGCCGGTGCCCTGGCTCAGGTGCGCGACCAGGTCACTCAAGCTGTCGGCAGCGCCGGCACGCTGGTCAGCGTGCTTACCACGATGAAGCAACTGATAGGCGGCGACAAGACGCTCAACGACCTCGACAGGACGGCCAAGCTGGTCGGCCGCATGCGAGCGCTCGGCGACGCCCTTAGCGCAAACATGGTCGATGTGGCGAATACCGTTGCCTGGGCCGGTCCGCTGCTGAAGGCGCTGAACTCCAGTCCGACCTGCAATGCCGACCCGGCCTGTGCGGCCTCGCGGAGCCAGTTGCAGGCGCTGGTCCAAGCGCAGACCAGCGGAACCCTCAACAGCATTACGGATCTGGCCCGCAGCCTGCAGCAAACGAAAGAGGTACAGACCGTCAGTCAGACGATCGACAAGCTGCAGCAAAACCTGAACCAAGCAGTCAGCACGTTGCGGTCGATCGACGGACTGCAGAACCGGCTGAATCAGATGCAGCAGGGCGCCAACGCCCTTGCACAAGGCAGCCGTGCGGTTGCCGACGGCGTTGCGGCACTGGTCGACCAGACCAAAAAGATGGGCACCGGGCTCGACGAGGCATCGTCCTTCCTGCTGGGCCTCAAGCACGATGCCGACCGACCGTCCATGGCCGGCTTCAATGTCCCGCCGCAAGTGCTGGCCGCCGACGAGTTCAAGAAGGCCGCGCAGATTTTCATTTCCAGCGATGGACACGCGGCACGGTATCTCATCCAAAGCTCGCTCAACCCGTTCACCACCCAGGCCATGGACCAGGTGAATACGATCCTGTCGGCAGCGCGGTCCTCGCAACCGAATACCGAGTTATCGGATGCGACGATATCGCTGGCAGGCATTCCGAGCGGGCTGGCGGATACTCGGGACTATTACAACAGTGACATCAATTTCATCGTGTTGGCCACGATCGTTATCGTCTTTTTGATCCTGGTGATGCTGCTACGAGCAGTTATTGCGCCCCTCTACCTCATCGGTTCCGTACTGGTTTCCTTTTTTGCTGCCCTGGGCCTCGGTGTCATCGTTTTCCAGCTGATACTCGGCAAAGAATTGCATTGGAGCCTGCCCGGGCTGTCATTCATTCTGTTGGTTGCGGTTGGCGCTGACTACAACATGCTGTTGATCTCGCGTATCCGTGACGAATCACCCCATGGCGTGCGGGTCGGTGTTATTCGCACGGTCGGTTCGACGGGCGGCGTGATCACATCCGCCGGCCTCATTTTCGCCGCTTCAATGTTCGGCCTGCTGGCCGCCACCATCAACACCATGGTGGAAGCCGGCTTTATTATCGGCGCCGGGATCTTGATCGACACCTTCATCGTTCGCACCGTCACCGTGCCGGCGTTGGCTGCGCTGATCGGCCAGGCCAACTGGTGGCCGTCGAAGCTCGCTGCGTCCAGTAAGAAGCAGCGGGCAAGCCGTCGCAGCATGACGCCGGGCCAAGCTCGACCAGCACGGCAAAAGGCCGTTCCCACTCGCAAGACCGGCAGCGCGACGCGCCCACCGTCGAAAGTTCGTGCGATTCCAGCCGGCGATACACCCAGAGCCGTACGCCGTCGTCCCGCCAAAGATGTGCCGCTGCGGAAGTTGGATTTCCCCATCACGAGCAATGGCAAGGATCCGTTCGCCGATCTCGGCGAGCATGCCCTTCCGCTATTCGGTTCGGTCATGCTGCCTGCCACGACGGCCACATCGAATGGGCATCACCCGGTCATTGCCGGCAGCGATGACGACCGCGTCCAACACTCGCTGCCGCTGTTCGGCCCCATCGATCTACCGGCCCTGATGGCTAATGGCAATGGCCATGGCAACGGGCTCAGCAACGGTAACGGCCACACCAACGGCCACACCACCAGCAACGGCAACGGCAACGGCCACACCAACAGCAACGGCCACACCAACAGCAACGGCCACACCAACGGCAACGGCCACACCAACGGCAATGGCCACACCAACGGCAAGCAACCCGTCGACACGGGAGGCGCCCTCCCCGATAGGACAGCGATCACCTAATGCCCTGCTCGTTGTCCGCCGTCGATATGACCTGACTTTTATTACTGTGCGCGTTCCCCTTCGCTGTAACGCTCTGACGCGGCCGGGTTCGGTTCGCAACTGGTGCGGATTTGCGCACTAGGCGCCACCTCCAGAGCGCGCCGGCGGGCGTGCATCCGCGGCGCGGGCACTGACCTGCCGGTTGGCCGGGTAGTTGGTCTGGATGTGTGCTCGACGGCATCAGTAATCAACGGCATCAGTAATCACATGAGTCACGTCAGTACCGGTGGGCTGGCCATAAGGCGGTTCCGAATTGCGCTAGCGCCGGCGCTATCGCAATTGGGAACCGGCCTATTGATCAGTCGCGCAGCGCCTTCCGTCGATCCACCGGATGCACGTCCACGAGCCATGCCCAGGGATTCGGTGCGCACCGTGCATCGCACTCATCGCCGCCGACCCCACGTTGTCGTCCGTCACGTAATTCCCCAGGGTGGCCGTCAGGTAATTCCCCCAACCCGAGGGCGCCAACCGCAGATAGAAAAGTCTCCGGGAAACCAGGGGAGGTTCAACGTCCCCCGTGTCGGACGACTAAATTAATGCCAGCGGGGATCGAACATTTCAGCTCTTGCTGTTATATCAGTGCTCCCACTACTGTTCAGCTTATGCTGACGTGTGAGGTGCGGGAGTCGGCGTTGGCTCGACTGGGCCGGGCGCTGGCCGATCCGACGCGGTGCCGAATCCTCGTCGCGCTGCTGGATGGCATCTGCTATCCGGGCCAGTTGGCGTCGCACCTGGGATTGACGCGATCCAACGTGTCCAATCATCTGTCGTGCTTGCGGGGCTGTGGCCTGGTCATGGCCACCTATGAGGGTCGTCAGGTGCGGTATGCCCTGGCCGATCGTCACCTCGCGCGTGCCCTAGGCGAGTTGGTCCAGGTCGTCCTTGCGGTGGACGCCGGCCAACCCTGTGTCGGTGAGCAACCAACCTTCGGGGAAGCAGACAACGTGGCGGCTAGTCGATGAACGGGGCTCGGTGAATCGCAAATGAGAAAGCAGAACACGAGGAGGGTTAGCTGTGGTGGCACATGAACTCTTGGTTAAGGCGGCCGGGACGGTGTTCACCGGACTGGTCGGGGTGAGCGCCTACGAGGTGGTGCGCAAGGCGGTGGGCAACGCTCCCGTCCGCCGAGCTGCAGTGACCGCGACGCAGTGGGGCCTGCGGGGAACGAGGCGTGCGGAGACGGCGGCCGAGGCCGCCCGGCTCAAGGTTGCCGACGTGGTCGCCGAGGCGCGTGATCGCATCGGTGACGAGGCGCCTTTGCCGGTGGGCGCCCAAGCCGATGACGACTGCTGCTGAGGCGATCCACAGTCGATGCACGCGGGCGGGCAAGCTAGAGCTCCACTGTCCGCGGTGCGGAGGTCACCATCGTTTACCACCAGGAAGGCTGATGATGCGCACCACTGATCCTCACCCGGATACCGGCGTCAAGCTGACCGTTGTATCGGCGACTTCGAGACGAATGCGCGTGCACGCCAATGGGTTTCGGTTCGACCGAGTGCGGGCCATCGCGGTCGAGGGCAAGGTCGGCAAGGTGGCCGGCGTCGAAGCCGTGCAGGCTTATCCGTCCACGGCCTCGGTGGTGATTTGGTATGCGCGCGGGCGCCGCGACACCGCTGCCGTCCTGTCGGCGATCGCCGAAGCCGAGCACATCCCCGCAGCGTCGGTGCCCACGCGTGCCCAGCGTTCGACGGATGGCCGCAGGGCCAGTGTGGCGCAGAGAATCATCGACTGGAGCACACGGGTGCGGTCGGGTCTGTGTGCTGGTGAGCGAGGTCGTCCTCAGCCAACGGTGAGCGATGACTGCTGCGGTCACGACGACACCGACGCGCCGGAGCAGCTGTGGCAGGTCGTCAAGCTGCGACGTGCCGCATTGTCCGGGGCGCTGCTAGCGGGCTCGATGATCGCTGCATGGGTCACTTCGTTGGGGCCCGTCGCACTGGGACTGGAAGTTGTTGCGCTGGCGGTGGGGGCATCGACGTTCGTACCGTCGGCCGTTAGTCGACTGGCGCAAGGCCGCATCGGTGTCGGCACGTTGATGACCATCGCTGCAACCGGCGCCGTCGGACTTGGCCAAGTCGGCGAGGCTGCCATGCTGGCGTTTTTGTTCTCCATCAGTGAAGGTCTGGAGGAATTCGCGGTGTCGCGCACACGTCGCGGCCTGCGCGCGCTGCTGTCGCTGGTACCGGATGAGGCTACCGTGCTGCGCGAGGATACCGAAACCGTGATCGCAGCGGCTGACCTTCAAGTCGGTGATCAGATGATCGTCAAGGCGGGTGAACGCCTGGCCACTGACGGCATCATTCGCGACGGACGCACCGCATTGGATGTCTCAGCGATCACCGGTGAGTCAGTGCCGGTGGAAGCCGGACCCGGTGACGAGGTGTTCGCCGGGTCAATCAACGGTTCCGGAGTGCTGTTAGTGGAGGTCACCGCTACCGCAGAAGACAACTCACTAGCCCGCATCGTGCACATTGTAGAAGCCGAACAGGCCCGCAAAGGCGCCAGCCAGCGATTGGCCGACCGCATAGCGCGACCTCTGGTGCCCAGCGTCATGATCGCCGCAGCGGCGATCGCCGGGGCAGGCAGCTTTTTCGGTAACCCGACGGTCTGGATCGAACGCGCGCTGGTGGTGCTGGTCGCAGCCTCCCCCTGCGCGCTGGCCATCGCAGTTCCGGTGTCGGTCGTGGCGGCCATCGGCGCAGCCGCCAAGTTCGGCGTACTCATCAAGGGTGGCGCCGCCCTGGAAAGCCTGAGCACCATCGGCGTTATCGCCCTGGACAAGACCGGAACGCTGACGGCCAACCGGCCCGCGGTTATCGACGTCGCCACCACCAACGGCGCCACCCGCGAAGAGGTACTGGCGGTGGCGGCCGCGCTGGAGGCCCGCAGTGAACACCCCCTAGCCGCAGCGATTCTCGCCGCTGCCCAAACACCGATCACAGCCGCCAGCGACGTGCAAACCATCCCCGGTGCCGGGTTGACCGGCCGGCTCGACGGCCACGGCATTCGATTGGGACGGCCCGGCTGGCTCGACCCAGCCGACCTCACCGATCACGTGGCGCGCATGCAGCAAGACGGAGCCACAACGGTCCTCGTCGAACGTGACGAGCAGCTGCTCGGTGCCATCGCTGTGCGCGATGAGCTGCGTCCGGAAGCCGCCGAGGTCATTGCCGAGCTGCGCGCCGCCAACTACCAGGTGACGATGCTCACCGGCGACAACCACGTCACCGCGGCCGCTCTGGCCGCCCAAGCCGGAATTGAGACAGTCCATGCCGAACTGCGTCCTGAGGACAAAGCGCGCCTAATCGCAGAGCTAGGTGGGCAGCGGCCTACTGCAATGGTGGGCGACGGCGTCAACGACACTCCAGCTCTAGCCGCCGCCGACCTGGGAATCGCAATGGGCGCCATGGGAACCGACGTGGCCATCGAAACCGCCGACGTCGCCCTGATGGGCCAAGACCTACGCCACCTACCCCAAGCGCTAGATCACGCCCGCCGCTCCCGCCAGATCATGCTGGAAAACATCGGGCTATCACTGGCGATCATCACGGTGCTGATGCCGCTGTCGTTGTTCGGAACGCTAGGCCTGGCCGCAGTCGTATTCGTGCACGAACTCACCGAGGTCGTTGTCATCGCCAACGGTGTGCGCGCCGGACGCATCAAACCACTTGCTGGATCAACGAACACCCTGTAAGTCCGGTACTTTCGCGTCTCGCCTCGTCCCGGGAGAGGCCTGAGAACTCAACACCGCTGCCGAAATCCCGGCGACGGCAGATTCTCCGGGCCGAACCTCACCCGGGCCGAAATTTATGGTTGAGCCGCTGGCAGTGACTGTGGCGGTGATGCCCTGCATTGCCGGTGCCCATTCCCGCTTGATGACGGGCGTCAGAATCTGTGGTACAGGACCGCGTTGCCGCCGCAGCGGTTGAGTGTAAACCACGCCGCGCTGCGGTTCGTGCGTCTGCGGCTGACTGAGTTTGGCTTCGCGGGGCGTTTGGCGTTGTGGCCTCGGGTATCGATGCTGCGGCGCCCGCAGCCGCCACGCCACACGCTCCAGACGCTCCAGACGCTCCAGGGCGCGCAATCGCTCGGGGGTGGAACACATCAAAAGACAACTCGCACAACCGATCCAGGTCGGCATCCAGCGCGTTGAAGACCTCAACAATCTCCTCACGACTGCCCGAACCCATACCTGAAATCCTACAAAGACCCACCGACAAGAATCACCCTTCTGTGACCACCGAAACCGCAGTGACACAAGGGATTTAAAGATCAGCTCTGTCCGGTGCCGTTTGCGTTGTTTCGGCCCGGATGCGACAGGCGGAAGCCCCTGCTGACGCAGACTCGTGAGCTACAAATTCATCCCGGAGAACATGATTCGGCCCGGATCGTACTTCTGCCGTACCGCACTCAGCCGAGCCAGATTCGGGCCGAAATACCGCGACGGCGGCTGGTTCGCCTCCAGATAGTTCACATAGCCGCCAACCGAATACCGTTGCACTGCCTGGTGTGCGGTGTTGAGCCAGCTGGTCACCGCCGCCAGGGAACCGGCGTTTTCGACATACCACTGCACCAGCGCGCCGTGCCGCCGCCACGGAAAGGGGGTAGCCCCCGGTGCCACACTGGCGAGGGAGCCGTCGAGGGCATGCATGATCGCCAACATTCGGCCCGCGTCGCGGGGAAAGGCGTCGACCGCCGAGGCGATCCCCGCGGCGACGGCCGTGTTGACGGTGGGAAAGACATCGGATCCGCCGACATAGCCCAGCGGTGACGGGTTCAGGTTGTTGACGGCCAGATACCGCACCAAATCCAGGTAATTGAATGTGTGGTTCTCGGTACCGGTCGGTTGGGCGCCAACGGCTGAAGTGATGGCGTTCGCCACGGCGCCACCCGACCCGGCCGGGCAGGTCGCGAGGATACGGCAATGCGTACCGAGCGCGTCGGTGGTGCTGTCCGCCAGCGCCCAGCTGTTCCGGTCGGCGGTACGCAGCCAGTTCTGCCAACCGACCAGAACCTGCGCGAACGACTGCGGCGGGAAATTGAGGTTCACCACGTCGACGTCTTTGGTGGGGAACGTGGCAAAGGTCAGCGAGGTCGTCACCCCGAAGTTGCCGCCACCGCCGCCGCGCAGCGCCCAGAACAGGTCGGGATTGCTGGCCGCAGACGCGGTGACCGCCTGGCCGCTGGGTAGCACAACGGACGCCGACGTCAATTGGTCACACAGCAGACCCGCGTGCCGGGAATTGGCGCCCAGGCCGCCGCCCAGGGCGTGTCCCGCGGCACCGACCGTCGGGCAGGTACCCGTCGGAATGCCGCGGCCGGCCTCGGCCAGCGCCTCGTGCACGGCGTACAAACCGGTCGCGGGCGTCACCGTGACCTGTCCGGTGGCGGCGTCGTAATTGATTCCCCCGGGCAGCTGGCGCAAGTCGAGCACCATCACGCCCCCAGCCGTGGACGCCCCGGTGTAGGAGTGTCCGCCACTGCGCGCAGCGACCTTGAGATTGTGTCCGGCGGCGAATGCCATCGCTTTTTGCACGTCGGCCGCCGACGTCGGAGTGACGATCACCGCCGGTGTCGAGCCGTTGTAGTTCGTGTTGAAAACCTGTTTGGCCGTTACGAATTGGGGGTCGTCCGGGCGTACCACCCGCCCACCGACGGCGGCCGACAGACCGTCCAAACCGGAGGCAGTGGGGTCGGCGGTGGCGCGGACCGGGCCTAAGACCGCGCTGGCGGCCAATGCCCCGGCGGCACCCCGCAGAAACATCTGACGCGAGAATTCACGAGCCAATGTCGGGCTCCGGCGATTGCGTCATGTCCGGCATTGTCGAGTACCGGGAACCGCTGTAGCGCATGACGTGTCGGGCCATAACCGGAACGTGCCCGAACCGTTACCCCCCACGGCTGAGCTCTTATTTTCCCCTGGCGGATCCGCGAACCAAACGATCCGGCGAGGCGCTTCGCCCGTTGCGCACCTGCAACCATGTAGTGCTAGCAAATCGCGCTTATCATTCATCGATGGCAAAGACGATCACGCTGCGGCTGTCTGATGACCAATACGACCTGGTCAAACGGTATGCCGAGGATGACCGGCAATCGATGAACGCCTGGATCGAATCGTTGGTCGACGTTGAGGACATGAGGCGACGCTGCGCAGCCCATGGCCAGTGGATGTCTAAGAACCCCGGTGCTGTCTCCTTCGCCGAAACGTGGGCTGAGCAAAACCTTGAGGCGTTACCGCGCCCATGAGCCCACGCCGTGGGGACGTCTGGCTCCTCACCCCCGATCGGTAGCCGGTGACGTCATACCGCACGCAAGCGAGCCGGGCCGCCGCCGGCCGCTTCGAACTGCGCCCCAACTGATCTATCGCCACCCTCACTCGGAAATTCACGGCGACCAGAAATGCTGCTGGCAACGATGTCCTCGCGCAGCCTTGGCTGCCCGCGACAGGCCTTTGCTCTGTTTTCGGCACGCCGATGCCGCATCTTCGCGCAAACCCTTTGTGATGGCAGGCGTTCGAGGGATATCTCACGTGCTCACCGAGTCGGCTGTCATGCCGCCGCATCGAGTGCGCAGTGACGGCCTTGACCGCGTATGTAGAGCGGGAACCGCCGCGATCGGCCGCCCTGACCGCACACTCGACGCCATCAACGCATACTCGGCGGCCGCGGCCGACGACGTGTTGCCGATCGGCCGCGCCGACGTCGAGCACGCGAAGCACACCCTGTTGCGCTACCCAGCCCTGTCGGCCAGGGATGCATTGCACGTGGCCGTCATGGCCCGCCACCACATCGCTGCGCTAGCAACCAAACCTTATATTCATTGCATAGATAGCGCTAAAAGGCATTGACACTCGCTAAAACCCGTCGTTAGCTTCTCTTATGGCGCTGCTGCCAGATCCCGATCCCCGGCAGCGACAGCACGTCGTGATCTCGGTCGACGACCATGTCATCGAGCCGCCCGACATGTTCGCCGGGCGGCTGCCCGCCGCGCTGGCCGACCGTGCCCCGACGGTCGTCGAGGCCGACGACGGGCGCCAGGTGTGGCGCTACGAGGGCCGGGAATACCCGAACATCGGGCTCAACGCGGTGATCGGCCGGCCGCGCACCGAATGGAGCATGGAAGCCGCCCGGTTCGACGAAATGCGCCGCGGCTGTTGGGATATCGACGCCCGCATCGCCGACATGGACCTCGCCGGCATCTGGGCGTCGCTGAACTTCCCGTCGCTGATCGCCGGGTTCGCCGGCACCGTGTTCTGGAAGAGCGACGATCTGGAGCTGGGGCTGGCCGTGCTGCGCGCCTGGAACGACTGGCACCTCGAAGTGTGGGCCGGCGCCTACCCGCAGCGGATCATCCCGCTGCAGCTGCCCTGGCTCGCCGACCCGCGGCTGGCCCCCGAGGAGATCCGCCGCAACGCCGACCGCGGGTTCAAGGCGGTCAGCTTCCCCGAACTGCCCGCACAATGCGGCCTGCCCAGCTTGCACACCGGGGTCTGGGATCCGTTCTTCGCCGCTTGCGAGGAGACCGACACCGTGGTCTGCCTGCACACCGGGTCGGCGCAGTGGGCTCCGATCCCCGCCTTCGACACCCCGTTCGAGACCATCACCACGCTGTTCCCGGTCAACGCCCTGGTCGCCTGCGCGGACATGCTGTGGTCGGGCATCCCGGTCCGCTTCCCGCGGCTGAACATCACGCTGGCCGAGGGCGGGCTGGGCTGGGTGGCGATGCTCGGCGACCGCGCCGATTATGTTCTGGCGCACTCTGCTTCGGGCCTCGAGGGCGGGTCGTGGAAGAGCGACCTGCTGCCCAGCGAGGTGCTGCGCCGTACCTTCTGGTTCTGCTCGATCGACGATCCGCACGCGTTCGGCGCGCTGGACGCGATCGGGGCCGACCGCATCCTGGTCGAAAGCGACTATCCGCACGCCGACTCGACCTGGCCCGACACCCAACAGGTCGTGGCGCGCAACGTCGCCGGCCTGTCGGCGGAGGATGCGGCCAAGATCACCCATCGCAACGCCGCACAGCTTTTCCGCCACCCGCTGCCGGACGACGGGTGGCTGATGGCCACCGGGTAGGAGGCTCTCAATGCTCGACCTGTTGATCCGTGACACCGAGATCGTCGACGGCACCGGCGCACCGGCCCGCCACGGCGACGTCGGCGTACGTGACGGGCGGATCGTCACCGTGGGAGAAACCGACGATTTGGCGGCGAAAACCATTGACGCCCAAGGCCAGACGCTGGCGCCGGGATTCGTCGACCTACATACCCACTACGATGCGCAGCTGTTCTGGGACCCGACCGCCAGCCCGTCGGTGCAACACGGGGTGACCACGGTCTTCGGCGGCAACTGCGGCTTCACGCTGGCGCCCGCCGCAGCCGACCAGCACGACTACCTCACCCGTATGCTGGCGCGGGTCGAGGGGATGCCGCTGGACGCGCTGCGCGCCGGCCTGGACTGGGGCTGGGCATCGTTCGGCGACTGGCTCGACCGCCTCGAGGGTCGCATCGCCGTCAATGCCGGTTTCCTCGTTGGTCATTCGGCGCTGCGGCTGGCGGCGATGGGTAACGACGCGGTCGGCGGCGAGGCCACCCCGGCACACATCGACACGATGGTCGCGGTGCTGCACGACGCGCTGAACGCCGGTGCGCTCGGGCTGTCCACCTCGCAGTCACCCACCCACAACGACGGCGCCGGCCAGCCGGTCCCGTCGCGCAGCGCGTCAAGAGACGAACTGGTGGCGCTGGCCGCCGGCGTGCGCGACCGTCCGGGCACCACGCTGGAGGCCATCATCCCCGGCTGCCTGTCCGGCTTCACCGATGACGACATCGCGTTGCTGACCGACATGTCCGTGGCCGCCGACCGGCCGCTGAACTGGAACCTGCTGGGTGTCTCGGCAGCCAACCCGGCGGGGCACGAAAAGCAGTTGCGCGCCTACGATGTCGCCGCCGAACGCGGCGGCCGGGTGGTGGCACTCACCTTGCCGCACGGCATGAAGATCCGGCTTTCCTTCCTGTCCGGTTTCGTGCTCGACGGGCTGCCCGGGTGGCGCGACACCATGCACCTGCCGGTGCCGCAGCGCCTGGCTGCGCTCGCCGACCCGGCGGTGCGTCACCGGCTCGCCGAGGGCGCCGCCTCCAAGGAGGCGGGCATGCTGCGCGGCCTCGCGCAATGGGACCGGCTGGTTATCGTCGAGACGTTCGCGCCGGAGAACGCGGACGCGACCGGGCGCAGCGTCGGCGAGGTCGCGGCCGCCCGCGGTGGCGAGCCGTTCGACACGCTGTTGGACATCGTGATCGCCGACGAGCTGCGCACCGGGCTCTCCCCGCCGCTGACCGGCGATGACGCGGACGACTGGCGGGCACGCGCGCAGGTATGGCGCCATCCGGGTGCGGTGATCGGCGGCTCGGACGCCGGCGCGCACCTGGACATGATGTGCGGCGCGATCTACACGACGTCGCTGCTGGGCAAGGGCGTGCGCGAGCACCGGGTGGTCACGCTCGAGGAAGCCGTGCGATTGATCACCGATGCGCCGGCCCGGTTCTACGGGCTGACGCAGCGCGGCCGGATTCAGCCCGGCTGGCACGCCGACCTGGTGCTTTTCGACCCGGCGACCGTCGGCCACGGTCCCGAACGCACCCGCTACGACCTGCCGGCGGGCGCGCCCCGATTGGTCGCCGACGCCCGCGGGATCAGCTCGGTGCTGGTCGGTGGTGTCGAGGTGTGCCGCGACGGCGTCGCCACTGGCGCGCTGCCCGGCACCGTGCTGCGGTCCGGGCGGGATACCGAGACGGTGTCGGCTCATGGCTGAGGTGGCAACCAACGACTTCGACCCGACCGAGCTGCAGGGCGGGCTGCTCATGCAGGTCGAAAACGTGCACGAGCGGCTGCGCGAGGCACGCGCGCGACACCGGGTGCTGCTCGGCAACCCCTTCACCGAGGTCAGGGCCGGGCAGGTCGGCGATTTCGGGGTGACGGTGCTCGGCTACGACGAGTGCCAGACGGTGCTCACACACCCGGACACCTTCTCCTCGTCGATCTACGAGCACATCATGGGCCCGGTCATGGGCCGCACCCTGCTGGAGCTCGAGGGAGCCGAGCATCGGGCCGGCCGGGCGCTGGTGTCGCCGTCGTTCCGGTCGGCGCTGCTGGAACGATGGCGCGGCGAGCTGGTGGAGGTGGTGGTCCACGAACTCATCGACCGGTTCGCGGCGCGCGGGCGCGCCGAGCTGGCCCGCGAGTTCACCTTCGCGTTTCCGGTCCAGGTGATCGCGCGGATCATGGGCCTGCCGCGCCAGGACTACCCGCGCTTCCAGCGGCTGTCGATCGAGCTGCTCAATGTGGTCTACGACTGGGATTGCGGGCTGGCCGCGTCGCGATCGCTGAAGGCCTACTTCACCGAAATCCTCGCCAAGCGCCGGCGCCGGCCGCAGGACGATTTGATCAGCACGCTCGCGGAGTCCGAGATCGACGGCGCACGGCTGACCGACGACGAGATTTTCGCGTTCCTGCTGCTGATCCTGCCCGCCGGAGTCGAGACGACCTACCGGGCCTCGGGCAACCTGCTGGTCGCACTGCTCACGCAGCCGGAGCTGCTGGACGCGCTGCGGGCCGATCGCGGGCTGGTCCGCGCTGCCGTCGAGGAGGCGTTGCGCTGGGAGCCGCCGATCACCACGGTGGTGCGGGTGGCGGTCGGCGACTGCGAGCTCGGCGGGGTCGCGATTCCGGCGGGAACCAACGTCAGCGTCAGTGTCGCGGCCGCCAATCGGGACCCGACGCGCTATCCGGATCCGGACCGCTTCGATCCCACTCGCCGCAACATCGCACACCTGACCTTCGGCGGCGGCCCGCACCTGTGCCTGGGCATGCACCTGGCGCGCATGGAGGCCGCGGTGGCGATCAACGCGCTGCTGGACCGGTTGCCGGGGCTGCGGCTGGACCCAAACGAGCCGATCCCGCATGTGGTCGGGGTCGCCTTCCGCTCGCCCGCCGCGCTGCCGGTCGTCTTCACGCCGGCGCCGGCCTGACGCCGGCGTCCCGCATGACGCGTCCTCGGTGTCGCCAACCCACAGCTAACGCTCGTCGAACGTGCACGTAATGCCAAAAAACGCGCCGGATTTCGCAATGAATACACGCTCGGGGCGTTGGCGGGCTACAGATAGCCCGTCTGGTTCACCAGCCGCACCGACGACGCCCCATCGGTATAGAACTCGGCGATGCTCAGCGACGCCAAATCGAGGTGCAACCGGTACAGGATGCCAGCTCCGGCATCCAAGGCCAGCCGCAACAACATCTTGATCGGCGTGACGTGGGAGACCACCAGAACCGTGGCGCCCTCGTGCCCGGCGATGATCCGGTCACGTCCGCGACGAACCCGCTGCAACACGTCGTCGAAACTCTCGCCACCCGGGGGCGTGGCACTGGTGTCACGCAGCCAGCGGCGGTGCAACTCGGGGTCGCGATCGGCAGCCTCCGCGAAAGTCATTCCCTCCCATGCCCCGAAGTCGGTCTCGACGAGGTCGTCGTCGACGGTCACCTCCAGGCCCAGGGCCCGGGCCGCCGTCGTCGCCGTGTCATAGGCCCGCTGCAACGGCGAGGACACCACCGCCGCGATCCCGCCGCGCTGCGAAAGATAGCGGGCGGCCAGCCCGGCCTGCCGCCATCCCACTTCGTTCAATGCCGGGTTGCCCCGCCCCGAGTAGCGGCGCTGCACCGACAGCTCGGTCTGCCCATGCCGCAACAACAGCAGCCGGGTGGCCGCACCGCGTCGGCCCGTCCATCCGGGAGCTGTCGGGGACTCCGCCGCAAGCTTTCGCGGCGGGTTGGCAACAGCCACCACCGGCACGGTGGTGGTGTTCTCCCCACGGCGATTGGTGCGAACCGCGGCATCCATCGCTTCGTTGGCCAACCGATCGGCATACGCATTCCGCGACCGCGGCACCCACCCGTAACTGATCCGGCGGAAGTGCCGTGCCAGCGCCTGCGCCTGCGCATGCAGTTCCACCAGGTCCGGGTGCTTGACCTTCCAGCGCCCGCACATCTGCTCCACCACCAGCTTGGAGTCCATCAGGACCGTCGCCTCGCTGGCGCCCAGCTTCACCGCGTCGTCCAGGCCGGCGATCAACCCGCGGTATTCAGCGACGTTGTTGGTGGCCCGGCCGATCGCCTGCTTGGACTCCGCCAGCACGGTCGAGCGGTCCATCGTCCACACCACCGCGCCGTATCCGGCCGGCCCGGGATTGCCCCGCGACCCGCCGTCGGCTTCGATGATGACTTTCACTGCTCGAAACCCTTGACCCGCAATAGGATTGCGCCACATTCCGGGCACCGCAACACCTCGTCGTCGGCGGCCGCCGAGATGCGGGCCAGCTCGCCGCGACCGATCTCGATCCGGCAGGCACCACACCGATGGCCCTGCAACGGTCCGGCGCCCGGCCCTCCCCCGGCCCGCTGCCGCTCATACAGGGCGACAAGGTCGGGATTCAACGAAGCGCTGAGTTCCTCGCGCCGCGACAAGCGTTCCCGACGGGACTGCTCGAGTTCGACCAGCGCGGCATCCAGGGCTTGCCGGGCGCCGTCCAGGTCGGTGCGCAGCTTCTCCAGTGCCGCCGACTCGGTGACCTGGCGGGCCTGCAGTTCCTCGCGGCGCTCCATCACCTCCAGCAGCGAATCTTCCAGGCTGGCCTGACGACGTTCCAGCGTCTGCAGCTCGTGCTGCAAATCCGACAGTTGCTTGGCGTCCGTAGCGCCGGCGGTGAGCAGCGACCGGTCCCGCTCCTCGCGCTTGCGCACCGCGTCGATTTCCGCTTCGAATCGCGACACCTGGGCGTCCAAGTCCTCCACAGCGATTCGCACGGCGGCCAGCCGGTCACCGGCGGCGTTGTGCTCGATCTGCGTCCGCTCATAGTCCTCTCGCTGGGGCAGATGCGTGGCCCGATGCGCGATCCGCGACAGCTCGGCATCCAGCTTCGCCAGTTCTGATAGCGAACGTTGCTGTGCCGCTTCGGCTTTCATGTCCCATCTCCAGGTCTGGTAGCCACATTCCACGGATCGGTGCGGATGGTCGACACCCGCACCGGCAGCGACGCGCCGAAATGAGACCGCAGCACGCCGGCGGCTTGGCCGCACCAGGGGAATTCGCTGGCCCAATGCGCGAGATCGATCAGGGCCACGGGCGAGGACCGGCAGTGCTCGTCGGCAGGATGGTGCCGCAGGTCGGCGGTGACATAGGCCTGCACCTGCGCCGCGGCCGCGGCGCCCAGCAACGAGTCCCCGGCGCCGCCGCAGACCGCCACCCGCGAAACCGGCAGATCGGGATCACCGGCGGCCCGCACTCCCCAGGACGTCGCGGGCAGCGCCGCGCAGACCCGGGAGACGAAGTCGCGCAGCGGTTCCGGCTGGGGCAGTGTGCCGATCCGCCCCAACCCGACGCCGGCCGGCGGCGGCACCAACGTGAAGATGTCGAATGCCGGTTCCTCGTAGGGATGCGCGGCCCGCATCGCCGCCCGCACCGCGGCCCGCGCCCGCGCGGGTGCGACCACCTCCACCCGATCTTCGGCCACCTGTTCGACGGCGCCGACGGCGCCGATTGCGGGCGACGCCCCCTCCAGCGCCAGGAACTGTCCGGTACCGGCAACGCTCCAGCTGCAGTGCGAGTAGTCGCCGATATGTCCGGCGCCGGCGTCAAACACCGCCGTCCGCACCGCATCCGCGTGCTCGCGCGGCACATAGATGACCCACTTGTCCTGATCGGCCGCCCCGGCAAACGGGTCAAGCACGCCTTCGACGGTCAGGCCCAGAGCTTGGGCCAGCGCGTCGGAGACCCCCGGCGACGCCGAGTCGGCGTTGGTGTGGGCGGTGAACAGCGACTTGCCCGACCGGATCAAGCGGTGCACGAGCGCACCCTTGGGCGTATGGGCAGCCACGGTGTCGACCCCGCGCAACAGCAACGGATGGTGAGCCAGCAACAGGCCCCCGTCGGGAACTTCGTCGACGACCGCCGGCGTCGCGTCCACCGCGACGGTCACCGAATCCACCACGTCGGCCGGATCGCCGCAGACCAGGCCGACCGAATCCCACGACTCGGCAAGCCGCGGCGGATACGCCTGGTCCAGCACCTCGATGACGTCAACCAACCGCACACTCATCGGCGCCTCCCGCTGTGCCCGCAACCGATGGCCTCAACCAGCCGCGGCCACTCCGCGCGCACCGCCGCGCGCAGATACCGGTTGTCCAGGCCGACGAACGTATCGCAGCGGCGAACCGCAATACTCTTGTGGTGCAAGTCATTTCGGATTCTCTCGGCATCCGGCATGGCGAACAGCACAAACGGCGCACAACCGTCGACCACCGCGGCACCCACCGACTGCAGGCCGGCCACCATCGCCGCGCGCAGTGCCACCAGTCGCTGGGCATCGGCGGCGGCTTCGGCCACCGCTGCGCGCGCACAGCACGCCGCGATGGCCGCCAGCTGCAGGGTGCCCACCGGCCAGTGCGGGCGCCGCGCGGTCAGCCGGGCCAGCACGTCCGGCGCGCCGAGGGCATAACCCACCCGCAAACCGGCCAGCGACCACGTCTTGGTCAGGCTGCGCAGCACCAGCACATCAGGCAGGCGGTCGCCGGCCAGCGACTCCGGCTCCCCGGGGATCGAATCGGCGAATGCTTCGTCGACGACCAGGATTCGTCCCGGTCGCCGCAACGCCAGCAATTGCTCGCGGGTGTGCAACACACCGGTCGGGTTGGTCGGGTTACCCACCACCACGAGGTCGGCCGCCTCCGGCACCGCCACATCGGCCAGGCCGAACGGCGGCTCGAGGACAACGTGGTCCACCGGGATTCCGGCGGCGCTCAGCGCCACCGCCGGCTCGGTGAACGAGGGCGCGATGATCGCCGCACGCGCCGGAGCCAGGTTGGGCAGCAACGCGAAGCCCTCCGCCGCCCCGGCCAGGGGCAGCACTTCGTCAGGGGTTCGGCCGTGGCGTGCGGCTACCGCCTGTTGCGCCCGGCGCACCTCGTCCGCGCTTGGATAGCGGGCCAGATCAGTCAGCCGGGCCGCCAGGACGTCGATAAGCCACTGCGGCGGGCGGGTGTCACGGACATTGACGGCGAAATCCAGCATGTCGGGCGCGACGGCCTGATCACCGTGATAGCGCGCCGCGACGAGGCAAATCGACGCGCTGTGATCCAGATCCGCCACCAGTGAAACACTAGTGCGCCGGTGGACTACCCAGGCATCCGGAGCACCGCCCCGGCCAGCGGGACGCGGTCGGGTCCCGGCCGGCTGCCGCGATCACGACTGGTCAAGGCAGAAGGTGGCCGGTCGGTGCTGGGCGACCCGCGCCATCACCGACAATGGAAGGCGTGACAGGTTCGATCGCGACCGATTCGCCCGACTGCGGCGCCGCCCGCCCCCCTATCAACGTCTCCGACGGGTCGCCACAGCTGGTGATCTTCGATCTCGACGGGACCCTGACCGATTCGGCACACGGGATCGTGGCCAGCTTCCGCCATGCGCTCGACCACGTCGGCGCCGCCGTTCCCGAGGGCGACCTGGCCGCCTGGATCGTCGGCCCGCCGATGGACGACACCTTTCGCGCGATGGAGCTCGGCGATCGTGTCGAAGACGCGATCGCGGCTTTCCGGGCCGAATACGGCGCCCGCGGCTGGGCGATGAACACCGTGTTCGACGGGATAGCGCCGCTGCTGGGCGATCTGCGCGCCGCCGGGGTCCGGCTGGCGGTGGCCACGTGCAAGCTCGAGCCGACGGCCCGGCGCATTCTGGCGCACTTCGGGCTGGAACAGCATTTCGAGGTCATCGCCGGAGCAAGTGGCGACGGCTCACGGAGCAGCAAGACCGAGGTGCTGAGCCACGCGCTTGCCCAGCTGCGGCCGCTGCCCGAGCGGGTCCTCATGGTCGGTGACCGCAACCATGACGTCGAGGGTGCGGCAGCCCATGATATCGACACCGTCGTGGTCGGCTGGGGCTACGGGCAGGACGACTTCGGCAGTGACGCGGCTGACGCCACGGACGCCACCCTCGTCAGGCACGCTCGCACCATCGACGAGCTGCGGGAGGCGCTGGGTGTCTGATCCGCCAACCTTGCACGTCACCTTCGTGTGCACCGGCAACATCTGCCGTTCGCCGATGGCCGAGAAGATGTTCGCCCATCAACTCAGGGAGCGCGGCTTAGGAGATGCGGTGCGGGTGACCAGTGCCGGTACCGGCGACTGGCATATCGGCAACGGGGTCGACGAGCGGGCCCGGCGGGTGCTGCACGCCCACGGCTATCCCACCGAGCACCGCGCGGCGCAGGTCGATGCCGGGCATCTGGCGGCAGACCTGGTGATTGCCTTGGGCCGCAACCATGCTCGGCTGTTGCGCCAGCTCGGTGTCGACGACGCGAGGCTGCGCATGCTGCGCTCGTTCGACCCCCGCTCGGGCGCCTACGCCCTCGACGTAGACGATCCCTATTACGGCGGGCACGACGACTTCGAGCAGGTTTTCGCCGTCATCGAGGCCGCGCTGCCCGGTCTGCATGACTGGGTGGACGAGCGGCTGGCGCAGAACGGATCCCCGTGATGCCCAGACGGATGCCCAGACGGATTCCCAGCCTGGCGTTCCTGCTGCGGCCGGGATGGATAGCGCTGGCCCTGGTGGTGATCGCGTTCACCTACCTGTGCTTCACGGTGCTGGCCCCGTGGCAGTTGGGAAAGAACACCAAGACCTCCCGGGAGAACCGCCAGATCGACTACTCGCTGCACACACCCCCGGTGCCATTGAAAACTCTGTTGCCGCAACAGGATTCATCGGCCCCGGGTGCGCAGTGGCGTAGGGTGACGGCGACGGGGCACTACCTGCCGGACGCGCAGGTGCTGGCCCGGCTGCGGGTGGTCGACGGCGAGCAGGCGTTCGAAGTGCTGGCGCCATTCGCCGTCGACGACGGGCCGACCGTACTGGTCGACCGCGGTTACGTGCGGCCCGAGCCCGGCTCCCACGTGCCGCCGATCCCCCGCCCGCCGGAGCAGACCGTGACCATCACGGCGCGACTGCGGGATTCCGAACCCACCGCGCCGGGCAAGGAGCCGTTCACCAGAGACGGTTTCCCGCAGGTGTATTCGATCAGCACGGCACAGGTGTCGACGTTGACCGGGGTTCCGCTGGCCGGGTCCTATCTGCAGTTGGTCGAGGACCAGCCCGGTGGACTGGGCCTGATCGGGATACCGCATCTGGATGCCGGACCGTTTCTGTCCTACGGCATCCAGTGGATTAGCTTCGGCGTCCTGGCGCCGATCGGACTGGGCTATTTCGCCTACGCCGAGCTGCGGGCCCGCCGCCGCGAGCGACGCGAGCCGCCGCCGGCGGACGAGCCGATGACGGTCGAGGAGAAACTCGCCGACCGCTACGGCCGCCGCCGATAGAGCATCAACCCAACGCCCACCGCCGCCCCGGCCTGCACCGCCCGCGACAGCAGCACCGCCCGGCGCAGATCGGCGACCGTGGGCTGACGGCCGTCGCCGAGGGTGGGCCGGATCTGCAGCCCGTGGCGGTACCGGGTGGGCCCGCCGAGCCGCACGTCCAGCGCCCCGGCGAACGCCGCCTCGACGACGCCGGCGTTGGGGCTGGGATGGCGCGCGGCGTCGCGACGCCAGGCCCGGAGGGCGCCCCATGGTGATCCGCCGGCCAGCGGTGCGCACAGTACCACCAGCATCGCGGTCGCGCGCGCCCCGGCATAGTTGGCTACATCATCCAATCGTGCTGCGGCCCAACCGAATCGGAGATACCTCGGCGAGCGGTAGCCGATCATCGAATCCAGCGTGTTGACCGCGCGGTATCCCAGCACCGCGGGCGCGCCGCCGATCGCCGCCCACAGCAGCGGTGCCACCTGGGCATCGGAGGTGTTCTCGGCCACCGACTCCAGCGCCGCGCGGGTCAAGCCGGGCAGGTCCAGCCCGGCCGGATCACGCCCACACAACGACGGCAGCAGCCGCCGGGCCGCCTCGACGTCACCGCACTCCAGCAGCGCGGCCATCGCCCGGCCGGTGCCAGCCAACGACATCCCACCCAGTGACACCCAGGTGGCCGTCGCCGTGGCCGCAAGGGACCGCAGCCTGCCCGGACCCCGCTGCAGCACCGCGCCCAGCAGGCACACCGCACCGACCAACGCCCCGACGTGCGTCATCCCGGCGAGCCTGCTGTCGCGATAGCTGGTCTGCTCCAACTTTGCGGCCAGCTGCCCGAACACCGCGACCGGATGACCCCGCTTCGGGTCGCCCAGGACGAGGTCGGCCAGATAGCCCACCAGGACGCCGGCGATCCGGGCCTGCCGCGTCGACGCAACCACCCCGGCAGCGTCTCACACGTCCGCTTGGTCGCGGCCGGGTCGCGTCACTTGCGGATTCGTCGACGGGGCAACGCCGAACTTACCTTTCGGTGACAGGTTGGGCGGGTCGGGAGGCGGGGGTTGAGTTCAGACCTGGGCAAAGGTGGCCACTTCCGGCCGGACCAACCTGTGTGCCGGGTAACAATCGTCGCCCGACGGCTACACCACCAAGACGGCGATCAGCGCAAGGACAATGACCAGCTGTGCTGCCAGCATCCACCACACCTCCCGGGTATGGCCCTACCCGCCCGGCGCGACTGACAGCTTGGGCAGGTCGGCCGCCGCAGCATCGGTATCGCGAGCTGATCGACATGCTGTGAAGGTGCCCATTTTTAGGCAGGCTAAGCTTCGGGCCGATGGGACTCTCGTCACACACCGCCGTCTCAGACCAGCTGCGCGCCGCGCGCCGCCCAGACGAAGCTACGCATCTCGGGCAGCTTCGCGGACAGCCGTTCGGCCACCAGACGGCCGGTCGCGTCGGCCTCGGCCACCGAGGTGGCCGGATCAAGCCAGCCTTCCACCTCCACGCGCAGCGTGCGCCCGGTCCAGCGGGCGCGGGCATGAGCGTGGCTGACCCCCGGCGTTGCGGCGGCGACCGCCTCCGCGGTGGCGATGACAGCTGGATCCACCCCGTCGAGCAACCGGTTGCCGATGTCGGAGGTCACCTCCCAACCAACATGGCAGATGAATCCCGTCACCGCGATGCCGGCAACGCCGTCGGCCCATCCCCAGCCCGCGGCGACCCCGCACAGACCCAGCAGCGCGCCCGCCGACGACAGCGCGTCCAGCCAGGAATGCTTGGCGTCGGCGATCATGGTCGACGATTGGATTCGGCGGCCGACGACCAGCTTGTAGCGGGCCACCAGCTGATTGCCGGCGATGCCGACCGCCGCCGCGGCGATGCCCCAGCCCACATGCTGGGTGGTCCCGTGCCGCAGCAGCTTGGCCACACTTTCCACTCCGGCAACCGCGGCGCTGGCCCAGATGACCAGCGCCACCCCGATGCCGGCGAGATCCTCGGCCCGCTCCAGCCCATAGGGATAGCGCTGGCTCGCCGCCTTCCGCGAGCTCCGAAATCCGACGAACACCACCAGACTCGTCGAGACATCGGAAAGATTGTGCAGGGCGTCGCCGAGCAACGCCACCGACCCCGACACCATGGCGATCGCGAGTTCGATCAGGCCCGTGAGCGCCAAACCGGCAGCGCTCAGCGCGACGGCACGATTGGCCCGGCGCCGCTCCGCCCGGTCGTCGAAGGCGTGCGCCAGGGGAAAGCTGGCGGCCGGATCGCGCAGACCATTGATCACATGCATGCCCAATAGCGTGCCACTTCGCGGTTGCGCTCTCGAGGGTGAGGCGGTACGTCACCGCACCGTCGCGAAAAACCTGCGGACGTCCTCGACGAACAGATCGGGTTGTTCGAATGCGGCGAAGTGCCCGCCACGCGGCATGGTCGTCCAGTGGGTGATGTGATAGTTCGGCTCGCACCACCGCCGCGACGCCCGCAGGATCTCCTTGGGGAAAGACGCGACACCGGTCGGCAATTCGACGCGGCCGCCCGGCCGGAAGCTCTTCATGCTTTCCCAGTACAACCGGGCCGAGGATGCCGCGGTGCCGGTCACCCAGTACATCATCACGTTATCCAGCAGCTCATCGCGCGTCAGCACGTTCTCGGGGTTGCCGTCGCAGTCCATCCATGCCCAGAACTTCTCGACGATCCAGGCAAGTTGTCCCACCGGGGAATCCACCAGCCCATAGCCCAGGGTCTGGGGCCGGGTTGCTTGCTGCTTGGAATAGCCGGTGCCCCACTTGCGGTGGTGGTCCAGGTCCTGCAGCGCCTGCCGCTCGTCGTCGGTGGGCTCGTCGGCGGTGGGCCAGGCGATCGGCATGTTCAGGTGGATGGCCGCGCAGTGGCCTCCGGAAATGCCGGCGTTTCGGCCGATCTGGGTGGTGACGGCCGCTCCCCAGTCGCCACCCTGGGCGCCGTAGCGCCGGTAGCCGAGACGCTGCAGGAGCGTCTCCCAGGCCTGCGCGATCTTGTCTACCCCCCAGCCGGTGTGGCTCGGCTTGCCGGAGAAGCCGTAGCCGGGAAGCGACGGGCAGACGACATGGAAGGCGTCTTCGGCGCGGCCACCATGGGCGGTGGGGTTGGTCAGCGGCTCGATCACCTTGTGGAACTCCACGATCGAGCCCGGCCAGCCATGCGTGATCACCAACGGGAAGGCGTCGGCGTGTGGTGACCGTTGATGGATGAAATGGATATCCAGCCCGTCGATTTCGGTGACGAACTGGTCGAAGCGGTTCAGCGCCGCTTCGCGCGCCCGCCAGTCGTAGTCGTTGGCCCAGTAGGTGGCCAAGTCGCGGGTGTACTCCAGCGGAATGCCCTGGCTCCAATCGTCCACACACTCGGCTTCGGGCCAGCGGGTGCGCGCCAAGCGTGACTGCAGGTCATCCAGAACGTCGTCGGAGACGTCGATGCGAAACGGCCTCACCCGTTCATCGTGCCGTCGGGCCCGCCGGAAAGCTCCGGAAAACCTATTTCTTGTTCGCTTCTTTGATCAATGTGCTGATCTGGTCGAGCAGTTCACGCATGTCGGCGCGCATCGCGTCCACCGCGGCATACAGGTCCGCCTTGGTCGCGGGCTGCTGGTCCGCCGACAGTGGCCGCACCGGCGGTCTCGACTTCTGCCGTCCCGCGCCGTCGCTCTGAGAACTAGATAGCTCGCCCACCCCCACGACACTGCCATACCCGCTCGTCACCGACAACGCTGCGGGTACAACGCCGCGGCAAGACCGGCTGGGATAGTCGGTGCAGCGGCTACCGGCAACGACCGATCGACCACCGACCGCTGCGCAGCACCCATCGCCGCGCCAGCGCTGCCACGGCGAGGTAGGCGCACAACCGATTCTGGGCACCCTCCTTTTTTTGGCCGCCGGTGACTGCCTGACCAAGCCAGCTGCCCAAGCATTTTCTTCCGTTGCCCATGAGCGGGATCACGATCGGGCTCGTGATCCCTAGGCCGATACCCAGCCCCCAGATCTGCGTCCGTTCTTGCCAACGCGCCTCAAGCGGGCGAAATTTTCCAAAGCATCGGCGGCGGCCGCAACGCTGGCGGCGGGTGTAGTCATCCGGGTGGCGACCTCGCGGGCCCGGACCAGGTACTGCGGGGCAAGGATGGTACCCAGGTCCGCGACCAGCGACTCCCGACTAGCGCTGGAAAAGCGCCGGCCGGTGCCCACTTTCAGTCGTTTGACCACAGCTGCCCAGTGCGGCTGATCGAAGCCCCTCCACAAGATCAACATGCGGACCCCGGCGCGCAGGCCCGCGGCTGTAGTGCCCGCGCCACCGTGATGCACGACCGCACGGCAGGCCGGAAAGATGCCCGCATGGTTCATCGCGCCCACCACCTTGACATGCTCGGAATGGGGGAGATCGCTGAAGTCAGTCCCGCCGGAGCAAACCAACGCCCGCTCGCCCAACTGTGCGCAGGCCGCGCAAATCATGGCAAGCGTGTCGGCGGGAGATTCGACCGGTATGCTGCCGAACCCGAAGTAAATTGGCGGTGTTCCTGCGGCAATCCACGACACCACCTCCTCGTCGGCATCCGTCGGCAATTCCATCGTCAGGGCGCCGACAAACGGCCGTTGGTCATTCCATTTCGCCCATTCGGCTGCCAGCCCCGGAAAGCACATCTCGTCGTAAGCCTGGATTTCCAGCGATCCGCGTTCGGTGATCCGTCGAAACGCGGGGCTCGTTGCCTTCGGAAGGCCCAGTTCGCGACGCTGTACTTCCTCGGCCTTCTTGCGCATGGGCCAGACCAGCCACTCGCCCACCGTCAGTGCGGCGCGAGCCAACGGAGCCGGCAGCAAGGGCTGGAGCTGGCCGTTTGCCCGCACTGGGGCGAAATGCAATGTGGCCAACGGAGTGTCGTAATACTCCGCGACGTTGAGCGCGACCTCTTGGTAAGCCATGCCGGTGAGTAGCAGGTCGGCCCCGTCCGCCAGCGACCTCAGCGTCGTGCTCATGTCCCCCCAGCACCAAGTACCCGATTCCGCGGCTTCGCGCCACAACCTACGCAAATCCGGAATCCTCCAGAAGTTGCCGAAGAGATTCCTCCAGAAGTCGCGGTGCGCGTCTAGCCAGCGCCGAGGATCCGGCCCGTAGTTGACCGTCGCAAGCCCAGCCGACTCGGCGAAGCCAACGAACTCAGGTGCGACAGCCATGCGCACGTCGTGCCCTCGGCGCAACAGCTCACGGCCGATGGCGGCGCAGGGCTCGACATCGCCGCGCGTTCCCCACATTGCCAGTACAAACCTCATCGCGGATCTAAGCCTTGCACTTAGCTGCTATCTACGGCTGCTATCCACGTGATCTGCGAAATGAAACCGGCGGCCTCCAAACGCCGCCGGTTGTCTTTCTGCCACATCCTGCAAGTCATACGAAAGATGCTGCGCACAAAACACAAATTTGTCACCATTTCGTCCGGATGCCGGCGCCGCTGCCCCCGCGCACCGGCGATGTCGACCGCTGCCGCGGTGCTCACGGAGACCAGGATCTTCCTCGCGACGCCTGGCCGGTAGCGAGCCAGTGCAGGGTCGCTTCATCAAGCTTCAAAGACAGTGCGGCCACGTTCTCCGCGAACTTCTCGGCCGTCGTGCAACCGACCACTGCAAACGCCTGGAGTGGGTGGCACAGCACGTAGGCGAGCGCAACCTGCGCGACGGTGACGTGATGCTCACGCGCGAACACCCTTGCGCGCTCAAGCCTTTGGATGTTGTCTTCGGTGCCGAAGTAGGTGGCACACCACCGGCTCACGCGGTTGGGGTCCGGATTCTTCGGATCGTAGTGATCAGAAAAAAATCCACGGGCAAGGCTGGACCACGCGAACACCGACAACCCGTGGGTCGAATACCATTCTCGCGCGGCCCGCTGGCCGTCGCCTCCCAAGGTGACAGCGCCAGGCCACGGAGGCGCCGTCCACTCAGCAAGGCTGAATTGAACGCCTGACGCGCTAAAGGGTTTCAGGCCGTTGCCGGCAGCAAACGTGTTGGCACTCGCAATTCGCTCGTGAGACCAGTTCGACGCACCTATCGCGCCGATCTTGCCCTCGTCAAGGTGACGGTTGAGCCGTTCGATGACCGGTTCGACCCACGCTGCGGGATGGTCGTAGTGAAGCAGATACAGATCGATGAAATCCGTGCCGAGCGCCTTGAGGGACGCGTGCAGGTCGTTCGACACATCGGACGCAGAAAGCCGCGGACGTCCTGATGAAAGTCCGGGATGACATCCCTTGCTGATGACCACAACCTGGGCGCGGTTGCGGCGTTGCCGAATCCAGTCCCCCAGCGTCCGTTCGCTGTCCCGATATATGCGCGCGGTATCGAATGAGTTGCAGCCGAGCTCGAACGACCGATCCAATAGCGAGAAGGCCTGTTGCTCAAGGCTTCGATCGGGCAGCCACGGCAGTTCCCGGCCCCGCAATCGATCGGTGCCGAAGACGATCCGCGAGACCGGCCGATCAATCCCCAGAACCTTCCCGTAGTCCATTTAGTCCACGCGCTTCGCGTAGTCACCAACGATGAACCGGCACGCTCGAACCGTGAGCGCCATGATCGTCAGCGTGGGGTTCTGGAAACCGGCGGAGACAAAACATGCGCCGTCGGTCACGAACACGTTGTCAGCATCCCAACACTGACCCCACGAGTTCAGCACCGAGTTGTCCGGCCTATCACCCATGCGCGCGCCGCCGGTCTCGTGAATGGCCGCCCCGGGCCATGAGGCGCCATAGTCCGCGAGGAACAGGGATCGAAACCGTCGCCTGGGAATGTTCCACCGTCCGACATCGAGGTTCTTGTCGAGCTGCAGACCGCCGGCGGCGGCAATTTCTGGAAGCTTCCGCTTCATGTGCGCAACCATCTTGACGTCATCCTCAGAATGACTGCACTCGATTCTGGCCGCGGGGATTCCCCATGCGTCTTTGACGGTCGGGTCGAGCGAGACGTGATTTTCGTAGCGGGGCTGCATTTCGCCGTAAGCGCCCATGGCCCACACCGGCGTGCCGCGCCCAATTGCTAGCTGAACCCCGTAGCCACCGGGAAAGTTCTTCGACTCCTTTTCACAAAAGCTCGGAATGTAAAGGCCCGTTCCCGCAAAGTCGAACCCATCCTCGTTGACGGCAGGCTCGACATCCTTTTCAGACACCGCGCCGGCCTGCGCATATGCAATGTGGTCGCAAAGATAGCGACCCAGCTGGCCCGACGATCCGCCAACACCCGACGGATGCTTTGCAGATTTCGAGTTCAGCAGGATCCGCACGCTCTCGATCGCCGACGCGCACAAGACGACCACCCTTCCGTGAACTGCCCGCGCGTTCTTGGTCAATCGCTCGATGTATTCAACGCCGGTCGCCTTCCCCGACCGCTCATCGATCAGCAGTCGGCTCACGATGGCGTCGGTCCGAACCTCCAGGCGGCCAGTTGCCAGAGCAAGCCTGACCGGAAGCGGAACCCTGTTGCTGTCGTACTTGATGTTCCTCGCATACGTCACGCGTACGTTCGGAAGTCGCTGCTCGACATTGGCCAAAAACGCTTCTTCGATCTTCGTCGTTTTCTCGGGCCCGATGAACTGTCCGTCCGGGCAGTTGGGAATGCCTGCGGCCTTCCCATGGACACCAAGCGTTCGTTCGACGACGTCGTAGTACGGCGCCAGGTCTTCATAGGACAATGGCCAATCGAGGCCGTCTCCACGAACACTGGCGGCTTTGAGCTCGTAATTCGACATGCGGGGTGCATGTCTCCACCACGTGTGCAGGCGACCGCCGAGTTGCCGGCCCCTAAACCACAGGAATGTATTGCCCCGCACAGTCGTATAGGGATTCTCCTTGTCGCTGACGTAAAACTGCTTGGTGGTTTCCGAGAAGGATGCGCATCGCGCCTGGACCGGCTGGCCCTGAATCGCCGATTTGACCCGCCCCGCGATCCCCATCACGCCCACTTCCCTGTCGGCAGCAAAGTCATGGGCGATGTCCAGGTTCCTGCCGGCCTCGAGCAAGACAACCTTCAAGCCGCCTTCCGTTAACTCCTTGACAGCCCAGGAGCCAGCTGCCCCCGAGCCGACGACGATGGCGTCATACGTTGATTCACTGTTGCCCATACGCGCGTTGTCTCGTTTCATGCGTGCTTATCTCGTTCGCCACCGGGAGTGGCTACGCCTGAGTTAGGACATTACCGGTCGGTAACTTGGGGTGTGTCGGTGTGACCTGCGTGTTCGTCTGCTGGTTTGGCGTG
>NZ_LQOX01000054.1 GCF_002102175.1 Mycobacterium gastri | reverse complement strand
TACTAAGTCGCGCATAAGTAAGGCGACACACGGTGTACGGTGCACTGTCTTTCCGGGGCGGTCGTGTTGACTTATTACTATGCGGGACAACGATGGTCGTAAGCTCGACCATGCCACACTCGAGGCGTTGCGGGTGCGGGCGGTAGACCGGATCAAGGCCGGTACGTCCGTCGCCGATGTTGCCAAAACGCTTGGTCTGCACCGTGGTTCGGTGTACCGATGGTGGTGGCAGTACCTGCAGGGCGGGACTGAAGCGTTACAGGCCAAGCCGGTGCCAGGCCGACCGCCGACGTTGACAGACGCACAGTTGGCACGACTGGGTGAGATCGTGGCGTGCTCGGACCCGCGCCAGCTGCAGTTCGACTTCGGGCTGTGGACCCGGGAGATGATCGCCACGGTCGTTGTGCGTGAGTTCGGGGTACAGCTGCATCCGAGCACGATCGGCCGGATCCTGCGCAAGCTCGGGTTCAGCCCGCAGCGCCCGCTGCACCGGGCCTATGAGCAGAACCCCGAGGCGGTGCATCAATGGAAGACCGAGGTATTCCCCAAGATCCGCGAGCAGGCCAAGAAAGACAAGGCGACGATCTATTTCGCCGACGAAGCCGGGGTGCGCTCGGATTACCATTCCGGCACCACCTGGGCCCCGCGCGGGCACACCCCGACCGTGCGCAGTACCGGCGCCCGGTATCGGCTCAATATGCTCTCCGCGGTCACCGCGACCGGCGCGCTGCGGTTCATGATCCGCGAAGGCGGCGTCAACGCGACGGTGTTCGTCGAGTTTTGTAAGCGCTTGCTCGCCGATGCTGACGGTCCGGTCTATCTTGTCGTCGACGGCCACCCCGCTCACCGCGCCAAGATCACCCAGCAGTTCGTAACGTCCACCGGCGGGCGGCTCAAACTGTTCTTCCTGCCCGGTTACTCACCAGAGCTCAATCCTGACGAGTGGGTATGGAAAAACGTCAAACACGACCGCATCGGCAAGACCTCGATCATCGATGGCGACCACTTCAAGGCCATCGTGGCCACTGCCCTGCGCCGACTTCAAAGGCGAGTCAATACGATCCGCGGATTCTTCGCCGACCCTCACCTCGCTTACATCACCGCCTAAGTCGCCTTACTAACGCTCGGCTTAGTA
>NZ_LQOX01000053.1 GCF_002102175.1 Mycobacterium gastri | reverse complement strand
GCATCGCTCCGGTGGGGTCGACGACGGTGGCGCACCGGGTCCAGGACTGCACGACCTGTTGCGACGGGTGGTCGATGACGGCCGGCTCGTGGGGGGGCAGCTGGTCGAGCAGGCCGTGCCCGCGGCAGTAGTCGTCGTTGTAGATGGTGTCGAAGTAGCGTTGCGGACCGTCGGGGAACACCGCGGCGATGCTGGTGTCCGCCGCCATGGTGCGCGCCGCCCAGCCGGCCACCAAAGCGACCGCACCCACACTCCAGCCACCGCTGACGTGGTGAGTGGCCGCCAAGGCACGCGCCGCCCAGACCGCTTCGGCCGGGGCCACCCAGTGCACCTCATCAAAGGCCGGGTAGTCGACATTGCGGGGATAGATGCTCGAACCCAAACCGCGCATCAACCGGGTGGTCGCCGGCTGACCGAAAATCGTCGAACCGATGGTGTCCACACCGATCACCTTCAGGTCGGGGTTAACCTGGCGCAGCACCTTCGCCACCCCGGCCGAGTGGCCACCGGTGCCCACCGAGCACACCAGCACATCGACGCGGCCCAGCTGATCGAGCAACTCCAGCGCCAACGGCCGGTAGGCCTCGACATTGTCGGGATTGTTGTACTGGTTGGGGCACCAGGCGTCGGGGTCAGCGGCCAGCAACTGCGCGATGCGGTCCTTGCGGGCCTGTTGCCATCCGCCGACCGGATGCGGCTCGGTGACCAAGTCGACCTCGGCGCCGTAGGCGCGCAGCATATTCTGCACGATCGGCTCCATCCCCGGGTCGGTGACCACGGTGACCGGATGCCGATACACCATCCCGGCCAGCGCCAACCCCAACCCGAGGGATCCGCTGGTGGATTCCACGATACGGGCCCCCGGGCGCAACTCGCCGCGGGCGCGGGCCCGCTCCACCATGTGCACCGCGGGGCGGTCCTTCATGCTGCCGCCGGGGTTAAACCCTTCCAGTTTGGCCCAAAAGCCGCGGTCAGCGGCGGTCAACGGCGCCGAGATCCGCAACACCGGGGTGTTGCCGACCAAAGCGTCGGGCTGGCGGAACCCGCCGGAGACGGGCTGGCACTGACCGGCACTGACTTGCCGGTTCACCAGCGGCACCGCCCGAGCGCTGCACGGCACCCGGGTGTCCAAAGCTTTCAAAGACGGAATTTGATTGTTCATCGGATCGTCGCTTTCTAACGTGAGGCCGCAGGCGCGGCCATCGACAGGGACAGCGGCCACCGGCCGTCGTGACAAGGCACAACGACCTGGCGCTGACCAATCAGCGACGAGAAAGACAGAACCGGGTCAACAGATCTTGCCCGGTCAAAGCAGCGGCGAACCCACCCGGCGGACCCCGCCCCGCCGAGACCACAAGTTGGGCCAGCAAACC
>NZ_LQOX01000052.1 GCF_002102175.1 Mycobacterium gastri | reverse complement strand
GATCCGCGGATTCTTCGCCGACCCTCACCTCGCTTACATCACCGCCTAAGTCGCCTTACTAACGCTCGGCTTAGTAACTTGGTCCACGCAGTCTTGTTCGCCGCTGCCGCCGGGTCGTCCGGAGAGGTCGGTACCAGGCCGGGCATGGCTCGCGGCCCGGCACAGTAGTCGTCGTCGGGAAACGGTGCGTCGTAGCCCGCACGCACCGCGTCACTCATCTGACGGCGGCAGCCGCCCTGTACGAACCAGCCGATGTCCAGCTTCGGCGCGGTCTGGATCGCCTCCCGGAAGCGCCACCAGATCTCGGCCATCGGCTGCTCTCCGTTGGGCAGTCCGGTGTTGGCGACGACCAGCCGAGCGAAGCGTTCGGGATGCTCGGCGGCCAGCCGCAATCCGATCAGCCCGCCCCAGTCCTGTCCGACCAGGGTCACGTTGCGCAGGTCCAGCACGTCGAAAGCCAGCGCGCGCATCCACTCGACATGACGCGCATAGCTGTGGTCTTCGCGACGGGTCGGCTTGTCCGAACGGCCGAAACCGACCAGGTCCGGACAGATAACCCGATGACCCGCGGCGGCCAGGACCGGAATCATCTTGCGGTACAGATAGGACCACGACGGCTCACCATGCAGCATCAGGACTGGGTCGGCGCGCTCCGGACCGTCCTGCACCCAGGCGACCCGCAGCGTCCCGCCTTCGCCGTCCGGCAACTCGCAATACCTTGGCGGGTAAGGAAACTCAGGGAGGTCGTCGAACCGCTCGTCGGGTGTGCGCAATGTCTGCATCATGCGAACATACGCCGTCAGGAACCCTCGCTTAAGCCTGCCACCGACGGCTGTGCCATCAGCCGATCGAGGAATGCCCGCTGCCCCTTGAGCAGCTTGGCGCGCGCCTGCGCAACCGGAAACCAGCCGACCCGGTCGACCTCGGGGAAGGCTCGCACCGTGCCGGACGCCTTCGGCCACTCCAGCTCGAAGGTGTTGCTGTGCACGTCGGTGATGTCGAGGTCGGCTTCGACGGCGAAGACGGTAACCACTTTGCCGCTCGGTTGCTTCACCGCGCCCAGGTCGATTCGTGGCCCGTCCGGAACCGGCAACCCCAGCTCCTCGGTGAACTCCCGCCGGGCCGCCGGCCAGGGGTCTTCGCCGTCGGGGTATTCACCTTTCGGAATCGACCAGGCCCCATCGTCTTTGCGCGCCCAGAACGGGCCACCGGGATGCGCGATGAGGACGTCGACGACGCCGGCCGGTGCCCGATACAGCAGCAATCCCGCGCTGAGTCTGGGCATCCGGGTGATCCTCAGACTCCGGTGGCCTGCTCCAGATCCTTCAGCGACGATTCCAGGTGGAGCAGCAGCCGCTGCAGGTGCGGCACGCTGCGACGGCAACCGACCAGTCCGAAGTCGAGGTTGCCCGCGTTGTTCACCAGGGTGATGTTCAGCGCTTGGCCGTCGGGGATGTTGGACATCGGGTAGCTGCCGTCGAGCCGGGCGCCGCCGTAGTACAGCGGATCTGTCCCGCCCGGCACGTTGGAGATGACGATGTTGAACGGCGGCGGCACCGTCGACAGGAAGCCCGGTATGCCCGCCAACGTGAGCGGCGCCATGTGTAGCGCGGACAGCGCGAGCACCTGCAGTTGCGGCAACTCAGCGAGCACCTTCTTGTTGGCGCGCATCGACTCGCTGATGATCTTGATCCGCTCCGCGGGGTCCTCGACGTGAGTAGCGAGGTTGCACAGTAGGCTGCCGACCTTGTTGCCGCCGCCGTCCGAATCGTCTTTGGAGCGCAAGCTCACCGGGACCATCGCGATCAGCGGCGTGCTGGGCAGCGCGTCCTGTTCGATCAGGTAGTAGCGCAGCGCACCGGCGCACATCGCCAGGACGGTGTCGTTGACGGTGACCCCGGCTGCCTGCTTGACGGCCTTGACGCGCTCCAGCGACCAGGATTGCGCAGCGCACCGACGCGCTCCGCCGATCTTGACGTTGAACATGGTGTGCGGCGCCGCGAACGGCAACGTCAGCTGCTGTTGGAACAGCGCTGCGCGGGCTAGCTTCAAGGTCGAAGGGGCGAGGCCCACAACCGATCCGGCCATCTTGACCAGCGAGCTGAACGGAGACGACGATCCACCGGACGGCGGGCGCGTCGGCCGGGGCAGATTCCACATCGCCCGCACCTCGGTGTCGTCCGGGTCGGTCGACAGGGTGCGCTGCATCAGCTTCATCGCGGAGACACCGTCGATCAGGGCATGGTGCATCTTGGTGTACATCGCGAACCGGCCGTCGTTGAGCCCCTCCACCACGTACAGTTCCCACAGCGGACGATGCCGGTCCAGCAGGCTGGTGTGCAGCCTCGAGGTCAGCTCCAGCAGATCGCGGACCCGCCCCGGCGACGGCAGGGCGGAGCGGCGGACGTGGTAGTCCATGTCGATCTCGTCGTCGTAGGCCCACGCCAAACGGGCGATTCCACCCCCGATCGTCGCGGGGTGTTTACGGAACGTGGGCTGGAATTCCTCGTTTGCAACCAGCGCGTCGTAGAACTGCCGCACGAACTCCGGACCCGCCCCCTGCGGCGGCTCGAACAACGACAAGCCGCCCACGTGCATGGGATGCTCCCGCGATTCGGCGAACAGGAACATCGAGTCGTTGGGCATCATCAATTCCATGCACCAATTAAAGCGTGTCGAACAACTTTGTTGCCTGTTCAGCATCGCCCTCTGGCCGCAGCGGGCGGTTATCCAGCGGACGCGCTCGTGGTCATGGTCCCGGTTGAACCTCAAAGTGGTTTGCGGATGCGGGTCGCCCGAGGTTCTGGTAGACCTTACGCACCACGGTCTGTGCTCGACGTGAGGAGATTGGATGGGCGCAGAACTAGTGCCGCTCGGCGCGGCGGCGGCGACAGCATGGCAGGTGTCGGAAGATCTCGTTGACACCGTCCGCAACACACCCCGTCCGCGCCCCGTCCGGATTGCCGCCGAACCGCAGGACCTATTGATCGACCTTTCCCGAACCGGGATGGTGGTCATCGATATGCAGAACGATTTCTGCGCAAGAGGTGGCTGGCTCGACCACATTGGCGTTGACATCACGCCTGTCCGCAAACCCATCGGCCCCCTCCGTAGCCTGCTGCCCGCATTGCGGGACTGCGGCGTGCCAGTAGTTTGGGTCAATTGGGGCAATCGGCCGGACCGGCTGAATCTGAGTCCATCGCTGTTGCATGCCTTTAACCCAGTGGGCACCGGCGTCGGCATTGGTGATCCGCTGCCCCACGCCGGCGCCCGTGTCCTACAACGCGACAGTTGGGCTGCCGCGATTGTCGACGAACTTCAGCCGGCAGCGGCCGATATATGCGTGGATAAATATCGGATGAGTGGCTTCTGGGACACTGCATTAGACAGCATCCTGCGAAATCTCGGCCTGACCACGCTGCTGTTCGGCGGTGTCAACGCTGATCAGTGCGTCATGACCACACTGCAGGACGCCAACTTCCTTGGCTACGATTGCATCCTCGTCACCGATTGCACGGCGACCAGTTCGCCGGAATATTGCTGGCAGGCAACGCTTTACAACGTGAAGCAGTGCTTTGGATTTGTAACCGACAGTGCCGCGCTGCGTCGGGCGCTCAGCTAGATCACCGGATCGTCACCGGGCGCGCGGCACCCTCAGAACATCGCCGCGGAGCCGACTTCGGAGTGGCGGCGCATGAAATCCACGAGTCGGTCGACGTAGCCGGTGAACGGCGGGGGCCCGACCGGGCCGTCGGCAAGGTCGGCGCGGCAATGATCGGTCAAATAGAAAGTGGGATGGGCGAAATAGTCGACCGCCTCGGGCGGGATCCGCATCAACCGGTAGAGCCCGGGAACGTGCGCCAACGAGCCCTTCGCCAGCTTGCGCGGTAGCGGAATCTTGACCAGTTGCCGGCCGGTCGCCCGGGCCAGCACGTCGGTCATCTCCTCGACTGTTAGCGGTTGGGGATCGGCCAGGTGATAGGTGCGGCCCTCCGAAATGGCGAGCCCACTCAAATAACTCACCGCGTCAACGACGAAGTCACGCGGGACCACGTTCACCCGCGTCATGGTGGGATCTCCCGCCACCGGCAGGATCGCGTGCCGGGGCTGCCGCAACAGCCACTGCATCACGAAGTAGGGCCCGTCGAACTTCTGCGTCTCACCCGTTCGGCTGTCACCGACCACGATCGAGGGCCGATAGATGGTCGCCGGCATCCCGGCCGACATCCGCCATCTCACGTCCGCCTCGGCGAGATGCTTGGTCTCCTCGTAATGGTTGTTGAACGGCGCACCCACTTCCAGGTCGTCCTCGCCGAACGGGCCGGCATAACGTCCGCTGACGTAGCAGGTGCTGAAGTAGTGCAGCCGGGTCAGGTTGGGGCACTGTTCAACTGCGTCAAGGACGTTGCGGGTGCCGTCGACGTTGATCCGCACTGCCGCCTCGCGAGCGACCGCCAGGTCGTATGCGGCGGCCAGGTGCCACGCCTCGGTGACCCCAGCAAGGGCGGCCGCGGCGAGGCCGAGTCCGGGTTGGGTGATGTCGCCCTCGACCAACTCGATCCGCCCGCTCACCGACGGTTCGGCGACGCTGAGTTCGGCCACGCGGCGCTTCGCCAGACTGGCGAATTTGGACTGCACCAGACAAATTGCCGTGCTTTCCGTGCGGTTGAGGATGCGCGGCAGCAACGCACTGCCGAGAAAGCCGGGGAACCCGGTCATCAACACGGTCATACCCACACTCCTGCCCACTTGTGCGATGTCGTGGCTTAGACCAGACGCTACCGATTCGCAGAGTTGCCGACGGGGGACTTTAGACCTCGCAACCGCAGCCATTAGTCCTCGGACAGAGCACCGGGGCGGGAGGATAATCGACTCACCGGCAGTTCGACTACTGATAGGCAGAATACGTGAGCGGCAACGTGATTGACGACTCCGAGATGGCCAAGTGGGATCCGGCCTTCACCAAGGCGTTGATCGGCGCAGTCACCCCGTTCGTCAAGCGCTGGTTCCGGGCCGAAGTGCGCGGCCTGGAATCGTTTCCCCCGACCGGGGGGGCGCTGCTGGTGTCCAACCACTCCGGCGGGGTGTTGACGCCCGACTGGAACGTGCTTGCGCCCGCCTTCTACGGCAGGTTCGGCTACGGTCGTCCGCTGTATACCCTTGCCCACTATGGGGTTTTCTTCACCCCATTCCGCGCGGCGCTCGGCCGCCTCGGCGTCATTCACGCCAATCGGGACAACGCGGTCACGGCGTTGCGTTCGGGTGCGGTCGTGCTGGCATTTCCCGGCGGTGACTACGACGCATTCCGGCCGACGTTGGCGCAGAACGTCATCGACTTCGGCGGTCGCACCGGATACGTCGGGACCGCACTGCAGGCCGGCGTACCGATCGTGCCTGCGGTGTCGATCGGGGGCCAGGAGACCCAGCTCTTCGTCACCCGCGGCAACTGGCTGGCAAAGCATTTGGGGCTCAAACGGATTCGCATCGAGATCCTGCCGGTCACCATCGGCCTACCGTTCGGCATGACGCTGTTCTTCCCGGCCAACATGCCGCTGCCCGCCAAAATCGTCTACCAGGTGCTGGAACCGATCGACGTCGCTGCCCAATTCGGCGAGGACGCCGAGGCGGCGGAGGTCGACGCCCATGTGCGTTCGGTGATGCAAGCTGCGCTCGACGAACTGGGCCACCAGCGCCGGATCCCCGTACTGGGCTGACCGATTGCAGGCCGGCTCCCGGACCATCTTCTTGGTGACGAAAGTCCTCAACTTGCAAACTTTTCTTCAGGTGCCTCACACAAATGTGAGCGCGAAGTGTGGCATGGTGCCTCACGCATGATGAGCGCGTGGGGGGCTTGCGCTACTTCGTCTTGGCCAATCGGTTGATTGACGGTTGCAATGCTTCCAGGTCGACGTGATGGGGGTGTGGCGGGCCACACCTGGGCATTCGAGGACACCTGCGCGTGGCTGGCCGCGCACACCGCCATGAGCGTGCTCACGGTGCTGCTGCGCATCGCCTGGCGCACCGTCGCGGCGATCGTGACCAGGGTGGTCGCCGACGGCCGCGACACCAATGACCTGCTCGCCGGGCTGGCCCGAATCGGCATCGACGAGATTTCTTATCGCAAGGGACACCGCTATTTGACGGTGATCGTTGATCACGGGACGGGCCGGCTGGTGTGGGCCGCCGAGGGCCGCAACACCGACACGCTGGGCCGGTTCTTCGACCAGCTCGGCGCCGACCGCGCGAAGCTGCTCACCCACGTCAGCTGCGATGGCGCGGAATGGATCCACGCTCTGGTGCGCCAGCGCGCGCCGGGCGCGGTGATTTGTCTGGACCCGTTCCATGTGGTGGCCTGGGCGCTGAGGGCACTGGACAAGGTGCGGGTGCGCACCATGACCAAGGCAGGGGTTCGGGATCGGCACGCGATGTGGGCGACCCGCAAGAACCCGCCCGAGCTGACCTGCGAGCAGCGCACCAGCCTCTCTGAGATCGCCGACACCAATCGCACCCTCTACCGGGCGTATCTGCTCAAAGAGCAACTGCGCGAAGTCTTTCGGGTCAAAGGCAACTACGGGCGGCAGCTGTTGGCCGGGTGGCTGTCGTGGGCGTCGCACTCGCGCATCCCGGAGTTCGTCACGCTCGCCCGCAGCATCCGCCGCCACCGCGACCTGATCTGCAACACCCTCGACCACGGGCTGTCGAACGCCCGATCCGAGGCCACCAACACTCACCTGCGGGCATTGACCAAGCGCGCCTATGGATTCCACAGCCCGGACGCGCTGATAGCCATGGCATTGTTGACCCGTGGCGACCTTTGTCCACCACTACCCGGGCGCGCAGCATGAAACCCCACCCACGGAAACGTCAGTAGAACCACACACCGTGAGTAGTCAACGCCTCAACGATTCGCTTGATCTATACATCGCTGCCGCGCCCGAATTTATTCCGGCCGGTGTCGGCCTAAAGCGGCCCGTGTCCCCGTGCACGTCCCGTCGGGAAACCGTCGGGAAGCCGTCCGGAACCGTCGAGAACCGTCGGGCACGGGCCCGTGAGCTGCAACTGCGATACCGTCACGCACAGCTGGTAACTACTGTCTCCCGTATGGCCAGGAAGAAGGAGGGCCTCCGTGGAAATATTCACGCCCTTCGGCCGCCGACCAACTCGAAAGCGGTTGAAAGCCACTCCGCGACTCGGATCGGGTACCGGGCCGGCACACCGAAGGCGGTGGCGGGTCCTGGCGGCGATTCTGCTGATGACACTTCCCGGCTGCGCCCACGCGGGTGTCCAACCCAAGGGCTGGACCCTGCGGCTCGACCAGGTCATTCCCGCCGGAATGGCTGAGGCGTCGGTACCGGGTGCGCTCGTCGGCGTCTGGAAACCCGGTGAGCCGCCCTACGTACGGGCGTTCGGACTGAGCGACACCAATACCGGCGCACCGATGGCCACCGATATGCACATGCGCATCGGCAGCGTCACAAAGACCTTCACCACAACCGCCATTCTGCAGTTGGTGGACCAGGGCAAGGTCGGACTCGACGATCCGATCGGCAAGTATGTGCCGGGAATTCCCAACGGCGACGTGATCACGCTGCGCAAACTGGGCCAAATGCGCTCGGGGCTCTTCGACTACTCGACCGAGACGGCGCCGCCGAAACCGGGGGAAGAGGGACGCCAACGTGCGCCGGAAGAGCTGATCCAGATCGCAGCCAGCCATCCGCCGGTCTTTCCGCCCGGAGCGCAATTCGACTACAGCAATACCAATACGGTGCTGCTCGGCATGGTGGTCCAGAAGGTCTCCGGCCAATCGTTGACCGACTTCATCCGCGACCACATCACGCAACCTCTCAACATGCAGCACACCGTGTTGCCGGTCGGCGCCGAAATTCCCTCGCCACACGCGCACGGCTACACCAAGCGTCCGGGCGGCCAGATCCAAGATGCCACCGACTTCAACCCGTCGTGGGGGTGGGCAGCGGGAGCCATGGTCTCCACCCTCGACGACATGCGCATCTGGGCCCGCAACGTAGCGGAAGGCGCATTGCTCTCGAAGGCCGCACAGGCCCAACGCCTCGAATTCCTGCTCGCGCCGTCAGAGGGAACCGGCACGCTCTACGGGTTCGGACTCGAGAACCAAAACGCGTGGATAGGCCACAACGGGAACATTCCCGGCTACCAGTCCTACGTCTACTACCTCCCCGCCGAGGGCACGACGCTGCTCATGCTCGTCAACTCGAATGTCGAGGTTCTCGGGGTATGGAACTTCTTCACCAAGATCGCCAACATCGTCAGCCCCACTCACTCCTGGCCGGCCCCACCCGCATAGAACTAGCGCGCGTCCGCCCGCGGAAGAAGGCGAGTCCGTGGAAAAGTTCGCCCCCTCCATCAACTGGGGCCACGAGATGGTTGCCTCGTTGCGGTGGATTCTCGAGGCCTGGCGGTCAGCGGGGCATGCCTGCTCGTCGTCGCAGCACTGGTCATCCGATTCACCCGCTGGGGCAGCCGGTTCTGGCGCATCACCGGCGAGTACTACACCGGCCGGCACAGCGTCCAGATCTGGGGTTTGTTCGGCGCGCTGCTGCTGTCGGTCATCACTTCGGTGCGGCTCACGGTGCTGTTCACCTACTACAGCAACGACCTGTATTCGGCGCTTCAGGCCGCGTTCCAGGGCGCCGCCGCCGGCAATAACGCGGTGCGGGACTCGGGCATCCGCGGTTTTTGGGTGGTCATCTGGACCTGCTGCGTTATCGCCACCCTGCAAGTGATCCGGGTGATGACGGATTTGTATGTCACACAACGATTTTTGATCCGGTAGCGGGTGTGGCTCACCGACCGGCTGACCGCGGACTGGCTCGACGGGCGGGCCTACTATCGGGGCCGGTTCCTGGACACCACGATCGACAACCCCGACCAACGCATCCAGCAGGACATCGACATTTTCACCGCAGGTGTCGGTGGCGCGACCAACAGCCCGTCGGTCGGCACGTCGCTGGGCAACCTGCGCGCCGGCGTGAGCTACCCGGCGATGGAGGGTGACATCGACGACCTGACGCTGCGCGACACCCTGGCCAAAGTCACCTTGCCCAACCTCATCGGCCGGCTCGACGATACCTGCCGCCAATCCATTCGAAACGTGACAGCATAAGTCTGTGACTGGGTCTGTTCCCAAGACGTCACTGTCCTGGGATGTGGTGCTCGTCGACAAGCCCGATGACGTCAACATAGTGATCGGCCAGGCGCACTTCATCAAGACGGTCGATGACCTCCACGAGGCGCTGGTGGGGGTGAGTTCAGCACTACGGTTCGGGCTGGCGTTTTGCGAAGCGTCTGGGCCTCGCTTGGTTCGGCGCAGCGGTAATGATGCTGATCTGGTCGAGCTCGCGACCAACACCGCCCTGGCGATCGCGGCCGGACACTGCTTCGTGATCTTCCTGCGCGAAGGGTTCCCGATCAGCGTCCTCAATCCGGTGAAAGCGGTGCCCGAAGTCTGCACGATCCACTGCGCCACGGCCAATCCCGTTGAAGTCGTGGTCGCGGTGACGGAGCACGGGCGGGGCATCGCGGCCGTGGTCGACGGCCAACCACCCCTCGGGGTGGAGACCGATCGTGACGTCACCGAGCGGCGCGAGCTACTGCGCGCCATCGGTTACAAGCTCTGACTGCTGTCAGATAGCCGAGCCGCTCCGGTCAGCGCTTGCTGTACAGGGACTCGATCTCGGCGGCGAAGCGTTGCGCCACCACATTGCGTTTGACCTTCAGCGTCGGGGTCAGCTCACCGGTCAAGACGGTGAAGTCGACCGGCAGGATGCGGAACCGCCGGATCGATTCGGCTTGGGAAACAGCCTGATTGGCTTGCTTAACCGCCTGATCGATCTCCCCGGCCAGGTCGGGGTCGTCGATCAGATCGGCCACCGACGCCGTCGCTTCCTTGCCATGGTGCTGCTTCCACACGTCGAACCCTTCCGGGTCGATCGCTATCAGCGCAGCCACATACGGCCTGTTGTCTCCGACCACCATGGCCTGGCTGACCAGCGGGTGTGCGCGCAACTGGTCTTCGAGGACAGCCGGAGCGACGTTCTTGCCGCCGGCGGTCACGATGATCTCCTTCTTGCGGCCGACGATCGACAAGAAGCCGTCGGCATCGACCGACCCGAGGTCGCCGGTGTGGAACCACCCGTTGACGATCGCCTCGGCAGTGGCGTTCTCGTTGTGCCAGTAGCCGGTGAACACCACGCCGCCGCGTACCAGCACCTCGCCGTCATTGGCGATCGCCATGCTGTTGCCGGGCAACAACTTGCCGACGGTGCCGACCCGCTCTTCGCCGACCCGGTTCACGGTGATCGCGGCACTGGTCTCGGTGAGCCCGTAGCCCTCGTAGATGGTCACCCCGATGCCGCGGTAGAAGTGGCACAGCCGTTTGCCCAACGGCGCTCCCCCGGAGACCGCGGCGTGGCAGTTGCCGCCCAGCGCAGCGCGTAGCTTGCCGTAGACCAGCTGGTCGAACAGCGCGTGTCTGGCCCGCAGCAGCAAACTCGGACCGCCGGCGTCCTGGGCCGTGCTCCATTCGATCGCGGTGCGAGCGGCGGCATCGAAAATCTTGCCCCTACCGCTGTCCTGGGCCTTCAATTCAGCTGTGTTGTAGACCTTTTCGAATACCCGGGGCACCGACACCACCACCGTCGGCTGGAACACAGCCAACGTGGACACCAGGTTCTTGATGTCGCTGGTGTAGCCGATCGTGACCTTGTTGGCGAATGCCGACATGGACAGTGAACGCGCCAGCACATGCGCCAGCGGCAGGAAGACCAGCAGCCGTTCACCCTTGCGCAACAGCGTCGGAAAGCATGACGCCGCGCCGCGCGCCTCGTACAGCAGATTCGAGTGAGTCAGCCGGCAGCCCTTCGGACGGCCCGTCGTGCCCGAGGTGTAGATCAGCGTCGCGGGGTCGGCCGCCCGCAACGACGCCAGCCGTTGGTCGAGTTGGCCGACGTCCACTGCCCTCCCGGCCTCGGCCAGCTCGTCGAGGGCCGTCGGGCCGCTCGACTCGAGCTGCAAGATTTTACGCAGGCTCGGCAGCTCGTCGCTGAGCTCCTTGATCACCTGCGCATGGGCATCGGTCTCGACGATCGCCAGCACGGCCCCGGAATCCTCCAGCACCCAGCGCACCTGCTCGGCCGAGGAGGTGTCATAGATCGGGACGGTGACCGCGCCCACCGAAAGGATCGCGTAGTCAAGGATCACCCACTCGTAGCGGGTGGCCGACAAAATCGCGACTCGATCACCGGCATTCACGTTCTCGGCGATCAAACCCAGTGCCGTGGTACGGATCTGCTGAGCGGCCTCAGCGCAGGTCACATCGGTCCACACCCCGTTGACCAGGCGCTGGAAGATCACATGATCGGGGTCGTCGCGCTCATGTGCGTACACACTGCCGGCGATGTGGTCGTTGTCGCCGACGGTGAAATCCGCCGCAACATTGAATTCACGCATGGTCTGAAGTCCCCTGCAGCTGGTCGCGATTGGATTCGACTGATGGGTCACGGTCGCCCGACGGGGCGGCCTCCACGGGCGTGGACGGTTTTTCGATGAACACCAACTCACCTCCTGGCCTCTGCCGATTGCCGCCGGCAAGTCCGGTGCGAAGCATTATCCACTGACGCTAGCCGCCTGCGCAGTTTGCTTCCACATGGCCCGTCAGCGTCTTGGGTTCTCGGGTGCTTGACATAGCGGCGCGGTCCGCTGAGGGTCAACGGCATGTCCGTGGTGCGCGGGACCGGGCTGTCCAACTACCCGACGCTGGTCGCCGAGTTGGGCGGCGACCCGGCCAGCCTGCTGCGGGCAGCTGGTATCCGGGACCGAGACGTAGGCAACTACGACGCGTTCATACCTTTGCGCGCGGCGATGAGGGCAATGGAGTCGGCCGCCGAGGCTACGGCCGCACCGGATTTCGGGCGCAGGTTGGCCCGGCGACAGAGTATCGAGATCCTGGGGCCGGTGGGCGTGGCCGCTCGAACCGCCGCGACGGTGGCCGACGCCTTGTCGATCTTCAACACCTTCATGGCGGCCTATAGCCCGGTTATCCGCATACAGATCTCCTCGTCGGCCGATGCACAGCGGTCATTCATCGGAATCCAGTTCCTCGTCGACGACGCGATCCCCTGTCCGCAGACGCTGGAACTGGCGTTGGGCGTCTCGCTCGGGGTGTTACGCCTGCTGATGGGCACCGACTACGCCCCGCTGGCGGTGCACGTATCCCACGACCCGGTCACCGCACCGGCCGACTACACGCAGTACTTCGGATGCACACCGTATTTCGCCGAACGCAGGAGCGGATTCACCGTGCGCACCGCGGACCTGAGCCGGCCGTTGAGCCGAGACGACGTCGCCCACCGCGCAGTGGTCGACTATCTGAGCAGCATCACCCCACTGGGCGCCGGGATCGTGGAATCGGTGCGCGCCATCGTTCGCCAATTACTGCCCACCGGGGCGGCGACCCTCGATGTGGTGGCAGAGCAGTTTCACCTGCATCCGAAGACGTTGCAGCGCAGGCTAGCCGACGACGGCACTACCTTCGCTGTTCTGGTCGACCAAGTCCGCAAAGACACCGCTGACCACTACCTGCGCACGACGGGTATCAGCTTGTCGCACCTAACCAGGGAATTGGGCTATGCCGAGCAGAGCGTGTTGACGCGCTCCTGCAAGCGCTGGTTCGGGGCAGGGCCGGCAGCCTATCGAAACCGGACCCGCTTGTCGGCATTCGCGCGGTCCTGAGCGGCTCACCCGCGGATCGTTTGGCGCCCATGGGATATATCGTGGTGGGCCAATTCAGCCGGCCGAGCAGGTGCCCGGTCAGCCTGGTGTGCCCGTCGAGTCGCTGTGTCGACAACGGATTCAACGCCGTCAGCGCCGCGCGGTGGTTGCCGTGTTGCGCAACCAAGCCGGCCAGCGGCGGGGCACTGCCGGGTTTGGCGCCGGCGCGAAAGGCGCACGCGGCGGCCAAGGTAGGGCTGCTTGCATCGCCGGCGATCTCCAGCGCCGCCCAGGTTTCGGACGCCGGATGCGTCCAGATCGCCTCAAGGGTATCGGCCAGCATGGTGTCGACGTCGATCCGGTACGCCGCGACGTAATCTGCTGTGGCAGGCGCTATCTCGCGGACAACCGCACGCCAGGTCTCACGCGCCGACCGGGCGGCCAACGGCGGAACATCGTCGGGTCCGGCTATGCATGCCGCCCAACCCAGCTCCCGCAGCTGGCTGGCGAGGCGGCGCGCCGCAACCAGAGTGGCCTGCTGCAACGGGATGCGTGCGCAGCGGGCCTGCAGCGCAGCCAGGTTGTCGGCCGCCGACACCGTCAGCCCTATCCAGGTTTGCTGCACACCAGTTGCGGCGTGGTGGACAGTAATTCGGACTTTGTCGGCACGGATGCCGTAGCGATTCAGATACCGGGCGATCAGGAGCAAGGGAAGCCCCGGCGCCTCGGCGTTCAGCCGCCGCACCCGAATTAGCGCGGTTGCCTTGACGTCGATGGATGCTCGCGGTTGCGGCCGTCGGCGGCGACGGGTCATCGCCAGGCGGCGGCGCACGATCTGAGTCAAGTGAAGTCCACGCCACCAACCGAATACCACCACTACCACCGCGGCAGCCACGCCAAGAACCCACTGGTCGCGCGCCGACCGCCACGGGTATGCCATCACTGCGGGCACCACAGCCAACGACGCCAGCGTGATGCGTCCGGTACTCGGCCAGACCGTCCGCCATTGCCGGTTCACCGTGACCACCATCACCACAACGGATTATCGCCCGTTACCCCCACTTGGCGGCCTCGGCCGCGTCGCGCGCGTTCATGGCCATGGTGTTGGATTCGTGGGTGCTGGCCATCGACTGATAGGCCCGCATCAGGTTCTCCATGGCCTGGTTCC
>NZ_LQOX01000051.1 GCF_002102175.1 Mycobacterium gastri | reverse complement strand
ACTCACCAGGGTCATCTTCGAAACCCCCACCATCTCCGCACTAGCCCACTGGATCACCACCCAACCCCAACACCAACAAACCCCACTCACACCCCGCCCCCGACCACAACACACACCCCTCTCCTACGCACAGTCCCGGTTGTGGTTCATCTACAAATACGAAGGTCCGTCGGCGACTTACAACGTTGCGTTGGCGGCGCGGTTGACCGGGCGGCTGGATTCAGCGGCGCTCGTCGCGGCCATCGGTGATGTGGTGGCTCGTCACGAGAGTTTGCGTACGGTGTTTGCCGAGACCGACGGAGTTCCCTGGCAGCAGATCTTGCCGGCTGAGACGGCGGCGGTGCCGATCGCGGTGACCGAGGTCAGCAGCGGGGCGCAGGTGGCTGCTGCGGTCGCCCACGCAGCGCGGTACGGCTTCGATCTGGCCACCGAAATCCCCATCCGCGCCGACCTGTTGAAGGTGTCCGCCACCGAATACGTGCTGGTGTTGGTGATGCACCACATCGCCGCTGATGGGGCATCGTTTGTGCCGTTAGCACGCGACTTGGCCGCCGCCTATACCGCCCGTTGTGAGGGTCAGCAGCCGAAATGGTCACCGCTACCAGTCCAGTACGCCGACTACACGCTGTGGCAGCATGAGGTCCTGGGTAGCGAGGAAGATCCCGACAGTGTGATGTCCGCCCAGGTCGCTTACTGGCGAGCGGAGCTAGCCGGAGCGCCTGAGCAAACTGTGTTGGCATCCGACCGGACGCGCCCGGCCCAGCAGTCATTTCGCGGTGAGGTCATGACGTTCACGATCGAACCGGCACTGCGGGAACGGATCCAGCAGCTGGCCCACCACCACGGCGCCACCATGTCGATGGTGCTGCAGGCAGCGTTGGCGGTGCTGCTGAGCAAACTCGGCGCCGGTGATGACATCACGATCGGCGGGCCGATTGCCGGGCGTACCGACCAGGCGCTGACTGACCTCATCGGGTTTTTCGTCAATTCCTGGGTGTTGCGTTTCAACATCTTAGGCGATCGGGACTTCGGTGAACTGCTCGACCAAGTACGTGCAAAAGCATTGGCCGCCTACGAAAACCAGGACGCCCCGTTCGAACGACTTGTCGAACTGATCAACCCCAAACGGTCAACCGCCTATCACCCACTGTTCCAAGTGGCGTTCGCGCTGCAAAACAATCCTCTCCCCAAAGTGGAATTGCCCGAGCTTGCAATCGAATTTCTACCCGCGCCAACCGGCACCGCCAAGTTCGACCTGTTCATCAACCTCATGGATCTGCCCCCGACCTCCGGACAACCGCAACCGCTACCGGGCAGCATCGAATACGCCACCGACCTATTCAACCGCGACACCGTCGAAAAGTTCGCCGATTATTACCTGCGCGTCCTACGGACGATCACCACTGACCCCCACCGACGGATTGATCGGATCGACATCCTCGACAACGCCGAACGCGACCAGATATTGCTGCATTCCAACACCACTGCCGTCACCAACCTAACCGCAATATCAAAAGCGACCGTGCCCCAGTTGTTTGCTGCGCAGGTAGCGCGCACGCCGGGGGGGCCGGCGTTGACGTGTAACGGTGTCACGTTGAGCTACCG
>NZ_LQOX01000050.1 GCF_002102175.1 Mycobacterium gastri | reverse complement strand
TACGAGCAGGCCAACGCCCACGGCCAGAAGGTCCAGGCCGCCGGCAGCAACATGGCGCAGACCGACAGCGCCGTCGGCTCCAGCTGGGCCTAAAAACCGACAACAACGAGTGTGGCCGCACACCTACCGGTGTGCGGCCACACTCGTATGCACCCAGACCTAAAAGCGTGACGAGCAACTGGCTGCGGTCGAGTCTGGGGAGTGATAGGGCGATTTGGCTGAGGTAACGGAAGCCCTGGTGCGCGGTGAGGGTGACACCGGCCTTGGCGGCGACCTCGGAGCCGTCTCGATGCACGATGACGCCCGCCGGCGGGACCCGCGCCGCGGGAACCAGCTCACCGACAGCCGTTGGTACCAAGGTCTGCATCGATGGCCATGGCACCGCGTTTCCGCGCAGCATTGTGGAGTCGGCACCCCAATAGCTCACGCCAACAAAATGCATATCAAACACTTTCCTACGACATATATACGCCAGGTTCCCCGCTGGCAGCGCCGGACCCGCCGGCCATGGCTACATTTGAGGTTGTTATGAGCTCCGTGACGATCCCATGTGAGCTTGACAGTATGGGGAAACATGACCGCAATGACCGGGCAACCGCGCAGTCAACGTCCGCGCCAAGCCATTCTGGGGCAACTGCCCCGCATTCACCGTGCCGACGGTTCACCGATCCGGGTCCTGCTGGTCGATGACGAGCCGGCGCTGACCAACCTGGTCAAGATGGCGCTGCATTACGAAGGCTGGGACGTCGAGATAGCCCACAACGGCCGGGAAGCCATCGCCAAGTTCGAAAGAATCAGCCCGGACGTTCTAGTCCTGGACATCATGCTGCCCGATGTGGACGGGCTGCAGATCCTGCAGCGGGTCCGCGAGTCGGACGACTACACGCCCACCTTGTTCCTCACCGCCCGGGATTCGGTGATGGATCGGGTCACCGGTCTGACTGCCGGCGCCGACGACTACATGACCAAGCCCTTCAGCCTCGAGGAACTGGTCGCTCGGCTGCGCGGACTGCTGCGCCGTTCCAGCCATCTGGCGCCCCCCGCCGACGAATCCCTCAAGGTGGGCGACCTCAGGCTCGACGCCGCCAGCCGGGAAGTCACCCGCGGCGGGACGCCGATATCGCTGTCGTCGACCGAGTTCGAATTGCTGCGGTTCTTGATGCGCAATCCGCGCCGCGCGCTGAGCCGCACCGAGATCCTCGACCGGGTCTGGAACTACGACTTCGCCGGACGCACCAGCATTGTCGACCTCTATATCTCGTACCTGAGGAAGAAGATCGACGCTGACCGCGAGCCGATGATCCACACCGTCCGCGGGATTGGATACATGCTGCGACCAGCGGAATGAGCCGGCAGTGACCGGGGACCGCAACACCCCCCGCTGGTTTCCCCGTTCGTTACGCGGGCAGTTGCTGCTCGGCGTGCTGGCTGTCGTGACCGTAGTGCTGGTGGCCGTGGGCGCCGTGTCCGTACTCAGCCTGCGCGGTTACGTCACCGCGATGAACGATGCCGAGGTCGCGGAGTCCTTACATGCGCTCAGTCACGCATACGCCAGATACCGCAACGGCGAACACACGTCGATACATACCGGTACACCCCCGGTATCCCAGGCGCTGCTGGAGTTCACCGGGCAAACCCCGGGCAACCTCATCGCGGTGCTGCGCGACGGGGTGGTGATCGGCTCGGCCGTCTTCTCCGAGGACGAACCACGACCCGCGCCGGCCGACGTCATCCGCGCCATCGAAGCCCAATCCTGGGACGACAGCCCCTCCCGGGTCGAAACGCTGGGCAGCCTGGGTTCCTACCAGGTTGCCAGCCGCGCCGCCGGATCCGACCGGCTCATCGTCGGCGTCTCGCTCAACCTCGCCGACCAGATCACTTCCCGCAAGAACATCACCACTACCGTGCTGGTCGCGACGGCGCTGGTGATCACGGCGGCACTCACGGCCTGGGTGGTCGGATATGCCCTTCGGCCGCTGCGTCGGCTCGCCGCGACCGCCGCCGAAGTCGCCGCGTTGCCGCTCGCCGGCGAGGACCACCGGATCGCGGTGCGAGTCCGGCCGGAGGACACCGACCCGGACAACGAAGTCGGCATCGTGGGCCACACCCTGAATCGGTTGCTGGACAACGTCGACAGCGCGTTGCAGCACCGCGTCGAATCCGATCTGCGGATGCGGCAATTCATCACCGACGCCAGCCACGAGCTGCGGACCCCGCTCGCGGCCATCCAGGGCTACGCGGAACTGACTCGTCAAGACAGTTCGGCCCTGCCCCCGACCACCGAATACGCGCTGGCGCGCATCGAGTCGGAAGCCCGGCGGATGGCGTCACTGGTCGACGAACTGCTGCTGCTGTCCCGATTGGGCGAAGGGGAAGACCTGCAAACCGAAGAGCTCGACTTGACCGACCTGGTCATGAACGCCGTGAACGACGCGACGGTGGCGGCGCCGAGCCACCGTTGGGTCAAGGAGCTGCCCGACGAGCCGGTGTGGGTCAACGGGGACCATGCCCGGCTGCATCAGCTCGTCAGCAATCTGCTCACCAACGCCTGGGTGCACACTCCGCCCGGGGTCACCGTGACCACCGCGATCACCCGCCAATCCGACCCGACCAACGGGTCATACGTCGAGCTGACGGTGACCGACGACGGACCCGGCATCGACCCCGACGTCGTACCCCATCTGTTCGAGCGGTTCGTCCGCGCCAACACGACGCGCTCGGCTGAGTCCGGCCACGGACTGGGCCTGGCCATTGTCAACTCGATCGTCAAGGCGCACAACGGCTCGGTGACTGCCGAATCAGCGCACGGCCACACCGTCTTTCGGGTCAAACTGCCGATGATGGACCGGCCGGGCACGGACACCGCCGGAACGCCGCGACGGCCGTAAATACTCGCGGGTGCGGCCGTAAAGAAATCGTTAAGGCCGCTCCCGCCCGGCTTCGTTCGCGCCTAGCCTCTGTCTGGCCCTCTACCGGAGAGCGGTTGTCGTTGCGTGCCGAGAAAGACAGACATGTCCGTGGTGGTTTACCTGGCGCTGACCGTGGCCGTCTTCGCCGCGTTGAGCGCACTGCTGAAGTTGGATTTGTGAGCACCGCCAACGCTGTCGGTCTGGCTCTTGCCGCGCTCGTCGCGCTGTTGCTGGTTGCGGCCCTGGTGTATCCGGAGAAGTTCTGATGAGCGACGGCACCGCAGCGGTGCTGTTCCTCGGGCTGCTGGTCGCCGCTCTGGCGGCGGCACACGTCCCGCTCGGCGACTACATGTACCGCGCCTATAGCACTGAAAAACACTGGCGCGCAGAGCGATTCATTTACCGACTGGTCGGGGCGGACCCCGGCGCCGAACAGACCTGGGCCGCCTATGCCCGTAGCGTGCTGGCATTTTCGGCGGTGAGCATCATATTCCTGTTCGCCCTGCAGCTAGTGCAGGACAAGCTGCCGCTGCACCTTGGGTATCCGGCCACACCGATGACACCCGCATTGGCCTGGAACACCGCGGTCAGCTTCGTCACCAACACCAACTGGCAGGCATATTCCGGCGAATCGACCCAGGGGCATCTGGTGCAGATGGCCGGTTTGGCGGTGCAGAACTTCGTGTCCGCCGCGGTCGGCATGGCCGTCGCCGTGGCCTTCGTCCGCGGGTTCGCCCGCAACCGCACCGGCGAACTCGGCAACTTCTGGGTGGACCTGGTGCGCGGCACGCTGCGCATTCTGCTGCCGATAGCCGTCGCCGGCGCGGTCGTGCTCGTCATGGGCGGGGTCGTCCAGAACTTCCATCTCAACGATCAGGTCGTGACCACGCTCGCCGGGGCCCCACAGACCATCCCGGGCGGTCCGGTCGCGAGCCAGGAGGTGATCAAGGAGCTCGGCACCAACGGCGGCGGCTTCTACAACGCCAACTCCGCACACCCCTTCGAAAACCCGACCGCCTGGACCAACTGGGTGGAGATCTTCCTGCTGCTGGTCATCAGTTCCGCGCTGCCCCGCACCTTCGGCCGGCTGGTTGGCAGCAAGAGGCAGGGCTATGCGATCGCGGCGATCGTCGCGGTGATCGCCGCCGTCAGCGTCACCACCATGCTGCTGTTCCAGGTGCAGCACCACGGCACCGTGCCCACCGCGGTGGGTGCGTCGACCGAAGGCGTCGAACAGCGCTTCGGGGTTGCCGACTCGGCGGTCTTTGCCGACGCCACCACGCTGACGTCCACCGGCGCCGTCGACTCGACCCACGACTCCTACACCAGCCTGGGCGGCATGATGACGATGTTCAACATGCAACTCGGCGAGGTCGCGCCCGGCGGCACCGGCTCCGGCCTGTACGGCATCCTGATCCTGGCCGTCATCACCGTGTTCGTCGCCGGGTTGATGGTCGGACGGACCCCGGAATACCTGGGCAAGAAGATCACGCCGCGCGAAATGAAACTGGCCGCCGGATACTTCCTGGTGACTCCGCTGATCGTGCTGGTCGGCACCGCCGCCGCAATGGCGCTGCCCGGGGAGCGGGCCGGCATGGCCAACACCGGGCCGCACGGGCTGTCGGAGGTGCTCTATGCGTTTACCTCGGCGGCCAACAACAACGGCTCGGCGTTCGCGGGTCTGGCGGCCAACACGGTGTGGTACGACACCGCCTTGGGCCTGGCGATGGTCTTCGGCCGATTCCTGCCGATGATCCTGGTGCTGGCGCTGGCCGGTTCGCTGGCCCGGCAGGGGACCACCCCGGAGTCGGCCGGCACCTTGCCCACCCACCGGCCGCAATTCGTCGGCCTGGTGGTCGGTGTGACGGTCATCCTGGTGGCGCTCACCTTCCTGCCCGCGCTGGCGCTCGGGCCGCTCGCCGAAGGGATCCACTGAAACAGTGACGCGCACAACCGCTTCGGCCAAACATCTGCTCGATCCGGCGCTGCTGGTGAAGTCGCTGCCGGACGCATTGCGCAAACTCGACCCGCGCACCCTGTGGCGCAATCCGGTGATGTTCATCGTGGAGATCGGCGCCGGGTGGGCGACGATTCTGGTGTTCGGCGACAACACCTGGTTCAGCTGGCTCGTGGTGTTCTGGCTTTGGCTGACAGTCATTTTCGCCAACCTCGCCGAAGCGGTCGCCGAGGGGCGCGGCAAAGCGCAGGCCGACACCCTGCGCAAAGCGAAGGCCGACACCGTCGCGCACCGACTCAAGGATTGGTCACCAGGCGCCCTGGACCGATCCGGGGTGGTACCCGAAGACATCGCCGCGCCGCTGCTACAACTGGGCGACATCGTGGTGGTCGCAGCGGGCGAGGTCATTCCCGGCGACGGAGATGTCGTGGAAGGCATTGCCTCGGTTGATGAATCGGCGATAACCGGCGAGTCAGCGCCGGTGATCCGGGAATCGGGCGGCGACCGTTCCTCGGTCACCGGGGGGACGACCGTGCTGTCGGATCGCATTATCATCCGAATCACCCAAAAGCCCGGTGAGAGCTTCGTCGACCGGATGATCGCGCTCGTCGAGGGCGCCAACCGGCAGAAGACTCCCAACGAGATTGCGCTGAACATCCTGCTCGCGGCGTTGACCATCATCTTCGTGTTCGCGGTGGCCACGCTGCAGCCGCTGGCGATCTATTCCAAGGCCAACAACCCGGGTGTGCCCGACACCCAAGCCCTCGACGCCGACGGTATCAGCGGAATTGTGCTGGTCGCGCTGCTGGTGTGCTTGATTCCCACCACAATTGGGGCGCTGCTGTCGGCAATCGGCATCGCGGGCATGGACCGGCTGGTGCAACGCAACGTGCTGGCCATGTCCGGACGGGCCGTCGAAGCCGCCGGTGACGTCAACACCCTGTTGCTGGACAAAACCGGAACCATCACGCTCGGCAATCGGGAGGCATCGGAATTCATTCCGGTGCGCGGGATCAGCGCCGCGGAGCTCGCCGACGCCGCACAGCTGGCCAGCCTGGCCGACGAAACGCCGGAGGGACGCTCCATCGTGGTGTACGCCAAACAAGCCTACGGATTGCGCGCCCACACACCGGGGGATCTCGACGACGCCTCCTGGGTGGAATTCACTGCGCTGACCCGGATGTCGGGTGTCAACCTGGATGGGCGAAAGCTGCGTAAGGGGGCGGCCAGCTCGGTCGCCGAGTGGGTGCGCGGCAACGGCGGCGATGTACCCGTCGAACTCGGACAGATTGTCGACGGCATCTCCGCTGCCGGAGGCACCCCGCTGGTGGTGGGCCGCGTGGATCACCGAAACGCGCGGGTGCTCGGCGTCATCCATCTCAAGGATGTGGTTAAACAGGGTATGCGGGCCCGGTTCGACGCGATGCGCTTGATGGGGATTCGCACCGTGATGATCACCGGCGATAATCCGTTGACCGCCAAGGCGATTGCCGACGAGGCCGGGGTGGACGACTTTCTGGCCGAGGCCACTCCCGAGGACAAACTGATGCTGATCAAGCGCGAGCAGCACGGCGGCCGGTTGGTCGCGATGACCGGCGACGGCACCAACGACGCACCGGCGCTGGCCCAGGCCGATGTGGGGGTGGCGATGAACACCGGCACCGCGGCGGCCAAGGAGGCCGGCAACATGGTGGATCTGGACTCCGATCCCACCAAGCTCATCGAGATCGTGGAAATCGGCAAGCAACTGCTGATCACCCGCGGCGCGTTGACCACATTTTCGATAGCCAACGACATCGCCAAGTATTTCGCGATCATCCCGGCGATGTTCGTGGCGCTGTTTCCCGGCTTGGATCTGCTCAACGTGATGCGGCTACACAGCCCGCAATCGGCGATCCTGTCCGCGGTGATCTTCAACGCCGTCGTCATCGTCGCACTGATTCCGCTGGCGCTGCGCGGTGTGCGCTATACGCCCAACCGCGCCTCGAAACTGCTCAGCCGCAACCTCTACCGATATGGCGTAGGCGGGCTGGTCGCGCCGTTCATCGGGATCAAGGTCATCGACCTGGTTGTTCAACTGCTGCCCGGGATGTCGTAGAAATGAAAGTCGCCAACACACTCCGTCAGTACTGGGCCGCGCTTCGGGCGCTGCTCGTTTTCACGGTCATCCTCGGCCTCGGCTACCCGCTGCTCGTCTGGTTGACGGCGTGGATTCCCGGGCTGCACGACAAGGCGCAAGGTTCCATGGTCGATGCCGGCGGTAAACCGGTCGGCAGCAGTCTGATCGGACAGTTGTACCTCGATGCCGCCGGGCGCCCGTTGCCGCAGTACTTCCAGGGACGGCCCTCGGCGGCAGGCGCCGGATATGACACGTTGTCCAGCGGCGGCAGCAATCTGGGGCCGGAGAGCATCGTGGATACTCCGGCCGACCCGGCAAAACTGGCGGCCGGCGCCAGTGCGGCCGAAGCCGGTTTCCGGCCCGGTCTGCTGACCCAGGTGTGTTCGCGCAGTGCGGCTGTGGCGCGATTCGAGGGTCTGGCCCAGGCGGAGGGATCACGGCCATTCTGCACGCCGGGCGGGGTGGGAGCCGTGCTGTCGGTGATCGGTCCCCGCGATCCGCGCGGCAATGTCTCGCGCCCAGTCCGAGTCGTCAGCGTCAACGAGCCCTGCACCGCCGGCAGGCAGCCGTTTCTGGACCGCTATGAGGGCGTGCAGGTCCAATGCGCGGCGTTCGGCGAGAACTACTCGCTCGGCCAGATCGTGCCCATTCGCGGCGCGGCGCCGGCGGTCCCACGGGTTCCGCCCGATGCCGTCACGGCCAGCGCTAGCGGGCTGGACCCGGATATCTCCCCGGCCTACGCCGGGCTGCAGATTCCCCGGGTGGCCAGGGCCCGGCATGCCACCCCGGATCAGATACGGGCGCTGGTGGCTCAGACGGAAAACGGCCGCACCCTCGGTATCTTCGGGCAGGCGTGCGTCAATGTGCTGCAGCTCAACCTGGAACTCGACCGCAGATACCCGGTCTAGCGTTGCGGGTGGATGATGGTTCTGTGAGCGCCGCCGACCCCCCTCGCAAACGCGGAGAACTCCGCATCTATCTGGGGGCGGCGCCGGGGGTCGGCAAGACGTACGCGATGCTCGGCGAAGCGCGCCGGCGGTTGGAACGCGGTACCGACCTGGTGGCGGCCGTGGTGGAGACCTACGGACGCGCGAAAACCGCTGCGCTGCTTGACGGCATCGAAATCATTCCGCCGCACTACGTCGAGTACCGCGGCGTCAGTTTTCCCGAGCTCGACGTGCCGGCCGTGCTGGCGCGGCATCCGAAGGTGGTCCTGGTTGACGAGCTGGCTCATACCAATACACCGGGCAGCAAGAACCCCAAGCGCTGGCAGGACGTCGAGGAGCTGCTCGACGCCGGGATCACCGTGATCTCCACGGTGAACATCCAGCATCTGGAAAGCCTCAACGACGTCGTCGCCCAGATCACCGGCATCGAGCAAAAGGAGACCTTACCGGATGCCGTCGTGCGACAGGCCGCCCAAGTAGAACTCATCGATATCACGCCGGAGGCGTTGCGCCGCAGGCTGTCTCACGGCAATGTCTATGCTCCTGACAAGATCGACGCGGCGTTGTCCAATTACTTCCGCCGCGGAAACCTCACCGCGCTAAGGGAACTGGCGCTGCTGTGGCTGGCCGATCAAGTGGACACCGCGCTGGCCAAGTACCGCGCGGACAACAAGATCACCGACATGTGGGAAGCGCGCGAGCGCGTCGTCGTGGCCGTCACCGGCGGTCCGGAATCGGAGACGTTGGTGCGACGAGCATCCCGGATCGCATCAAAGTCGAGTGCCGAGCTGATGGTGGTGCACGTCATCCGCGGTGACGGGCTGGCGGGCTTGTCGGAGGCACGGATGAGCAAGATCCGCGAGCTGGCCAACAGTCTTGACGCCTCGCTGCATACCGTGGTCGGCGACGACGTCGCCGACGCCCTGCTGGATTTCGCCCGCGAAATCAACGCCACTCAACTGGTGATCGGCACCTCACGCCGGTCCCGGTTGGCACGTCTTTTTGAGGAGGGTATCGGCTCGGCGATCGTCGAGCGGTCGGGCAAGATCGACGTGCACCTGGTCACCCACGAGGAATCCAAGCGGGGCGTGCGGACCGCGCCGATGACCCCCCGCACCCGACGAGTGACGTCCTGGCTGGCCGCCGTCATCGTTCCCTCGTTGATCTGTGCGGTAACCGTGTCAGTGTTGGACCCCTATCTGGACACCAGTGGCGAAAGCGCGCTGTTCTTTGTCGGAGTCCTCCTGGTGGCGCTGCTGGGCGGCGTTGCCCCGGCCGTTCTTTCGGCGGTGTTGTCCAGCCTGCTGCTGAACTACTTCCTGACCGATCCGCGCTACACGTTCACCATCGCCGAACCATCCGCGGCCGTCACCGAGGCGGTGCTACTCCTAGTCGCGGTCGCGGTCGCGGTGCTCGTCGACGGTGCGGCCAAACGAGCCCGGGAAGCCCGCCGCGCCGCCCAGGAGGCCGAACTGCTGACCTTGTTCGCCGGATCGGTGCTGCGCGGAGCAGACCTGGAAACACTGCTGGAACGAGTGCGGGAGACGTACTCGCAACGCACCGTGAGCATGTTGCGCGAGCGCGCGGGCGAAGACCGCACCCTCAGTGAGGTGGTGGCCTCCGTCGGCAAAGATCCCTGCACCACAGTCGATTCCGCCGACACCGCGATCGAGGTCGGGGACGACGAGTTCTGGATGCTGATGGCCGGAAAACAACTGTCGGCGCGGGACCGCCGGGTACTCAACGCGGTGGCCAGACAAGCCGCGGGTCTGGTCAGGCAACGTGAGATGGCCGAAGAAGCCAGCCGGACCGAAGCGATCGTGCGTGCTGACGAGCTGCGGCGCTCACTGCTGTCCGCGGTCAGCCATGACCTGCGCACCCCGCTGGCAGCGGCCAAGGTCGCGGTGTCCAGCTTGCGAGCCCACGACATCGCCTTCTCCCCGGCCGACACCGCCGAATTGCTGGCCACTATCGAAGAATCCATCGACGCCCTCACCGCACTGGTCGGAAACCTGCTCGACTCGTCGCGGCTGGCCGCCGGCGTGCTGCGCCCGGACCTGCAACGGGTGTATCTGGAGGAAGTGGTGCAGCGCGCGTTGGTGAGTATCGGCATGGGTGCCACCGGCTTCTACCGGTCGGCCATCGACCGCGTCAAGGTCGACGTCGGAGGCGCCGTGGTGATGGCCGACGCGGGCCTGATGGAACGGGTCTTGGCCAACCTTATCGACAACGCGCTGCGCTATGCACCGGATTCCGTCGTGCGGGTCAACGCCGGCCAGGTGGGCGATCGGGTGCTGATCAATGTCATCGACGAGGGTCCCGGGGTTCCGCCCGGAACCCAGGGCCAGATCTTCGAACCCTTTCAGCGCCTTGGTGATAACGACAACACCACCGGAGTCGGTCTGGGTATGTCGGTGGCCCGCGGTTTCGTCGAAGCGATGGGCGGCACCGTCCAGGCTGGAGATACGCCGGGAGGCGGTCTGACCGTCGTCGTCGACCTGGCCGCGCCGCCCGCTTGCGGGGGAGAGCGGCGAGAATGACCCGCGTCTTGGTGATCGACGACGAGCCGCACATCCTGCGGGCGCTGCGCATCAACCTGACCGTGCGCGGCTACGAGGTGATCACCGCCTCAACCGGTGCCGGCGCGCTGCGCGCCGCCGCCGAGCACCGGCCCGACGTGGTGATCCTCGACCTGGGCCTGCCGGACATTTCGGGCATCGAGGTGCTCGGCGGTCTGCGCGGCTGGCTGACGGCACCGGTGATCGTGTTGTCGGCGCGCACCGATTCCTCCGACAAGGTCGAGGCCCTGGACGCGGGCGCCGACGACTACGTCACCAAACCCTTTGGGATGGACGAGTTTCTGGCCAGGTTGCGCGCGGCGGTGCGCCGCAACGCCGCGGCGTCGGAGGTGGATCAGCCGGTTGTCGAAACCGACGCGTTCACCGTCGATTTGGCCGCCAAGAAGGTCACCAAGAACGGTGTCGAAGTGCATCTGACCCCGACCGAGTGGGGCATGCTCGAGGTGCTGGTCCGCAACCGGGGCAAGCTGGTCGGCCGCGAGGAACTGCTCAAGGAGGTGTGGGGACCCGCGTATGCCACCGAAACCCATTACCTGCGTGTGTATCTGGCGCAGCTGCGGCGCAAACTGGAAGATGACCCGTCGCACCCCACGCACCTGTTGACGGAGTCCGGAATGGGCTACCGCTTCGAGGCTTGAGTCCCAGCTGCCACAGGAGTCACTGTCCGGGGTGACCCTCTTTGTGCCCACCTAATAGCGACTTCGCCGGTGCCCGGGCCAAGGCCCGCAACGCCAGCACGCGTCGATGAATCCGGTGTTCGGTGGCTCGCGGGATGTACGACGGGCCGTACCAACCCCGGCCGAGTCGGCGAACCCGGCCGCGTGCAATCTCCCAGCGCAACGCGTCCGAGACGGCCTTGGATGCCCTGCCGCGCACCGAAAATCCGTGCCAGGCAAGCGCATCGAGCATTTCGGCGATGGTCGCCGGTCCGTGTTGGGACAGCTGCATGGTCAGCACGTAGCGAAGCTCGATTCCGCGAAGCATGATGTTCATTGCCGAACCGTCGCATGCCGGTATGACATCGGCCGGAGTTGTCGCTATGAGCGTTCATGGGGCCGCGCCCCGTTGGGGGGTAATGAAAATTCGCGTGCGGGTGCGGCCGGGGTGCGTGGCTGACGGCGCCCAGTGTGCGCTGACGGCGCCGAGTGTGCGCTGACGGCGCCGAGTGTGCCGCCGACGGCGCCCAGTGTGCGCTGGCAGCGCCGAGTGTGCGCTGGCGGCGCCGAGTGTGCGCTGGCGGCGCCGATCGTGCCGTCAGGGCGGCCGATCGCGGCAGTTCCCGCCCTCCATACACAGTCAAAGCCGTCGCCGCACACTCGATGCGGCGGTATGGCAGCCGCTTCGGCGAGCACGCGAGACATCCCCGAAAGCCGTATCAGCGTGCCGAAAACAGGGCCAGGCAGCCAAGACTGCGCAAGACGACATCGTTGACCAGCAGCATTCGTGGTCACCATGAATTTCCGAGTGAGGTGGGCAAAAAAGAGGGCCACCCCGGACAGTGACTGCTGCGACAGATGTGACTCACCCGGACAGCGACAGCACGATGCCGTCCAGGATGTCGTGCTCGCTGACGGTCAGCTCGTCGATGCCGGCCCGGTCACGCAGCTCGCGCGCCAACTCCTCGACCACGATCGCCCCGCCGGCGATCACGTCCACCCGTCCCTCGTGCATCGGCGGCAGGGCGGCGCGCTCCTTGCGAGTCATTTTCACCAGCCGCTCGCACACGATCAACAAGTCATCACCCGGCACCCGCGAAAGATGAATGGCCGCCGCATCATACGCCGTCAAGCGGTGAGCCAACGCGGACAGCGTGGTCATTGTCCCGGCCAGACCGACCCAGGTCCGAGCCGACTCGACGGGCACCACCTGCAACGCGACTGCCAACCGCTCCCGCACCACCTTTCGGGCCGCGTCGACCTCAAGTGCCGTCGGGGGGTCGGAGTGCAAACAGCGCTCCGTGAGACGCACGCACCCGATGTCAGCCGAATAACTCGCGACCACCTCGTTGCCGGCCTTCCCCAGCACAATCTCGGTGGAGCCGCCGCCCAGGTCTACGACCACGAAAGGCGCACCGGCGCTGTCTAATTCGCCGACCGCGCCGCGGAATGACAGCTCGGCCTCCTCGGCGCCGCTGATCACTTCCGCCATCGAACCAGGGATCACGGCGCCCAGCACCTCCGCCGTCATCGCGAAAAAGGCGTCACGATTGGCGGCGTCGCGAGTAGCCGACGTGGCAACCATTCGTACCCGCTCAACACCGTGCAGCCGCAGCAATACGGCATAGTCGGTCAAGGCTGCGCAAGTCCGCGCGATAGCATCCGGGGCCAACTCGCCGGTCGCGTCAACTCCCTGGCCCAGTCGGACAATCCGCGTTTCGCGATGCACATCGTGCAGGCGGGTGCCGGTCGCCTCGGCGATCAACAGGCGAATCGAATTGGTACCGCAGTCGATCGCCGCGATTCGTCTTCTCGATCCACTCATCGCCACTGCTCCCCCACAATCAAATCGGCTGCCGCCGGCTCGGCGGCCAACAGCGCCACCGCCTCATCGCCGAGTGGATTCACCCCGGGACCCTTGGCCAGCGAATGCGCGATCAGCACGTGCAGGCACTTCACCCGGTCGGGCATTCCCCCCGCCGACACTGCCGTTCCCAGCGGTTCGATGGCGTCACGCTCGGCCAGATACGACTCGTGTGCCCGCCGATACGCCGCAGCCAGGTCGGGGTCATCTTGGAGCCGCTGGGTCATCTCGCGCATGAGCCCGATGGTCTCCAGCCTGCTTGCCGCCGCCGTGAGCACCGGATGCGTCAGGTAGTACAACGTCGGAAACGGTGTGCCGTCAGGCAGTTTCGGGGCAGTTTTCACCACGCCGGGTTCACCGTTGGGGCATCGGTAAGCCACCTCGAGCACGCCGCGAGGCTCCCGGCCGAGCTGACGCGCCACCACCTGAAGATCGGCGCGGTCAACCACCGGGCGCCGTCGGGTTGGGTAGCCCAGCACCGGGCGGACCGGGCTCGGGTGTGGGCTCCGGGGCGGCGGCAGGCGGCAGGTGCGGCGCATCGGCGACGGTGTGCCACAACGCGGTATACCAGGGCTCGTTTTTGGCCGGGGTCGGCGCATCGCCGCGAGGCTGGGGCGACACCGCCGCCGTCGGCGGAAGCTGGACCTGAAACGGGATGTCGCCCGGCATCACGAACCCGAGACGCTCCCGGGCCTGGGCTGCGATATAGGCCGGGTCGGCCAGCTGGTTCTTCTGCCGCTCCAGGTCGGCGATCTGGCGACGCAGCGCGGTTTCCGTCGCGGACAGTTGTTCCATCTCGGTGTGCTGCGCGAAGTAGGTGCGCACCGGACCGGCGATGGTCAGCGTGAGCACACACACCACCGCGGCCAGCACCGCCGCCCGCCGGGCGGTGAACCCCAGCCGCTGATCGGACCGCTGTTCCATCGATTCGGTGAACGAGCGCTTGATGGGTTCGACGAGATGCTCGCGCAGGTTGCGGGCGCTCTGGCCGGTGGCCGGCGACTGTGCGGGCCGGGACGGCGACGCTGAGCGACGGGCCCGGGACGTATCGCCGGCCTTGCCCGGCCGCGATGCCGGGGAGCGGCGTTTCGAGTCGGGTCGTTTCGCGTCGGGCATGTCGCTTCAGCCGCGCTTGAGGTTGGCGCTCAACCTAGCCCAACCTATTTTTGGTCCACAAGGTATCGGGGAAAGGCCAGGTCGCCGGCGTACCGGGCGGCGTCGCCGAGTGTGTCTTCGATGCGCAACAGCTGGTTGTATTTGGCGACGCGTTCACTGCGGGCCGGTGCGCCCGTCTTGATCTGTCCGCTGCCGACGGCCACCGCCAGGTCGGCGATCATGGTGTCCTCGGTCTCGCCGCTGCGGTGGCTCATCATCGTGCGGTATCCGCTGTGGTGAGCCAGCGCCACCGCGTCGAGTGTCTCGGTCAGCGTGCCGATTTGATTCACCTTGACCAGCAACGCGTTTGCCACGCCGCGTTCGATGCCCTCTTCGAGTCGCTCCGGATTGGTGACGAAGATGTCGTCGCCGACGATCTGTACCCGCTCGCCGATCGACGCCGTCAGCGCGGCCCAGCCGTCCCAGTCGTCTTCGGACAGTGGGTCTTCGATGGACACCAGGGGGTAGGAAGCCAACAGTCCGGCGTAGAACTCGGCCATCTGCTCGGCGGTGCGGATCGAACCCTCGAAGGAGTAGCCGGTGCCGTCGGTGTAGAACTCGGTGGCGGCGGCGTCGAGCGCCAGTGCCACGTCCGAGCCGAGCTGAAAACCCGCCGACTCGATGGCCCTGCTGATCAGATCCAGCGCCGCGGCGGTGCCGGCCACGTCGGGGGCAAAACCGCCTTCGTCGCCCAGACCGGTGGACAGCCCCTCCCTCTTCAGCACCGACTTGAGCGCGTGGTACACCTCGGCACCCCAGCGCAGCGCCTCGGCGAAGCTCGGCGCGCCGATCGGGGCCACCATGAACTCCTGGATGTCGACGGCGGTATCGGCGTGTGCGCCGCCGTTGAGAATGTTCATCATGGGCACCGGCAGGATGTGGGCGTTGGGGCCGCCTATGTAGCGGAACAACGGCAATTCCGCCGATTCGGCGGCGGCCTTGGCGACCGCCAGCGAGACACCCAGGATCGCGTTGCCGCCCAGTCGGGACTTGTCGGGCGTGCCGTCCAGGTCGACCAGCGCCTGGTCGACCAGCCGCTGGTCGTCGGCGTTGAGGCCGATGACGGCGGGGCCGATTTCATCGAGCACGGCTTGGACTGCCTTCTTGACCCCCTTGCCGCCGTAGCGGTCGCCGCCGTCGCGCAGTTCGACGGCCTCGTGCTCGCCCGTCGATGCGCCCGATGGCACCGCGGCGCGGGCGAAAGTGCCGTCCATCAGAGCCACTTCGACCTCGACCGTCGGGTTGCCGCGGGAATCCAGAATCTCGCGGGCCCCGACCTGCTCGATAATCGGCACTGGATTCTCCTTTGCGCTTCGGTTCTCTTATGGTCCCGGACCGCCCTTTAGCGTAAAGCCTGGCTCGGCGCTTTATCCTGCTACAGCGGGTGACCCGCCGCGTAAGCGGTCGCCCAGTCCCGCACCGCCCGGGCGTAAACACCGGAGTTGTTGTAGGCACGCAACGCGGTGATCCAGCCGCGCGGAGTCGCGAGATCCTTTCCGCGCCAGCACAAGTAACCCGCCGCCGACAGTGCGGCATCGTCGATGTTGTCGGGGCTGACGATGCCGTCGTTGTTGGCGTCGACCCCATAGAGTCGCCACGTTTCGGCGATGAACTGCATCGGCCCCATCGCGCGCTGCACCCCGTCTCCGTCCGAAGCACCGTCGACGGTCCCGTGGTCGCTGTCCACGATGCGCAGCGTGCCGCCGGTGCCGTCGAGGCGAACGCCGCGAATGGGCGGAGTCACGTCCCCGTTGGGCGCTATGGTCGCGCCGTGATAGGTGCCGTTATGACTCTCCACCTGCCCGATACCCGCCAGCGTGGTCCACGCGATATGGCACTTGGGGTTCTCGACCTGCGCGACGCGCGCGGCGTAGGCGTAGGCCTCGAGAGCGATGACCGGCATCTCCAGCGCGGGAGCTCGTTGCTCGGCCCACTCGCGCAACTGATCGGCGGGCCGGCCGCTGGCATAGGTGTTCACCGGCGGGACGGGATCACCCGGCGGCGGCGGCACACCTTCGGGAATGAACAAGCTGAGCTGCCAGGTGCAACTGGACGCCAACAGCATCGCGGTCGCCCCTATCACGGCGACCGCGCGCAACCAGCGTCTCGGCGTCACACTGCTCCTTCTTGGCTCCTCCTGGGCTCCTCCCGGGCTCCGCTCGGGCCCTGGCTGCCGCTTCCCTTATGTCCTCTTCCGGTCTGCTACCGATTTGGTCATGATCATCGTCCCACGGGTTGCGATCGTGCCCCTTTTCATTTGCGGCTCAGCACACCGGCATACCGTTGCTATGACGTAGATATCGGTTAGCTGTGAGCGCATTTGGCTATCGCTGTTCCCGTTGCTGTTGGCAGCAAACGCATCTGTCGCAAACTTCGGGATGATCGCTTGCCGTGGCCGGGCTCTTACCGCCTGCCTTTGCGTTTCTTCGGGCCGCCGCGGGATTCCTTACCCGCCGCCGGGTCGGTTTCGGGGCTGGTTTCCAGCACATTGTCCGTCGGGCCGGGCAGTTCGACGGGTTCGAAGGCCGAATCGTCCGGCTCGTCGAACGTCAGCGCGGCTGGTGCCGCATCGGCCTGCGAGGCACCCGATGGCCAGTGGATCAGCCACTCTTCGGCGGTGATCGTGCCGAGGGGCGTCACGTCGAGTTCTTCGGCAACGCTGTCGCCACGGCGCGCGGCCGCAATCGCATTCTCGGCGCTGTGAACCTTGTCGATGAAGTCCAAAATAGCTGCACGCAAAGAGTTTTCCGCATCAACCTCGGCCGAAACGGAGATCGAGGTGATGCCGGATGGGATCAGCCGCGCAGGTAGACCCGCATTGGTGACACGCTGAATAACCTTCTGCGCCAAGGCTAATGCCGGTTGACCGGTATGGACCTCGTCCAAAACGGAGTTCCGGGATTTTTCGGCCGATTTGCGTTCTTCCCACTGACTCATCTGCTCCTGAATCGAAACCTCTTGTCCGGCAAGGACTCCTGGTGCACGATTGGTCAGCTTGCGGATCAGCGTGTCGGCGACGTCGTCGATGGTGAACGGAAGCAGCGCCGCGTCTTCGGCGATGCGGGCATGAAAAAGCACCTGCAGCAACAAGTCGCCGAGTTCCTCGCGCAGCTGGTTCACATCGCCGCTGTGCACCGCGTCGAGCAGCTCGTAGGTCTCCTCCAACAGGTAGCGGCGCAACGAGTTGTGGGTCTGCTCGCTTTCCCACGGTCCGTCGCTGCGAAGTCTGTCCATCATGGCCACGGCGTCGAGCAGTCGTTCCCCGCGCTGGCGATCTACTACCGAAATCAGCCGCGCTCCGCCGGCCAGTCGTGCCACTACGGCCGGATGGTTGGGGTCCGACGACAACAACACCGGTGCGTCGTCTCCCATGTGCACCGGGTGCGCGTCGGGCAGCGACCAGGGCACCGCGACCGGCATCTCCTCGGTGTATTGCACCGGGCCGCCCAGCAACTCGATGGCTTCGACCGGCACCAGCGACGGGCGGCGCGGGTCGACCAGGACGACAATCATCGCGCTCGTCGCTCCTTACTCGACACGGGGCGGCCCGTATCGTCGCCGGACGGACTCGTTATACCAATATCTTTCTGCGGTGTGCCTGCCAGCGCCGTCACCAGGTCGGCCACCATCTGCACCAATGCGACATCTCGGATACGCGGCGCGCCGACCCCGCCGGCACGTGGGATGGGGACCTGCACGGTAGCCGTGGTCGCCCGGTAGTGCGCCCCCGGGTACATCCGCTTGAGCCGAACCTGCGCGGAGTCCAGCAGGTTCAGCGGCGACAGTCGCACCGTCGCCGCCGACGGCGCCGACACTTCGGTGATGCCGGAACCGCGACACAGCAACCGCAGCCGCGCCACCGCCACCAGCCGCCGGGCGGGTTCGGGTAGCGGCCCGTAGCGGTCGTTGAGCTCTTCTACGACAGAAGCGACGGCCGCGTCGTCACACGCGGCGGCAATCCTCCGATAGGCCTCCAAACGCAGGCGGTCGCTGGCGATGTAGTCCGGCGGCAGATGCGCATCGACCGGCAAGTCGATGCGCACGTCCTTGGGCTCCTCGGCAGTGGTTACCGTCTGGCCATCGGCCGCCGCTCGGTATGCTTCAACGGCCTCACCGACCAACCGCACGTACAGGTCGAACCCGACCCCGGCGACATGCCCGGACTGCTCGACACCCAACACGTTGCCGGCCCCGCGGATCTCGAGGTCCTTCAATGCCACCGACATCCCCGCGCCCAGCTCGTTGTTCTGCGCGATGGTCGCCAACCGGTCGTAGGCCGTCTCGGTCAGCGGCGCCTGCTGCGGATAGAGGAAGTAGGCATAGCCGCGTTCGCGGCTGCGGCCCACCCGGCCCCGCAGCTGATGCAGCTGGGCCAGCCCGAAGGTATCGGCGCGCTCGACGATGAGCGTGTTGGCGTTGGAGATGTCCAGGCCGGTCTCCACGATCGTCGTGCACACCAGGATGTCGTATTCACGGTTCCAGAAGCCCTGCACGGTGCGTTCCAGCAGCTCTTCGGGCATTTGCCCGTGCGCGACCACCACCCGCGCCTCGGGCACCAGCTCGCGGACATGAGCCGCGGCCCGGTCGATGGAGCTGACCCGGTTGTGCACGTAGAAGGCCTGCCCGTCGCGCAGCAGTTCCCGCCGCAACGCCGCCGCAATCTGCTTGTCGTCGTGCTGGCCGACGTAGGTCAGCACCGGATAGCGCTCTTCGGGCGGGGTCAGGATGGTCGACATCTCGCGGATCCCGGCCAGACTCATCTCCAGCGTGCGCGGGATCGGGGTGGCGCTCATGGTCAGCACGTCGACGTGGGTGCGCAGCGACTTGATGTGCTCCTTGTGCTCGACGCCGAACCGCTGCTCCTCGTCGACCACCACCAGGCCCAGATCCTTCCAGCGCACCCCGGTCTGCAGCAGCCGATGGGTGCCGATCACGATGTCCACCGACCCATCGGCCAGGCCCTCGATCACCGTGCGCGACTCGGCGGCATCGGTGAACCGCGACAAGCCCTTGACGGTCACCGGGAATCCGGACATTCGCTGCGCGAAGGTCTGAAGATGCTGGTCGGCCAGCAGCGTGGTAGGCACCAGCACCGCCACCTGCTTACCGTCTTGGACGGCCTTGAATGCCGCCCGCACCGCGATCTCGGTTTTGCCGTAGCCGACGTCGCCGCAGATCACCCGGTCCATCGGGATCGGCTTTTCCATGTCGGCCTTGACCTCTTGGATCGCGGTGAGCTGGTCGACGGTCTCGGTGAAACCGAACGCGTCCTCCATCTCGGCCTGCCACGGCGTGTCCGGCGCGAACGCATGTCCGGGGCTGGACTGCCGTTTGGCGTACAGCGAGACCAGCTCGCCGGCGATCTCACGCACCGCGCGTCGCGCCTTCGTCTTGGTGTTGGCCCAGTCACTGCCGCCCAGCCGGCTCAGCGCCGGCGCCTGCCCGCCGACATACCGCGACAGCTGGTCCAGGGAGTCCATCGGGACGTACAGCTTGTCGGAACCGCCGCCCCTCTTGCTGGAGGCGTACTCCAGCACTAGGTACTCGCGGCGGGCGCCGCCGACCGTGCGTTCCACCATCTCGACGAACCGGCCGATGCCGTGCTGATCGTGCACCACCAGGTCGCCGGCCGTCAGCGCCAGCGGGTCCACGGTGTTACGCCGCTTGGCGGCCAACCGCTTGCCCTCGGCGGCGCTGACCCGGCTGCCGGTCAGGTCGGTCTCGGTGATGACCACCAGGTTGGCGCCGGGAATGACGACACCGTCGTGCAGCGGCCCCTTCAGGACGCCGACGACGCCCGCCTTGGGTGTCGCGCCGCAGTCCAGCATGGCGGCGGGCGTGTCGGACTCGGCCAGCCGCTCGACGACCCGGTGCGCGGTCCCGGTGCCGGGCGCGACGACCGCGGCGTAGCCGCCGGTGCTGACGTGGGCGCGCAGCATCGCGAAAATCTCATCGATGTCGTGCTGATGGCCCCGGGCCGACGGCGAGGGCCGGACGTCGAGTTCCGTCGCGGACTCGTCCGACAGCTGGCTCAGCGTCCACCACGGGTGACCGGACTTGGCTGTCGCAGCGCGCACGTCGTCCAACTCGGCGAAACCCGAGCCTCCGAGCTGCTCGACGTCGACGGGGGCGTGATTTTCCGGACCGGTGCCAAGCGCGGCCACCGACCACGCCGCCTCCAGGAATTCCCGCCCCGTCTTGATCAGGTCGGCCGCCCGGGTCCGGATTTTCTCCGGGTCGCACAGCAACACCGGGGTGCCCTCGGCCAGCTGGTCGGTCAGCAACGCATGGGCAGCATTTGCCCCGTCTGCCCCATCTTCCATGGGATGCAGCACCGGCAGCAGTGCCTCCATCCCGTCGACCGGGATGCCCTCGGCCAGCTTGGCCAGCATGTCGGAGACGCTGCCGGTCACCGCATTCTCGGCGGCCGGGTGCTGCGCGGCCAATTCGGCGGCCCGCGCCCGCACATCATCGGTCAGCAATAGCTCACGGCAGGCGACCGCCACCAGCGTGTCGACCTCGATCTCTGGAATAGAGCGCTGATCGGCGACCGAGAACATCCGCATTTCGGTGATCTCGTCGCCCCAGAATTCGACGCGCACCGGATGCTCGGCGGTCGGGGCGAAGATGTCGAGGATCCCGCCCCGCACGGCGAACTCGCCGCGCCGGCCAACCATGTCCACCCGGGTGTAGGCCAATTCGACCAACCGGGCGATCAGGTCGTCGAAGCCGATCTCCTGCCCTACCCGCAAGGCGACCGGTTCCTGCCGCCCCAGCTGCGGGGTCATCGGCTGCAGCAGTGAGCGCACCGCGGTCACCACGACCCGCAACGGCGGTCCCAGCCTGGCATCGTCGGGATGGGCCAGCCGGCGCAGCACCAGCAGGCGAGCACCGACGGTGTCGACACCCGGTGAGAGCCGCTCATGCGGCAGCGTTTCCCACGACGGAAACACCGCGACCGCGCCACCGAAAACACCCTGTAGTTCCGCGGCCAGGTCGTCGGCGTCGCGGCCGGTGGCGGTGACCACCAGCAACGGACCCTGCCGCGCCAGCGCGCTGGCGACGAACAGGCGCGCACTGGCCGGCCCTACCAGCGTTAATTCGTCGGGTCGATCGGAGGCGCGCGCAATCAGCTGTTGGAAGGTTGGCGCGGCCAGCGCCAATTCGACGAGCCCCGCGATCGGGGTATCTGGGCTAGCAGCCCCCGGTGCGGTCATGATGCGGCCATTCTAGGAACGCGCTGAATAACCTGTCCATTGTTGGTCGTGTCTGACGGCTGTGCGCGGTGTGGCGTGTGATGATGTTG
>NZ_LQOX01000049.1 GCF_002102175.1 Mycobacterium gastri | reverse complement strand
CGGTAGCTCAACGTGACACCGTTACACGTCAACGCCGGCCCCCCCGGCGTGCGCGCTACCTGCGCAGCAAACAACTGCGGGATCGATGACGACTGGGATACGGGACACGTCAACGCGGCGCGGTTGCTCCAGCCGTCCAGAACGGTTTGCTCAGGCACCTTAGGCGGATCAGTTTCCGCTAGGCGAGATTGAGCCACCGGCTATGCCGTTTCCATCATCAGCAAACCATCATTGGTAGCTTGTCATCGTTGAGCGGCCTACACGCACCCGATCTCCCTAAGCCATCGTTCGCAAGATTCACTCGACAAGGCGCACCCTGGCGCGCGCTGACGCCAGCAGCGCCCGCGCAACTAGGTCTATAGTCGCCGATGGCAAGTAATGGTGCATGCAAAAGTTGCAGTATGCAATAGCAAGGCAATGCCGACGTCTCGGCGGATGCCCACGCCTCAGGAAGGCGGATTGGCCGCCCATAATGTGGCGACCGACAGCCCAACCCGCGGCAACAGTGAGCGCAGTAATGGCAAGCTCACACCGATCACATTTGACGGATCGCCCTCGATCCGGTCGACAAACCAACCGCCCAGGCCGTCGAGGGTGAAGCCGCCCGCGACCCATTGCGGCTCGCCGCTTGCCAGGTAGGCTTCAAGGTCCTCGCGTGAGGGATTCCCGAAATGCACTGTGGTGATTGCTGTTTCACCGATATTGTGAGTAATTTTGTTGCCTTGCAGGCGGATAACGCAGTGGCCGGTATAAAGTTGTCCGGCGCGTCCGGCCATTGACTGCCATTGTTGCCGCGCGCTGGCGACAGATTGGGGCTTGCCGCATAACTTGCCATCCAGCTGCAGCATCGAATCACAGCCCACGACAACGCAATCGCTTGCGAGCGAGCGGTCCACAGCCCCAGCGACCTGCTCGGCCTTGGCTCGGGCCAGTGCACGCACCGCGGCGCCGGGTGCGAGATCTGGGCCCAACGTGGTGGTGATCGCATCCTCGTCGACATCGGAGACCACGACTAGCGGCTCGACGCCGGCCTGGCGAAGCACCTTGAGCCGGCCGGGGGATGCGGACCCGAGCACCAACCGGGTCATCGACGCATGTGCAGCATTTCCTGCAGCGTGATCCGTTGCCAGCTGAAGACGGGGAACCGCAGTTTGTCGACCGGCAAGCCCCATCGAGTGGGCTCCGTTTCCGGTGCCGGCGGCGCACTGCTGACGCTGCCCAGCACGGCGATCAGTGCCGCCAACTCCTGATCGGTGGGGTGGCCTTTGACGATCTCGATGTGGGGTTCGTGCGGGTGAGGTGCGCGGTCGGTGGTGCTGGTTTCGCTCGTCTCGTTGCGCTCATTCATTGCGCTCGCTCCGCTCACTCGACTCACGGTGGCTTGATTGTTCGTCTCGTTCCCGTCGCTCGCTGCGCTCGCTCCGCTCACTCGACTCACGGTGGTCTGATTGTTCGTCTCGTTCCCGTCGCTCGCTGCGCTCGCTCCGCTCACTCGACTCACAGGGGAATGTTCCCGTGCTTCTTCGGCGGCTGCTGCGCGATCTTGCGTTCCAGCAGCCGCAGCGCCGTACCGACGTAGCCGCGGGTGTACGACGGCGGGATCACCGCGTCGACGTACCCGCGCTCAGCGGCAATATACGGGTTGACCAACGTGTCCTCGTATTCCTGCTGCAGTTGTAGCCGCAGCGCGTCAACGTCCTCGCCATTCTTGGCGGCCTCGACAAGCTGCTGGCGGTAGACGAAGCCGACGGCGCCGGAAGCGCCCATCACCGCGATCTGCGCGGTCGGCCAGGCCAGGTTGACGTCGCAGCCCATGTCTTTGGAGCCCATCACGCAGTACGCGCCGCCGTAGGCCTTGCGGGTGATGACGGTGATCTTCGGGACGGTCGCCTCGCCGTAGGCGTAGAGCAGCTTGGCGCCGCGGCGGATGATGCCGTTGTATTCCTGGTCGGTGCCGGGCAAGAAGCCCGGAACGTCGACGAACATCACGATGGGGATGTTGAAGCAGTCGCAGGTCCGCACGAAGCGGGCCGCCTTCTCCGAGGCGTTGATGTCCAGGCAGCCGGCGAACTGGGTGGGCTGGTTGGCGACGATGCCCACCGGCCGGCCCTCGATGCGCCCGAACCCGACGATGATGTTCTGCGCGTAGCCGGCCTGGATCTCCAGGAACTCGTCCTCGTCGAGGATGCGAGTGACGACCTCGTGCATGTCGTAGGGCTGGTTCGGGGAGTCGGGGATCAGCGTGTCCAGCTCGAGGTCCTCGTCGGTGAGGTTGTCTTCTACCGGCCCTGCCGGGGCCTCCGTCTGGTAGCGCGGCGGGTCGGTGAAGTTGTTGGGCGGCAGGTAGCTCAGCAGCTCGCGAACGTAGTCGAACGCGTCGTGTTCGCCGGACGCGACATAGTGCGCGGTGCCGGATTTGACCATGTGGGTGTGGCCACCGCCGAGTTCCTCCATGGTGACGTCCTCGCCGGTGACGGTCTTGATGACATCGGGTCCGGTGATGAACATCTGGCTGGTCTGGTCCACCATGATCACGAAGTCGGTCAGCGCGGGGGAGTACACGTGCCCGCCGGCGGCGGCGCCCATGATCAGCGAGATCTGCGGGATGACGCCCGAGGCCAGGATGTTGTTGCGGAAAATCCGGCTGTAGAGGCCCAGCGAGACGACGCCTTCCTGAATGCGCGCGCCGGCACCGTCGTTGATGCCGATCAACGGACGGCCGGTCTTGACCGCCAGTTCCTGCACCTTGACGATCTTCTCGCCGTACACCTCGCCCAGGCTGCCGCCGAACACGGTGGCGTCCTGGCTGAAGATGCAGACGTCGCGGCCGTCGATGGTGCCGTAGCCGGTGACCACCCCGTCACCCAGCGGACGGTTGTTCTCCAGGCCGAAGTTGGTGCTGCGGTGTCGGGCCAGCGCGTCCAGCTCGACGAACGAGTCCTCGTCCAGGAGGGCGTAGATGCGCTCCCGGGCCGTCAGCTTGCCCTTGGCATGGACCTTCTCGATGGCCGTCTCACCGACCGGATGCAGGGACTCTGCGCGACGCTTGTGCAGCTCCGCGAGCTTGCCCGCGGTGGTGTGGATGTCGATGGTGTGCTCGGCGGCGGGCTCGGCAGTATGGTCGGTAACGCTCGTCATGGGAGTCGATGGTATCGGCAGGCTCCTCGGCGCCCGGTCCGACGCCCGGCTAAGAGTCGGTGGAACACCGGATGAGCTGCTCGGATGGCGCAGACGAGCGTCGGCGTGCACGGGGAGCCGGCACAATGACGGTGATCCGGGTCGATCGTGTGGAAAGTGATAGCGCAGGCGCTAGCGCTTTTGCGACTCGCATTATGGTGCTTCGCGCGGGGCTGATGTGACAATTGTGGCTCGCACATAAGGGTCTCTAGGCTGGGCGGTGATGGACCGCGAACAACTCAGGGTGCCACTAGACGCCGCCGCCTTGCGTGCCGCGGCGATCGGCTCTGGTTGGCGCCAACTCGACGTCGTGGAGCAGACCGGCTCCACCAACGCCGATCTGCTGGCGCGCGCGGCCTCCGGAGTCGATATCGACAGGGCGGTGTTGATCGCCGAACATCAGACCGCCGGGCGGGGACGCCATGGCCGGGGCTGGTCGGGCGCGCCGCGCGCGCAGATCACCATGTCCGTCGGGGTGCGTATTGACGGCGTCGCGACCGCCGCGTGGGGTTGGCTGTCGCTGGCCACAGGGCTGGCGGTCATCGACGCGGTCGCCCCGCTGATCGAGTCCGGCGGGATTGAAGCACACCTGAAGTGGCCCAACGACGTGCTGGCCGGATCTGCCGCAGCCATGGGCAAGCTGGCGGGCATCCTGGCCGAGGTCGCGCAGCCGTTCGCGGTGATCGGCCTAGGGCTCAACGTCACGCAATCCGCCGCGGAGGCCGCCGCCCCGGGAGCGACTTCGCTGTTGGACCTCGGCGTGCCGGCGCTCGACCGGGACCAGCTCATCCGCCTGCTGTTACGAGACCTCGCGGCAAGGATCGCCCAGTGGCAGGCCGCCGACGCGCGGTTGGCAGCCGACTACCGGGCCAACAGCCTGACCATCGGTTCGCGGGTGCGGGTGCAGCTGCCCGGGGGCAACGACGTCGTCGGCGTCGCGCGCGACATCGACGACCAGGGTCGGCTCTGTGTCGACACCGAGGGTGACCCCGTGCTGGTGTCAGCCGGTGACGTGGTGCATCTGCGTTAGTTAAGGTCGCCACCATGAGGTATCCGGACAACGCCATGGCCGCCGGTGAGCAGGTGGTCCTGCATCGCCACCCGCACTGGAAACGGCTGATTTGGCCGGTGGTGGTGCTGATCCTGGTCAGCGGGCTGGGCGCGCTGGGTTCGGGGTTCGTCAACTCGACACAGTGGCCGCAGCTCACCAAGAACATCCTGCACGGCGTCATCTGGGGCATCTGGCTGGTGATCGTCGGCTGGGGCACGCTGTGGCCGTTCCTGAGCTGGCTGACCACGCATTTCGTCGTCACCAACCGGCGGGTGATGTTTCGGCATGGCGTGCTGACCCGAACCGGTATCGACATCCCGTTGGCGCGGATCAACAGTGTGGAGTTTCGTGACCGGATTACCGAACGGATGTTTCGCACCGGGACGCTGATCATCGAGTCGGCGTCACACGATCCGCTGGAATTCCCCGACATTCCGCGCCTGCGTGAAGTGCACGCGCTGCTGTATCACGAAGTTTTCGACACCCTGGGCTCGGAGGAAGCACCCAGCTGAGCCAACCGGCCGGTCCGGCTCCTCTTGCTGCGCCAAGCGCGCAGCAGGGTGACGTTGCCGCCCTCGAGGGTGTCCTCCAAGACCTCGGCGATTCCACCGGCGGTGAGCGCCGATTCCAGCGCCTTGTCCGGGTTGCGCGCGAATTCGTCCGGGAACACCCAACGCCGGAACGCCCAGAACCGGAACGCCATCTGCAGCAGATTGCCGATGATGTAGGCCGAGACGAAGTCGGCGATGTTTTCCACCGTCAACGACACCGTTGGCACCCGCAGCTGCAGGACATAGCTGGAGACCCACAGCGGAGCCATGCTCAGCAGCACCCCGACGCCGCTGAACGCGAAGAACAGCAGCGCCTCGTGGTGGCGTTCGCGGCCGCCGCGGTCGCGGAAGCTCCATTCCCGGTTCAGCACGTAGGACGCGATGACAGCGACGATCCCGGCGATCACCTTGGCCGTTACCGGCTTGGGCTCGAGAATCGTCAGCTTCAGCGTGTAGAAAATTGCCGAGTCGATGATGAATGTGGTGCCGCCGACGATGGCGAATTTGATCAGCTCGTGGTGGCGCAGCGCATAGGGCTGAACCACCCCAGGAAGGCGCGCAATCGTGGCATCGGCAAAGGACACAACACGTCAGTGTACGGATCGACGCGAAATCGACGCAAAATGGTACATAACGATCTGGTACTGCGGCCGTCAAACACGCCGGTCGCGGGCCATGACACCATGATGGCCGTGCCGAGTTCCCGCAGCCCGCTCGCCGCGCCCTTAGGCGCCCCGCTGGTCGCCATGGTCGGCGGCGGTCAGCTTGCCCGGATGACCCACCAGGCCGCCATCGCGCTGGGTCAGAACCTGCGCATCTTGGCCACCTCGGCCGATGAGTCGGCGGCACAGGTGACTCCCGATGTGGTGATCGGCTCGCACACCGACATCGACGACCTGCGCCGGGTCGCGGCCGGGGCTCACGTGCTCACCTTTGACCACGAACAGGTCCCGACCGAGCTGCTGGAAAAGCTGGTCGCCGAAGGCGTCAACGTGGCGCCCCCGCCGCAGGCCCTGTTGCACGCCCAAGACAAGCTCGTGATGCGGGAGAAATTGGCGGCCCTGGGCGCCCCGGTGCCGCGCTACACCGGCATCGAGCGGCTGGATGACCTCGACGCGTTGGACGCGTTCGCCGGGCAGGTGGACGCACCGCTGGTGGTCAAGGCCGTTCGCGGTGGCTACGACGGCCGGGGCGTGCGCATGGCGCGCGATCTCGCCGATGCCCGCGACATCGCGCGCGACTACCTGACCAACGGCGCTGCGGTGCTCGTCGAGGAGCGGTTGGCGCTGCGACGGGAACTGTCGGCGCTGGTGGCGCGCTCACCGTTGGGCCAGGGCGCGGCCTGGCCGGTGGTCCAGACGGTGCAACGCCACGGCATCTGCGTGCAGGTGATCGCGCCCGCGCCGGGGTTGACCGGCGACTCGGCCGCGGCCGCGCAGCAGCTGGCGTTGCGGCTGGCCGCCGAACTGGGTGTGGTGGGGGTGCTCGCCGTCGAGCTCTTCGAGGCGACCGACGGCACGCTGCTGGTCAACGAGCTCGCGATGCGGCCGCACAACTCCGGGCACTGGACCATGGACGGGTCGCGCACCAGTCAGTTCGAGCAGCATCTGCGCGCGGTGCTCGACTATCCGCTCGGCGACACCGACGCGATCGTCCCGGTGACGGTGATGGCCAACGTGCTCGGCGCCGCTCGCCCGCCGGCAATGTCGCTCGACGAGCGACTGCACCACCTGTTCGCGCGGATGCCCGACTCCAAGGTGCACCTGTACGGCAAGGCCGAGCGGCCCGGCCGTAAGGTGGGGCACCTCAACTTCCTCGGTGCCGACCCCACTGACCTGCAAAAGCTGCGGGAACGCGCCGAGCTTGCCGCGCATTGGTTGTCACATGCACAGTGGACTGACGGATGGGATCACCATGCCGCCGGCGACGATGCAAAGAGGAAAGTGCGATGAGGTGGGGGCCACCTCCCGCTTCGCGGGGGAGAGCGACGGATGGGATCCGCATGACCGAACAGCCCCGGGTCGCGGTGATCATGGGCAGCGACAGCGACTGGTCAGTGATGGCTGATGCCGCCGCTGCGCTGGCCGAATTCGACGTCCCGACCGAGGTGCGGGTGGTGTCGGCGCATCGCACCCCGGCGGTGATGTTCGACTATGCGCGCGGTGCTGCCGACCGCGGCATCGAGATCATCATCGCCGGCGCTGGCGGCGCCGCCCACCTTCCCGGTATGGTCGCCTCCGCCACGCCGCTGCCGGTGATCGGGGTGCCGGTGCCGCTGGCCCGGCTCGACGGCCTGGACTCGCTGCTGTCGATCGTGCAGATGCCCGCCGGGGTGCCGGTGGCTACGGTGTCCATCGGCGGGGCCCGCAACGCCGGCCTGCTGGCGGTGCGGATGCTGGGGTCGTCTGACCTGCAGTTGCGGGCGCGAATCATCGCATTCCAGGACCGGCTGGCCGAGACCGTGCGGGCCAAGGATGCGGAACTGCAGAAACGTGCGGGTAAGTTAACCCGCGACTAGAAGGAGGCCGTGATGGCTGGTTGGGCGGGAAATCCGTCGTTCGATGTGTTCCAGCTGCCCGAAGAGCACCAGGAGTTGCGGGCAGCGATTCGCGCGCTGGCGGAAAAGGAAATCGCTCCTCACGCCGCGGACGTGGACGAGAATTCCCGGTTCCCGCAGGAGGCGCTGGATGCGCTCAACGCCTCCGGCTTCAACGCGGTGCACGTGCCCGAGGAGTACGGCGGCCAGGGAGCCGACTCGGTGGCGGCCTGCATCGTCATCGAGGAGGTCGCCCGCGTCGACGCGTCGGCATCGCTGATTCCCGCCGTCAACAAACTGGGCACCATGGGCCTGATCCTGCGCGGCTCCGAGGAGTTGAAGAAGCAGGTGTTACCGCAAGTCGCGGACGGCGCGGCGATGGCCTCCTACGCCTTGAGTGAGCGCGAGGCCGGCAGCGACGCGGCCTCGATGCGCACCCGCGCCAAGGCCGACGGCCACGACTGGATTCTCAACGGCGCCAAGTGCTGGATCACCAACGGCGGCAAATCGTCGTGGTACACGGTGATGGCGGTGACCGACCCCGACAAGGGCGCCAACGGCATCTCCGCGTTCATGGTGCACAAGGACGACGAAGGCTTCACCGTCGGTCCCAAGGAACGCAAGCTCGGAATCAAGGGTTCGCCCACGACCGAGCTGTACTTCGAGAACTGCCGCATCCCGGGAGACCGGATCATCGGCGAGCCGGGCAGCGGTTTCAAGACGGCGCTGGCCACGCTGGACCACACCCGCCCGACCATCGGCGCCCAGGCCGTGGGCATCGCCCAGGGTGCGCTGGACGCCGCCATCGCCTACACCAAGGACCGCAAGCAGTTCGGCGAGTCGATCAGCACCTTCCAGGCCGTGCAATTCATGCTCGCCGACATGGCGATGAAGGTTGAGGCGGCCCGGTTGATGGTCTACACCGCTGCCGCACGCGCCGAGCGCGGTGAGCAGAACCTGGGCTTTATTTCCGCGGCGTCGAAATGCTTCGCCTCCGACGTCGCCATGGAGGTCACCACCGACGCGGTCCAGTTGTTCGGCGGCGCCGGCTACACCGTCGACTTCCCGGTCGAGCGAATGATGCGCGACGCCAAGATCACCCAGATCTACGAGGGCACCAACCAGATCCAGCGCGTGGTGATGTCACGGGCGTTGCTGCGCTGACCTTTCCGGAATGCCCCTTGTCACCCTTCCGCTTACCGGCGAAGGTTTACCTATTCACCAGTTCATACGTTTCGCAGGAGTGGTTCCGGCTCGGCTCGCGACCTGTGGCGACGTGGGTATAGAGGAGTTCCGTGACGTCCAACCGACCTGGTGGCCCCGGCGCTCTGGCGAGCGTGCTGACCGCGGCCGCGCTGGTCTTCTCGGCATGCGGCGGTCATAGCGACACCGGCGCCACGAAGATCGACTGCGGCGGAAAAAAGGAACTCCAAGACGCCGGTTCCACCGCGCAACAGAATGCGATCGAGCAATTCGTCTACGCCTACATTCGGGCCTGCCCCGGTTACACGCTGGACTACAACGCAAACGGCTCCGGGGCCGGGGTGGAGGAGTTCGTCAACAACCGGACCGATCTCGCCGGTTCCGACGTGCCGTTGGACCCGTCGACCGGTCAGCCCGACCGGGCCGCGGCCCGGTGCGGTTCGCCGGCGTGGGATCTGCCGACGGTGTTCGGCCCGATCGCGGTGACCTACAACGTCAACGGAGTGAGCAGGCTGAATCTCGACGGGCCGACGACCGCAAAGATCTTCAACGGCACCATCACCCGATGGGATGACCCCGCGATCAAGGCCCTCAACTCCGACACCAATCTGCCGCCGACGCCCATCCACGTCATCTTCCGCAGCGACAAATCGGGGACCACGGCCAACTTCCAGAAGTATCTGGACGGTGCGTCCGACGGCGCCTGGGGCAAGGGCGTCGGCGAGACGTTCCACGGAGGTGTCGGTGACGGCGCCGCGGGCAACAACGGCACGTCGGCACTGCTGGAGACGACCGACGGGTCGATCACCTACAACGAGTGGTCATTCGCCGTGGGCAAGCAGCTGCACATGGCCGGCATCATCACCTCGGCAGGCCCGGACCCGGTGCTGATCACAACCGACTCCGTCGGCAAGACGATCGCCGGGGCGCGCTTCCAGGGGCAGGGCAACGACCTGGTGCTGGATACGTCGTCGTTCTACCAGCCGACGCAGTCCGGCGCCTACCCGATCGTGCTGGCGACCTATGAGATCGTGTGCTCCAAATACCCGGATGCGGCGACGGGCAAGGCGGTGAGGGCGTTTATGCAGGCCGCGATCGGCCCGGGTCAGGACGGCCTGGAGCAGTATGGATCCATTCCGCTGCCGAGCTCGTTTCAGGCAAAGCTGGCGAAGGCGGTCAATGCGATCTCGTGATCCGGTGAAGGGAGCTCGGCCGTGACCGATGCGCGGGCGGGGGAGCGGTTCGGGCCCTACGAGCTGAGGCGATTGCTGGGCCGCGGCGGGATGGGCGAGGTCTACGAGGCCGAGGACACCCGTAAGCGCCGGGTGGTGGCCCTGAAGCTGATCTCGCCGGAATTCTCCGGCGACCCGGTGTTTCGTGCCCGGATGCAACGCGAAGCGGACGCCGCGGGACGGCTGACCGAGCCGCACGTGGTGCCCATCCACGACTACGGCGAGATCGACGGCAAGCTGTTCCTGGAGATGCGGCTGGTCGACGGCACCGACCTGGCCACGCTGTTGAAGCGGTCCGGGCCGATGAGTCCGGCACGCGCGGTGGCCATCGTGCGCCAGATCGCCGCCGCGCTGGACGCCGCCCACACCACCGGGGTGACGCACCGCGACGTCAAACCGGAGAACATCCTGATCACCGGCAACGACTTCGCCTATCTCGTGGACTTCGGCATCGCGCGTGCAGCCACCGATCCGGGGCTGACCCGGGCCGGGATCGCGATGGGTACCTACAGCTACATGGCTCCGGAGCGGTTCACCGGCGACGAGGTCACCTATCTCGCCGACATCTATTCGCTGGCCTGTGTGCTCAACGAGTGCTTGACCGGGTCACCTCCGTATCCCACGGACAGCATCGAACGGGCCGTCGGCGCGCATCTGACCCAGCCCGCCCCGCAGCCCAGCAGATTGCGGCCCGGGCAGGTGCCGCAGGCATTCGACGCGGTGATCGCCAAAGGCATGGCCAAGAATCCGGTGGAGCGCTACCGCAGCGCCGGCGAACTGGCCGCCGCCGCCCACCAAGCGCTGAGCGGACCCGAGCAGGATCAGGCCACCACGATCTTGCGGCGGCTGGACGAGGACACGCACTCGCCAGTCGGTGGACCGGCGTACACCGCACCGGACGCCGTTACCGGCTCCGCCAACACCCCGTTGCGTCCGGCACAGCCTCACGCCGAGACGATGGCTGCGCCGGTGCCCCCGGGTCCGGGCACCGGCGGCTGGCGGGACCGGCCCAGACCCGCGCCGCCCGCGGGTCCGGCCGGGCCACCGGGGTTCGGCCAACCACCGGGCGCGCCGCCCGACTTCGCACCGGGCGCGCCGCGGCCCCGTTCCAAGCGCACGCTGTGGATCCTGGTGGGCGCCGCCGCACTGCTCGTCGTCGCCGCCGTCGGGTATGCGGTGACCCGGCCGTCGCACCCGTCGACGCCGGCGTCCGGGCAGACGGTGCTGCCGTTCAAGGGCATCGACTTCCGGCTCTCGCCGGGCGGGGTGGCGGTGGACAGCGCCGGCAACGTCTACGTCACCAGTGAGGGCATGTATGGCCGGGTGGTGAAGCTGGCCAACGGGTCGAGCACCGCGACGGTGTTGCCGTTCAACGGGCTTTACCAGCCTCAGGGCCTGGCGGTGGACGGCGCCGGTGCAATCTACGTCACCGATTTCAACAACCGGGTGGTGATGCTGCCCGCCGGCTCCAACAGCCAGACGGTGCTGCCGTTCGACGGCCTCGATTACCCCGAAGGGGTCGCCGTGGATGCGCAGGGCGGTGTGTATGTCGCCGACCGCGGCAACAGCAGGGTGGTGAAGCTGGCGGCGGGCGCCAAGACCCAGACCGTGCTGCCTTTCGACGGCCTGAAGAATCCCGATGGTGTGGCGGTGGACGGCGCCGGCAACATCTATGTCGCCGACACCGACAACAACCGGGTGGTCAAGCTGGACGCCGGGTCCAACAACCAGGCCGTGCTGCCGTTCCGCGAACTCTCCGTGCCGTGGGGTATCGCCGTGGACACTGTCGGCAACGTCTATGTCACCGAGCACAACAAGAACGATGTGGTGAAGCTGGCGACCGGGTCGAACACCGCGACCGTGCTGCCGTTCACCGGGCTCAACACCCCCTTGGCGGTGGCGGTCGACGGCTCGGGGAACGTGTACGTCGCCGACCGCGGCAACGACCGGGCGGTCAAGCTGAGGCTCTGATGCCCGCTATTGCGCGCCGGCCGGCTCTTCCAGGCACACGATGCCGTTGCGGTCCACCTCGTGCACCCGGCCCGTCGAGAGGTCGAAGAACATTCCGACGATGTGTACCGTGCCGGACGCCATCGCCGGGGCCAGGATCGGGTTTCGGGCAAGCCTTTCCACCTGCACTGCCACGTTGACGATCGCGAGTTGGTCGGTTTCGGTGAAGCCGTTGGACACCGCGCTCAGCCGCGCCGGATGGTTGTCGCGGAATGCTGCCAGGCTCTCGTGTGCATGTTGCAGCCAGTGACCCATGGGACCCGGGGGACTGGCCGGCTCCAGCAACACCTCCAGCGCGTGGCACGACGAATGTCCGCACACCACAACCGAACTCACGTCGAGCTGGTTTACCGCATAGTCGAGCGCGGCGTCGACCGAGTGTTCGGCGGGATCGGTCGGCACCAGGTTGCCGACGTTGCGGACGATGTAGAGGTCACCGGGCCGGCTGGCGGTGAGCACGTCCGGCAGGATCCGGGAGTCGGCGCAGGTGAGAAACAACGTGTCCGGGTTCGGCGGATCCGTCAGCGCGCGCACCCGGTGGTGCAGTGCGCTGGCGCCGTTGCGGTGGTACTCCTCGACGCCGTGCAGGATGGAAGCGCGCTCGGGATGCTTATCGCGCCGCGACGGCCACGCGACATCCCGGAGCGACCTGGTCCCGAAGTGACGTTTCGGCGGACTGTGGTGCGCGCTGATCATCTTCGCCGGCGACGTCTCGATGATGGCGACCGATCCGCCGGTTGCCTCGTGCGCGGTTTTCCAGTCCGAAATCGCCTCGGACACCGCGTGATCGATGTAATCCGCGTCCAAGTGCAGCGTCACATCGCTTCCCCGCGGCAGCGTCGAGAGCACATGGGTCAGCCGCGGCAGGAGCAAGAAGCTCAGTGTGCCGTCCATATCGACCCGCCAGTGCTTGGCCTCTTCCCCCACCGGCTTGGCCTCGATTGGCGCGCGCACCACTCGGACCAGCAGGAACAGGATCGCCACCGCAAGCCCGATAGCCACACCCTCGAGTAGGTTGAGGAATACCACACACACGATGGTGATCGTGTAGATGACGAAATTGCCGGTGCGCAAGGCCAATCGGATGTGAGCCAACGTGATCAGCTGGACGCCGATCACGATGAGCAAACCGGCCAGCGCGGCCTTGGGGATGAGTTCCACCAGGTTGGTGAACAGCGATGCGAACAGCAGGATCCATACCCCGTGCAATATCCCCGACATCCGGGTTCGGGCACCGGCGGCCACGTTGGCCGAACTGCGGACGATAACCCCGGTGATGGGCAGGCCGCCGAGGAGTCCGGACACCATGTTCGCGCTGCCCTGTCCGATCATTTCCCGGTTGAAGTTGGTGCGCGGCCCCTTGTGCAGTTTGTCGACACCCACCGCGCACAGCAGCGATTCGACGCTGGCGATCAGGGCGATGGTCAGGACACCGACGGCGATGGCGCCGATCTCCTGGGTCCACGGTCGGCCGTCCGGGGACATATCGGGGATATTCGGCAGGCTAATCGCCTCGAAAAAGTTGCCGGACAACGTAACTCGCTCGACGTCCAGTCCGGTGACCTGTGCGAGCGCGGTCGCCGCCACGATGGCCACCAGAGCGCCTGGAACCATCCGCACTTTGGACGGAAGCTTCGACCAGAACAGCAAGATGGCGATGACGGTGCCGCCGACGATCACCTCGTGCAGTTCGTGATTCAGGAGGCCGTTGGGCAGTGCCACGATGTTCTGCCACGCCGAACTCCGCGACGACCCACCCACCAGCACGTGAATCTGCTGCAACGCGATGGTGATGCCGATGCCCGCCAGCATGGCGTGTACCACCACCGGGGCGATGGCAAGCGCCGCGCGGGCCATCCGGCTCACGCCGAAGGCAATCTGCAGGGCACCTGCCCCGATGGTCATCAGGCCCAACATCGGCCAGCCGACCTGGTCGATCAGCCCGGCGACCACCACGGTCAGACCCGCAGCCGGTCCGCTGACCTGAACCGACGACCCGCCCATGGCTCCGGCCACAATGCCACCTACCACCGCGGCAATCAGACCGGCGACCAGCGGAGCGCCCGAGGCGATCGCGATCCCCAGCGACAGCGGCAGCGCGACCAGGAAGACGACGAGCGATGCCGGAATGTCGTGCCGCAGGTTGGTCAGGATCGACCACGATCGGGTTTCGGGCGCGACGTCGGAGTTCTTGACGGCGGTGTTCATGGTGTGGCTCCTCTGAACCGGTCAGAAGGTCATCGGCGACAGACCGCTTCCGCAGGCTGGCGCACCCTCATCCGGCTTGACCGCGGCGCGTGGGATCAAGTGTCCACCGCATGTCGGAACGGATGGTCGATCTTGGCGCACAGCTGGATGAATCCGCGGAATACGACAAAATCGATCCTCCATGCTGGTCCGGCAATCCGGCGAAACGCAGTACCAATTCATGAGCAACTCAAAGAAAGGCCATGGATCGTGATGGCGGAACTTAGTGCTCGATCAGAAACGTGTCGTTGTGTTCGCCGACGGCCGGCGGGGGATCGGCGACCACCGCGCTGAAGCTGGAATAGCGGGCCGGCGTTCGGATCACGGTGACGGCGTCGGCCCCGCGGCCGACTTCGACGGCGAGCTCGTTCTCGGCGAACAGCGGGGTGTCGACGACCTGCTTCCAGGTATACGGAAGGCAGGCCATCAGGCCACCCTCTTGCAGCAGCTCGACCCATTCGGCGGCGGTCTTGGCGGCCAGTGCCGACTGAAGCTCGCCGGTCAACTCGTGGTAGTGGATCGCCCGCGCGCGCTGGTCGATGAATCGCTCGTCGTCCAGCAGATCGGGCCGGCCGATGAGGTGGCACAGTTTTTGCCAATGCTTGGGTACGTACGCGCTGATCAACAGGTATCCGTCGGCGGCGCGGAAGGCGTCCGACGGCTGGGTGGCAAAGCCGACCCCCTTGCGCCGCTTGCCTTGTGGCGCGGAATCGGGTTTCGGCCGGTCACCGGTGGTCTTGTTCAGGTGCATGGTCAGCTGGTTGGCCTGCAGGCCCACCGCGACGTCGTACATGGCCACCCGGACGGTGTCGGCCACCCCGTGGCGCTCGCGGTTGAGCAGCGCCGCCAACACCGCTTGGGCCAGCACGTGGCCGCTGGCGTTGTCGACCAGTTGGAACGGGATGATCTGCGGTTTGCCGTCCGGCGTGGGCATCCCGGTGGTCATGCCGGCCTCGGCGGCGACCATCAGGTCGACACCCGGCCGGTTGCCGTGCGGGCCGTTGCCGCCGAACGCCGAGAGGCGCGCATAGATCAGTTTCGGATTGCGGGCTCGCAAGTCGTCGGGACCCAGGCCCATGCGTTCCATGACGCCCGGGCGAAAGCCTTCCAGCACCACGTCGGCGGTGTCGGCGAGCCGCAGTATCTGTTGCCTGGCCGCGCCGGCGGTCAAGTCCACTGTCACCGACTTCTTACCCCGGTTGTTGGGCAGAAAATACGTGGGCAGCGGCGGACGTCCGGGAAGTACCGCGGTGATCTGGCGGGCCGCCTCACCGCCGGGCGCCTCGATCTTGATCACCTCGGCGCCTAGGTCGGCCAGCACCTGTCCGGCCAGCGGACCGGCGACGTTCTGGGTGAAATCGAGTACCCGAAACCCGTCGAGTGGCTTGACAGGTCTGTCGTTGGGCATCGGCGAACCCTTCCCTGATTTCCTAAGGTGTGGCCGCCTGCCGGCGCAGCACCGCCGTGCAGTAGTAGTTCTCGGCGAAGGGAGTGTCTGGGGCGGCAGGGCCGGCCGGGGCCGGCGCAAATCCGTTGTCGACCAGCAGCTGATTCAGCGGCGTGCGAACCACTTGCCAACCGCGCTCTTCCAGGTACGTCGCCACATCGTTGCGCTCGCCGGGGAAGCCCAGACTTTCCAGCGCGACGTCCAGGCCGTGCTGGTACCAGCGCTGGTAGATGGCGCTGAAAAGCTCTCGGCTGGCCGCAGCGCTGAAAAAGACCTCGGCGATCAGCCGGCTGCCGTCGGCGCTGAGCGCGGTGATGTGGTCCAGCAACCGGTCCTGGGCATCGGGCGGCAGGTAACCGAAAAGTCCTTCGGCGGCCCATGCGGTGGGCAGGTCGGCCCGGAACCCGGCCTGTCGCAGCGCCGACGGCCAGTCATCACGCAGATCGACGGCGACGCCGCGCACGTCGGCGCGCGGAAGGGCGCCGAGGGTGGCCAGTGCGGTGGTCTTGAATTCGACGACTTGCGGCACGTCGATCTCGAAGACCTTCGTTCCCCTCGCCCATGGCAGCCGGTATCCGCGGGTGTCCAGCCCGGAGGCCAGGATGATGACCTGGCGGATTCCCGCGGGCGTCCCGTCGTGTTGGGCCGCGGCGAAAAACGCGTCGATGTAGCGGGTGCGCGCCGCTTGCTGGTCGGTCATGCGCTGCATGCCCCACGGGGCGTCGGGCAGGTCGACGTCGTCGGACCGAAGTTCGCCGCTGGCCCACCTTACGAAGAAGTCGATGCCGACCGCGCGCACCAGCGGCTCGGCGAAGGGGTCGTCGATCAGGGCGGCCCGGGTGGCGCGGGCGCGTCCGGCTGCCACCATGGTCGCCGTGGCACCCACGCTGGAAGCCAGGTCCCAGGTGTCGTTCTCGGTGCGCCCCATCTGCGATCTCCTCGACGGCCGCAGGCTATTGGTCAGTCAGCGTAATCACCATCGCTTCGGTCACGGTGGGCCGGTCGAACCGGCGCCGGGCCCGCCTTGCCTTTAACATCGTCGGGATGGACACCGGGATCTCGCAGACCGACCACTGCCACGGGGTTACGCCCGCGACGCCGGCGGTCGAGCGGGACTCCGAATGGCGGCACAACGTCGTGTGGGCGCGCCGGCTGGCCTGGGTCAGCCTGGCCGCGCTGCTCATCGAGGGCGGTATTGGGTTATGGCAGGGTTTGGCGGTGCGATCCGTGGCATTGACCGGGTGGGCTCTGGCCGGCGGCTCGGAGGGTCTGGCCAGCGCCATGGTGCTGTGGCGCTTCACCGGCGACCGCACCCTGTCCCAGACCGCCGAGCGGCGGGCGCAGCGCGGAGTCGCGGTGTCGTTCTGGCTGACCGCCCCTTACATTGCCGCCGAGTCCTTGCACCACCTGGCCGGCCGCCAGCACGCCGAAACTTCGGTGCTGGGCATTGCGTTGACGGCGATTGCCCTGGTGCTGATGCCGGTTCTCGGCTGGGCCAACCACAAGCTGGGCGCCCGCCTGAAATCGGGGGCCACCGAAGGCGAAGGCACCCAGAACTACCTGTGCGCCGCCCAGGCCGCCGGGGTGCTGCTGGGCCTGGCGATCACGGCGGGCTGGCCCGGCGGCTGGTGGGTCGACCCGGTCATCGGGCTCGCCATCTCCGGCGTCGCCGTGTGGCAGGGCATTCGGTCCTGGCAGGGTCACGACTGCGGCTGCTGACTCGCTCGGTGTGACGCGTGGCGAGATTGCCGCCAGGGTCGCGGTAGGCGCCCGATCCGCAGCCATGATGGCAATCTCGGTGGAGGGTTCTCACTCCAGGCGGTAGCGGATCAATCGAGAGCTGTTGGCCACCACCGCCACCGACGACGCGTTGTGCAGGATGGCGGCCAGCACCGGGGACAGCGCGCCGCCGGCCCCGATCAGCAGTCCGGCGGCGTTGACGGCGATGGACATGCCGTAGTTCTGCCGGACGACTTCCACTGCCCGCCCACCCAGGTCCCGCACGTCGAGCAGCCGATGCAGATCGTCGTTGGCCAGCGCCACATCGGCGGTCTCGACGGCGACGTCTGTTCCGGCCAGGCCCATTGCGATCCCGATGTCGGCGGCGGCCAGCGCCGGGGCGTCGTTGACGCCGTCGCCCACCATCCCGACCACGTAACCGTCGTCCTGTAGCTCGCGCACCACCTCGAGCTTGTCCTCGGGCATCACCTCGGCGCGCCACTCGTCGATGCCCAACTCCTCGGCGACCACCTTGGCGATGTCCGGATGGTCCCCGGTGAGCATGACGATGCGGCGAACGCCGTTGTCGCGCAGCTTCTTCAGCACGTCGGCCGCCTCGGGCCGCACCTCGTCGCGCAGGCTGATCAGCCCGACCAGCGTGCCGTCAACGGCCAGCAGCAGCGGGGTCTCCGCCTGGCGGCGCAGCGTGTCGACCCATTCCGACGCCGTGTTGGAGACCTTGACGTTCTCCGAGCGCAACAGCGACGGGCTACCCAGTAGCAAGGTTCGCCCGTCGGCCCAGGTCCGCATGCCCAGGCCGACCAGCACCTCGCACTCCTCGTGCGGCGGGATGCTGATGCGGCGCTCCTCGGTAGACCGGATCACCGCCTCGGCCAGCGGGTGACGGGAGTGGATCTCCGAGCTGGCGGCGTAGGCCAGCACCTGCTCGGGCTCCCAATCTTGGTGCATGGCAATGATATTGGTGACCACCGGCCGTCCCACGGTCAGCGTTCCGGTCTTGTCGAACACGATCGCGTCGACCCGGCCGGCCTGTTCCAGGTGCGAGCCGCCCTTGATCAGAATGCCGCGGCGGGCCCCGTTGCCGATCGCCGCGCTGATCGCGGTCGGGGTGGACAGGCCCACCGCGCAGGGGCAGGCGACCAACAGCATGGTCATCGCCCGCCGGACATCCCCGGTGATCAGCAAGGTGACGGCCGAGACGATGAACGAGGTGGGCACGAAGCGACGGGAGAAATTCTCGCCGACCGTCTGGATTGGAGCCCGGTCCTGTTGCGCCTCTTCGACTCTGGTGATGATGCGCCCGATGGTGGTTTGGTTGCCCACGGCTTGGGCGCGCACCACCAGACGCCCGCGCACCACCACCGAACCCGCGTGCACGTGCGTCCCGACCACGACGCTGACCGGCAGATTCTCCCCGGTGATCGCCGACTGGTTGACGATGGCCTCACCGTCGAGCACCTCACCGTCGACCGGGATGGCGATGTGGTCGTGCACGACGACCTCGTCACCGATCTGCAGGCTATCGATCGGAACCTGCACTTCGGCGCCGTCGGCCAGGCGGATCCAGGCGGTGTCCTGGTTGCCGCGCAGCAGCTCCGAAATCGCCCGCCGGGTCCGCCGCAGGGTCAGATCCTGCAGGTACTCGCCAATGTTGAGCAGCCACAACACGGTGAGGGCGACGACGTTCTCCCGCAGGATGAGGCTGGCGACGGTGGCCGCCGAGACCAGCGCGTCGGTGCCCGCCTTGCCGGAGCGCAGCGAGCGCAGTGCGCCGCGCAGGAACGGGTAACCGGTGAAGATGGTGACGCCGGTGGCGACCATGCGGCCGCTGGGCCCCAGCAGCGGTGGCCTCTTGAACACGTAGCGGCGCACCCCGAGCAGGGCCAGCGCCGCGCCGCCGATGACCATGCGCAGCACGTCGGCGTTGCGAATCTCTGACGAATGCGGAGCCCGGGCCGGAATGAACTCGGCCGCGACCTGCTGAGCGTCGCTGATCGCCTGCAATACCGCCGAACGGTCGCAGCGCCGCGGCGAGTACCACACCACGACCGACCCGGTGCGCGGATAGGCGTGCACCACCCGCACCCCGTCCTGCTTGGCGACGGCCTCTTCGACCGCTACCGCCCGGCGGGAATCACCGCGGACCCAGCCGACGTGGACTCGCATGCGCCCGGCCGCATCGGAAACCACCTCGTGAGGAACTGCTTGAGGAATTGCCAGCGTCATCTCGACTAGCTCAGTGGTCATGGTCGTGGGGGTGACCGACGGCAGGGGTGGGTGCCTCCTCGCCGACACGATCGCGAGCCTCGGCCATCACGTCGGAAATCTTCAGCCGGGCCGACTCCGCGGCTTCCTCGGCCTTACGTGTTCCGCGCAGGCCCAGCTCGGCCACCGAGACCGCCGCCTGATGCACCGGCGCTTTCTTCGCGGCCCTGCGCACCAGGTCATAGGCTGCCACCCCGACGGCTCCGTGGACCACCAAGGTGGCCGCCTTCGCCAATACTCCGTACGCCGCCATTAGTCTGTACCTTCCTTCCGGTCTGTCGTTGGCCACGACGCTAACATCAAAATATCACGATATCAACATGTATCGGCGGGGGGGACTTGCCGTCGAATCGCCTGGGATCAAAGGACGCGGGTGACCTTTTCGGTCTCGATCCTGCGCTGCAGCGCCCCCGGATCCGGGTTGGCCACCAGCACGAGAGACGCGCCCACGGCCAGGACCGCCAGCAGTCCGTCCACCACGTCGTCGGGACTGGTCCACGACGCAGCCGACAGCACCGAAAGCACCCGGTCGGTTGAGACCAAACCCCTTGCCGCAGCTGAAGTTTCGCAGTCAGCCAGAACCTGGTCGACCGATCGGCCGGCCAGCGCCGGCCCGGGGTGGCGCTCGGCGATGATCTGGTCGCCATGCACCCGCACCGCGGTGGCGTAGTCGGTGACCCCGATCGGCAGGTCGGGCGCCGGCCGGCCGAACGGGTCCAGGGACAACACCGCCACCTCGCCATCCGGCTCGACGGTCGAGTCCGCCTCGTCCAGCCGTTCCGCGGTGCACAGGGCAACGTCGGCCGGGCCCTCGAGAACCACCTGGGCGCCGATCCACCACACCCCGAACAGCACGGCCGCCGTCTGCCAATGAGCCGGCAGCAACACCGCGACCCGGCTGGCCGGCCCGGCGGCCAGCTCGTCGCGCAACAAGTTCCCGGTCTTGGCGGCCCAATTCGCCAGGGTCACCGCCGACAGCTCGATGCGCTCGCCCGCGGCCCGAACACTGTCGTCGTAGTAGGTGATGCGGGGGCCGACCGGGTCGGCCCGCAGCATCGGATCGAGGATCGCCCCGGACAACGTGGTCAGTTGATGCACTCCGGCTTGTCGGAACCGGCGGTCAGGATCGGCGACGGCGGGGGAGCGGTGTCCGAGGCGCCGGCATTCCCGGAATTTGACGCGCGGGCCGGCGTCATGGTGCCCCCCATTGAGTTGCCGCCGAGGCCCGAGCCCGGTCCGGTGTAGTCGTTGGCCAGCACCACCCGGACCAAGCCCGGCGGAATCGAGGAGTCGGCGACGACCGGCAGCCCGCCCAGCTCCTTGGCGACCTGCTGCGCGCCCAGGTCGTCGGTCTTGGCGGCTCGCACCTGGCTGCCCTTCACGTGGCCGCCGTCGTTGTTGCCCACCGAACCGGTAGCAAATCCCTTGGCGCTCAAGACTTCTGATACCGACGCCGCCAATCCGTTGATGTCGGTGTCGTTGGCCACGTCGGCGGTGGTCTTGGCCGGTGTGTACGCCAGCTGCTCGGTCTTGCCCTCGTCCTGCTCGTGCAGCAGGCCGCCCACCCAATCGGCCACCTGGTGCGGGTCCACCCGGACCACGCTCTGCATGCCGTCGTCGCTCCAACCGGCGCCGTCGAGCACCGGGATGGTGGCGAAGGCCACGTTGCCGCCGGAAAGGCTTTGCATCTGCTTGACGAAGTCCATGATGTCCCAGCCCGACGACAGCACCACCGAGCGCTGCACGGCCTGCTCCAGCCGCTTGAGCGTGGCAGGGCTGGACAGCGTCTTGCCGGAGATGACCCGGTGGGCCAGCGAGGCCATCACCGCCTGCTGGCGTACCACCCGGTCCAGGTCGCCGCGCGGCAACTCGTGGCGCTGGCGGACGAAGCTGAGCGCCTGCGGACCGTTGAGCTTCTGCCGCCCGGCCGGGAAGTCGGCACCCGAAAGCGGTTCGTAGACAGGGTCTTTGAGGCAGACATCGACGCCGCCGAGGGCGTCGGCGATCAACGCGAAACCGAGCAGGCCGATCTCGGCGTAGTGGTCGACCGTGACGCCGGTGAGTTCGGCCACCGTTTTGATCAGCGCCTCGCGACCGGCTTCGGTGCCGGCCGCGGCGGCTTCGGCGGCCGACGCGCCGGCCTGGACCAGTCCGGCGCGCTTGGCCTCCCGGGTCTGGCCGTAGACGCCGTTGATCTTGGTCTTGCCCAGGCCGGGGGCCTGGACGTAGGAGTCGCGCGGAATGGATATCGCGGTGGCCGACTTCCCGTTGTTGGGGATGCGGATCAGGATGATCGTGTCGGTGTTGGTGGCTTCCTCGTCGCCGGCCCGCAACGTCGCCAGTTCCTCGGCGGACAGCGGGTTCCCGTGGGCGTCGGTGCGGCTGTCCAGGCCGACCAGCAGGATGTCGATCGCGCCGTCGTCGCCGCCATGTCCCAGCGAGGGCGCGGACATGTGGAAGATGCCGTCTTCGAACGAGCGGACGTTGGTCCACGCCAATCCGGTGCCGAGGACGACCGCGACGGCCAATGCGGTGCACACCGCACGAACCACACGTTGCACAGGCATCACTGTAGGTTACTTGTGTCACAGCCGCATTCCGGGTAGCGCGGTTCGGCGTGCCAGACTCGAACGCATGTCGGGCAGGATCTTGATCACCGGTGCGGGCGGGCAGCTGGGCCGCGTTGTGGCTGCGCAGGCGGGCCTCGCGGACCGCGAGGTGCTGGCGCGGACGTCGTCGCAGTGGGACATCACCGACCCGGGCGCGGCCGACCGGATCGTCCGAAGCCACGACATCGTGCTCAATTGCGCTGCCTATACCGACGTCGACGCCGCCGAAAGCGACGAGGCCCGCGCCTACGCCGTCAACGCCACCGGCCCGGAAAACCTCGCGCGTGCCTGTGCGCGTGTGGGTGCCCGGCTGATCCACGTCTCGACCGACTACGTGTTCAACGGCGACTTCGGCGGCGCGCCCCCACATCCCTACGAGCCCGGCGACGCAACCGCGCCGCAGAGTGTGTATGCCCGCAGCAAGCTCGCGGGTGAACAAGCGGTGCTGGCGGCGTTGCCGGAGGCCGTCGTGGTGCGCACCGCGTGGGTCTACACCGGCGGGGACGGCACGGACTTCGTGGCCGTCATGCGCCGGCTGGCCGCCGGTGACGGCCCGATCGACGTGGTCAGCGACCAGACTGGATCACCGACCTATGTGGCCGACCTGGCCGCGGCGTTGCTGGAAGTGGCCGGCGCGGACGTAGGCGGAGGTGTGTTACACGCCGCCAACCAGGGTGCCGTCACCCGGTTCGCCCAAGCTTGCGCGGTGTTCGAAGAATGCGGCGCCGACACCCAGCGGGTGCGGCCGGTCAGCAGTGCCCGGTTCCCGCGGCCCGCGCCGCGGCCGAGCTACTCGGCGTTGGGTGGCCGGGCCTGGGCCGCGGCCGGCTTGACCCCGCTGCGGCCCTGGCGCAGCGCGCTGACCGCGGCCTTGGCGGCAGCTTGCGGCGCAGCCCCGGGACATCCCAGGCCATGACCGTTACCCTCTACGCGTGACTGACGTCTTGCCGGTCGTCGCGGTGACCTATTCGCCGGGCCCTCACCTGGAGCGGTTCCTGGCGTCGTTGTCGCTGGCAACCGAGCGTCCGGTCAGGGTGTTGCTGGCCGACAACGGCTCCACCGACGGAACGCCCCAGGCCGCCGTCGAGCGCTACCCCAACGTGCGGCTGCTGCCGACGGGAGCCAACCTCGGCTACGGAACCGCGGTGAACTTCACCGTTTCCCAGCTCGACCGGCTCGGAGAGGACTGGCTGGACGACTGGGTGATCGTGGCCAACCCGGATGTGCAATGGGGGCCGGGCAGCATCGACGCCCTGCTGGGGGCCGCCGAGCGCTGGCCCCGCGCCGGTGCGCTGGGTCCGCTGATCCGCGATCCCGACGGGTCGGTGTACCCGTCGGCACGCCACCTGCCCAGCCTGATCCGTGGCGGCATGCACGCGGTGCTCGGGCCGGTGTGGCCGGGTAATCGGTGGACGAAGGCCTACCGCCAGGAGCACCTGGAGCCCAGTGAACGGGCGGTCGGTTGGCTGTCGGGGTCGTGTCTGCTGCTGCGGCGCTCGGCCTTCGCCCAGGTCGGCGGGTTTGACGAGCGCTACTTCATGTACATGGAGGACGTCGACCTCGGCGACCGGCTCGGCAAGGCCGGTTGGCTCAGCGTCTATGTGCCGTCGGCCGAAGTCCTGCACCACAAGGGGCACTCGACCGGACGCGACCCGGCACGTCATCTCGCGGCGCACCACCAAAGCACCTACATATTCCTGGCGGATCGGCATGGCGGCTGGTGGCGTGCGCCGCTGCGCTGGACGCTGCGGGGATCACTGGCGGTGCGTTCTCGTCTCATGGTGCGCAGTTCGCGCCGGAAACTAGTAGAAGGGCGGCACTGAGGTGGCAGGTCGGCAAGTCGATGCGGTGATCCTGGTCGGCGGCAAGGGCACCAGGCTGCGGCCGCTGACATTGTCCGCGCCCAAACCCATGCTCCCCACAGCCGGGTTGCCGTTTCTGAGTCATCTGCTCTCGCGCATCGCCGCGGCGGGGATCGAACACGTCATCCTGAGCACGTCGTACCGGGCCGAGGTGTTCGAAGCCGAATTCGGTGACGGTTCCAAGCTGGGCCTGCAGATTGGCTATGTGACCGAAGAGAGCCCACTGGGCACCGGGGGCGGCATCGCCAATGTGGCTGACAAGCTGCGCTACGACACCGTGATGGTGTTCAACGGCGACGTCCTGTCCGGGGCGGACCTGGGCCAACTGCTGGATTTCCACGACACCAACCAGGCAGACGTCACCCTGCACCTGGTTCGGGTGGGTGACCCGCGGGCATTCGGCTGTGTACCCACCGACGCCGACGGCCGGGTCACCGCATTTTTGGAGAAGACCGAAGATCCGCCCACTGACCAGATCAACGCCGGTTGCTATGTGTTCAAGCGCGAGATCATCGACCGGATTCCCCGGGGCCGCGAGGTCTCGGTGGAACGCGAGGTCTTTCCGGCATTGCTCGCCGACTCCGACGTCAGGATTTGCGGCTATGTCGACGCCACGTACTGGCGGGACATGGGGACACCGGAAGACTTCGTACGCGGGTCGGCTGACCTGGTTCGCGGGATTGCGCCCTCACCGGCCTTGCACGGTCACCGCGGCGAGCAGCTGGTGCACGACGGCGCGGCGATCTCGCCCGGGGCGCTGCTGATCGGTGGCACGGTCGTCGGGCGGGGCGCGGAGATCGGCCCCGGTGCCCGGCTGGACGGCGCGGTCATCTTCGACGGCGTCAAGGTGGAGGCCGGCAGCGTGATCGAGCGATCGATCATCGGCTTCGGCGCCCGCATCGGGCCCCGCGCGCTGATCCGCGACGGCGTGATCGGCGACGGCGCCGACATCGGCGCGCGCTGCGAACTGCTGCGCGGCGCCCGGGTGTGGCCCGGGGTCTCCATTCCCGACGGCGGCATCCGCTACTCGTCCGACGTCTGAGCTTCTTTCACCTCCGATGTGACGCCAGCGTCACGCTCGACGCCGAGCGTGACGCTGGCGTCACGCTCGGCGCGTCGCTTGGGTCGCTGCCGCTCTGGCGTGACGCTCGACGTCCACGGTCGCGTTAGCGTGACGTTGCGGCGTTTTGGATGTGGTCGAGTAGGCCGTGGAAGCCGCGTAGCAGGTTGCCGTCGGTGTGGTGTTGGTGGTGACCTTGGCTTGGGCCTGCGGTGAGCGTTGCGGGCGGGTGGGTGTTGGTCGGCCAGCAGTGGAAACCTGGTGGAACCCAAAAGATGTTGACCCGAAACTGATACCCTGCGACTTGCCCGGGGGCGTCGGTGATGATTAGGCGCACACCGGATTTTCGGACCTGTCGGGAGGTCTGAATGTCGTTGGTCATCGTGCTGCCAGAGGTGCTGGATTCGGCGGCAACGGATTTGGCCAGTCTCGGCTGGGCGCTCAGCGCGGCCAACTCGACCGCGGCCGCCCCGACCACCGCCGTGCTGGCCGCCGCCGAGGATGAGGTGTCGGTCGCCATCGCAACGCTATTTGGGGCGTACGGCCAGGCCTATCAGGTCCTAAGCGCGCCGGCGGCGGCGTTTCATGCCCAGTTTGTGCAGACCCTGACCGTCGGTGCCGGGTCCTATGCGGCCGCTGAGGCCGCTGCCGCCACTCCCCTGCAAGGTCTGCTCGATGCGATCAACGCGCAGTTCGTCGCAGCTACCGGGCGCCCGCTGATCGGCAACGGTGCACCCGGGGCTCCGGGGACCGGGGCAAATGGCGCCCCCGGCGGGTGGTTGCTCGGCGACGGTGGAGCCGGCGGCTCGGGCGCGGCAGGCCAACAAGGCGGTAACGGCGGGGCCGCCGGGCTGTGGGGCACCGGCGGCGCCGGCGGGGCTGGCGGGAGCTCATCGACCGCCACCGGCGGGGCCGGCGGGGC
>NZ_LQOX01000048.1 GCF_002102175.1 Mycobacterium gastri | reverse complement strand
TGACCTACTGCCGAAGAAACGGCCTTGTCGGCGTTCTTCCCGCCCCATCACGCCCCGTTGTTCAGAGCCCTCCTAGGGCGCGGCCGATTCGTCAATATCGAGCCCGCCGCCGTCAAAAACGTCAGGACACCGGTACCCGCACCGGCGGCGGCACAAAGTGGAGCCATGACCCTGCTCGACCTGACGTTCGTCGCCGACTTGGGCAAACAGCACGGCCGCAGGCCACGGCTGCAGCGCTAGTTCGACCGAGCCGGTCTGCCCTGACGCCCTGGCGCTATAGCACCGGCTCCGCCGGATATCGCGAATCGGCGAGAAACAGGTCGCGAATCGGCGAATTTACCTCCGTGTATCGGCGAAACATGTCTCGCGAATCGGCGGAGAGTGCCGAAGTAGACCTCATACTGGAAACCGCAGACGGCCTCATTGCCGCGATCGAGATCAAATCGGCAGCAACCCTCCGGGGCAGGGACACCCGCTGGATCACCAAACTCCGCGACAAAGTCGGCACACGCTTCGTCAGCGGACTCATCCTCCACACCGGCCCACAAGCCCAGCCATTCGGCAACCGCCTCGCCGCCGTCCCCATCGATGCCCTCTGGAGCCAAGGGGGTAGCTGAACGACCTGCAACCAACTACACCATGGTCGGGCGCCCGCCGATCGAGGCGGTCAACGGCGGTCGGGCCCGCGAACCGGTTCGCCGCGAAACGATCGCCGACCTGCCGTCACGCGATTGCGGGTAACTGGTCTACTCCTCTTGCAGCTGGGGATCGGCCTCGAGATGGGTCAGGCCATTCCACACCAGGTTGACCAGGTGCGCGGCGACCACTTCCTTCTTGGGTTCGCGCGCGTCGAGCCACCATTGCGCCGTCATCGACACCGAGCCCACCAGCGCCTGGGCATACAGCGGCGCCAGCTCCGGATCCAGGCCCCGACGGGCGAAGTCGCCGGCCAGGATGGAGCTGACCTGGCTGACGGCGTCGTTGAGCAGGCTGGAATAGGTGCCCGAGCTGATCGACGCCGGGGAGTCGCGGATCATGATGCGAAAGCCGTCGGTACGTTCCTCGACGTAGGTCAGCAGGGCCAACGCGACCCGCTCCACCCGCACCCGCGACCGGTTGTTGGTCAGCGACGACGTGATGCCGTCCAGCAGCGCCTGCATCTCCCGGTCGACGACCACCGCATACAGGCCCTCCTTGCCGCCGAAATGCTCGTAGACGACCGGTTTGGAGACGTTGGCGCGCTGGGCGATCTCCTCGATCGAGGTCCCGTCGTAGCCCCGCTCGGCGAACAACGACCGCGCGATGCCGATGAGTTGGTGCCGGCGTTCGCTACCGGTCATCCGGGCGCGCGGCGCCCGCGTTTCCCGTTCCGGCTCCTTATCGGGCTCCTTATCGGGCTCCTTATCGGGCTCCTTATCGGGCTCAGCCACGCCAATCAGGGTATCCGAGTGCGCGGGTGTTGGCGGGTCGAGCGTGCGCCGACGGCTTTGACTGTGCCGTCAGGGCGGGCGGAGCGCGATGTTTCCGCCGTACGCGCACGCTCAAAACCGTCATAGCCCACTCGATCGGGGGTGGTGTGGTCGGCGGCCGCGCCGACGCCCTCAATGGCGGCAGGGCCGACGGGTGGCCCGATTCGGGAGTGGCCAACTGCAACGCCAGGAGCGTCGGGTGCGAGCGAGGCCGGGAGCCGCGGCTGCGAGCACGGGGCGTGGCCGCACGCGGCCGCATCGCCGTCGGACTAAAGTCTCATGATGGTGAGCGGGCTAGATGCTCGCCGTCGACCAGCAATCCGTCGTGGTGTAATCGGCAGCACATCAGATTTTGGTTCTGAGAGTTCAGGTTCGAGTCCTGGCGACGGAGCGTGGCTCCCGAGATCTTTGCTGCGGGCGTGCGGGAATGAAACGCTTAGCCGAGCCATTCCTGGCGCGTTCGTGTGCCGAAACGTAAGGAGGGTCCATGACGTTTCGTGGCGACACCGCGGTCTTGGTCCTCGCGGCCGGACCGGGCACCCGGATGCGGTCGGACACCCCCAAGGTGCTGCACACCCTGGGCGGGCGCAGCATGCTGTCGCACTCCCTGCACGCGATGACCAAGCTGGCGCCGCAGCATCTGGTCGTGGTGCTGGGCCATGACCACCAGCGCATCTCCCCGCTGGTCGCCGAGCTGGCCCAGACCCTCGGACGCACCATCGACGTCGCGTTGCAGGACCGGCCACTGGGGACCGGGGACGCGGTGCGGTGCGGCCTGTCCGCGTTGCCCGACGATTACGCCGGCATCGTCGTCGTCGCCTCCGGCGATACGCCGCTGCTGGACGCGGACACCCTGGCCGATCTCATCACTACCCACAGCGCGACCCACCCCGCAGGACAGGCCGCGGTCACGGTGCTGACCACGACCCTGAGCGATCCGCACGGCTACGGCCGTATCCTGCGGACCCAGGACAACGAGGTGATGGCGATCGTCGAGCAAACCGACGCGACGCCCTCACAGCGCGAGATCCGCGAGGTCAACACCGGCGTGTACGCCTTCGACATCGCTGCCTTGCGGTCGGCCCTGGGCCGGCTGAGCTCCAACAATGCTCAGCAGGAGCTGTACCTGACCGACGTCATCGCCATCCTGCGCCGCGACGGGCACACCGTAAGTGCCCGCCACGTCGACGACAGCGCGCTGGTGGCCGGCGTCAACAATCGCGTCCAACTGGCGCAGCTGGGCGCCGAGCTCAACCGCCGGATGGTGGCCGCGCACCAGCTGGCCGGTGTCACCGTCATCGACCCGGCCACCACCTGGATCGACGTCGACGTCGCGATCGGGCGTGACACCGTCATCCACCCCGGCACCCAGCTGCTGGGCCGGACCCAGATCGGCGGCCACTGCGTCATCGGTCCGGACACCACCTTGACCGATGTCAGCGTGGGCGAGCGCGCCACGGTGATCCGAACGCACGGCACATCGTCGTCGATCGGCGACGGGGCCACGGTCGGCCCCTTCACCTATCTGCGGCCCGGCACCGTGCTGGGAGCCGACGGCAAATTGGGCGCGTTCGTGGAAGTCAAGAACTCCACCATCGGCACCGGCACCAAAGTTCCGCACCTGACCTATGTCGGCGACGCCGACATCGGCGAGCACAGCAACATCGGCGCGTCCAGCGTGTTCGTCAACTACGACGGCACCGCCAAACAGCGCACCACCATCGGCTCACATGTTCGCACCGGCTCGGACACCATGTTCGTGGCACCCGTGACGGTCGGTGACGGCGCCTACACCGGGGCCGGCACGGTCGTCCGCGAGGATGTGCCCCCGGGGGCGCTGGCGGTGTCCGCGGGTCCGCAACGCAATATCGAGAACTGGGTGCAACGCAAACGGCCCGGAACGGCGGCGGCTCAGGCGGCAGAAGCCGCCGAAAAGGCCGGGCAGAATTCCGAAGGCAACCAGACAGCGTGAATCAGGGTGCCGGCTACCCGGCGACACCTCCGGTCCCCGTACTTGCGTACGATGGGTCATCCATCTCGATCCCGATACGGCGAGGGCAGCGCGTTGAGCCACGACTGGACCGATAATCGCAAAAACCTGATGCTCTTCAGCGGCCGCGCCCATCCGGAGCTGGCCGAGCAGGTCGCCAAGGAACTCGACGTCCATGTCACCGCGCAGGACGCGCGGGAGTTCGCCAACGGCGAGATCTTCGTGCGCTTCAACGAATCGGTGCGCGGCTGCGACGCCTTCGTCCTGCAATCCTGCCCGGCACCGGTCAACACCTGGCTGATGGAACAGCTGATCATGATCGACGCGCTCAAGCGGGGCAGCGCCAAGCGGATCACAGCAGTCATGCCGTTCTACCCCTACGCCCGTCAGGACAAGAAACACCGCGGTCGCGAGCCGATCTCGGCGCGGCTGGTGGCCGACCTGCTCAAGACTGCCGGCGCCGACCGCATCGTGACCGTCGACCTGCACACCGACCAAATCCAGGGCTTCTTCGACGGACCGGTCGACCACATGCGCGGCCAGAACCTGCTGACCGGCTACATCAGGGACAACTACCCCGACGGCAACATGGTGGTGGTCTCCCCCGACTCGGGCCGGGTGCGCATCGCCGAGAAGTGGGCCGACGCATTGGGCGGCGTTCCGCTGGCCTTCATTCACAAGACCCGCGACCCGCGCGTCTCCAACCAGGTGGTGTCCAACCGGGTGGTCGGTGAAGTCTCCGGCCGCACCTGTGTGCTCATCGACGACATGATCGACACCGGCGGCACCATCGCCGGCGCGGTGCAGCTATTGCGCGACGACGGTGCCGGCGACGTGATCATCGCGGCCACCCATGGTGTGCTGTCCGATCCCGCCGCCGAGCGGCTGGCGGGGTGCGGTGCCCGCGAGGTGATCGTCACCAACACGCTTCCCATCACCGAGCAGAAGCGTTTCCCCCAGCTGACGGTCCTGTCGATCGCACCGCTGTTGGCCAGCACCATTCGCGCGGTTTTTGAAAACGGCTCAGTCACAGGGCTTTTCGACGGAGACGCGTAGATGGCCGCGGCCGCAGGCGAAACCGTCATTTACCACAACCCCCGGTGCAGCACCTCGCGCAATACGCTGGAGTTGTTGCGCGACAACGGCCGTGAGCCCGTCATCGTCGAGTACCTGAAAACCCCGCCGTCCCGGGACCAGCTGGTACAGCTGATCCGAGACGCCGGCATCGAGGTACGGACCGCGGTACGCAAACGCGAACCGCTCTTCACCGAACTGAATCTCGCCGACGCCACCGATGACGAACTGCTCGACGCCATGGCCGAGCACCCGATCCTGATCGAACGGCCTTTTGTGGTCACCTCGAAGGGCACCCGGCTGGCTCGGCCGGTCGACGCCGTTCGCGAGATTCTGTGATCGCTCGCCGGCGCAACGCGGCCGTCGTCGCAATCGCGGTGGCGATGTCGTCGGTCGCCTGCTCCCCGGCCAAGCCCCCGGACTTCCAATCCATCTTGACGACGGGTGCGACCACCAGCACCCCGACTACGACGGCGCGGCCCGTTCCGCTGTCGAAATACCTGGAAAGCATCGGTGTCAGCGGAGAGCAGGTGGCGCCGAGCAAACTGAACGGTCTGACGGTGTCCATTCCGACACCACCGGGGTGGTCACCGTATACCGGTCCGAAGATCAGCCCGGAGACGGTGATCATCTCCAAAAGCGGCAGGTATCCGACCGCCAGGCTGGTGGTGTTCAAGCTGCGCGGCGACTTCAATCCCGCCGACGTGGCCAGGCGCGGCAACGAGGATGCCCAACTGTTCGACAATTTCAAGCAGCTGGACGCCTCGACGGCAGACTTCAACGGATTTCCGTCGTCGATGATGCAAGGCAGCTATGACCTCGACGGCGCCCGGCTGCACAGCTGGAACCGGGTCGTCGTTCCCACCGGGCCACCGCCGGACAATCAGCGGTATCTGGTCCAGCTCACGATCACCAGCCTGGCCGGCGAGGCGGCCGCGAATGCGCCTGATATCGAGGCGATCATCCGCGGTTTCGTGGTAGCCGCGAAGTCGCGGTGACGACGCGCTGATGACGCGCTGGCATTCGAATTTCCCCTCTGCGGTGCCGATGCGCTAACCTGGCCGGGCGTCACGGCGAGGGTGCGGAAAGACCAGCACCGTTATCGACGGAGACCCGACACATTCGTCGCGATCCTTGCCGTGCCCTATGACTTGGGTTCAGAGCACACAGGAGCGACACAATGGCCAAGGCTGCAGTCAACCAACTCAAGGTCACCGTGCGGACCGAGACCGGCAAGGGCGCGTCCCGGCGAGCTCGCCGCAACGGCAGGATTCCTGCCGTGCTGTACGGCCACGGCGCCGAGCCCCAGCACTTGGAGCTACCCGGACACGACTTCGCCGCGGTGCTGCGGCACTCGGGCACCAACGCGGTGCTGACCCTGGACGTCGCCGGGAAGGAGCAGTTGGCGCTGACCAAAGCGCTGGACATCCACCCGATCCGCCGCACCATTCAGCACGCCGACCTGCTGGTGGTCAGGCGTGGCGAGAAGGTCGTCGTCGAGGTCACCGTCGTGGTGGAGGGCGAGGCGGTATCGGGCACCCTGGTGACCCAGGAAACCAACGCCATCGAGATCGAGGCGGAGGCGCTGTCGATTCCGGAGCACCTGACCGTGTCGGTCGAGGACGCGGAGCCCGGCACCCAGTTCACCGCCGGGAAGATCGCGCTGCCGCCGGGCGTCAGCTTGATCTCCGACCCGGAGCTGCTGGTGGTCAACGTGGTGAACGCGCCAACAGCCGAAGATCTCGCCGAAGAGGGCGCGGGCGAGGTTGCCGAAGCCGCAGCTGCCGAAGAAGAGGCCCGGAAGGAGGCCTCAGAAGCCGAATCGGCCGCAGCAGAGTCCGAGTAGGCAGCTCGCGACGTGGCCGAGCCGTTCCTGGTCGTCGGCCTGGGCAACCCCGGAGACACCTACGCGCGCACCCGACACAACCTCGGGTTCCTGGTTGCTGACCTGTTGGCCGCGCGGTTGGGCTCGAAATTCAAGGGACACAAGCGTTCCGGGGCCGAAGTCGTCACCGGCCGGCTGGCGGGACACTCGGTGGTGCTGGCCAAACCGCGCTGCTACATGAACGAGTCGGGCCGCCAGGTGGGCCCGCTGGCCACGTTCTACTCGGTGGCGCCCGCCGACATCGTGGTAATTCACGACGACCTCGACCTGGACTTCGGTCGCATCCGGCTCAAGATCGGCGGCGGTGAGGGCGGCCACAACGGGCTTCGCTCGGTAGCGGCAGCATTGGGCACCAAGGAGTTTCAGCGGGTGCGTATCGGCATCGGCCGTCCGCCCGGACGCAAGGACCCAGCGGCGTTCGTCTTGGAGAACTTCACCGCCGCCGAACGGGCCGAAGTCCCCACCATCTGCGAGCAGGCCGCAGACGCCACCGAGTTGCTCATCGACATGGGACTGGAGCCCGCGCAAAATCGAGTCCATGCCTGGCAGGGCTGATCGCCGCGGGCGGCGTCGGCGGTAGCCAAGCTAGTGCGTCGCCGCCGCGGCCTCGGCAACTTTGCGGATTGCCTGCGACACCTGCTGCCCGATGTCGGCGCGAGCCGGGTCGATGACGCTGAACAGCGGCGCCGGGTCGAAGTAGCTGATGTGCGCCGGACCGCGACTCTCCGCCCAGACCTGCATGCGCACCGGAACCACCGCGCCGATCGCTTGTGTGGCGCCGAAGAGCGTCTTGCCGATCTGCGGATTGCCGACAAAGAAACTGTGCGACCGCTGCAACTGCAGTCCGATCGCCTCGAGCCTGCTGGCCTGGTTCACATCGCCGAGGACGGTCATCCCATTCTGGTCGGCTGCGGTGTGTAACGCGCCAATCGTTCCCTCGAACGAGCTTGACGTGTCGATGGTGATGAATGTGGTGTCGACCTTCGTTACCTGAGGGGTTGCCTGAGGTGCGCCGCCGGCGCCCACCGCGGCTTCGGCGATGGTGCGGATCGATTGAGAAATCTGCTGCCCGGCGTCACCCAGAGCCGGGTCGACGGCGGTGAACTCCGGGGCCGGGTCGAAGTAGCTGATGTGCGCCGGACCATTGCCGTCCACCCAGACATGCACACGTACCGGGATCACCGCGCCGATCGCCTGAGTGGCGTCGAAAAACGTCTTACCGATCCGCGGATTGCCGACAAAGAAACTATGCGCCCCCGGCAATTGCAGCCCAGTAGCCGCCAGCACCGCGTCCTGGTTGAGGTCTCCGACGATCATCATCCCGTTGTCGGCGGCGGCCTTCTGCAGTGCGTCGACGGTAGCTTCGAACTTTTGGTTCGAGGTGTAGCTGATGAAGGTCGTCGAAACGGTCCGCGGCTGGCTTGCCCCACTGGTCGTTACCGGCGCATTCGTTGATTGCGGAGCACTATTTTTGGTGCTGCTGCAGGCAGCCACGATCAGAACGACCACGGAAAGGCCAGCGACAACTCTCAACACCGCCGCTCGTGAGGCGAACAACATGGGTATTGCTCCCTTCGGTTTCGATGGGGCCAGCTGTTCGGCAAGCAGCACTCCGCAGCGGTCACACATCATTCGGGCCGCCCATTATCGATCGGCCAGACCATTCCACCATTGGTTGGCTGTCCAGGCAGGTGGTTTGTACCGCCAATCCGGCGTAGCGGGCACCCACCGCATCCGCGAGCAGTCACAAAATCGCCCAATTTCCTTGGAAAAAGGGCGATTTTGCGACTGCTCGCGACCGAACGCTAGGTGACCAGGGTGACGGAATTGGCCCGTCGCAGCTTGCCCGACGGCGTCTTGGGAATGGTGCCCGGACCCAGAACCACGACATTGCGCGGACGCACGTCCACCTCGGCGACCACCTCGTGGGCCACCTGGTGTTCGATGCGGCGTACCTCGGCGGGGTCCTCGAAAGCGTTGGACTCCACCGCCACCGCGAAAGTCTCACGCGAATGCCCGGCGTCGAGCCGCACCGCCACCGCACAACCCGGACGCACCCCCTCGACCCGGCCGGCGGCCCGCTCGATGTCGGTCGGGTAGATGTTGCGGCCGGCCATGATAATGACGTCCTTCACGCGTCCGCAGACGACGACGTGCCCGTTCTCCATCCGGTAGCCGAGGTCACCGGTGTCATACCACCCCTGCGCGTCCTGCGCCGGGATGAATCCGCCCATCGTGATATAGCCCGGTGTCACCGACTCGCCCCGCAGCTCGATCACCCCGACGCCCCGCGGCGGCAGGATGTTGCCGTCCTCGTCGACGATGCGCGCCTCGATCCCTTGCAGCAGCGGGCCCAGCGAGGCCAACCGGCGGGTGTTGCCCTTGGCGGCCGGCACCGCGCGGCGCAGCGCGGCCAACAGGTCGGCGTCCACCTCGTCGACCACCAGACCGGCGGCGCACTCGGAGAACGCCACCGCGAGCGTGATCTCGGCCATCCCGTAAGCCGGCAGGATCGCCTGCGGTTTGAGCCCGAACGGCGCGCCCGCTTCGCACAGGTCCTCGACGTCGGCCGGCTCGACCGGCTCGGCGCCGGACAGCGCAAACCGCAACGTGGACAGGTCGAACTGGCCGGACTTGGCCTGCTTGCGCAGCCGCTTGGCGAACAGCGAATAAGCGAAGTTCGGGGCGGCCGTCATCGTGCCCCGGTACTTGTCGATCAGCTTGGCCCACAGCAGGGTGTCGCGCATGAAGTCCATCGGGGTGACTTTGACCAGCTCACCGCCGAAGTACATGGGCACGGTCAAGAAGCCGATCATCCCCATGTCGTGGAACAACGGCAACCAGCTGACCATCACGTCGGTGTCTGCGTTGTACTCGGCGCTGATGTACATCGCCTCGAGATTGGCGAACAGGTTGCGGTGGGTGATCTGAACCGCTTTCGGCGACCCTGTGGACCCGGACGTCAACTGCATCAACGCCAGATCGTCCTCGCCGGTCTCGATCGGGTCGACCGGGTCGGACGCCAGCAGTTGCTCGACCGTGAGTACCTTGATGCCGCGCTCCTGCAGCACCGGAGCGGCGGCCTGGAAGGGCTCGGAGATGATGACCGCCTTGGCCTCGATCATGTCGACCACGGTGGTGGTGTCCTCGGCCCACAACGCGAGGTCGGTGCGTGGGGTGGGCTGGTGCAGCATGGTCAGGCTGGCGCCGCGCATCCACAGCCCCTGAGCGGTCGGAGCGATTTCGACCGGTGCGCCGGCCAGCACACCGACCGCGTCGCCGTGGCCGACGCCGACGGCCGCCAAACCGCCGGCTATCTGCCGCGCCCGCTCATGGACTTCGCCCCAGGTGTGCCGAACCGGGGTGTGTGGTTCACCGGTCACCATGCCCTTGGTGGTCTCGCGGGCATTGCGGAACATCTTCTCGGTAAACCTGCTCAAAGCATCCTCCTCGGTTCCGGCCCCAAGGTCCGGGTTTCATGTTCCGCCTGCTGGACGGCACTTTGCGACAGGCGCGCGCACACAATTGGGAAGCGGTTAGGTCTCGGTTCGGTGATGGGCTGACAATCCAACGCCGGATCGCACGATGCGCAAGAGCCTGGCCCGATATCCGGGCCGAGGGTGGTTCGCGGACCGCCCGGCGCGTTGCCCGGCGGACGACGAAATCGCATTCCCTTGCTTACCGCTAGCCGTCACCGCCGATTATCTTAAGCAACTCTTAAGTAACTGCCAAACCCTTAGGTCGTTTGAGGCGGATTTCACAGCCGAGTCACACCCGGTTATTCGGGGGTTACCGGGGCCGGGACCACCCGGGCGCCCGGTACCGGTCCGGTGGCCACTCGCACGGTGCGGCACACACCCGCCCCCGACAGCTGCGCGCCGACGTCGATCGCGGACTCCGCCGAGGCACACAGGAACGCACACGTCGGACCCGAACCCGACACGATGCCGGCCAGCGCACCGGCCTCCACTCCCGCCCGCAGCGCGCGACGCAGCGCCGGGTCCAGGCTTACCGCGGCCGCCTGCATTTCGTTACCCAGCAGCGGCGCCAGCCGCTGCGGATCACCCGCTGCCAGCGCCGCCAGCACCGGTCCGGGTTCGCCGAGCCGCGGCGGGTCGCCCACCTCCCGGAGCCGATCAAGTTCGGTGAATACCGCCGGCGTGGACAGCCCGCTGTGCGCGAACGTCAGCACCCAGTGGAAGGTGTTGCGGGACAACACCGTGGCCAGCTCCTCACCGCGGCCGGTACCTAACGCGGTGCCCCCGTGCAGCGCAAACGGCACATCGCTGCCCAGCCGCTCGGCGAGCAGGCGCAGGTCGCGGCGAGGCAGGCTGAGTTCCCACAGGGCATTCATCGCGACCAGCACGGCAGCCGCGTCGGCGCTGCCGCCCGCCATCCCCCCGGCCACCGGAATGGATTTCTCGATGAGAATCGACACATCCGGCGCCCGGCCCACATGTTCGGCCATCAGCTCCGCCGCCTGCCAGGCGAGATTGCGTTCGTCGACGGGTAGTTCGTGCGCCCCTTCGCCGACGAGCTCCAGCGACAGCACATCGGCATTGCGCACCGTCACCTCGTCGACCAGCGAGACGGCATGAAACACCGTCGTCAGCTCGTGGTAGCCGTCGCCGCGGCGGTCACCGACCGCAAGGTACAGGTTCACCTTGCCGGGCACCCGAACGGTGACCGACCCGGTGGGAACCCACAACTCAGCGGTGTTGCCGTCCGACGCCCTGACCACCGCAGCAGACTATCGCTGTAACCGGCGAACCACACGCAACGGTGCCCGGCGGCTCATGGTCAACCGGCCGGGACCTGCTGTTCGCCGGCGGTGCCGCTGGTCTGTGCCACCGCGTCGGACCCCGGCCCAGAGCGCCGCAGCAAACGTACGAAATCGGCGATGGACAGCGTCTCACCGCGTCGGGCTGGGTCGATGCTGGCCGCGAGCAACCTATTCGCCGACTCGTTGCCCGAGCCTGCCCACTGGGCAAACGCGTTGCGGGACGTCTTGCGGCGCTGCGCGAAGGCGATGTCCACCAGTTCGAACACCTGCTGCCGGAACGCGCCGTCGGCCGGCCACGGTGACGTCTCGTACCGATCAATGCGGACCAGTCCGGAGTAGACGCGCGGGATGGGCCAGAAGACGGTCGGCGACACCATGCCGCAACGCCGGACCCGTCCGTAGAAGCGCACCTTGACGCTGGGCACGCCGTACTCCTTGCCACCCGGCTCGGCGGCAAGCCGTTCGGCGACCTCGGCCTGCACCATGACCGTCAGCACGCGGATGGACGGGAACTCGGCCAGCAGATGCAACAACGCCGGAACCGCGACGTTGTACGGCAGGTTGGCGACCACCGCGGTCGGCTCGACGGCCAAATCCTGCGGGTGCAGGCTCAAGATGTCGCGGTTGAGCACCGTAAGTCGCTGGACCTCACTGTGGGAATGTTCGGCCACGGTCTGCGGCAGCCGGGCGGCCAGTACCGGGTCGACCTCGACGGCCGTCACGGTCGCGCCGCGGTCGAGCAGCGCCAGCGTCAGCGAGCCCAGACCCGGCCCTACTTCCAGCACCTGGTCAGCCCGGGTGATCCCGGAGGCCGCAACCACCCGGCGCACCGTGTTGGCGTCGTGCACGAAATTCTGTCCGAGCGATTTTCGTGGCCGGAACTCGAGCTCTTTGGCCAGCCGCCTGATCTCGGTGCGTCCGAGCAACCGAATAGTCAGCGTGCCCCCGCAGGTCCGCTGCATACCGGCCAGGCGCCCCAGCCTTGGCGTTGACGGGTCACCTCGGCGACCGCGATCTGTTCTTCGCGGGTTGCCAGGTCGGCGCGGGGCGCATACCGCAGCCCGCCGTTGGCCTCCCAGGTGCCCTGGTCGAATTGCACACCACCGTAGTATCCATTGCCGGTGTTGATCGCCCAGTTGCCGCCGGCCTCACAGCCGGCGATGGCATCCCAGATGTCTCCGTCGCTCACCGGAGGAACGTCGGTGCCCGGCTTGGTGCCCACCCGCACCACCGCGTCGCGCGCCGGCGTCACCACGACGTTGGCGATCGGCAGCTTACCGGTGACCACGCCGTTGACCTCGGCCACCGCGAACGTCACATCCTGCTCACCGGGAGTCCCCGCGTCTTCGACGACCTTACGGCTCACGTTCATTTCCGGGTCTTCGATGCGACGCGCATTCGGCAGCAGCGGCAACCGTTCGGTGACCCGCTCGATGCGGTACCGGGTCACCTGGATCTGCATGCCGTCGGTAATCGGCGTCGTCGCGGCCGGCACCACCTGGTCGCTGCCCTGCAGCGGTACGCCGGCGGTGTCCAGCAGGCCCGCCACGTTGGGCGCCGCCAGGTGCACGGTACGCACCACCCCGCCGTCGTTGATCTCCACCGTCTTGGCGCTGACGACCGGCAGCGCCATCCCCGCCAGCGGGACCCGGCTGCCGCGGGAGGCGGCCGCAGGCGCGGTATCCGTCATGGCCAGCTGGGCCAGCGCTTCGTCCACCGTGGACGCCGTCGTCCAGACCTTCTTGACGTCGTGGCCGTCCAGCGAGATCTCCAGCGGGCGACTGCGCCGCAACACGATGTTCTCCGAATCGTGGACCACCACGTCCGCCGCGGGGTACAGGTCGTCGCGTGAGTCGACGGAAAAGCCATTCTCCTGCACGACGTCGATCACCCGCGACTTCATCGTGGTGACCCGCATCGCGGTTCCATCGACGGTCAGCGTCACGGTCTTGGCCGCCGAAACGGCGAACCCGCCGGCGAACGCCAGTCCCAGCAGTAAGGCGCCAACCACGAGGCGCAACATCGGTGATTCGGTTTGATGAAGTTTCGTAAGCAGATTCAATGTGCGACTATCCCCGACCTAACCAACAACCTCAGCAACGACCCAGCAGCAAGTTCCAGACATTTCAGCCGAATTCAGCTGAAAACGCCAAAATGGGCCCCAGAGGCCCACCCGTACGATCACAAGACGGTAACGAACCGATCAAAGCTGAGCAACTCCGGCGCGCCGGGTGTTAGGGCGGCCCACCGGTGGTGTGACTCAGTTCATATGCCCGCTCGGCATTGCTCGTGGTGATCTGGGCGACTTCCTCGGGACGACGATCGACCAGCTCAGCCAGCGCCCGAACGGTGTAGGGCAGGCAATACGGCTCGTTCGCTGTGCCCCGGTAGGGGTGCGGGGTGAGAAACGGCGCGTCAGTTTCTACCAGAACCTGCTCCGGCGGTATCAGCGCAACAGCTTCCCGGAGGTCTCGCGCGTTGCGGAAGGTCACAGTTCCGGAAAGACTCAGCAACCATCCGGCGGCCACACACTCGCGGGCCATCGCGCTGCCCGACGAGAAGCAGTGAAAGATCACGGTGTCCGGTGCGCCCTCGGCCCGCAGCACGTCGAGCACCTCACGGTCGGCCTGCCGATTGTGGATCATCAACGGTTTCCCGGCGCGCTTGGCCAGGTCGATATGCCACGCGAAGGCCTCGCGTTGCACGCCGGGCTGCGCGCACCCGTCGAGGCGGCCCGGCCAATACATATCCATCCCCGTCTCGCCGACCGCGACGACACGCGGATGGGCCACGAGTTCCTCGATTTCGGCGCGCGCGGCGTCGGTGAGCGCGTCGGTGCGGGTGGGGTGCAGTGCCACCGCGGCGTAGACCCGCGGATCCCACTCGGCCGCCCTGGTCACCCAGCGCGCCGATTCCAGGTCGTCGGCAATGGTGACCACCGCGCGTACCCCGACGGCCGCGGCCCGGTCGACGATGTCAGCGACGCCTCGAGCGTCGCGGGCGCCGCACGCATCGAGGTGGGTGTGCGCGTCGACCAGCGGGGCCAACGGCTCCGGGGCGGGCGGCGCTTCTCGTTTCGTGGGGCGGTTGGAGCTCACGCGCACACAATAGGGCGACCCAATAGGGTGGAGTTCCGATGAAGCCATTGCAGCCCTACTACGTCACCACTGCGATCACCTACCCCAATGCCGCGCCGCACTTGGGGCACGCCTATGAGTACATCGCCACCGACGCGATCGCCCGGTTCAAGCGGCTGGACGGCTTCGACGTGCGTTTCTTGACCGGGACCGACGAGCACGGTCTCAAGGTGGCGCAAGCCGCGGCGGCCGAAGGGCTGCCCACCGCCGATCTGGCGAGGCGCAACTCCGACGTGTTCCAGCGGCTGCAGCAACGGCTGAACATCTCTTTCGACCGGTTCATCCGCACCACCGATCCCGACCACTACGAGGCCTCCAAGGCCATCTGGCGGCGGATGGAGGCGGCCGGCGACATTTACCTGGACACCTATTCCGGGTGGTACTCGGTCCGCGACGAACGGTTCTTCGTCGAATCGGAGACCGCATTGCTTGACGACGGCACTCGGGTGGCCACCGAAACCGGCACACCGGTGACCTGGACCGAGGAGCGGACCTATTTCTTTCGGCTCTCGGAATATGCCGACAAGCTGCTGGCCCACTATGCGGCCAACCCGGACTTCATTGCGCCCGAGGTACGGCGCAACGAGGTGGTCAGCTTCGTCTCCGGCGGGCTGCGTGATCTGTCGATATCCCGCACGTCGTTCGACTGGGGCGTCCCGGTGCCCCACCATCCCGACCACGTCATGTACGTCTGGGTCGATGCGCTGACCAACTATTTGACCGGGGCCGGCTATCCCGATACCAACTCGGAGTTGTTTCGCCGTTACTGGCCCGCGGACCTGCACATGATCGGCAAGGACATCATCCGGTTTCACGCGGTGTACTGGCCGGCGTTTCTGATGTCAGCCGGAATCGAGCTGCCCCGAAAGGTTTTCGCGCACGGTTTTCTGCTCAACCGCGGCGAGAAGATGAGCAAGTCGGTGGGCAACGTGATCGACCCGGTGGAACTGGTCGAGACGTTTGGCGTGGACCAAGTGCGCTACTTCCTGTTGCGCGAGGTGCCGTTCGGCCAGGACGGCAGCTACAGCGAAGGAGCAATCATCACCCGGATCAACGCAGATCTGGCCAATGAGCTCGGCAACCTGGCCCAGCGCTCGTTGTCCATGGTTGCCAAGAACCTGGGCGGGATTGTGCCCCAACCCGAGGAGTTCTGCGACGCCGACACCGAGTTGCTGGCCACGGCCGACGGGTTGTTGGATCGGGTGCGCGCCCATTTCGACTGTCAGGCAATGCATCTGGCGTTGGAAGCGATCTGGCTGATGCTTGGCGACGCGAACAAGTACTTTTCGGCGCAGCAGCCGTGGGTGCTGCGCAAAAGCGAATCCGAGGCCGATCAGGCGAGGTTTCGCACCACGCTCTACACCACGTGCGAGGTGGTACGCATCGCGGCGTTACTCGTGCAGCCGGTCATGCCGGAATCGGCCGCCAAGATGCTGGACCTACTGGGCCAACCCGAAGACCAGCGGGCGTTCGGCGCCGTCGGTACCCGGCTCGCGCCGGGCACCCAGCTGCCGCCGCCCGTGGGGGTATTCCCGCGCTACCAGCCACGAGCATCAGGCACCGAAGTCGAGTGAGCGGAACGAGCGCAGCGAGTGACGGGAACGAGACGAACAATCCAGCGCAGCATCCGGCCCGGCAGCAAAGTCCAGGCGGCAAAGGGTCGAACGCCGGACACCCCGGTCCCGGGCCCGTCATCCGGAACGGGGACAACTCGGCACGGGTCATAGTTGCTTTGTGCTACAAGCACATTCGTTGCCGCTCGCTGCTGCGGCCGACTCGGCGCCGTCGTCAACGACCGGCTATCGCCCAGCGCATCGGGACAACGAGCAGCGGCCCGTGTCGCGAACCCTCAGCGAACTCTGACTTACCGGAAACCGCCCGGCCAACTCGCAGTCATGGGCAATAATCAGGGGCTGTGGAGCGTCGACGGAACCGGCAAGCTAGCCAATCGCCGATGATCGCCTTGAAGCAGTTGCCGGCGCTGGTCGTTCTGGAGCGGATTCCGGTTCCCGTGCTCGCCACCGGAGATGACGGCAGCATATTGTTCACCAACACCGCATTCGCCCAGATGGTGGGCCGTGAACGGGACGAGGTGCTGTCGCTGCGGTTCCACGAGATCTTCCATCAGTGCCCGGATTCGGAATCTTCGACGCTCTCGTTCGTCCATGCGCTGGCCAACATGGCCGTCGAGTTGGCCCACAAGGACGGATCGGTGGTGCGAGCACTGATGAGCAGGTCGGCCCTACGACGTGCGGACGACAATTTTGCCCTCGCGGTGTTCCAGGACCTGACTGAACGACTGTGGGAAGAGGAGCGCTGACTTCCCGCTGGTGCTGCCATAACGGCTGGCGGCGGACATCACCGCGCGCGGCCGCGATCAATGACGGCTACGCATCGCCTCGCGAGCCAGGAATTCCCGGAAATAGGGCAGCGACGTTTCAACGGTCATGCCGGGAAGCAGGAGTTCCCACAGCTGACCCAATCGCTGCCCGGGGCCCTCGACTCGGTACCCATTGGCGCCGGGTCGGGATAACGCGATGGAAAGCAACCGCATCCCGAACGTCGCGCCTACGATCGACTCGCCGACCAGTTCGGGATCGATGTCGTCCCGCAGATCACCTTCGGCAATTGCCCGCCGGGCCTGGTCGGCCATCTCCCCCACCCAGGTGCGGAGAAACTGCGCGGCTGCGGCGTTGAATCCGCCAAGAACAGCGGTTAGTTGCCCGGCCTCACGTGCCATCTTGTCGGCACTGAGCAGATGTGCGACGGCGAAGGTGCCGTGAATCATGTTCTCCAGGGCGGGCGACGCCGACCCGCATACGTTGCGAAACGCAGCGAGAAGCGCGTCGGAGCCTTCCTCGATGATCGCTGACGCCAACACTTCTTTGGAATCAAAGTGGTGGTAGAGGGCACCTTTGGTCATGCCCGTGCGCTCGATGATGGCGCCCCAGCCGGCGGCCGCGTACCCGACCTCGCCGAAAACGTCGACGGCGGCATCGAGGATCTTTCGCCGGGTTACCTCGGATCGGGCCTGGCGTGCCATCGCTCCCGTACCTCCGCCAGTGCGGTGGCTCCGATGAGGCTCCGCACCTCCGCATCGCTTACTTTCCTGGTCAGCCGGCTAGCCTCACAGCCGCCGCCATGGCTTTGATCTTTGTCAACTCGACGCCACCTGGGCCGTTGCCGAGCGGATGGCCAGCGCGGTCCGCCGCGTCACGAACTGCGTGAAGTAGTCGAGTCTGTCCGGCTGCACTATTCCGCTCAGCACCAGCAACCAGCTCTTCTCGAGATCACCGAGAAACCGCTCCGGTACGTCCAGGTCGCTGGCCTGCCGCAAACCCAGGTACATCGACACGATTAGACGGCCAACGTCTTGCGGTTCGCACCCTTCGGCCACGTCGCCTTCGACGATCGCGCGCCGTACCACAGCCGCCAGAGCTTCGATCCACCCGTCCAGCAACTTCGCCTGCAGGCCTGCGGTACGGCCGACCGAGTCGAGCAGGTGTAAGGCCGCCCTGGCCATGTCCTGACTGATATCGCGGACGGCGATCAGGTAAACGAAGTCGACCAACGTCTCTAGGCCGGAAAGCTGCCTGGCCAGCAGTTCCTCGACGGCAACCCGACCCGCGGCGGTGTGTCGCTCGATGATGGCCACGGCCAGCGCGTGCTTGGACCGGAAGTGGAAATATATCGCACCCTTGGTGAGCTGCGCCGCCGCGAGAATGTCGTCGAGCCCGACATCGTGGTACGCGCGCCGGGCGAACTGATGCGCGGCGGCCTGCAGAATCTGCTGGCGCGTGGTGTCCGCTCGCCCAGTCGTCGAGTCGGTCGTAACCTGAGCCGAAGAATTCATGCGCGCCGCCGCCGATGCTGACGCTGCGCCTTGGTGGCGGCTGTTTCCAGGCTCTGTCGAGCGGTTCCGAAACCGGAACCACCGGCCGGGACGATCGCCTTCACCTTCGCGATGCCCTCCTCGAGCGGGGAAGCCAGATGGTCATCTGGTGACGGCTTACCGGCTATGCCCCAGGTTGCATTCCAATTTCGAGGGTATCAGTCCGGTTTCTCGCGGCGACGTTTCACGCAGGGCAGCTCTATCCGCTAAACGAAATACTCCCGGTACGTTTATTGGATATTTCCATGCGAGCGGTCCAAGACGGACTTCGGCCTGGCCAACCCGCCTCACGCACCGTTCGTTGCGGTCTGCACGTCGCGCGGGATGTCGAGCGTCGCAACGGGATAAAAGCCGGAATCGTCGCGGTCGTCGCGGGCCAACTGCATCGGAGGGTAATTGACCACATGCGAACCGTTCGGCTTGTGCTGTTGCCAATCTATCGACGCTCGCAACGTGTAATGCCCCGCCGGTAAGCCGGCCAGCGCGACGCGAACCGTCTCGGAGGCCGACGCCGGCACGGGCTGCTGGGCGCTGCGGTCCCCGGGCGCCTCCGGGACCAGCGACTTCAGATCCACGCTTGCGGGCAACGTCCGAACCGTCTTCCCGGTGAAATCCACCAATCGGTAACCCGGGGCCCATTTCTCGGTCGCGGCCGCGGAGCCGTAATTGGTCCAGACAACCGAGATCGTCGCGACTTTGCCGTCGTTGCTGAGCCCCTGCGACCCGGGTTTGGCCTCCACCGAGTACCGGTAGCCCGCGGTCGCATTGGCCTGCGCCCACAGCACATACAGCTTGGGGTCCATCGGCGAGGTCGCATTCCCGTCCGGAAAGTTGACACTTGCGGTCATCGAGACGTGATATCTCATGACGTCGCGCAGTCCCTTCTCGTAGTAGGCCTGCCGCGTTGTTCCGCTGGGCAGCTGGCACCATTCGGTGATCACCGGGGCCGTCGACAGCCGCTTGCGCAGCGCGGCGACAACCGGATCGTTGGTCTGCACGTAGTGGGCAGCGCTTCCGTCGGCCCATGCCGGCATGGGCGCATAGACGCCCAGGCAGTCCGAGCGGATGCCCACCGGCGCGGCGAGCTTGTTGGTGACGTCGTCGGCGAGCAGTTCCCGGACGATCTCGGGGTTGGCGGCGCTGGTCACCAGTTGGGTGCGGGGAAAGGCGCTGACATTCGCCTCGACCAGGCGCTGAATGGACGCCTTGGTGATGTTCTGATCCCGGAACTGGCTGTAATACCCCAATGCCGCAACGCTGTCGCCGGGTGCCGGACCGGCGGCGCCCAGCGAGTCGCGCAGATAGGCGATGTGGTTTTCACTGAAATCCCCGTACCCGGAGAATTCGAAAACGCTAAGTCGTTCGTCGCCGTCGTAGCGGCGACCCAGTGCCGCCAGCAGCTGTGTGAAGTCGTTGAGATAGGTCGGATCGTTGAAGTTCGGCACCACCTGCAGCACCCCCACCGCGGCACCGCTCGTCGGCCCGGGATAGGTCGTATTGGTGCCCGGTCGGGCGCGCTCCCAGTCGGGAATCGCGATGTTGGTGTTGTTGGGATACGTCGCGTTGCAGCAGGAGTTGTAGGCGTACACCCGAAGCGTCAGCCGCATGCGCCGCTCGGCGAGCCGGTTCAGCGTGTCGTCGATCACGCTGAAGTCGTATCTGCGCTCGTCGGGAGCGTCCGGCGGCAGCGTGGCCGGGTCGGCGGGCTGCAGCTGACGCCACGAGACCCGCAGGCTGGCATCGTAGGACGCGGGCCACGCCGGGTACCGCTGCTGGGCCGGATCACGTTGCGGGAAAAGCGGTTCCAAGAGGTCTTCGTATTGGCCACGCAGCGGGTTGGGTATCTCCTGGACCGTCGACGGTATAGCCGGACTGACCATCGCGGTCAGCGGGCTGTTGTCGGGTTGGTGGCTGCTGCATCCGGTGAGCACCCCAGCAGGCAGCAGGACGGCGCACGCGGCAGCGATCGATGATTTTCTAATTGCTCGATCCATTTTCACATTTGAGCTAGATCGCGCCGAGCGTCAGTGCCTCGCGGTCGGCGAGGAACGGCATCGGCATCCAGCGAGCGGACAGTAACGCCTCCATGGCGTTGCCGGGGACGGGGCGCGACAACAGGAATCCCTGCGCGCGGTGGCAACCGTGCTGCATCAAAGTCAGCGCGGCAGCCGGTGTTTCGACTCCCTCGGCGACCACTTGCAGTCCGAACGCCTCGGCGAGGCCGATGATGGCCCGGACGATCGCCAGGTCGCCGGCGTTGGTACCCAGGTCGCGGACGAAGCCGGTGTCGATCTTGAGCATGTCGACGGGAAGTGACTTCAGATGCGACAACACAGCGTAACCGGTGCCGAAGTCGTCGATGGCAACCTGGACACCGACTTCCTTGAGCTCTGACAACGTCTTCCGAGTCGCCTCGATGTCGTGAACGACAGCGCGTTCGGTGATTTCCAGGCACACCGATCCGCCGTCGATGCCGAACTCCTCGATGGTGTCGGCGACACTGCGGACAAAGCCGCGGGTAATCAGCTGGACGGGCGACACATTGATGCGCAACACCGCGCTCTGCCCGACGCCGTTCTTGCGCCACCGGCTGAATTCGGCGCACGCGCTGCGCATCACACATCGGCCGAGTTTGCCGGCGAGGTTGGCGGACTCGGCCACCCCGATGAACGAGTCCGGCAGCAGCAACCCCCAAATGGGGTGGCGCCAGCGAACCAGCGCCTCGGCCGCCACGACCGCGCCGGTCCACAGGTCGACCTCGGGCAGATAGTGCAGCAGCAACGCATCGCTATCGATATCGCCCTGCAGATGCAACTCGATGTCGTTACGGAACGCGCTCTTGAGCGACATGTCGTCGGTGGACAGCGCCACCTGGTTGCCGCCGGCGCGTTTGGCGGTCAGCACCGCTTCGTCGGCCTGGCGCAGCAGATCGCTGCCGTCATCGCGGGCCGGCGTGCCCATGGCCAGACCGATGCTCACCGTCCGGGTGATCTGATGGCCACCAATTGCCAGCCGCTCCCGCAGCATTGCCGAAAGCCGGCGGGCGAACGATTCGGCGGCGCCTTTGGACATCGCCTGGTCGGGGATCACGACGAACTCGTCGCCGCCCAGTCGGGCGATCATGCTTTGGCCGCCGACGCACCCGCGAAGACGCTGAGCAAAGACCCGGATGAACCAGTCGCCGGCGTTGTGGCCCAGATAGTCGTTGATCGACTTCAGTCGGTCGAGGTCCAGGTACAGCACGGCGACGGGCCCGGGTTTACCCGCCGCGAGCCGTTCGGACAGATGCGCCAGCAGCGCACGGCGGTTATGCAGACCGGTCAGATCGTCGTGCTCAGCCAGGTAGCGCAACTTCTCTTCGGCGGCGATCCGCGCCTGCAGCTGTGCGAACAACGCCGCGACGGCCTCGAGCGTGTTGATCTCTTCATGCCTCCACTTCCTGGCGCCGAACTTCACGAAGCCGAGCACGCCGGTGGTCGTCTCGCCCGAGACCAGCGGGGCCGCAGCCACCGATGGCGACGCCGCCTGGGTAGAGCCGCCCCCCCAGCGCCGGAAGAACCGGTTGCTGCTGTGCGGCTGGATGACAACCGGCTTCCTGCCGTGCTCGCACTGGGTGAGCACCGGGTCGGCGCTGGTGAAGTGGACGACGGCCTGCGGGTCCGGGTCCGCAACGTCACGCCGCGGCGGCCACTCCGCCACCAGGACCGAGGCGCGAATCTCGTGGTCGTGGTGCCGCAGGAAGCTGGCGTCCACATCGAACTGCCCGACCAGTTGAGCGAGCACCCGCTGGCTCACCTGCGTCGCGGTGGATGCGGTCGCCTCCATCAGCTGGGTGGCTACGGAGGTGACGACGAGGTCCAAGCTGCGCGGCAAGGGATCCCCTCCGATGTGTGCACGTGTCCAAATGTGGGCGACTATTCGGTTGACGGACGGTATTAGGGGTCGCTCCTGTCGAATGCTCGCCGCTGCGCATTGAAGGGGCCCTGGTCTGCCTGGTTGTCTACCGGGTTCACCTGGGAATTCAGGTCCATTTTCGTTGCGACAGCCTAACATGGCGCCCCATTTCACCCGCCCGGAATTCAGCACACGCATCGCTCCAATGTGTAAGCGCCGACCTCGATTCCGGCGCCTCGACATGTCTTGCTTTGTCGCTGACATGTCGAGGGCCAATGCTGTTCACCATCGCCTACGAAATCCTCGGCTCGGCAACCGAATCCGCGGATGTGCTGCAGGACGGCTATGTGCGGTTTGCCGCCGTCGACCTGGAGACGGTGCGCGACACCAAGTCGTACCTGGCTCAGCTGGTCACTCGGGCGGTGTTCGTGTTGCGCGAAGTGTTCGGATTCGACTACGCCGAGATCGCCGACGCGTTCGGCAAGTCCGCGCCGGCAGTGCCCCAGATCGCCCACCGCTCCCGCGAACACGTGCGGGCGCGGCGCAAGCGATACGGCGCGCGGCCGATCGACCCGCAACGCCACGCCCAGATCACCGCACAGTTCCTGGACACGGCCGCCAGCGGCGACAAGATCACCAACTTCTACGTGATGCGCAATCCCGAGAAGCTGACGGCATTGGCCAGCCCGGGCGAGATCAGCCGCGGCTGATCGCCAACTCCTGGCGTGCGAATATCCGCCACTCTGTCAAGCTAGGGCGGTGCGAATCGATCGGCTCGGCGACCTTGGCGGGGCACCCCAGGTGCTGCGCGCTGTCGCTCGTGCCACCGTCCGACTGGGTTTGGCGCCGCCGGCCGCGTTGACCGGCGAATGGTTCGGCGCGCTGGCGGTGATCGCACCGAGTGTGTCGGTCCAGCCGGTGGACCGCGGCGACGCGTTTCCGGTCCGCGAAGCCGCCGGGGAACAGATAGCGCCCGTCTCGGGCGCGGTGGGCGGCGGCTGGGTCGGCTATTTGTCTTACCCCGATCCCGGCGCGGACGGGCGGGGAAGCCGAATCCCCGAAGCCGCCGGCGGCTGGACCGATTGCGTGCTGCGCCGCGACCGCGACGGCCGCTGGTGGTACGAGAGCCTGTCGGGCGCACCCATGCCGGACTGGCTGGTCAGTGCCCTGGCGACGACCCCGGCGCCGGCCGGCCGGCCGGTGCCGGGGGCCTGCCGGATCGACTGGGCAGCGGCCGACCGGGAAGCTCACCGCAGCGGGGTGCTGGCCTGCCTGGCGGCGATCACCGCCGGCGAGGTCTACCAGACCTGCGTGTGCACGCAGTTCATCGGGACCGTCAGCGGGTCGGCGCTGGACTTCTTTATCGACTTCGTCGACGCTGCTCGCACCTCCCCCTCCCGAGCAGCCTATGTCGGCGGCCCGTGGGGCGCGGTGGCATCGCTATCCCCGGAGCTTTTCCTGCGACGCCACGGCACCGTCGTGGCCTCCAGCCCGATCAAGGGCACGCTGCCGCTGGAGGCCTGGCCGTCGGCGCTGCGGGCGTCACCCAAGGAAGTGGCCGAGAACATCATGATCGTGGACCTGGTCCGCAACGACCTTGGCCGAGTGGCCATTACCGGCACGGTCACCGTGCCCGAGCTACTGGTGGTGCGCCGCGCGCCGGGCGTATGGCACCTGGTTTCCACCGTGGCGGCCCAAGTTCCGGCCGAGTTGCCGATGTCGGCGCTGCTGGACGCCGCCTTCCCGCCGGCGTCGGTTACTGGAACACCCAAACTGCGGGCCCGCCAACTGATTTCGCAATGGGAGCAGCACCGTCGCGGAATATATTGCGGCACAGTTGGTTTCGCATCACCAGTAGCCGGTTCCGAACTCAACGTCGCGATCCGCACCGTGGAATTCGACACCGCGGGCAACGCCGTCCTGGGCGTTGGCGGCGGGATCACCGCGGACTCCGACCCCGACGCCGAGTGGCAGGAATGCCTGCACAAGGCCGCACCGATTGTCGGGATGGCAGCCCCTCCGACGGCCACTCGGGTCGGCTAGTCAGCAAACTGCGGCGAGGTGTAGCTCGGCGGAATTTCGCATAACGCCCACATGGCACCCCTGGTACGCCTAAGCTCCTAACCGACGACCCGCGCGTGTATCGCGTGGTCGAATGGGAGGTCCGTCATGAGAGTCGGTGTCGTCGGCGTTGCGGCCGCGGCCATGGTGGGGGGGACGCTGGCGGTTACGCCGCTGACGATGAGCGGGCCGATGGGCAGTCCGAACCAAGGGACGTGTGCCGCCGGCCAGCAATGCGACCGCCTGGCCTCCGTTCTGATGCCCGGGACCAGTGCACAGCCGGGCAAACCCGCGCAGGCGGCGCCGGCGCCGGCGCAGTTACCGACCGACGCGCTGACCCCCGTCTTGGCGCCCCGAGCCGCGCCGGAGGCCGCCCGCGCGGTGCCCGGGGTGGCCTCGCCGCTGGGCCCGGGACTGCCTGGTGTCACCGACTTGGGTCCGGCCGCCCTGCCCGCCGCTCCGCCCTTGCCGAACGCGGCCCTTCCGCCGGGCCCCGGCCTGCCTGACATCGGCACGCCTTACATCGGCACGCCTTACCTCGGAATTCCCGGCGTCGGTCTGCCCGGCGTACCGAACCTGGCCAACGGACCTGCCGCGGTCGGTACGGCCACCTCGGTCGTGAACGGCATCCTGGGGATCGGCGGCACCATCGCGGGCGTCACGACGTCCACCGCGCTGGCGGTCACGTATGTGGTGCTTGCCTACAACTCCTTGCAGTCCTCGGGCATCCTGCCGCAACTCAACTCAACCGCCAACACCATCGGCTCCATGCTGTTCCCCTCGGGGCTACCCTCGGTCGGCTTGCCGACATTGAGTCTGCCGGGTCTGCCGGCCCTGCCGGGGGTGTCGCCGGCAGGCCTGATCGCGCTGGCGGGGGTAGGCGGCCTGCCGAACGTGAGCTTGCCGAGTCTGCCGGGAGTATCGCCGACGAATCTGCTGGGGCTGGCGGCCGCCGGACTGCCCGGTCTGCCCGCAGTGTCGCCCACGGACGTGGTCGCACTGGCAGCCGGTGGTTTGCCGCAGCTCGCGACCGCTCTGCCGGGGCTGCAGGCCGGTCTGCCGGCACTGCCGGGTGTGGATCCGGCGATGCTGGCCGCGGCACTGCCGGCGCTGGCGGCAGGGCTGCCGGGCGGCCTTCCGGCAGTTGATCCGGCGATGCTGGCCGCGGCACTGCCCGCACTGACCGCCGGCGGCCTGCCGGGCGGTTTGCCGGCGCTGCCGGGCGGTCTGCCGGCGTTGCCGGGTGGTCTGCCGGCGCTGCCGGCTCCGGCGCTGCCTCCGCCGCCACAGCTGCCGACCATCCAGGGACCCCCCATTCCCCCGCACCCGCAGTTGTGCACACCGACAATCGGTCCCATCGGGGGTTCCTGCACACCCTGACCTGGAGCGGGACGCACCGGTCCAAACGCTAGGGCGCCGCGTCGGTTTCGCGGCGGGCCAGCAGGACCGCATCGTAGAGCTGACGTGAGCGCACGCCCTGATGCGCCGCGGCCACCTCGCTGCAGGCGTCCTTGACGCGGATACCGCCCGCGACCAGGTTCTCGACCTCCTCGACCAGCGACTGCAGGTCGGTGCATGGGGTCGCGCCGGCGCCGGCGAGTACCACGGTGATCTCGCCGAGCACGCCGCCGCTCGCCCAGTCCGCCAACTCGTCGAGCGATCCACGCACCACTTCCTCATGCACCTTGGTCAGCTCCCGGCAGACCGCGGCCGGACGCGCCCCGCCGAGCTGTTCGACGGCATCGCGCAGACACGCGGCCAGCCGCCTCGGGGATTCGAAGAACACGCAGGTGCGCTGCTCGTCGGCCAGCGACGCCAGCCACGCCCGGCGCGCCGCGCCCTTGCGCGGGGCGAACCCCTCGAAACAGAACTTGTCCGACGGCAGACCGGACACCACCAGCGCGGTGGTCACCGCCGACGGCCCGGGCAAGCAGGTCACCGTAATCCCGGCATCGATACTGGCCGCGACCAGTCGATATCCCGGATCGTTGATCACCGGCAATCCGGCGTCGCTGACCACCAGCACCGTGGCGCCGGCTTGCATCGCGTCGACCAGCGCCGTCACCCGCAACGCCTCGACCCGGTCAAACAGGCTCACCACCCGCCCGCTGATCTCGACGTCAAGCGCCCTGGCCAACGTTTTCACCCGGCGGGTGTCCTCGGCCGCCACCACATCGGCGCCGGCCAACGCGTCGATCAGGCGTGGCGACGCATCAGCGGGCTGGCCCAACGGGGTAGCCCCGAGCAACAGGCGGCCGGAACTCATGACGGACAGCCTACGATCGAGCTGATGACCGCCCCGCCCCAACAAACTCCCGGCCTGGCCGAGGAGCGTGCGGCACCCGTCATCAGCCCCGGACCGCTAGTACCGATCGCCGATTTCGGGCCGGTAGACCGGATGCGCGGCTGGATTGTCACCGCCGTGATCACGCTGCTCGCCGCCATCACCCGGTTCTTGAACCTCGGTTCACCGACCGACGCCGGCACTCCGATCTTCGACGAGAAGCACTACGCCCCCCAGGCCTGGCAGGTGCTGCACAACCACGGCGTCGAAGACAATCCCGGCTTCGGTTTGGTCGTCCATCCCCCGGTCGGCAAGCAGATGATCGCGATCGGCGAGGCCCTGTTCGGTTACACCGGGTTCGGGTGGCGGTTCAGCGGCGCGGTATTGGGCGTCATCCTGGTGGCGCTGGTGACCCGGATCGTCCGGCGGATCACCCGCTCGACCCTGGTCGGGGGTATCGCCGGCGTCTTGCTGATCTGTGACGGGGTCAGCTTTGTCGCCGCGCGGACCGCGCTGCTGGACGGCTTCCTGACGTTCTTCGTGGTTGCGGCTTTCGGCGCCCTCATCGTCGACCGCGATCAGGTTCGCCAACGCATGCATGTCGCGCTGACCGAGAACCGGGTCGCCGAGACAGTGTGGGGACCACGGTTGGGGGTGCGCTGGTGGCGGTTCGGCGCCGGGGTGCTGCTCGGATTGGCCTTCGCGACCAAGTGGTCCGGTCTGTACTTCATCGCGTTCTTCGGCGCGATGTCGTTGGCGTTCGACGTGGCAGCACGCCGCCAGTACCAGGTGCCGCGGCCGTGGTTGGGGACGCTGCGGCGCGACCTGGTCCCTACCGGATATGCGCTGGCGTTCATCCCGTTCGCGGTCTACCTGGCCAGCTATGCCGGCTGGTTCGCCTCCGAGACCGCGATCGACCGGCATCAGGTAGGTCAGACCATCGGCCCGGACAGCGTCATCCCGCTGCCCGACGCGGTTCGCTCGCTCTGGTACTACACCGCCAAGGCATTCCACTTCCATGCGACGCTGACGAATTCGGCCGGCAACCACCACCCGTGGGAGTCCAAGCCGTGGAGCTGGCCGATGTCGTTGCGGCCGGTGCTGTATGCCATCGACCAACAAAACGTGTCAGGCTGCGGTGGCCAGTCGTGCGTCAGAGCCGAGATGCTGGTCGGCACTCCGGCCATGTGGTGGCTGGCGGTGCCGGTCCTGTTGTATGCGGCCTGGCGGATGTTCGTCCGGCGGGACTGGCGCTATACGGTGGTGTTGGTCGGCTACTGCGCGGGCTGGTTGCCGTGGTTCGCCGACATCGACCGGCAGATGTACTTCTTCTATGCGGCGACAATGGCGCCGTTTCTGGTGATGGCCATCGCGCTGATTCTCGGCGACATCCTCTACCAACCCGGTCAGGGCCGGGAGCGGCGCACCCTGGGGCTGATCATGGTGAGCTGTTATATGGCTGTGGTGGTGACCAACTTCGCCTGGCTGTTCCCGATACTCACCGGCCTGCCGATCTCACAGCAGACCTGGAACATGGAGATCTGGCTGCCCAGCTGGCGGTGACGGCTTCGGATTGCGTCGAAATTGCCGTTACGGCTGTGGTTGGGCCACCATCCACGACCATGGCGGCAATCTCGACACATGCCCTAAAGCGGATCGCGGGCGGCTGGGCAGCACATGCAACGCGGCCCGCCGCGGCCGGTGCCCAGCTCCGAGCCCGCGATGGTCAGCACCTCGATGCCGGCCGCCTCCAACCGGGCGTTGGTCTGCGCATTGCGTTCGTAGGCGACGACGACACCTGGCGCCAGCGCCAAGGTGTTGTTGCCGTCGTCCCATTGTTCGCGTTCGGCGACGACGGGGTCCAGGCCGGTGTCGATGACCCGCAGCTTGTCGATGCCCATCGCGTCGGAAGCAGCCCGCACAAATGGGGCCGCGTCGCTGATCGCCACGCCATTGGGCGAACGCTGGATGGTGAACGCCGAGAGGTTGTCGACGACGGCGGCATACATCACCACGGTGTCGACATCCACCATGGTGCACACGGTGTCCAGATGCATTTGCGCACGCTTCTGGGCGATCGGCACCGCAAGCACGGTGTGCGCAAGGTCGTCGTCGAACAGGCTGCGCGCCAACGCTTCCGCGCCGGCCGGGCTGGTACGCTCGCCGACCCCGACGGCAACCACACCCGGGGCCAGCAACAGCACGTCGCCACCCTCGACGGGAGCGGTGCGTGATTCGTAGGCCCGCCGCACCCCGGTGAACCGCGGGTGATGGGCATAGATGATGTCGGTCAACGACGCCTCACGGACCCGCGCCCGCAGCGCCAGCGACGGGATGACCACCCGCGGACCGATCCAGATCGACGAGTCGCGGGTGAACACCAGGTTCGGTAGTGGCTCGATGACGAAATCCCCGCCATGGTGCATGCGGACCACCAGCGACACGTCGGTCCGGATATCGGGCGGCAGCTCGTTGAACGTCATCCCAGCCGTCAGCACATGCGCCAGCCGGACCGGGTCCAAACTACGCAAATACGCCGAAAGCTGTTGCGCCAGCGGCAATCCGAGCCGGCGCGAGTCAACCGCGGCGGCAACGCCCTGCATCCTGGCGGCCCCGCTGTCCAGTGCCTCGGTCAGCAGCTGCGACAGCAGCAGCACCTCCACCCCGCGCGAGCGCAGTAGTTCGGCGAACTCGTCATGCTCCTCCTGCGCGCGCGACACCCAGGGCAGCCCGTCGAACAGCAGCTGGTCGCTGTTACGCGGGGTGAGCCGGCGCAGTTCGGTGCCGGGGCGGTGCAGGATGGCGACCCGTAGCGTGCCCACCTCGGAATTGGATCCCAACTCGATGCCCACAGCTCAAACCGTAGCCGTGCCGAAGGGCGCGTCACGCACCGAATCCTCGAACTGGTGTGCGATAAACTTGCGGTCGTGGCGTTCGCGGTTCAGGGCTCGCTGTTCGAGCACAACGAGCGAAGACAACTCGGCAACGGCGCCTATATCGACATCCGCGCGGGCTGGCTGCAGGGCGGCGATGACCTGCTGGCTGCGCTGCTGAACACGGTGCCGTGGCGCGCCGAACGGCGCCAGATGTACGACCGGGTGGTCGACGTGCCGCGGCTGGTGAGTTTTCACGACCTGACGGTCGAGAACCCGCCGCATCCGCAACTCGCTCGGATTCGCCGGCGCCTCAACGACATCTACGGCGGTGAACTGGGTGAGCCGTTCACCACCGTCGGGCTGTGCTACTACCGGGACGGCTCCGACAGTGTCGCTTGGCACGGCGACACCATCGGCCGCAGCAGCACTGAGGACACCATGGTGGCGGTCGTCAGCCTCGGCGCGACCCGGGTATTCGCGCTGCGCCCGCGCGGCGGCGGAACCTCGTTGCGCTTCCCGCTGGCGCACGGCGACCTGCTGGTGATGGGCGGATCGTGTCAACGCACCTGGGAGCATTCGGTGCCCAAGACGTCGGCGCCGACCGGTCCGCGGGTCAGCATCCAGTTCCGGCCCCGCGACGTGCGCTAGCGGCGCTTGATGAGGGCGAGGTTCAACCCCGGATCGCGGCCACCGCCTTGACCAGCAGGTCGCGGGCCCGCTGGACATCGACCGGCGCAACCGGCTGATTCGGAATCACCAAAGGGTTGGCGATCACGTTGACCTGGTAGTAACCGAACTGCGCTGAGTAGTCGTAAAGTTCGCCGGTGCGGGCCGACCCGTCGACCAGCGCCTGCAGCACGCGGTGCACGCCCAGCGTCTGGGTGCCGTCGATGTGCGGCGCGGCAACCACCTCGATGCCGCCTCGCACCTGTGCGCCGGAGAAGGCGATCCGGCCGCATTCTTTACCCGGGTCGATGAACGGCAGCTGCTGTGAGGTCTCCACCGCGATCACCACGAACCGGTTGCCGTTGCCCTCGGCGGTGACGGCGGCCATATTGCCCTGCACACCGGACGGCATCTGTGGCCCCAGGGCCGCTTTGGCACAGTTCGCCGGATCGAAACTCAGGCCGTCGGGCAGCTTGCGGGCCGCGAAGAACTGTGGATCGATAGCCCTGGGCGGGACGTCGTTGACCGTGAACCCCGGTCCGAAACTGGACTTCACGTCGATGACCTTGGCGATGTCGGCCTTCGGCGACTGGGAGGCGCCCGGCGAACAACCGACCAGCAGGCACACCGCGGCCAGCGCCAGCACCACCTTCGACATCGTGGCCACCCTACCCAACGGGGATGCTCAGTCGCGTAACGTCGACACCGTTTTGACCAGCAGATCGGCGGCAAACTGCGGCGGCAGCGGCGGAAGCATGGACCCGGGGTCGGTGGTCAGCGTGGTGAATGCGTAGTAGTCGCCCAGGTAGGCGACGAAAGCATATGTGCGCGAATCGATTTGGGTGCCGGACTCTACGGCGGTGCGGACGTCGGCAACCATACCGAGGGTTTGCGCGCCGTCGATGCGCGGCGGGTCGACGAGACGGATGCCGGCGGTGGTGTGTCCGTCCGACATAGTCCACTGCGCACAGCCGGCAACCGCGTCGTTTCCCGGCACCACCGGTCCCGGCCGCACGGCCACCACGACGGCGTCGACAATGCCACCCGCACCCGATCCGGACACGCCCTGTGCAGACTGGTCGCGGCCGTTGCCGGGGTCGGTGAGGATCGCGCATGGTGCGGGCTGGGCGGTCGCGTTGGAGCCAAGGCTGAAGATCACTCGCGGTGACACCGCCGCGGGAATGTCCTTGGTCACTTCGTAACCTGGCGGCAGCTCACGGCTGAGTCTTTTGATGTTGGCCGGGTTGACGGTCGCGGGATGAGCCGACGGCGAGGTGCGGGTCGCCTCGGTCACCGGCGCCGGCGAATGCGCACATGCTGCCGCCAGCACCGTCACCATCACGCCAATCCACAACGGCCGCATGGTCGCCGGCCCTCAGCTCACGGCCTCGATCACCTGGCGGGCCACTCGCCTGATCTGCTCGGCCATCTCGCGCCCGAAGCCCAGATCACGCGGGCCGGGCACGTCGATGACCGTGGTGATGACCCCGACGTCCTCACGCTGCCAGATCGCGCCGTGGCGGTCCATGATGGTGCGCATCGGCAGATTGTCCGACAGCATCCGCGCGGAGAACCTCTCGACGCCGCCGACGCGGGCGGCGACCGACAATGCGCCGATCAGAAAGCTGCCGATCCCCCGGCCCTGATAGGCGTCGGCGACGGTGAAGGCTATTTCGGCGACGGTCGGGTCATGTTCGTCACGGATGAAACGCGCGTCGGCCACTGGGTCGGCGCCGTCGGTCATCACCCAGACGAAGTGGTCGACGTAGTCCACCTCGGACAGGTAGTGCATCATCGCCGCGTCGGGAACGCGGGCCGACATGAACCGCCGGTAGATCGTCTCGCTGGAGAAGTGGATGTGCCCGTGTACGGTTCGCTCGCTGTCACCGGGCAGCACCGGGCGCAGCAGCAGTTGGGTTCCGTCGCGAATCCGTACCGGGACGGGAGTGATGAACGCGGCCAGGCGCTGGCGGACCGTGCGCACCAGCCGCTCCATGATCCCGGGGATGTTGACCATCCGGTCCAGCGCGTCGCTGCCACCGATCCAACCGGTCAGCGGCTCGACGGTGGTGACTGTCGCCGTCCGCGGAATGTCACGCAACAAGGCGATTTCCCCGACGATCATGCCCGGCAGCGCCTGCTCGACGATCACCGCACCGTCGTCGCCGACGTGGATGACCTCGGCACTGCCCGACGAGATGAGCAGGAATGACACCGCCTGTTCACCCTGCCGCATCAGCACCTGGCCGGCCGGGGCACGCAGCGGAGCCAGGCGGGCAGCCAGTGGCAGCAGGTCGTCGGCCGGACATCCCGCGAAGATGTCCATTCCGGCGAGCTCTGCTGTGTTAGCGCCGGTCAATTCGGCCATCCCGTCCAATCCGCCACGGTGCTAAGCCCGGCTCGCTGCCCGATCAGCCCCAGGCTATGGCGTCGGCTTCCGCTGCAGCAACACCGCACGGCGCAGATTAGCCTGACACCAGACAATTCAACCCCGGCCTCTTGGACCAGACCTGCGATGAACACCAGCCAGGATCCGCGCGAGTCGACCCGTGGTCTGCTCAATACGGCCGCCGTGCTGCGGCACGGCTTCCTCGACGTGTTGGGCGAATCGACGAGTTCGCCGGTTCCGACGTTTGCGCAGCGGGCGATGAACAGCCGGTTCGTCGCGACCGTGTACGAGCGGTTGTGGCGCCCGACGTCCTTCTACCTCGCCAGCGGTATCACCGCCCGGGCCGAGCAGCGGCGTGCCGCCGCGGCGTTGCGCCTTTCGACTGCTCACCGGTTGCTCGATGTAGCCTGCGGCCCAGGTAATTTCACCGCACCGTTGGCCCGGTGTCTGCCGGCCGGGGCCCTCGCGGTGGGGTTCGACATTTCCGAACCTATGCTGACTCGCGCCGTGGCGGACAACGACGGGCCGCAGACCTGTTACGTCCGCGGCGACGCCCGCGTGTTGCCGTTCGACGACGAAACATTCGATGCGGTCTGCTGTTTCGGCGCGCTGTACCTGATGCCCGAACCGTTCCTGGTCACCGGTGAAATGCTGCGGGTTTTGCGGCCCGGCGGCCGGATCGCGATCCTCACCAGCTATTCCGGGCAAGCAGCACCAATCCGTAAGGCGCTGACCGCAACAGCCGACCTGATCGGGCTCACCATGTTCGACCGACGCAGCTTCGTCGACCTGTTCTCCTCGGCCGGTCTGGTCGACATCGAGCAGCAGACACAGCGGGCGGTCCAGTTCATCGCGGCCACCAAGCCCCGGTGAGCACCGATCCGTGGATGCTCGGGTGATGTCCTGGACAGCCCTGGGGCGCAACATCGTCGGTTATCCGGCTCGTGCCACACCCGCGGCTGCGAAAGAGCCGGTCTAACCGAAAGCCGAAGCCACTGTTTGCCCCGAATTCCAGGAAAGCTCGCCCGTTTCGAAAACGACGCACTGCTTATGTCGAACAACGCCAAAAACCGGTGCACGACACACCGGATTCGCGTCGTGGTTATTCAGCATCGCAAATCTACCCTGCAGTGTGCGGGAAAGGACACGGTGGTGAGTAAACACCCAGTCGACGGGATGTCGCGACGAGAGTTCATGGCCAGAATCGCCACCGCAGGCAGCGCCGGCGCGTTGATGTCGTTGGCCGGCCCGGTGATCGAAAGGGCTTACGGCGCCGGCCCCTGCTCGGGCCATTTGACCGACATCGAGCACTTCGTGTTGATGCTGCAGGAGAACCGGTCATTCGATCACTTCTTCGGCACGCTGTCGGGCGTCAATGGATTCGACACGCCCTCGCCATTGTTCCAGCAAAAGGGCTGGAACCCGCAGACCCAGTCGATTGACCCCGCCGGCGTCACCATTCCGTACCGTTTCGACACCACCAGGGGCCCGGTCCTCAACGGCGCGTGCGTGAACGACCCGGCCCACCAATGGATCACCATCCACCAGTCGTGGAACAATGGCGCCAACGACAATTGGTTGCCCGCACAGGCCGCACAACAAACGCTGCAGGGCAACGTCCCGGTGACGATGGGTTATTACACCCGCCAAGACCAACCGATTCATTACATGCTGGCTGACACCTTCACCATCTGCGACGGCTATCACTGTTCGCTGCTGGGCGGAACTTCGCCCAACCGGCTGTACTGGATGAGCGCCTGGATCGATCCCGACGGCGTTGCGGGCGGTCCGCTGCTGGTAGACCCCACCATCCAACCCCAGGCCCAGTTCAGTTGGCGCACCATGCCGGACAACCTCAGCGATGCCGGCATCAGTTGGAAGGTGTACCAAAACAAGCTTCTGGGAGCGCTCAACAACACGGTCATCGGTTACAACGGGATGCTCGTTGACTTCAAGCAGGCCCAGGATCCGCGCTCCAACATCGCCCGCTACGGCATCGCCCCGACCTATCCCTTGGACTTCGTCGCCGACGTCGCAGCCAACAGGCTGCCCCAGGTTTCGTGGGTGCTGCCCGGGTTTCAGGTGTCCGAGCATCCCGGACTACCGATAACACCGGCCGTCGGTGGCACCGCGATCGTGAATATCCTCCGCATCTTGCTGTCCAATCCCCAGGTGTGGGAAAAGACCGCGCTGATCGTCAGCTTCGACGAAAACGGGGGCTTCTTTGACCACGTCATCCCGACGACTGCGCCGCCGGGAACTCCCGGCGAGTACGTCACGGTGCCCGATATCGACGCGGTCACGGGTTCGGGCGGTATCCGCGGGCCGATCGGTCTGGGCTATCGCGTGCCCTGCCTCGTCATCTCTCCCTATAGCCGTGGCCCGCTGATGGTGCACGACACCTTCGACCACACCTCACAGCTGCGGTTGCTCGAGAAACGGTTCGGTGTGCCGGTCCCCAACCTGAGTGCCTGGCGACGAAGCGTGACCGGCGATATGACGTCGACGTTCAACTTCGCCGTCCCGCCCAACCCGTCGCCACCGAACCTGGACCACCCCGCGCTGCAGGCCATTCCGCCGCAGGTGCAATGCGTTCCAGACACCGTCGCAACTTTCGCGAAGGTCACTCCTCCTTATCGGGTGCCCTTCCCTCAGATAATGCCCACTCAGGAGACGACACCCGCCCGCGGAATCCCCAGCGGGCCCTGCTGAAGCCGAGCTACGAGGCGGCCTCGCAGATGCCGAGGAGCCGGACCACCGGCGTACCCGCTTCGTACTCCACGATCCACGGAGCGCCGCCATCAACTGGCTCCGAGGCGAGCCTGATCATCACCGGTTGGCCGCTGCGCCGCGACATTTGCGTGCAGTCGACCTGGAACAGGTGATAGTCACCGTCGTGCTCAACGGCCAACGAAAAGCCTGGTTCCACCGATTCGACGGGCACTTTCTGCAGGTAGTACTTCGTGCTCATGCCCCGACTTTAGGGCCGCGGCCGTAGGCGGCACCGCCCGCGAAACGCGCTCTTAGCAAATGTTCAGTCGAAATTTGGAACTTCATCAGACTCGGCGCCGGATCGCCTCCGCCACAACGCATTACCGTTGTCGAAGGCACCGCGACAACCCAGCTGGCATCAGAGTAGCCTTCACGCTCATGATCGACCCCTGCCGGGTGCCACGGTGAACGTCGCCGGATTCGTGCTCGGCCTGGTAGGCACGTGCTTTCGGTGGCCCTGCTGACCTGGCAGCTATTGCGGCTGCGAACGGGCCCGGCACCCAAGCTTTCGCCGGTCGTGGGTCTGTTGACGCCCGACGGGCTGGTGACCAACGACGCCGGCAGCCAGGCAAGGACGTCGCTGGAAAACGCCACGGAGCGCGAATCGTGCTCACCGTTTCGTCGCGCGGACGGACCCACGTGACCGGGGCCGTGGCGCCCGGATTGTTGTCGCTCGGGTCGTCATAGCCTCGCGCCGAGGCTATGACCCGTGGCGACGGTGACGACTCCGCATTTCGCTGACGACCGTCATTGACGGCTGCCAGTGAATGGACGTACGGTGTGTCGGTGCGGTCACCACAGGACAGCACCGCAGCGGAATCACCAGCCGGCATCCGGGAGGCTCGACGGCTCGAAACACGGGCACGTCTGTTCGACGCCGCGTTGGCGGAGATCGCGCGGAACGGAATAGCCGGCGCCGACGTCAGCTCCATCGCCGCGGCGGCAGGGGTGGTAAGGGGGACGTTCTACTTCCACTTCCCCACCAAGGAACAAGTGCTGGTCGAGTTGGAGCGAAACGAGGAGACCCGGATCGTCGCCGAACTCGTGGGCGCCCAGGCCGAGGCCGGCGATCTGATATCGGTGCTTTCCCGGTTGGTGCGCCACGTGCTAGATGCTGAACGTCGGCTGGGGACAGTGGTTTTCCGGGACATGCTGGGTTTGCACTTCTCGTCGACGCGCCCGGATGAAGACGAGTTGAGCCGGCACCCGCTAGCGGAGTTCTTGATCGACGCGATCAGCCGGGCGCAGGACGCGGGGCAGGTCATGCCGGACGCGGACGCGCGCGACCTCGCGGTGTTCTTCTTGACCGGGCTCTACGCCCTGCTTGCCACCGGTGCACACCATTCGCCGACAGCGGATGCCGTGTTGAGCCGGTACGTAACAACGATTGTCAAAGGGATGGAGGCACGATGAAGACAAGCGGCATCGAGGGCTACAGGGACTTCCTGGTGCGGCGCGACGGCGAAGCGGACCTGCTCAACCGGCGACTGACGAATCGAGAAGAGTTCATCAAAGACCTCGAGGCTCACCCGGTGCGGTCGGCCCGTCCGGCAGACCGATCGACGTTTCTACGCAACCTGCGCCGGCGGCGACCCGAACCGGGCCTGGACCCGAAAATGCTGTTCCTGCTGGCGACGGCGAAGCTCAATCAGGCAGAACGCTTCGGCGTGGGGCTGGGCGAAACCTACGGGCGCAACAGCGCTGAGGATGTAGCGCCCGAGCGCGTTTACGTAGAACTCGAAGAGCACTACCACACCCGGTTGCTGGCATACGCATTGGACATTTTCGACCTGCCATTCCAGGTGGCCGCTCCGCCGTTCGTAATGCGACAGCTCGTCAAGGCTGGAGTGTTCCTGCCAGAAAGGTTCGCCTTCGTGTTCGTCGGGGCCGCGGAGATGGCCGGCTGCATAATGTTCGACGAACTGCGCCGAGTCGGCATCGAACTGTTCGCCGACGAACCCGACGTCGCCGGACGAATCGAACTGCTCTACAGCGAAATCCTTACCGACGAGATAGGCCATGTCGGCTATTGCGCGTCGCACTGCACGCCCGCCGAGCGCGCAATCATGCGCCGCATCTACCCATTCATCGGGCGGCTGTTTGCCGAGCAAACCGCCGAAGTCCGGCTCCTCATCGACCCGCAGCAGCTCCGCGCCCGGCTCGGCCGGCCGTTCGACGTCGAGGAATTGACCGCTGGTCTGAGCAACGAAACGTATCTCGCCGCGTATCCGTGACCGGTCGCCCGCACCCTGCGCCACCGCCCGCGGGATGAAAGTGCTTTGCAGTTAAGAGATTCCAACGCCGATAGGCCACCGCCCCAGGCCCGGGTGCGTGTGGCCTCTGCGGTCACCCAATTGATCCGCGGCTCACGATTGCCCCGCCCCCTTCTCGAGCGGATTATCGTTGACAAGCACCGTCCCAGGCGGTGCGACGGCTGGACCGGAGCTTGCGGGTATGCACGGGAATGCACAGGAACGACCAAACCACGAGGAGCGGCTATGGCAGCCGGACGACCCAATTTCCTGCAATACCTGGCGTACTCCTACGGCCTTCGACGCCTGCCCGACTCGATGCAAAGTTGGGTCGCACGGGATCTGGCCGGTAAGGGAGCGGTCCGCCGGTTCATGTTCCTGATGGCAATACCGCCGCTGCTGGTACTGGCACCGTTCTGGCTACTGCCCGCGTCGCTGTACGTGCATATCGAGATGACGGTACCGATCTACATTTGGGCGTTGTTGATCTCGCTCGCGCTGAACAAGGTGTGGCGGCGGCACCGCCTGGCCCAGCATGGGTTGGACCCGAACGTGGTTGACGCGATCAGGCGGGAGAAAGACGCGAAGATGCACGAGGAGTACGTCCGGCGCTACGGCCCGCGCCCGGAAGAGGCGAAGCGGTATTCGAACAGCAATCCATTTTTCTGAGGACGCTGCTTTCTGAGGACGCTGCTCGATGCGGGGGGTACCTGCCGCGAAATCGGACCCCGTCGCACCCGTAGCGCCGTCGCCGCTGGACCCGGCCGGCACTTCCAGGTAGGTGCCGAGCGCGGCCCCGCATGCCCGACCGAATGCCGACTGCTGAGCACCGCCGACCCGGAAGCGGACTGCCGCGTAGCTCAGCGGCGAAAACGATACGGATGGGATGTTAGAACCGCTATCATACGACTGTCAGTTTACTGACCTGCTGAAATCTTGACGTCAATGAGGGTAGGGAACGGGTCCGGATACTGACGGTCGGACACGAGGCGTGTCACTCGGCTCCATTTCCGTCAGCCTGCACGCGTTAGGGGAGAAGTGAATGTCTTTCGCCACAGAGGCTCCGCGATGACGGGCGGAAAGCCGGCTTCAGCAGCTCCGGCAGCTCCTGCAGCTGAGGTGCCGCACGCCGACTCCGCCGCGAGGTGGTTGCGCTTCGCGGCATCTGGGGAGCCTAGCCACGGCCGGGGTTTGACGTGATGGATTTCGGTGGCTTACCGCCGGAGATCAACTCCGCGCGAATGTATGCCGGTCCCGGCCCGGGATCGCTGGCGGCGGCCGCGGCGATGTGGGACAGCTTGGCCGCCGAACTGCACGCGACCGCAGGTCAGTACCGGTCGGTGATCGCGGGATTGACCAGCGGACGCTGGCTGGGACCCGCATCGCTGTCCATGGCGTCGGCACTCGGACCCTATGTGGCGTGGACGGCCGGGGTCGCCGCACGGGCGGCGGAAACGGCCAGTCAGGCCGTGCTTGCCATCGAGGGCTATGAGGCGGCCTTCGCGATGACGGTGCCGCCGCCGGTGGTCGCGGCCAACCGGGCTCTACTCGCGGCACTGGTCGCCACCAACTTCTTCGGCCAGAACTCGACGGCGATCGCGGCCACCGAAGCCCATTACGGCGAGATGTGGGCGCAGGACGCCGCGGCGATGTATGAGTATGCCGCGAACTCGGCAACCGCTTGTGAACTGACCCTGTTGATCTCGCCGCCGGAGGTCATCAACCCGGTTGGTTTGGCCGGGCAGAGCACCGCAGTCGCCCAAGCCGCAGCGGCCTCGGGAACAGAGCAACTATCGCTGGCCGGCCTGGTGTCCTCGGTTCCGGCCATGCTGGACGGGCTGGCATCACCCCTTTCCGGCCTTCTAAGCTCCTCGTCGTCGCTGATGCCCACCCTCGCAACCGTCCCGGTCTACGCGCTTCCCAGCTATTTCATGGCCGCGGCGACCCCGCTCTATTCGATGTCGTCCATCCTCGGAATAGCCCAAACCGCACAGGGTTTGGCGAGTGGAGCAGCCGCCGCGGCGCAAGCGGCAGCAGAAGGAGCAGCGGGTGCGGTCAGCTCGGGGGTAGGCCTGATCTCGTCCGTGGGACCGGGCGTAGCGGGCAGCATGGGCAATGCGGCCGCATTGGGCCCGCTGTCAGTGCCGGCGAGCTGGACCAGCGTGATCCCGACGGCGAACATGGGCGCCGCCGCCGCATTGCCGAACGGCCTTGATGCTGCCAACGCGGCGCCAAGCCTATTGGGCGCGGCGCCGCGATCCGGTTTGACCGGCCCGGGCAGATCTGTCGGTCCGCGATACGGGATTGTCCCCACGGTAATGACCCGCCCACCGGCTGCCGGATACACGTAGGCCGTTGACATGGCCGGTCTATGGCTAGGTTCTCGGAATCTCTCCGGCGCGGCTGGATCCGCTCCCCCAAGCCGTCGAGAACGGCATCGAGCAGGCATCAGCTCATGAGCGTGGACACGCTGCCCGAAACCGGCGTGCGGATGATCATCGGCGGCACCATAGTCGATCGCTGGGAGTTCGACGACGTGCTGTCGATCATCGCGTCGCGACTGCAATCCCCGACGACAGCGAGCCTGGCCGTGGGCTCGGTGAACCTCGACCACCTGTACCACTTCCGCAAGGTCATGCCGGCGCCCACGGGCCCGCTGGACTGGCTGTTACTGGCCGACGGAACGCCGATCACCTGGCGGGGTCAACTGCTCACCGGCAAGCCGTGGCCCCGGGTGACTGGGGCCGACCTGCTTCCCAGCGTGTTGACGCTGGCCGAAAAGACCGGGCAGCGGGTCGGCTTTTTTGGCGGTAGCGCCGAAACCCACCGCCTGCTTGCCCGCTTCTTACGGAAACGTCATCCAGCGCTTGCCATTTCGGGGATGTGGGCGCCGGACGCCGATGACATCGAATCGCTTTCTGGGCAGTTGGCGGCGGCCATCCGCGCCGCGCGCACCGACATCCTGACCGTCAGCCTCGGCAAGCCGCGTCAAGAGCAATGGGTTGACCGGTATGGCTGCGCGACCGGTGCCCGGGTTTTGCTGCCCTGTGGCGGTGCCATCGACTTCCTGGCCGGCAAGACCAAACGGGCTCCGGGGTGGATGCAGAAATTCGGGCTGGAATGGTTGCACCGCTTGATCAGCGAGCCGCGGCGGTTGGCCCGCCGTTACTTGCTGCAGGGCCCTATCGCCTTGCTCCGTACCGCGCGCGCGCAGCTGATCTGCTATCCCAGCACGTACTGCGTTGGCACGCCGGCAAGTGATCACCCCGATATCAGCGGCGCAGTCCGCGATGCCGCGCCGCCCGAGCCAGCAACCGTGTAGGGGAAAGCGAGCCAGCGTGATCCCGTCACTTCACCGCCGAACCGACAATTCGCCGGTAACTCTGGCTCCGGTGCTCACGCCCGACCGCAATACAATCGGGCGCTGGCAGCACCGCTATTCACAGCGGCTGCTGATCGCCGACTCGGTGATCGTCTTCGGATCGGTCATGCTCGCCCAATACGTCCGCTTCGGCGATTCGCCGAACAAGTCGGGTTACCCGGGCCCGGTGATGACGCTGTTCTCCTTCCTCTTCGCGGCGCTGTGGCTTTCGTCGCTGGCGATATTCCACACGCGATCACCGCACGTTATCGGAGTGGGAATCGACGAGTACCGGCGAATCAGCAGCGCATCATTTTGGACATTCGGGATCATCGCAATGGTGACGCTTCTCGCCAAGATTGATTTGGCCCGGGGCTATCTGGCGGTGGCGCTTCCCGTCGGCACCCTGGGATTGCTGACGAGCCGCAACAGCTGGCGCAGGTATATCCGCCGGAAGCGAGCCCAGGGCGAATACCAGACGATGTCGCTGGCTATCGGAGACCGCCAAGGACTTTCACGCCTGGCACATGAACTGGACCGTAACCCACTCGACGGCTACGTCGTCGTCGGGGTCTGCATTCCCGGGTATGGCCCGCCCCGCGGCGAGACCCTGGCGGTCGAAGGCCGCAAAGTTCCGATTCTGGGAGACGAATCCTATGCGGTGGCAGCGCTTGACGCCTGCGGCGCGAACACCGTGGTGGTGACCCAGACCGAGCATTTCGGCGAGCACGCGATCAGAAACTTGATGTGGCAGTTGGAGACGATGGACGTCGACTTGGTGTTGTCGCCGGGGGTGATGGACATCGCGGAGGCGCGATTGACCGTGCGGCCGGTCGCCGGATTCTCGCTACTGCATGTCGAAAAGCCGCTATACACCGGCGCCCAGCGCTTTCAAAAGCGGACATTCGACTTCTGTTTCGCGCTGGCGGCGCTGATCGTGGTATCGCCACTTCTCATTGCATCTGCTATCGCGATCAAGCTGACCAGCAAAGGACCGGTCTTTTACCGTTCCGAACGTATCGGTATTAATGGCGAGCCCTTCATGATGCTTAAGCTCCGAACAATGGAAGCAGACGCCGACACACAAATCGACCGCCTGTTCTCGATGAATCAGGGCGCCGGTGGAATATTGTTCAAGATGCGTCAAGACCCCCGGGTCACGCCTGTCGGCAGATTACTCCGCAGATTCAGCATCGATGAGCTCCCCCAATTCGTCAATGTCATCAAGCAGGACATGAGCGTGGTCGGGCCGCGGCCTCCGTTGAGCCGCGAAGTCGACACCTACAACGGTGATGTGAAGCGGCGGCTCCTGGTGAAGCCGGGCGTTACCGGAATATGGCAGGTAAGCGGCCGCTCAGAACTCACCTGGGAAGAGTCGGTGCGGCTGGATCTGTCGTACGTCGACAATTGGTCGATGGCAGGTGATCTCATGATCATCGCCAAGACGGTGAAAGCCGTCTTGACGGGCCACGGAGCATACTAGGTGGCCGTGGGCCATGACTGAGCCGACGGCACCCGGTGCGGTCGCACCGTCGGTGCCGGTCGCCCGGCTGGCTCACGCGTTCTCGATCCAGCTGATCTGCCGGATGCTGGGGATGCTGGCCTCGGTGGTCTCGGTGGCAATGACGGCTCGTTATCTGGGTCCCGACCGCTACGGCCAGCTCACCATCGCGGTCGCATTCATCGGAATGTGGGCAAGCCTGGTCGATCTTGGTGTCGGGCGGGTGATCGTGCGTCGGGTGACCTCAGGCCGCGACGACCTGGAGCGCCTGGTCCGGATCTACAACGGGCTGTCCCTGCTGTATTGCGTTCCGCTCACGGCGTTGGCGGCGGGAACCGGGTTGCTGCTGTACCGCGACCACCAAGTGCGGGTGATGCTCGTGGTGTTGTCGACGCAACTGCTCATCGTGACGATGACGACACGGCTCGAGCCGGTGTTTCAGACCACCGTGCGGTTCTTCGCGGTGGCGGTCTCCGACGTCGTCGGGCGGTTGGCCACGCTGGCCGTGATCGCGTTTCTGGTGGCGGGACGAGCCGACGTCATCTGGTTCGCGGTAGTACAGCTCATTCCGACGACCCTGCAGGTGCTGATCCAGAGCAGCGCTGCCGCGCGCCATGTTTCGTTGCGTCCCAGCTTCGCGCTGCGCGAGGCCGCGGATCTGTTGCGGGAGAGCCTCTTTCCGATGGGCGTGACCATGATCACCGTCCTGTACTGGCGCGCCGACGGGGTGATCTTGTCCTTGGTGAACACCCATTCCGAGGTGGGCGTCTACGGCTTGGCGTCCTCGATCGCGCTCAACACCCTGGTGGTGTCGGTGTTCTTCCTCAAGTCCACGCTGTCGACGGCCACCGAACTGTTTTCGCGCGATGTCGCGGCATTTGCCGGCTTCATGCGCCGCAGTGTCGAGCTGATGTATTTCCTGGCGGTCCCGGTCGCGGTTGTCGGCGCGTTGCTCGCCGGACCGCTGATCAGGTTGTTCGGCAACCAGGCATTCGTCGGCCGCGGCACGCCGACGCTGGCGCTGCTGTTCGTCGCGGTGGCACTGCGCTTCGTCACCACCACCCTGGGCGAGGGTCTGTTCGCCAGCCACCGCCAGCGGTTCTGGTTCTGGCTGTCGGTGGCCACCCTCGCGTTCAACGTCGTGCTCAACCTCGCCCTGGGCGGGCGGCTGGGCGCGGTGGGAGCCGGCATCGCACTGGTGTGCACCGAGCTGGCCAACATGATGATTGCCGGCTGGTGCCTACGCCGTCAGTGCGGTTACCGCACGCCGGTGACGTTCTTGCTGCGGTTGCTGCTACCGACCGCGGCGAGTGTCGCGGTGACACTGCTGCTTTGGGGTCAGCACGTGGCTCTCGTCCTGGGAGCTGCCGCTGCCGCATACCTGGCAACCAGCGCAGCGTTCGGCCCGCTCACCTGGCAGACCCTGACCGCGCTACGCCGCAATCAGCGGGCGGCATGACGAATCTCGAGCGTCCAGTCGGCGCTACCGACGCGCTACCGCCCGGCCCGGCAATACCACAAATATTGGCCGGTCACCTGATCGATACGTGTAGTACGGTGTGCCCGTGATCAGGACTCGCGAGGACTTGCGGGCATACCTGGCAGCGGACCTGAAAGCACACGGCCTGCAGCGTTGGCGGCTCCGCCACCGAATCTTGAAGCGCCCAGCGCATTTTCAGCGCCTGCTGCGCAAATCCGAGTACTGGACAAATACCGCGCGGACACCGGCAGGACACGTCGTCGCCGCATATCTGAGGCTACGAACCAAGTTCTTGGGTGAACGGCTCGGATTCGACATCCCGCGCAACGTGTTTGGTCCGGGTCTGTCGATCGCCCACGCCGGCCTGATAGTCGTGCACTACAAGGCTCGGGTCGGCGCGAATTGCCGGATTCATCACGGAGTGACGATAGGAGAAGGGCGTCCCGGCCACTTCCCGACCATCGGCGACGACGTGTTCATCTCGCCGATGGCGATGGTGCTGGGCGCCGACGTCGGCAACCGCGTCGCCATCCGACCGGGCGCGGTGGTCACCAAATCGGTGCCGGACGACGTCGACGTCGCAGGCTCTCCGGCCCGGATCGTCAACGACCGCCACCCGGGCACGGCACTCACCGAGGACTGACAGTGCCGGTAGCAAGAGCGAATGTCGTTGCCGCGCTGCTGGTCTGGGGTTACGACGGTTATCCTTACCGGCGGTTGCGCGACGGGCTCCGCGGTCTCGCGGGCCTGACGCGGGAAGCAGTGTTGGCATGACCCGCGAAATGGACCGGGCATATCTGCAACGCCCAGTCGGCGACCCGCCCACGCTGCCGTCGGATCGGTCGCTTGCGGTGCTGATCGTGTCCCGCAAGAGCCACGACGGCCTCGAGATGTGCCTGCACAGTGTCGCCGAGCAGCTGCCCGAGCTGCCCGTCTATGTCTATGACAGCGGCGGCGAGGGGTGCCCCGGCCGCGAGGAACTGGCCGCCCGCCACCCGGCGGTCCACTGGGTGTGGGGACCGGCGAACCGTGGCTTCGCCGCGGCCTTCAACGCGCTGGTGACACACACCCCGAGCGACACCGATCTGCTGTTGCTCAATGCCGATGCCCGGGTGCGGGGACCATTGACCCGCACCAGAGAACTGCTTCGCCGGCCACGGGTGGCGGCAGTGTCGCCAATGGTGTGTGACGACAGCGCACCCGGTCGGCCACTGTGGGACATCGCGGCCCGCCGCCAGACCCTGATCCGGGCGCTGATTGCCGCTGCCGGCTACTCCGACTCGCTGCGCAGCACGCCGATCTCGCCGCGCTATGCCCGCCAGCCACCCGAATCCCAAAGCCTGGAAGGCTATTTAGGAGCTACCTGCCTGGGGCTCAGCCGCGCGGCATGGAACGCCATCGGCGGTTTCGACGAGGAGTTCTTTCGCTACGGAGAGGCGGCCGATTGGCAACACCGGGCCCGCGCGGCGGGCTGGCGCATACTGCTGGCCGACGAACTGGGCGCCGACCGGGGTCATCCGGTGACCGGCGCCGGCTCGACCCACGAGGGTGCCGCCGCGGCTGCCGAACACCGGCGCAACCGAGACCTGGCGCGCACCAACGCCGCACTGCTTCTCGAACATCAGCACAGCGTTCACCACGCGGACGTCTACCTGGCCGCCACCAAGCTGGTGGAGCGACTGCAGCAATCGAAGCGCGGTGCGGGCAGCAGCGCTCGGGCCGGCCGCCGAACGGACCTGCCAGCGATCGTGATCGTCACCAACCGCCTGGTGTACGGCGGTGCCGAGCGTCAAAAGGCGCTGCTGGCAACGGAGTTGGACCGAAGGGGCTATCCGGTCACCATTGTCTGCGTGCAACGGTTCGGCCCGCTGATCAACGAAATTCCGCACCGCGTCCGCGTGGTCCGCCAGCCCTGGTGGGCGCCGATCGTCGACGTTGCGGCCGGGCCGGCGGTGCTCATCAGCGGCGACACCAACACCGAGACCGGATTTGCCACCCTGTGGCGCGCAGCCGACAAAAGCCGGCGCTGGTTGGTCGCCGCACACATTCCGCCGGAAGACGACCGGCCCATCTACTCCCGGCCACTGACCGCGGCGATGCGCCGTGCCGACGGCTTTATCGTTCTGGCGCAACGCCATTGGGAGATGCTGACCGCGCACCATCGACTGGGCGGACGGCGATTCGTCGCGCCCAACGGCGTCGCTGCGGCCGGCGACCCAGCCCCCCCGATACGCAGTGTCGGTGAGCCGCCGCACCTGGTGATGCTCTCGCGCATCGTCGAGCACAAGAACCCGCACCTATTGATCGAGGCGCTCGGCGGCTTTACCGAGATGCGGTGGCGGCTCTCGATTTTCGGTGACGGCCCCGATCGGGAGCGGTTGCAGGCGCGCACTCCGGCCGAGTTGCGCGATCGGGTTCAGTGGCGCGGCTGGTCAGCGGGCCCCGGGCCCGCACTGGCCGACGCCGATCTACTGTGCGTCCCAAGTCGTTCCGAGGCCTTCCCGCTGGTGATACTCGAGGCGATGGCCCGGGCGGTGCCGGTTGCGGCGTCGGCGGTGTGTGCGGTGCCCGAGATGCTGGACTTCGGTAGGGCGGGGTTCGTCGTCGAACCCGTGTCGGTGTCGGGATGGCGCGAACAGCTGGCCAAGATCCTGGCAGACCCCACCGCGTTGCCGTCGGTCGGACGGCGCGGCTTCGAACGGATGCAAGAGCACTATACGGTTGCGGCAATGGCCGATGCCTATCTCGATGCGATCGCCGCGGTACTATGAATTCGCTTCGGGTGCTGTGGCTTTCACCGTGGATGCGTCCGTTGGCACGGGTGCAGGCGGAGGCGCTGATCCGGCGCGGGGCCGAGGTGCTGTTGGTGACCTCCGACCAGCATCCGGAGTCCGATGAAGCCCGTGACTACGAGGTGGTGCTCGATCCACGGTTTCGCACCGCGGCAACCTGGCCCGCGAGCCTCGCGGCGTGGCGCCGCGTCCGTGACTACCGGCCGCACGTCGTGATCGCCGAGCTGGTTCGCGATCCCCGCTGGATCGCGCTGGCCGGCCGGGCTCCGCGTATTCAGCTGGTGCACGACGACAGTCCGCACGACCCCGTCGAACACCGGCCGGCCTACGAACACGCCCTCTTTGACCGCTGGGGCGCCCGCTCGGTGGCCACCGTGACCTACAGCGATTACGTCGCCGCGGCCGTCGCCACCCGCCGCGACGTCGCCGGCACCCGGGTGCATGTCGTGCCGCTGACCAGCGACCTGGCCCCGGCCCTGGTGCCGCCGCTAGTCGGCCCGCAAGGACGCCATGACTTCGTCATGATCGGCCGGCTGCACCCCTACAAGAACGTCGAGGTGGTGCTGCAAGCCTGGCAGCGGCACGTCGGCAGCGGCTGGCGAGGTGACAACCTGGTGCTCATCGGCGGGCCACTGGACGCCGGCCCGCTGCCCAAACACACCCGCTGGCTTCCCGGCAGCTATCGCTACCGCGACGTGGTGACGGCGCTGGCCGCCGCGAAGGGCTCGGTCGCCCACTATCGGCGCGCTTCACAAAGCGGTGTGCAGGTGCTCTCGATGCAGCTGGGCGTCATGCCGATCGTGTCCACCGCCGGTGCGCTGCCCGAATACCAGCCACCGGGCCGCCCACCCATCGGTATCGACGACGTGGCCGGTCTGGCGGCCGCCTTCGACGCGCTGGCCGACCCGGCCGTCGCGGCGCGACAGGGAGCCGCGGCGGCACGCCACTACACGCGGCGATTCGCCGTGGACCATACCGCGGATCGCTTGCTGGACGTCATCACGGCGGTGGCGCACCGCCGGCCTTGACCAGGGAACCGCGCGAATTTCATTTCTCGGCGACGATGGAGAGGGTTTCGGAGAAAACGCCGAACTTGGAAAACATTTTCCCGCACCCATGGCGCACGGCGGAAGGGCGTAAGACACGGAGAAATTTTTCAGTCAAAAATTCAGTCCGCAGAAATAGACTCTGCGCCGCGTCCGGCCCACCGAATCTTTTCACGCCGAACGCCGTGAGCATCAAGCGGAATCGCCTGGGTACGAATCCAAAATGTATGGAGCGGTAACCGGCCCGCTGCGCGGCTGCAACCAGTTCGCGGCACGTGTATTCTTTCAGGTGCATCCCCGCCGCCTCGCCGCATTTGAATACGCGCGAGACGTCGTGCGGCCCGGTATATCGATGAGGGGTGTTGAAGATATATTTGCCACCCGTTTTCAATATCGTGCGGACGCTGCGTAGATGACTATCCAGATCGTCGGGGTGGATATGCTCAATGACCTGGTCGGATACCACCACGTCGTAAGTCTCGAGAGGCTCGAACGCATCGAGGTGCACGCCGTCGGATATCCCCCAGGAAAGATTCGCGCGCGACTCGGGTATCAATTGCTGTCCCCGTTCGCAAGTGATCTCGGTTCCTTTGCAATCATAACCACTGGCCGCCAGGAATGAAATGAGTCCGCCCTGGCCGGAACCGATTTCATAGATCGATTTCGGTGGCTGCCCGATCAGGTCGAGCCATCTCCCGAATTTCTCGTGGGGCGTTTGCGGATCGGCTTTTCCGGCAAACTGATTGAGCCACTCTAATTCCGCATAGAGGCGGGTGTAGCAGTGATCGAAAGTATCCCATCGGTCTTCGGGGTTCGATTGACGCAGCTCTGCCGTCAATTGTTTTTCCAGTTCCCAATGAGCTAATATCATCTGCTCGGTGATGTTTACCTCGGCCGGAATGCCGTAGGTCTTCTTGTAGCGTGAGATTAACTTGTTTCCCCTGGGTTGCACTGATATTCCCTGTTGACTGTCAGCCCCGCAGCCTTCCGCGGCGACTGCGCAGCACGATCACCGCCGCACCGACGACGGCCACCGCAACCCAAGCTCCGCCGAACCACCACAGCCATCCCCAGTCCGAGTGACTCTCGGATGCGGCCACCGGGCCGGGCGTGCCCAGGCGGTCGACGGTCACCGGGTCCTGTCCGGGTACCGCCACCAGCGCCACACCTTTGACGCCCGGCCACCGACTGCTGTCGGCGTCGAGCCATCTGAGGAGCTCATCGAGCTGCGCGGACGCGCCGTTGGAGGTGGCGATCAGTAGCGACCGGCCGCGGTTGAAGACCGTCTGAAGAGATGCGAACCGCAGTGTCGGGTCCAGTGTCAGCTTGGCGGGCTTGCCGTCGGACCCGAAGGCGTTGATGGTGATTGGCCCGGTGGGCCCCGCGGACACCGGAAGCACGATGTCGGGGTGGTTCCACCCGTCAGCGGCGATCACGATCGCCGGATTTGATGACTCGATCGCTTGTCGCGGGCTCGTCACGGCCGTGTCGATGGGGATCGAGCTGGTTCGCTGCAGCCCAACCATGATGTTGACGGCGCGCGCGGTGTCACTGAACGAGTGGGGCTCGATGCCCACCAGGACCTTGGGCATGAGTGCCTGCGGCACCGATGACAGGCCGTCCGGCACCGGCGGCCTGGCGGGGCTGCTCTGCACGGTGGTGTCGCCGTTGATGGTCAACGAGAGCAGCTGGTCTCCGGCGCCGGCGACGTAGAAGTCTCCGCAACGTCCCACGTTGCCCGAAATGTCCAGCGTCACAGTAAGACCGGTCCACCGCTGCAAGAGCCGGTCCGGGACGTCGATCCAGCGGTCAATGACGCCGTGGCCGTCGGTCGGCCAGTGGTCGATGATCTCCGGGCCGACCGTTACCGCTATCTGACCGCCCATAGTGGTCGGCGTCGGAGAGTAGGACCCCCGCAGATGCACTCGCACCGAGTGGATGGATCTGCCAAACCGGGTCTGGTCCAGCCCGATCACCACCCGTGGTTGCAGCCCCGTGGAGTTGACTACGGGCTGCCCCAGCTCCCGCAGCGTGGTGGTGTCGCCGGGCAGTTGGATGCCGGTCTGCAGCGATGTGGCGACAGCCTTGGAAGCCAGCGCCAACCCGGACAGGTCGCTGAACAGCAAAGCTGTGTCGGATGCGTTGCTCGGCCCCAGCGGTCCGGAGATCAACAACCACGGCACGCCGGTGGCGCCTTGAAGCGAAAGCCCGTTGTCGGATCCCTCTTTGACGACGATCTGGCGTTCCTGGGGTAGCGGCGGCGTCGGCGGCGCGGCCTGCCCTTCTTTCAACGGCACCAGGGCGATCTCCGGGTTCTGCTTGCCGTAATGCGCGGCGGCGGAGGTGGCCACTCGAATCGCCGTGTCGGACTCGGCCGCCGACGGCGATTCGGGCACAAATATCGTCAGCTTCCGCAGCACCGGCGGCAGGAAATGGGCCACCGTGGTTGGCGGCTGTTCGACCCCGGTGTAGCCGACGGTTCCGTTGATCAGCCGCAACGGGCTCCACGGGTAGACGCAGAATCCGTCTTGCGGCACCAGATGTGCGCGCAGCAACACCGTCGCCGAATCGTTGATCACTTGGGCTCCGGCCAGCGGGATGACGATTGGCGCTTGGTCGGTGGCGGGCACGTTCACCTTCGCGATCTGGCGCTCGTCCTGCGTGACGGTGATGATCCCGGAGCGCAGGTTGATCGGCGGTTCGACGATCGCGTTCAGAGCTGCCGGTGTCAGCCCGCGCGGGACCGGCACGCTCAGCTGCACGGTGCCGTCCAAGCCGTAGAAAGCCATGGTGGAGCTGGAGCCGATGTCGGACAGCGCCAGCGTCAACGAGGCCGTCGTTCGGGCCGGTTCGCCGGGCTCGGTCGTGGTGCCCGGTTCGGTGGGCTCGGCCCATGATGCGGGGGCGCCGACGGTCAACAATCCGATGACAGCGGCCAGTGCAATGACTCTGCCCATATATTTCCGACCCATCACCGGAACAGTATGCAGTGTTGAAGCCGCGTCGAGAGCAAATAGACATGATTCGCGGGTGCCGCTCACCGCGTGCCCACTGAGCCATTTGTGAGGCCGCGCCGAGGTAGCCAGGGTGTCGTCAGTGGCCCAGCCGAATGATGTACGGCCGAGCAGGATTAGCCGGTTTTTCGACGAGACCGAGACGCGCGATCACCCGCCGTCGGGGCGGACAAGCTGATTTTGTCATTTGCCACCGGGAAGGGACCACTGGTTTGCCACCAGCTAGGGACCACCTGTTTGGCTCAGCGAGCATGATG
>NZ_LQOX01000047.1 GCF_002102175.1 Mycobacterium gastri | reverse complement strand
TGACCTACTGCCGAAGAAACGGCCTTGTCGGCGTTCTTCCCGCCCCATCACGCCCCGTTGTTCAGAGCCCTCCTAGGTGTCGGACAGGTAGACATCGATCAGCTCCGATAGGCCGTTACCGGTGTGAATGTCGTCGGTCAACGGGCCGGCGACGGCGGCGCGGGCCGCCTCCCGGGTGCTCAGCCCCTCGGCGATCAGCCGGCCCGCGGCGATGAGCACCCTGGTCGATGCCACCTCACGCAATCCGCGGTTTTCCAGCCGCCGGATCGCTTGGGCCAAACGCACCAACTCGGCGGCCACCTCAGAGCCGACGCCGGCCTCGTGAGCGACGATCTTTTCCTCGACATCGGCTGCGGGAAAGCCGAATTCGATGGCCACCAGGCGCTGCCGGGTGGAGTCCTTGAGATCCTTGAGGACGCTTTGGTACCCGGGGTTGTAGGACACCACCAGGCAAAAACCGGGTGCGGCGGCCAGTGTCACGCCCAGGCGTTCGATCGGAAGCTGGCGTCGATGATCGGCCAGCGGGTGCAGCACGACGGTGGTGTCCTGGCGCGCCTCGACGACCTCGTCGAGGTAGCAGATGGCGCCCTCGCGCACGGCGCGGGTGAGCGGGCCGTCGACCCACTCCGTTTCCCCACCGCGCAGCAAGAACCGGCCGACCAGATCCGCGGTGGTGAGGTCGTCGTGGCAGGCCACCGTAATCAGCGGACGCTGCACATCGTGCGCCATGGCTTCCAGGAACCTCGTCTTGCCGCACCCGGTGGGTCCTTTGAGCAGCACCGAGAGGCCTTGCCGGAAAGCGGCCTTGAAGACCTGCTCCTCGTTACCCACCGACACGTAAAAGGGGCGGGCCGCCGGTGGTGTCCCGCCGCCACTGCCGTCGCCTGGCATGGCCGCAGCGTAGCCCGGAACAGATATTTGGCTCAACTGTCCACTGGCTTTCGGACCTCGGCCGAGCGCAGGGCCGCGCGGAACAGCGGCTCGGCCACCCGCCGCAGCTGTTCGGGCTCAGCGATGGCGGCCAGCGCCGCGCTGCCGAACACCCGCTCCAGTTCCTCGGGATCGGTGCTAGCCCCGACGGCCAGGCAGACACAGCCGGTGCCGCGGCCGCGGGCTTCGGCCAGCGCTCGACGGGAGTCCGCCGCCCCATACGCGCGTTCGTAGCCGTGGTCGTAGGCCAGCCCGTCGGACACCACGACCAGCAGCCGCCGCGTCGTGCCGCCACCGGATTCCAGCACGGCCGCACCGTGCCGGATCGCTGCACCCAGCCTCGAATACGCGCCGGGCACCAGGCCCCCGAGCCTTCGCAGCGCGGGGGCATCCAGCGCATCGTCGAAACGCTTGACCGGCACCAGCTGCACGGCCGTTCGCCCCTGCGAGTGAAATGCATAAAGCGCCAACCGATCTCCGAGATCATGAAAGGCAACGGCGAGTGCTGCGGCGACGGCCCGCTGCAGTTCGTGCACGGTCTTTCCGGTCGCCCCCGGCTCGGCGACCGAACCCGAGATGTCCAGCAGCAGCAGCGCGGCAAGATCGCGTCGCCGGCGCAGGCGATCGAGGTAGATCGCGTCATTGGGCGACGCACCGGCCACCGCGTCGACGCGTGCCTCAACCGCGGCGTCGATGTCGATGTCCTCGCCGTGCAGCTGCCGGCGAAACCAGTCCGGCCCCAGACCGATGCGGGCCAGAGATCGGCGTAATGCGCACCCGTCCAGGGGATCTGGAAACGAGGTGTCGCCGAGGACCGCCGGCATTTCGCGCACCGTGCACCAGTTCGGCCGATAGCGCCGACGGTAGACATCCCACTCGGGGTAGGTAAACGCCGCTGCGGTCCCGTTTGGTCCGGTGGCGCGTTGGTCGAGCAATCCGGCCGGTGCCGTCGACAACACCCCGCGCACGGACCGGATCCCTGACCGGGTCGCACGGGCGGGAGCGTCGGCCCCCGGCTGACCGCTGTCCCCGAGCCGGCGCACCGGGCGCAGCATGCGGCGCAGCAACCGGCCTAGCGCTCCCCCGGTGCCGATCGGGCTGGAGACGACGTCCTGCTGGTCGGCGGGATCGTCGTCGAGGTCGGCTGGTGCCCGGCCGGCTTGGCGACCATGCTCACCGGTCGTCGGCGCATCTCTGTGCGTTGCCAACTGCGCCAACAGCTTCCGGGCGTGGATAGCGCCGAAGCTAGCCGGCGCGCCGGCGATGGGGTGCGGGCTCAGCGCGGCAGCCAGCGAGGCGGTCGGCGAATCGGTGCGAGCGGCGGTGTCGTGGTCGATCAACCCACGCGTCGGCGCCGGCAACCAGTATTCGTTGGCCGCCAGCGCCCGGTGCCCTTCCACCGTGAGATATCGCCTGGCCACCGCTGGGCGCCGGACGAGCGCGCGGACCACATCCGGTTCGAGACTTCCCGCCGCCAGCAGCGACGCCTGTACGGCCAGCGACGCAAGCTGATCGCGTCCCGGTAGGCCGGCGTCGACAAAGATCGTGCGGCCATCAGTCCACGCCGGCTCACCGGTGCCGGCCGGGGCAACCCGCACCGTGCGGGCCGCGATGGCCGAGGCCACGATGCCCAGTCGCGGCAGCCGATCGGTGTTGTGCTGGTCGCCAGTCAAGAGCTTCGTCCTGGTTGATCGTGTTGACCAAATATCTGTTCCAACGTAGAGTGCGGCTTGACAGGCAGTCAATCGCGAGGTCGACACACGCACGTGGACTTCTCATACCCGGCGGACGTGGAGCAGTTCCGCAACGAGCTGCGCACCTGGCTCTCGGCGAATCTGACCGACGAATTGATTACCGCCCGTCGGTCCCCGCGCAGCGATGCGGTATTCGACATGTTGCACGCCTGGAACGCCACCCTGGCCGACGCCGGCTGGGCGGCCGTCTCCTGGCCTCGCGAGTATGGCGGCCGGGGCGCCACCGTGCTCGAGCAGCTGGTCTACACCGAGGAAACCACCCGGGCCCGTGCCCCCTTGCCGCTCAACGTCATCGGCATGAACAACATCGCCCCGGCGATCATGCAATACGGCACCGAAGCCCAGAAGACCACACTGCTGCCCCGGATGATGCGCGCCGACGACATCTGGTGCCAGGGCATGTCGGAGCCCGACGCGGGATCCGATCTCGCCGCGCTGCGGACCCGCGCGGTCCGCGACGGCGACAACTTCGTGGTCAACGGACAGAAGATCTGGACCTCGCTCGGGCATCGCGCCGACTGGTGCCAGCTGTATGTCCGCACCGATCCCGAGGCGCCGAAACACCAGGGCATCTCCTGCCTGATCGTCGATCTGAGGCTGCCGGGTATCGAGGTTCGGCCACTGGTCACGCTCAACGGCGACACCGACTTCGCCGAGGTGTTCTTCCACGATGTGGTGGTGCCGGGCGACGCGCTGTTGGGTCCGCTCAACGCGGGCTGGCAGGTCGCCACCACCACGCTGAGCCACGAGCGCGCCGGAGCGGCGCGACTGTACGCCGAGCTGCAGGTGCGGCTGGAGGAGCTGGTGACCGACTTCGCCGCGTTCGGCGTGGGAGGCGACCCGGTGACGTTGCGGCGCCTGGGTGAGATCGCGGTGCGGATCAAGTATCTCGAGGTGCTGTGCCAGCGTTCGATTTCGGCTACCCTGCACGGCGGCTCGGAAATCACTGCGCTCGGGTCGGCCAGCCTGGCCAAGACGGTATGGGGCGAGATCGGCCAGGATCTGGCCGCGCTGGCTTTCGATGTGCTGGGCCCGCAGGCGAGCCGGTGGGCCGACTACCGGCTGACGTCGCGTTCGCTGACCATCGCCGGCGGCACCACGCAGATCAACACCAACATCACCGCGCACCGCGTGCTGGGGTTGCCGCGTTGATGAACCTGGAACTTTCCGAGGAGCAGGTTGCGCTGCGTGACACCGTGCGACGCTTTCTTGCCGAGAAGGCGCCCATTTCGGGACACGTGCGCACGCTGCTCGACGACCCGACCGGCAGCACCGAGGCGACGTGGCATGGCCTGGCCGAGCTGGGCGCAACCGGTTTGTTGGTGCCACCGGAATATGGCGGCGCCGGCATGACGATGGTCGAGGCCGGGATCGTCGCCGAGGAACTCGGCGCCGCCCTGCACCCGGGACCCTGGTTGTCCACTGCGGTCGCGGCGACGCGGACGCTGAGCCGGTGCGCCGCCGGAGGCGTGGCGGCGGCCGAGATCCTCACCGGGATAGCCGAAGGGACCACGATCGCCACCGTCGGCCCGTTGGACATGAAGACCCTGCCGACAGCAGACGGCACGGCGCTCAACGGTGAGCTGGCATCGGTTCCCGACGCCGCGGCCGCCCACGTGCTGTTGGTTTTCGCTCAAAACCAGTACAGTACCGAGCTTTTCGCGGTCGACACCGCGTCCCCCGGCGTTTCGGTGACACCCGAGCGTGGTATCGACCAGACCCGCAAGACGTTTCGGGTCGAGCTCGACGGTGTGACGGCACGCCGGCTGGCCATCCCGTCGCCGCCCGCCGTTGCGGCGGTCGTCGACGACGTGCTGATCGCCATGGCCGCCGATGCGCTCGGCACGGCCCGCGCCGTCATGGATATGGCCGTCGAATACGCAAAGGTGCGAAAGCAATTCGGCCGGGCCATCGGCTCGTTCCAGGCGATCCAGCAGCTGTGCGTCGACATGTACGAGACGGTCGAGCTGGCCCGCAGCGGGGTGATCCACGCATTGTGGGCCTCGGATGCCCTGCTTGACGACGCCGACGAGCGACACCTGTGCGCGCTGCGGGCCAAGGCGTTCGCCGGGCGGCTGGCCACCGTCGCCGACACGGCGATCCAGGTTTTCGGCGGTATCGGCTACACCTGGGAGCACGACGCTCACCTGTATCTCAAACGGCTGCTGAGCTGGAGCGCATTTCTGGGTGGACCCGACCGCTATCTCACCGAAATCGGTGCGCGCCTTGCGCAGCCACGAACGGAGGGCTGCCGGTGATCGATTTCACCGACCAGGTCGCGATCGTCACCGGCGCCGGCCGGGGACTCGGCCGGCTCTACGCACTCTAGTTGGCCCGCCGCGGTGCCGCGGTGGTGGTCAACGACGTTGGCGCGACCATGCACGGCGACGGCTCCGACTCCAGCGTCGCCGACCAGGTCGTTACCGAGATCCAGCGGGCGGGTGGCCTCGCGGTGGCTTCGCATGACTCGGTGGCCAGTCCGCAGGGCGGCGAGGCGATAGTGCGGGCAGCCGTTGAGCACTTCGGCCGGCTCGACGTCGTGGTGAGCAATGCCGGCATCTTCAATAGCATTGCGTTCGAGGAGCTTTCCGCCGACGACTGGCGCCGGATGCTCAGCGTGCACCTCGACGGCGGATTCTTTGTGAGCCAGCCTGCGTACCGGGTGATGAAGTCCCGCGGCTATGGCCGGTTCGTCTTCGTCTCGTCCTCGGGCGGGATGTTCGGCCAACCGTTGGAAGCCCACTACGCCGCGGCCAAGGCGGGGCTGGTCGGATTGACGAACGTGATCGCGATCGAAGGCGCCCAGCATGGCATCCTTGCCAACACCGTGCTGCCGTTCGGTTTTTCGCGGATGGTGACCGAAACCGTGGGCGATCCGAAAGCCCTTGAGCAGATCGGCTTTTTGAAGGTGATCAGGCCCGAGCTGGTGGTACCGATCGTGGTCTATTTGGCCAGTCGCGCCTGCCAGGTCACCCATCACAACTACTCGGCCTGCGCCGGGCGCTTCGCGCGGGTGTTCGTCGGCCTGGGTCAGGGCTGGTCGGCCGGTGCTGACGGCGAACCAACCGCCGAGGACATCGCGGCCCACTGGCCGGAAGTGTCGGTCACCGGGCCGTTCACCGTGCCCGGGTCGATTTTCGAAGAGATCTTCAGCGTCTGCGCGCGGCTCGGCGTCGCTACTTACAGTAAGACGACTTAAGACGGCGCCGATCTGGTCACCGCTCAGCGGAGTCCTGGGCTCGGCAACCACATCTTTCACATCGGCCCCTGCGCCAACCGGTCTGCCATTGGTAGTCAGGGGCGCAGTACCCGCAGTGAGGGCCTGTTTCCCCATCCCCCTTATCTGTGTTGGGGACCCCCGTAAAGGGTGGGAATCCGTTGGCGAGCACATGCAAGAAGATGTTGGCCAACAGCGGCGAGATCACCCCGCCCTGCGGTGTGCCCGCGACCGTCCGCTGCAGCGCACCCTCAACCATCACCCCTGCTTGCAGCCACAAGCGCAGCAGTTTGAGCACCCGCCGATCCGAGACTCGCCTACCCACCTCGGTGAGTAGCCGCTCGTGGTCGATCTCGCCGAAGAAATTGGCGATATCGAACTCGACCACAAACTGGTAGCCCTCGATGAACCCACGGCGTAGCCGCTCTTTGGCCATCGTCGCCGACCGTTTCGGCCGAAACCCATATGAGCACGACACAAAGTCCGCCTCGAAAATCGGTTCCAACACGATCTTGGCCGCCGCTTGAGCCACCCGGTCTCGCACCGTGGGAATCCCCAACGGCCGCTTACCACCCTGTGGTTTGGGGATCTCCACCCGACGCGCCGGCGCCGGACGGTATGTCCCTGCACGAAGGTCACGGCGCAACTCACGCAACATGCGGTCCACGCCGTAGTCCTCCACCGCGGCCACGGTGATCCGATCCACCCCAGCCGCGCCCTTGTTCTTACACACGCGAAACCACGCCTCCCACAGGACGTCACCCCTATAGATACGGTCATACAGGGCATGGAAACGCCGACCCGAAGACTGCTTGGCCGCAGCCCATAGCGCCCGTTGCAGTTGTCGTACTTTCGTCCCCGACGAGCTCAATGGCTCGTCATCGACTACGGCAAGCAATGGCTTGCCGGGGGAATTGGACCGGGCTGACCCGGTCATGCCCTCGTACTTACTCGCTTCGCGCGCGTGATCAAAGCAAGGGCCCTTCCCTCCCGGCGCGTTGCTCACGCCGATCAGCGGTACTATGACCCCCTCGGACTCCCGCTGCCCTCCAAGGACTTTCACCATCGGCTTATACCCTTGGTCTTTGCCCGACGCAGGCCAGGCAGACGGGTCTCTCCTGTTCCCGACTGAACTGTGTGCACGTGCCGCTCCCCGTACCCCGGAAGGACCCGCCGAGCTGACCCCGGACCAGGGCTCGACAGACATAGGCCTTCACCGTGATATGAGCGGCTCGGCTCCTCCATCGTGAGTGTGACGAGGCTGCAGGACTCGCGTCGGGTGACGCTACGGCCCGCACACTTGCTCCCTCCAAAGAGGCTTCCGACACCCCACTTAGCCCGCCGCCTCTCGACGACGAACCGGGGCCTGCTACCCGGCGCTCCGGTGCCTACCGGGGCGGGACTTCCACCCGCTAGTCCAGTCCAACTTGCAGGACGCAACATTTGCCCACCTTGCAGCGACACGCCAATACCGCACCTGCGCTCAAATCTCTTGTGATGGCGGGGCATTCGGGAGATTTCTCATGTGCTCACCGAATCGGCTGTCCTGCCGCCGTTTCGAGCGTGCGTCCACGGCGTCGAGCGTGCGTCCAGGGCGGAAGAATTGCCCGATTGCCGCCCTGGATGCAATGTCGATGCCATAGACACACACTCGAAAACCCCCACGGTACACTCGACGCCGTCAGCCGCCGACCCAACCCCACCGGCACGCGATTTCCATCTCCCCACATCGGGCGCAGCCCCATGACCGCTCTCAGCGACACGCCAAGGTGCGCAACGAAGTTGTCGCTCACAGGCGGGCACAGCGAGCCATCCCGAACCCGTGGAGATTGGTCTGGCAGATGGGAGCCGCAGTTGCGTATTACAACTCGGGGCACGAGACCAGCGCCGTCCCAGTCACTATCCGATGCCGGTTACCGGTATCACGCCGGACCGAGACTGCGGGGCACTGGGGCTAGCCCCGCCGCGGCCTATCATCCCGGCGGGCATCCCAGCGCCACCGGTACCACTCGGCATCGGCATCATCGGCATGCCTGGCGAACTTGGCTCCCCTGTCAGCGCCGCCGGGGTAGGGATACCGGCTGCACCCAAGCCCGACATCGCCGAACTGGCCATCGGAGCCGGCACAGACCCCTGCCAAGTCGGCGGAACCGACATGCCCCCAACCATCCGAGCGTTACCCAAGTCCGCCGACAACGCCGAGCCCAGTCCTCCGCCGCCCAATGACGTGATTTCAGCATGAGGAGCCGTCACCAACTTCGGAACGTCCGCCGGCAGCCCACTGGCAACTGCACCGGCAACTGCACCGGCCACTCCGCTCGGGCGCGCCGCGTTGCTCATCAAACTCATCACCGGCGACATCGCCATGCTGAGCGGATACATCAACAAGGGCGCACCCGACAACAGCAACGAACCCAGCCCCGACCCGGCGTTTGAAGCGATCGCCACGAGATCCTGCGCCGGCGCCGCCGCCGACGAAACCATCGCCGGCACGCCCAAGGCAGCTTGCAACGCCAGCCCGGCCAATCCAGGATTGGACAGCGGCGGACTAAATGGCGTCATCGTCGATGCCACCGATGCCGCGCCGGAGTGATACCCCGCCATCGCGGCTACATCCTGCGCCCACATCTCCTGATAGTCGAACTCCGTAGCTGCAATCGCCGGTGTGTTCTGAGCCAAGAAGTTCGTCGCCACCAACGACAGCAACCTCACCCGATTGGCCGTCACCGCCGCCGGATGCACCGTCGCCGACAGAGCCGCTTCAAACGCTGTGGCCGCAACCCGAGCCTGACCGGCGGTCAACTCCGCCTCCCCGGCCGCCCCACTCAGCCAGCCCACAAATGGTGCCGCCGCAGCCGCCATCGACGTCGATGCCGGACCCGACCACTGCCCGGTCACCAATCGGGTCACCACCGAATCAAACGACGCTGCCGCTGCCCGCAAATCCGCTGCCAGGCTCAGCCAGGCCGACGCCGCTCTCAGCAGCGGGGCCGACCCGCAACCGGCAAAGATTCGCGCCGAATTGACTTCTGGCGGCAACCAAGCAAAGTCCAAAATCATCTCAACCACAACCCTTCCGCCGCATCGCGGCTCGGACGCACTGCTAGAAATCTCCGGTAATTCACGTCTGCCCGGTCCACGGCACTGGCCTAGACCAGGATGCCGTGACCGAACTGTCACGACATGACTGGCAGTGGCGGCCTTCGTCGAGGAGCCGGCAGGACCGTTCACCCGAGCGCAGGCACACTGATATTCGTTGCGCACCATACTGACTCGAACTCGTCAGCGGCGGCGGACGGTGCGCTCGTCGTTCCCTGATCTGAAGGGGCTACCGCACGATCAAGCCAAGCGGTGCTGAACGGCGCTGAAACAGAACGACATTCCAACTGGGGCGGAGGCCGCACTAATTCGCGCGCAACACAAAGCAGTTAGAATCCGTGAACAAGTATCCGAGTCATCCAGTGAATCCAGCCTTTTCAATGCGGACGGTTGTCCGCTGTCACATCGCGGTCGTCGGGAACCGCAGCTGAACCGGGATCTTCAGCCGGACAAAAGCTCCCACAAACCATACGCCTTGTCAACTGTTTTGTTTGGCTACGCTTACGTAGCCGGAGCTTACGAATTCGTAGTCTGCTAGCACTATTTCGCAGATACCGGGTGCCCTGCACGGCACCTGGCTGTCCTCTGAATTGCCCTACCACGCCGAGAGCCGGCGACGCTGGCGCCAAGTCAGCGGCAATGGCCCTCAAGATTCGACAACTTACTTAGCAGTCACCTGAATTAGATTGGCAGCCAAACGAAATGATACGCGATCCGCGTCACTCATCGGGGCCGACGGAATTCGCTGAGCAAAGCCATGACGTCACCAGTCGACACCGCATCGAAGGTGTGGGCCCTCGTTCACGACGACACCCCCCGCGTCGTTCAAGGTCGGTTCCTGACCGAAATATAGGTTATGCCAGGGACTCTGAATGACGCCCGTCCAAAAGAGGTGCTGCACCCGAGCGGCGGCGGTGCTAATCTGCTGAGACCCAATTGCACGGAGGGGATAGGGCGCGTGCAGTCCGGGAGCAAGTGGTTACCCGACAAGCGCTCAGTGCGATTAGGAGATCTCTATGTCATTTGTGTCCACGGCGCCGGAGGCGCTGCAGGCCGCCGCAACCGACTTGGCGGCAATCAGATCCTCGCTCGGCGAGGCCAATGCCGCTGCCGCCACGGCTACCACGGAAATACTTCCCGCAGGCGCCGACGATGTGTCGGCCGCGATCGCAGCGCTATTTTCTGAGCACTCGCAAGTCTGGCGAACGTTCAGTCAGGACGCTGCGTGGCTTCACCAGCAGTTTGTGGATGCCCTCAACGGTAGCGCCATCAAGTATGCGACCACCGAGCTGGAGAACGCCGAGCGAAATGTCCTGCATGTCATCAACGAACCGACCGAGTATTTGTTCGGGCGGCCGCTGATTGGCAACGGCGCCAACGGGGCTCCCGGGACGGGGCAAAACGGCGGGGACGGTGGCATTCTCTGGGGAAACGGCGGTAACGGCGGATCAGGTGCGCCCGGCCATGCTGGGGGCAACGGTGGTGACAGTGGGATATTCGGCTCCGGCGGCGCCGGCGGCGCCGGTGGAAATGCCGTGAACGGCACCGCCGGGGCCGGTGGGGCCGGCGGGTCCGGCGGGCTGTTCGGCTCCGGCGGCGCCGGCGGGGCCGGTGGGATGTCGATGAACGGCACCGGCGGTGCCGGCGGAACCGGTGGAACCGGCGGACTTTTCGGCACCGGAGGGGCCGGCGGTGCCGGCGGGTCCGGTGTGGGAAACGGAGGTGCCGGCGGGGCCGGCGGCAACGCGTGGCTTGCCGGATCGGGGGGCGCCGGAGGAGCCGGCGGAGGTGCGGGAATGTACGGCTCGGGCGGCCAGGGTGGATCCGGAGGCAACGGCGGGTGGCTTTCCGGTAATGGTGGCGACGGCGGAACCGGCGGCGCCGGCGCCGTCAACAACGGGGGTAACGGTGGGGCCGGCGGCAATGCCGGTTTGCTCTCCGGAAACGGCGGCGACGGCGGCACCGGCGGGTACGGCAACAACAACGGAGGTAGCGGTGGCGCGGGCGGCAACGCCGGCTGGCTCGCCGGTGACGGCGGCAATGGCGGGACCGGCGGAGTGGGCGGCACCACCAACGGTGGTAACGGCGGCGACGGCGGCAGCGGAGCCTGGCTTTCGGGCAATGGCGGCGTCGGCGGCGCCGGTGGCCAGGGCGTCGCCAACGGCGGTAACGGTGGGGCCGGCGGCAACGCGGGCCATTTCTTCGGATCGGGCGGCGCCGGCGGCGGGGGCGGAAACGGGTTGAGCGGCAACGGCGGAGCAGGCGGCAACGGCGGCAATGCCGCACTGATCGGCGACGGCGGCAACGGCGGTAACGGCGGCGGCGGCTACGTCAACGGCGGAACCGGCGGTAACGGCGGCAACGCCTCGATGATCGGCAACGGCGGCAACGGCGGTAACGGCGGGACCGGGCATTCGCCTGGCGCTGGCGGCACTGGCGGTTCGGGCGGGAAGCTGGTAGGCCAATCCGGCTTTGACGGGGCAAGCTCCCGTGTGACAACCAACTCCGTTGCTCAGGTAGCCACCTGCTCACCTAACGAATCCTGACGTCGTCGGCGACGGCGGCGTGCTGTTTCTCGGCCGCCGCTGCCGGCCAATCGCCGCCGACACTGACGTGTCGCGACGGTTCGAATCGGCCCCGGCCGCACCCTCTCCCGGATGGCAGTCACGCTCGGCCGTCCCGATCCGGGCCTATCCGATCCCGGTCCGCGGTATCACGCTGGGCCGCGACTGCGCCGGATTCGCGCCCGCAGATCCGCAGCCAGGCTCTCCCACGCCGAAGCCGCCGTGCACAGCGGACCCGATCCCGCACCGGCGAAAATCCGTGCCGAGTTGATCTCCGGCGGCAACCACGCAAACTCAGGAATCATGCCAAACCCCAAACCGCCGGCCGCATTAACGGCTTTGACATCCATTCCCGCCAACTGCCTCCACTACGACACTCACCTGCAGCAACAGTCACCTATTGCGACTATGTGCGCCACGGCCGAATGCGCCACGGCCGAATGGTGAGGCGGTGTAAAGCAGAAAATCAGCGCTTTCGCACCAAACCTTCCTGTCAATGCGCTCGACGCCTCCTTTCAATCAGGTATAAGCAGCCGGCAGTCGGGCCACGTCGCCGTGCGGTCGGCTTAGCGCTCCCGGCGGACTTGCGTCGCGCGCCGGGCCGAAACGGTGGGGCTTCGCGCGAGCCGCACGATGCCAATCCGCGGCGCCCGCAACGACCCGTTTTAGAATCGGCTGTCAACCACGCTTAGCAGGGCGTTGACCGGCCCGCGGTCTGATAGTCTTTAACAAAGATTTGGTTCGGCGGGAGGGCGAGTGCATATGTCTGCCAAGCCGCTGTCTGCCAAGCCGCGGTCCTCCGGACGTGCGTCCCGCTAGCTATGGCAAAGGCCAACGCTTTGGCAAAAGGCCGCCAGCCGGTCGATCGCCCCGACGAAGCCGTCGACGACTCCGGGACGCGCCGGGCCGAGATTCTGCAGACCGCGGCATCGTTGATCGCGTCGTCGGGATTGCGCACGTCGCTGCAGGAAATCGCCGACGCGGCAGGCATTCTGCCGGGCAGCCTCTACCATCATTTCGAGTCCAAAGAGGCGATCCTGATCGAATTGATCCGCCGTTATCAAAACGATCTGAATCGCGTCGGCCTAACCGCGCAGCAGAAATTGGACGAACCGGACTCGCGGCCGGTGGCCGAGAAGATCACCGAGTTGGGATCGGCGATCGCCAACTGTGCCGTAGCGCACCAAGCGGCCCTGCAGATGTCGTTCTATGAGGGACCTAGCGCGGATCCCGAACTGATGAAGCTCACCCAGCAGCGGCCCGCGGCGCTGCAGGAGGCGATGCTGCAGACGCTGCGCGCCGCCAGGTGGAGCGGCTACGTCAAACCGGAAATGGACCTTCCGATATTGGCCGACCGCATATGTCAAACGATGCTGCAGGTGGGGCTCGATGTCATCCGGCACAACGCGTCGGCCGACCAGGTCGCCCGGCTGATGTGCCGAATCATCCTGCAGGGTTTGGCAACTCGCCCACCTGACGACTCGGCACTGGATGGATCCAAGGCGTTGGCGGCGGCCAACGACGCCATCGCGACGTGGACGGACGACAAGGACGCCGACCCAGGCGATAAAGCGGCCCGGGTGCGGGCGGTCGCCCGAACCGAGTTCGGGCGCAGGGGATATGAAGTCACCACGATCAGGGACATCGCATCTGCGGCCGGCCTGGGTACCGGCACGGTCTATCGGGTGATCGGATCCAAGGACGAACTCCTGGCTTCGATCATGCGGTCCTTCGGCCAGAAGGTCGAGGCCGGCTGGGTCAGCGTGCTTCGCTCGGATGCGACGCCGATCGAAAAGCTGGACGCGCTGAGTTGGATCAACATCAATGCGCTGGATCAGTTTTCCGATGAATTCCGGATTCAGCTCGCCTGGATGCGGCAGTCGCCGCCCAATACCCCCAACCCGGGATGGCTATATGCCACCCGGCTGCGTCAGCTGAAATCGCTACTCTCCGAAGGGTTCCGCTCGGACGAGATCCGGATCGAGACCCCGTCCCTGGCGATGCTGGCGCGATCGGTCATCGCCCTGCAGTGGATACCGGAGAACATCCTTCGCGCCGTCGGCCCGCGTGTCGCGCTGATTCATGCCCGTGACACGGTGTTACGCGGCGCCGCGGTGCGCAGCGAAGGGTATTGAACCAAAAATATGTTCTCCCTAGAGTGGGGCAGGTAAACGGCGAGTACGTAGGGCCCGCGGGAAGGGATTTCCATGACTGTTTTGGACCGGTTGCGCTACGACGGCAAGCGGGCGTTGGTTGTCGGCGGCGCGACGGGTATGGGCGCCGCGGCGGCCAGGGCGGCAACCGAGCTCGGCGCCGACGTCACCGTGCTGGACTACGCGCCGGTGAACTATGACGTCGCCCAGGCACTGCAGGTCGACCTGCGAGACCCCGCGTCCATCGACGCCGCGATCGGGCAACTCGGTGGACCGGTTCATGCGGTGTTCTCCGCAGCCGGGGTGGCCGAAGGCCCGGACCTGATGAAGATCAACTTCATCGGCCATCGACATCTGATCCAGCGTCTGCTGGACAACGACCAGCTTCCGTCCGGCTCGGGCATCTGTTTCATCTCCTCGGTCGCCGGCATGGGGTGGGAGAACGACCTGCCCCGGTTGCAGGAGTTCCTGGCCACGCCCGACTACGCGGGGGCTCAGGACTGGGTTGCCGCGCACGAGGCCGAGGGCATCATCCACTACGGCTTCAGCAAGAAGGCGATCAACGCCTACGTGGCGATGCAGGCCTATCCCCTGATGAAGAAGGGAATACGGATCAACGCCATCTGCCCGGGACCCACCGACACCCCATTGGCCCAGGCCAACGCGGACCTCTGGCTCACCTACGCGCAGGACTACCGCGACGAGACCGGCGCCAAGGTGCACACCCCGGAGCAGATGGGCGACGTGATGGCGTTCCTCAACAGCGCGGCAGCCTTCGGGATCAGCGGCATCACGTTATTGGTGGACTACGGGCACACGATGGCCTCGCTCACCGGCGCCTACCCGCCGGGCAAACCGATCCTCGACCTGATCATGGGCCGCGTGCCGATGCCCTAGCCGCTCGCGGCAGGGTTGCCGGCTGACGTAATCTGGACCACGCAGCTGGTCTGCCGCCGTCGCATCCCGCGGCGTCGGCATCGAGCGAGGCATTTAGCGATGCCTGGCGAGAGGGAATCCGGTGAGAGTCCGGAACTGTCCCGCAGCGGTATGCAGGAACGACCGCCGTCAACAGCACTGGTCGCATGACTGGGAAGCGACGGCCACTAGGAGCACCTACCGCGGGTGCGCGCCTGCGAGTCCGAAGACCTGCCAGCTGTGCCGGGCGCGCCGCGTCCGGCGGGTCATCGCCTCGTGGAGTGGGCGTTTGGCCGTACCGGGTTGCGGTGTTGCGCCGCAACCTGATTCGGCTGTACGTCCGCGGGCGGTGACCACACCGTCGAGTATAAGGACACGCCGTGACCGCACGTAATTTTCAGAAGTTCACCGCAACCATCACCGGCTCCCCCCGCATCGGCCCGCGCCGTGAACTCAAGCGCGCGACCGAGGGCTACTGGGCCGGACGCACCGGCCGATCAGAGTTGGAGTCCGTCGCCGCCACCTTGCGCCGAGACACCTGGACCTCGCTGGCCGCGGCGGGCCTGGACTCGGTGCCGATCAACACCTTCTCCTACTACGACCAGATGCTCGACACCGCGGTGCTGCTCGGTGCGCTGCCGGCCCGGGTGAGCGCTATCCCCGACGAGCTGGACCGCTACTTCGCCGCCGCGCGCGGCAATGCCGAGGTAGCGCCGCTGGAAATGACCAAGTGGTTCGACACCAACTACCACTACCTGGTGCCCGAGATCGGGCCGTCGACCACGTTCACACTGCACCCGGACAAGGTGCTCGCCGAGCTGAAAGAGGCTCAGCAGCTTGGCATTCCGGCGCGTCCGGTGATCATCGGGCCGGTCACCTTCCTGCTGCTGAGCAAGGCCGTCGATGGTGCCGCCCCACCCATCGACCGACTGCAGGACCTGGTTCCGGTCTACTCCGAACTGCTGTCGCTGCTGGCCGGCGAGGGCGCCCAGTGGGTACAACTCGACGAGCCAGCACTGGTGACCGACATCTGTCCCGACGCGCCGGCGCTGGCCGAGCGGATGTACACCGCGCTGGGGTCGCTGAGCAACCGGCCGGCCATCCACGTCGCCACCTATTTCGGCGATCCCGGCGCCGCGCTGCCGGCGCTGGCCCGCACGCCGGTGGAAGCCATCGGTGTGGACCTGGTGGCCGGAGCGCGCACCGCGGTCGCCGGGGTGCCCGAGCTGGCCGGCAAGACGCTGGTGGCCGGCGTCGTCGACGGGCGCAACGTCTGGCGCACCGACCTGGAGGCGGCGCTGAGCCGGCTGGCAACCCTGCTGGGATCTGTTGCCACGGTTGTCGTTTCGACGTCGTGCTCCACCATGCACGTGCCGTATTCGCTGGAGTCCGAAACCGACCTGGACGACAACCTGCGCAGCTGGCTGGCATTCGGCGCGGAAAAGGTGGCCGAAGTCGTCGTGCTCGCGCGGGCACTGCGCGACGGACGCGACGCGGTAGCCGAAGAGATCGCGGCTTCCAACGCGGCGGTGGCGTCGCGGAAGCGGGACCCCCGCCTGCACAACGGACAGGTCCGGGCCCGCATCGACTCGATCGTCGCCTCCGGTGCCCACCGGGGCAAGGCGGCCGCCCGTCGCGCCGGTCAGGACGCGCGGCTGCACCTGCCGGTGCTGCCGACCACCACGATCGGCTCCTACCCGCAGACCTCGGCGATCCGTAAGGCGCGTCAGGAGTTGCGGGCCGGCGAGATCGACCACGCCGAGTACGTCCGCCGGATGAAAGCCGAGATCGCCGACGTCATCGCCCTGCAGGAGCAGCTCGGGCTGGATGTGCTGGTGCACGGTGAGCCCGAGCGCAACGACATGGTGCAGTACTTCGCCGAGCAGCTGGAGGGTTTCTTCGCCACCGAGAACGGCTGGGTGCAGTCCTACGGCAGCCGCTGCGTGCGCCCGCCGATCCTCTACGGCGACGTGTCACGGCCGCACCCGATGACGGTCGACTGGATCACCTACGCGCAGTCGTTGACCGACAAGCCGGTCAAGGGCATGCTAACCGGCCCGGTGACGATCCTGGCGTGGTCGTTCGTGCGTGACGACCAACCGCTGGCCGACACCGCGTACCAGGTGGCGCTGGCCATCCGGGACGAGACCGTGGATCTGCAGGCCGCCGGCATTGCGGTCATCCAGGTCGACGAGCCCGCGCTACGTGAGCTGCTGCCGCTGCGTCGCGCCGAGCAGGACGAGTACTTGCGTTGGGCCGTAGGCGCTTTCCGGCTAGCGACCTCCGGTGTAGCCGACTCGACCCAGATCCACACCCATCTGTGCTATTCCGAATTCGGTGAAATCATCGGCGCGATTGCTGATCTGGATGCGGATGTGACGTCGATCGAAGCTGCGCGCTCACACATGGAGGTGCTCGACGACCTGAATGCGGCCGGCTTCGCCAACAGTGTGGGCCCGGGTGTCTACGACATTCACTCGCCGCGGGTGCCGAGCACCGAAGAGATGGCCGAGTCGCTGCGTGCCGCGCTGAAAGCGGTTCCGGCGCAGCGACTCTGGGTCAATCCCGATTGCGGGCTGAAGACCCGCAGCGCCGACGAGGTCAGCACATCATTGCGCAACATGGTCGCCGCCGCGCAGCAGGTCCGGGCCGAGGCCTAGCGTTTCTCGCCAGCGTGACGTCACTGCGAGTTTCGGCTCGGATTCTCGCAGTGGCGTCACGCTCGGCGCACCTATTCCGACAGCACGTGGACCGGCAGGTCGTCGGCCCAGGGCTGCCGGGTCACCATGTCGGCGACCAGCACGTAGCCGCGTTCGAACTCACCGGTCGCCGCATCCACCAACCGGTAGGCCTGGGTCTGCGTGTGGATGGGTTGCGCGTCGAGCAGGACGATCCGCACCTCGCCCGGCTCGAAGTGGCAGCGCTGCTGCATCGCGGCGATCAGTTGCTCGTTGTGCATATGCCCGTCGCCGAAATTCCACCCGATAGCGGTGCTGCAGATCCGCTCGCCGTCGGTGATGACGTAGTCGTCTTCGTTCTGCCCGGCCATGGCCCGGTGCGCCAGCGTGAACAGCGCCCGGCCGTGAGTGTTCATGGCACGGAACGCATATCCGAGATACATCGGGATTTGCGCCTTGTCCTTGCCGTAGAAACGCTCCAGCTGCGCGGCCGGCATGCTGGCGATCGCGACGATGCCCTTGCCGATCTTCTCGCTAGCCGACGGCTTGATGCACCATAGCGTGGTGTCCCAGTTGCCGGCGTAGTAGCGCATGCCGGGCAGAAACGAGATCTTGCGCGGGAACAAATTGCCCAGGACGACGGTGCCGGCCACCACGGCGAACAGAATCGCAACCGGCACAGGGTTTTCCACGTCGGTCAGACCGAGGCGGGCGTGGCCGACGAACAGCGACAGGACGCCGAAGATCATGAAGACGTTCCACTCCAACGGCACTCCCATCGGAATCGCCGTCAGGATGCCCAGGTGGAAGCACACCATCACGAACGCCGCCACCGCGGTCGGCCAGCCGCCGTGCGCGAAGAACAGCACCACCGGCACCGCCATCTCGATGAAGGTGCTGACGTGGGCGATGATCCGCGACAATCGTCCGGGCCGCAGGTCGTCGGGGAACTTCTCGAAGAACATCCGCTTGATGAACCGCGGCCGGATCAGCGGGTTGTTGGACATCATGGTGGAGATCACGAACGGGAAGTGCTTGTTGAGCTTCGACGTCGCCGCCCCCGTCCAAATCACCAGAAACACCAGTTTTGCGGCGACGATCAGGTCGGCACCGCTGAACAGGAACGTGACAGTCAGTGAGCCGTAGACCTCACCGCGGGCGGCCAGAAAAATTACCTTGTCGCGCAATCCGGCGACGGCCAGGATCGCCAGGATGGCCCAGATCTGCCACACCGGTAACAACCCGACCTTGGTGCCCAACTCCGGGACGGGACCGGTGCCGTCGGAGAACAACGCCCACAGCGTCATCACCAACAGCGCCCCATATAGCAGCACATCCACTGGAGCCCGCGCCGTGCCCCTGGTCAGCGGGACCCTACCCGGCCAAGGAGGCAGCCGAATGGTGTTGGGCCGCAACCAGTACAGGATCGACCCCAGCGGCGGGAAGAACCGGTTGTTCAACGGTCCGAAGCCGCAACCCAATCCGATCACCTCGAACAGCATCGTGTAGAGCACGACCTTCTCGAAGACGATCGGCTCCGAGTACCACGACCTGACGTTGGTGAACCCGTCAATCCCCTTCGTGCTGAGCACCACCAGCCAGCCGCCCAGGACGTAGAGGCCGACCTTGACGACGTAGAACAGGTGCAGCGCCACCGGTGTGCCGAAGCCGACCTCGGCCCAATGGCGGGCCATCGGGCGGATCTTCTCGCTGCGAGTGCCCTTGCTCCATTCGGGAATGTCGACCTGAGGCAGTTCGGGTTTGAGGAATCCCATGGTGTCTCAGATTAGAACGTGTTCTAGCCGCGTGGGTTCATCCGGGTAGCCAATTCTTTACCGGCCGCCGCGGGTGCGGATACCGTGGAGTTCTGCCGTGCTGAGGAGGTTTCAGTTGAGCAGATGGCGGTTTGTCGCATGGACCACCGTGACGGGGTTCTCGCCGATCGCGGTCGGCGGGGGTGGCATCGCCGCGGCCCAGGCGCCGTCTCCCGGTGATTCCTGAACCGTGCTGCACGCGACCACCCAGGACGCCAACGGCCGGACGATGTGGTGCAACCCGACCATGACCGGCGATCACAGCCTGGTGTGGCAATACGGCGGGCCGGGTTAGCGCTCCCAGTCTTTAGTGGCCTGTTAGTCGACCCGGAAATAGGGGCCGCGGGACTTGGTTTCGACTCGATTGTCGGGATTACCGGACTTCCCTACGACATAGTCGGTTATCAGATTGGTGTCCACACCGATGACATCGTCAGTGGGTGGGCCGGAATCGAGTCGTTTCCGGGGACCGCGCCCGTGCCGTCGGCACCCATCACGGATCTGGGCGGGTCGGCGGTTCCGGCCGGTCTGGGCGAAGCGATTTCGATAGCCGGGCCGTCGGTGACGCCGACCTGGACAACGGCCGCACCCGAGATCTGCTCTCTCGCAGTCGCATTGCCTGCCACCAGCCCGGCGCGAGGGTACGCGACTGTAGAAGTCTCCGGCGGTGGCGCCGGCAAAGTGTTCAGCCAAATGGCCTTGGCCGGCATGGCCGGGCGAGCGATGGCCTGTGCCGGCAACGGGAGCAGGCGTGAGCGGGTCGGCGCGGTCAGGCGAGATCCGATATCGCCGGTAGCCAGTACGGCAACCGGGCCGATCACGAGCATTGCCGCGGAGCTGCGTGGTTTGCGTCCCTGCGCGATTCGGGAATCCTCACCGAGGACGAAGTCACCGAGCAGAAACAACGCCTACTCCCGCACTGATCCGAGCCAGACGTTTTCCGCCGGGCTTGTCGTTCGAGCCGTTGCACCCACCCGAATTCGACCGCCGAAAGGCCGCGATCAGTGTAGTTTGCTGGCCAGCGGCACATCAATCGAGGAGCAAATCGTGGCGGATGTCGACTTCTGCGTAGTGGGTGCCGGGTTCGCCGGTTTGACGGCGGCGCTGCGGTTACACCGAGCCGGTGCTTCGGTGGTATTGCTGGAAGCCCGTGACCGGGCCGGCGGTCGCACCTACACCGTGACCCGCGACGACGGGGTATGGATCGATCGCGGCGGAGCATGGATCGGACCTGGCCAGGACCGCATCTACGCCCTGATGGCGGAGTTCGGGGTGCCCGAATACAAGCAGTACAACGACGGCGAGGCCATGATGGTCGTCGGCGGCAAAAAGCATCGCTACGGCGGCACCATCCCGTGGACGATGAGCCCGTGGGCGGTCACCAACCTTGGCCTTGGTCTGGCCGCAGTAGAGAAGATGTGCAAGTCGATTCCACGCGAAGCCCCTTGGGAGGCAAAGCGGGCCGCCGAATGGGACCGCATCAGCTTGGGGCAATGGCTGGACAAGAACACCGTGTCCAAGCCCGCCCGCGACATGCTGGACATGGCTCTGGCCGGGCCCTACACCTCCGCGGCATCGGAGACGTCGTTGCTGTGGGTGCTGCTGCAGATGGCATCCGGGGGTGGTCCCACCTTCGTCATTTCGGGCAAGGGCGGCGCGCAGGACGCCCGCCCGGTAGGCGGGATGGGTGCCATCTACGGCCCGATGGTCGCCGAACTCGGTGATACGGTGCACTTTTCACAGCCGGTCCGGCTCATCGCCCAGGACGGCGACGGCGTGACGATCCGCTCGGATGCTCTTACGGTGCGCGCGCGGCGAGCAATCGTGGCGATCCCGCTGGCAATCGCCAACACGATCGACTACGAGCCGGTGCTTCCGGTGGACCGGGCGCTGCTGCATTATCGGATGCCAAGCGGCGCCATCTACAAGATCTCGATCGTCTACGATGAGCCGTTCTGGCGTGCCGATGGTTTGTCCGGCCAGTCGGCCGCGCCCGGTTCCCCGGCCACGTTGACCATCGACGCCTGCACGGACACCGCGATGCCGGGGATCATGTGTGTCATCACCGAGGGACCTGCCGCGCGTCGGCTGGCGCGGCTCGATGAGGCCGAGCGCAAAGCGGTGGTCATCGGTGAACTCGCCGACCGGTTCGGCGCCAAGGCGCGAGCGCCGCGCGAATTCCACGAACAGGACTGGATTTTGGAACGATATTCCGGCGGCGGGATGATCAGTCACGCTCCGACCGGTGTGCTGACCCAATTCGGTTACACCCTGCGTCCGCCGTGTGGCCGCATCCACTGGGCCGGAACCGAGAGCTCGGCCACTATGTGCGGATGGGTTGACGGCGCAATCCGCTCCGGGGAGCGCGCCGCATCGGAAGTGCTGGCGGCCTAAAATATGGCCGCCGCAATAGCCGGCGGGCGTGCGACCGGGCCTGCACCGCGCAGAACGGGGCGCACTGATCCTGTGACGAACGCGTGCCGACATGCACGCAGCATTGCACCAGCCGCTCTTCGATCATCGTCGACATATCCATGAACGGTTTGACCGTGATACGCAGCACCCGCTCCCCCAGCAGCCGCCGCAGCTGGCGCCGTCGCCCGGGCAGCGCGCTGGAGGCCAGTGTCAGCAGGGTTGCCATGCCCAGGTCGCAATTCTGGCAGATCAGACGCCACACGTCGGACATCTGCGGGTGCGACAACGACGACTGTTCGGAGAGCAACGCCAGCAGCGATTCACGCACCGCCAGCCGCAACTCGCGGGGAATATCCCTGTCGGCGATACGGTTTGCGACCAGGCCCAGCTTGCCTTTGAGGTTGTCGTGACCGATCAAGGCCACCAGTGAGCGCCACCGCCCGCCGTCGTCGCGCAGCAGGTACCCCACCGAACAACAATGCGGGTGCGAGCACGGTAGCGCGGTCAGATCCCGCCACGTGACCAGATCGTTGGTCTGTGGCCCCAGCCTCCTGAGCACACCGGTATGCGTGAGCCGATTGTCGGCGTCAATGAATCCCGAACGCCCCGAAACGAACTGGGGTTGAATGCAGACCCCGCCCGCATAGGGTGTTTGTAGGGCAAGCCGAACCAAATCGCCGATCTCGTGGTCATTGACGCCCCGCGCGGCCGTCATCACCAAGGTGGTGAAGATCTCCCGTTCGGACAGCCGGCGCAACGCGTCTTGCTTGATCCGACGAAGATCCCCGCCCCGATGGTATCGATGTGCGGCCTGCGCGAGCCCGTCGTATTGCAGGTACACCTTGGAGCGCTCGCGGTGCTCGGTGAGCAGGTCGAGCAGTCCGTCATCCTGGGCTACACGGATACCGTTGGAGTTCAACAATATTCGAGTGATTGGTCGCGCGCTCAGTTCGGCCAGCAACTCCGGCAATTGCGGATGCAGGCTGGGCTCGCCGCCGCTGAGCATCAGCACATCAAGGCGGCCGTTCTCCCGCTCGAGACGCTGGTCGACATTGGCGAGCACGTCGCCGATCGCCACGACATGACGCAGGTCCGGCGATGAGTCGGTAAAGCAGGTCGGGCAGCGCAGGTTGCACGTCTGGGCGATGTCCTCCAGCAGGATGCAGGTGTGCTGGGTCGCCCCGAAGATCTCCCCACCGGACCTCCGAGGTGGCGGAGGCCAGCCGGGGTAGGGCTGGTCCGCGTTGTAGGGATAGCCCGGCGGAGGCCAACCCGGAGGCGGGTTCGTCATACTGGCAGTGCCTGTCTACGCAGCAGTGGATCATAGTGGCCACGCCGGTATCCGTAGCCCAGCCGAATAGCGATGAGAACGAACGAGGGCAGTAAAAACCATTGCGGCCGTGTCAAACCCAGCCACACGGTTTCGTTGGCCCGGACGAACTCGACGAAGAACCGAAACACCGCGTAGCCCGCGACGTAGAGGACGAACAGCTCACCCGGTTGGGTGAGCTGGTTGCGTAGCCACAGCAGAACGGCGAACGCGGCCAGCTGAAAACCGATCTCGTAGAGGAACGACGGATGCATCGCGGCGCCGATGAGACAACCCGGGCATTTCGGCGTGCTGGCAGCGGCGTGCACACCCCACGGCAGGCCGGTCGACCGGCCGGGAGCTTCGGTGAGGTGACAACCGATGCGACCGACCGCCATTCCCAGCGCGACCGCCGGGGCGAACAGATCCCCGGTCTTGCCGCGGTAGCCGCCGATCCGCTTGGCGATCAACACGCCCACGTAGGCGCCCACGAGGCCACCCAGGATACTGCGCGACCGAAATTCCCAGGCCTGCAACAAGGTTGGGTTGAGCCGGACATCAACATGTTCCGCCCAGCCGGACAGCCGCATGCCGATTGCCCCGCCGACCAGAGCTCCGGTCACCGCCACCAGCGATTGGTCATTCACCGCACCGCGGCGGCGGGCTTCGGCGAAGAAAATGACCGTGGCCACCAGCACGCCCAGCCCGACGACCACACCATGTACCGGCAGCGTCAGCGGTCCTACCCGCCGTGCGGAACCACCCCGACAGCCTATATTGATCCGGCATCGAACGAACTCGTCGCGCCGGGGACCGCGATGCGTTGTTCGCGGCACCCTCCCGACGCGGCACCAACTGAAAACCGCGTCGCCATCGGTGGCAACCGGCACGCCCGGAAATCATCCGCGCAAGACATCCAAGACATCGGGCAAACCGTGGGACCTTCCGCGGCAGACGGCCATAGAATTCGCTCATGCCGACTGGTCGGAAGTCGGCAGTGCGCCGGCTGGTCGGCATGACTTCATCGGGGTCATGACGAAACACGAGGTGCCCAATGTCGTTTGTGATCGCAACGCCGCAAGCGCTGTCCGCGGCGGCCACGGATGTGACAACTATCGGCTCGACGATCGACGCGGCCACTGCCGCCGCGGCCACGCCGACGACGGCGCTGCTGGCCGCCGGCGCCGATGAGGTTTCGGCGGCCATCGCGGCGCTGTTCGGGGCGCACGGGCAGGCATATCAGGTCCTGAGTGCCCATGCGGCGGCGTTTCATCACCGGTTCGTGCAGGCCTTGACCGCGGCGGCCGGACAGTATGTGTCCGCCGAGGCCGCCAACGTGTCACCACTTCAGGATCTGCTCAACGCACTGAACGCGCCCACCCAGGCGCTATTGGGGCGCCCGCTCATCGGCAACGGCGCCAACGCCGCCCCGGGGACCGGCGCCGACGGCGGGGCCGGCGGGATCTTGATCGGCAACGGCGGGGCCGGCGGGTCGGGCGCGCCCGGCATGGCGGGCGGTAACGGTGGGCCGGCGGGATTGTTCGGGATCGGCGGTGCCGGCGGGACCGGCGGCTCAGCGGCGGCGGTTGGGGGAACCGGCGGGCACGGCGGGACCGGGGGGCTGCTGTTCGGTCCCGGCGGCGCCGGCGGCGGGGCCGGCGGGGCCGGCGGCGACGGCGGGCTGTTCGCCACCGGCGGGGCCGGCGGACTCGGAGGGTTCGGCGGCGGCAAAGGCGGGGCGGGCGGACCCGGCGGGATGGGCGGGCTGTTCGCGACCGGCGGAGTCGGTGGCGCCGGCGGGACCGGCGTAATCGGCGGGCCCGGCGGGGCCGGCGGG
>NZ_LQOX01000046.1 GCF_002102175.1 Mycobacterium gastri | reverse complement strand
CATCGACCACCCGTCGCAACAGGTCGTGCAGTCCTGGACCCGGTGCGCCACCGTCGTCGACCCCACCGGAGCGATGCGTTAATGGCGTTGCTTGAGCAATTCCGCAGCTTCGACCGGCCCAGCCGGATGCTGATGATCAACCAGTTCGGCATCAACATGGGTTTTTACATGTTGATGCCGTATCTGGCGGCCTACCTCGCCGGCCCACTCGGGCTGGCGGGGTGGGCTGTCGGGCTGGTCCTGGGTGTCCGCAACTTCTCCCAGCAGGGCATGTTCGTCGTGGGCGGCACACTCGCCGATCGGATCGGTTACAAGCCGCTGATCGTGGCCGGCTGCCTGCTACGCACCGGGGGTTTCGCCTTACTCATCGTGGCTCACTCCTTACCGGTCGTGTTGATCGCGTCCGCGGCTACCGGTTTCGCCGGCGCGTTGTTCAACCCTGCGGTGCGCGCCTACCTAGCCGCCGATTCCGCTGATCGCCGTGTCGAAGCATTCGCGGTGTTCAACATCTTCTATCAGGCCGGCATTCTGCTGGGCCCGCTGGTCGGGGTCATCCTGGTGGCCGCCGACTTCCGCATCACCGCGGCAGCCGCGGCGGCCATCTTTGCGGTGCTGACGGTGGCGCAGTTGCTGGCGCTGCCGCAGCATCGCGCCGTTCCGTCATCGGAGAAAACATCGATAATCGATGACTGGCGAGTGGTCATCGCCAACCGGTCTTTCCTGCTGTTCGCCGTGGCGATGATCGGCTCCTACGTGTTGTCTTTTCAGGTCTACCTCGCTCTCCCGCTCCAGGCGTCGATCGTGACGAAGCGTTTTGAAACACCTTTAGTGGCAGGAATTTTTGTCGTTTCGGGTCTGGTCGCGGTCGGCGGGCAGCTACGCATCACCCGCTGGTTCGCCGCACGGTGGGGCCCCGGGCGCAGCCTGGCCATCGGCCTGGCCATGATGGCGGCCTCGTTCTTGCCGCTGGTAGTAATTCCCGACAGCTCTCGGTTAGGGATTCTTGCGGCTGCCGGCGCGCTGTTGGTGTCGGCAGCCATGCTCGCCGTCGGCTCGGCCGCGGTCTTCCCGTTCGAGATGGACACGGTCATGGCGCTGGCCGGTGGACGCCTTGTAGCCACCCATTACGGGTTCTACAACACCATCGTCGGGGTAGGAATCCTGGTCGGCAACCTGGCCACCGGCTGGGCGATGGGCGCAGCGCGGCAGCTGGGAGTCGGCGAACTCATCTGGGCCGGACTATTCCTTGTCGGTATCGTCGCCGCTCTGGCCTTATACTTCCTCGACCGCAACCATCACCTACAGCCCAAACGCGCCGCGGAAGAATATGCGACCGGATCGACCGGCGCTGGACGATTCCCCGCGGCTGAACCGGGTAATCCTAAGCGTGAGGCGGGGCCGGCGCGGTGCGGGAAATAGCGATTTGAGCGGCAGGTTGGCCTGAGGATAGTGCAGCATTTCGCCACGGAGTGCCGGTGAACGGAGTGACCGGCGCCCGGACGAACACCCTATGTCGGTATGTACCGGCCATTTGACTACCCGGCGAGGAGAACAACAGCGATGAGACCAGCGTGAATGACGGTCGGCTGAGCCGTAGGGCGTTTTTCACCGGTTCGGTGGCTGGGGGTGTCGGGTTGGCGCTAGCGGCGTGCGGGCGGTCGACGGTGGCCGCGCCCAATCTCGAGCAGGCTGTTGCTGCGGCGGAGAAGGCTCGCCCGCACACCGGTCGCAGTGTTGCCGCGGTGGTGACGGCGCAACCGGCGGCTATTGATCTCGGCGGCCCGGTTGCGCGGACGTTGGCCTACGGTGATGGGCTGCCGGGCCCGCTGATTCGGGCTAACGTCGGCGATGAGCTGGCGATTACGGTCAAAAACCGGCTGAGCGGTCCGACGTCGGTGCATTGGCATGGCATCGCGATCCGCAACGACATGGACGGTGTCTTTCCGGCCACGGCGAATATCGCGGCCGGCGGCGACTTCACCTACCGGTTCTCGTCGCCTTACCCTGGCACCTACTGGGCTCATCCACACCTTGGCCTGGAAACCGACTGTGGGCTTTATCTGCCGTTGATCATCGATGATCCCGCTGAGCCGGGGCGCTACGACGCCGAATGGATCGTTGTCTTCGATGACTGGACCGATGGGATCGGCAGGAGTCCCCAACAGATCTATGACGAGCTGAAGGGGACCCACATGCCCGCTCAGGGGTCCGGGTCGGCGGAGATGCCCGCCATGACAGGTGTCGGTAGCAGCGCTTTGCTCGGTGGGGACGCCGGCGATGTCGACTACCCCTATTACCTGGTTAACGGCCGCATTCCGGCGGCGCCGACCACCTTCGACGCCAAACCCGGCCAGCGCATCCGTATCCGTTTGATCAACGTCGGCGCCGACACCGCTTTCCGGGTGGCCCTGGCGGGCCATGTCATGACGGTCACCCACACCGACGGGTATCCGGTGGTGCCCACCGACGTCGATGCCCTGCTGCTGGGCATGGCCGAACGCTACGACGTCATCGTCACCGCAGGCGACGGCGTCTTTCCGCTGGTCGCTGTACCCGAAGGCAAAAAAGCCCAACCGGGGCGGGCCCTGCTGATCACTGCGGCCGGCGCCGCGCCCGACGCCTCCTTTGAACCAGCCGAACTCAACGGCCGAGTCGGCACCGTCGACATGTTCAGCGCCACACCGGCCGCCAGTCTAGGGTCGTCCCAATCGGATGTGAGCCTGGCTTTGGAGCTGACCGGTTCGATGATGAACTACGACTGGGCTATCAACGGCAAGCCCTACCCCAACAGCCCGCCGGTGACGGTCAAACAGGGACAGCGAGCCACCCTGGCGTTCACCAACTCCACGATGATGTACCACCCGATGCACCTGCACGGCCACACCTTCCAGGTGATCAAACCCGACGGCAGCCTGGGCGCCCGCAAAGACACCGTCAACGTGTTGCCCAACCAGAAACTCAACGCCCTGCTACTCGCCGACAATCCCGGGACCTGGATGATCCACTGCCACAACGCTTACCACCAAGAAGCCGGCATGATGACCAGCCTCAACTACACCGCCTACACCACCTGACTACTCGCACCCCACGCACGACAGCTTGGCAGCCTGACAAGTCGTGGTAACCCGGCCTGTTGCGTATTCAGGCCGCCATCACAGAGTCAACGTGTGCGGTTCGGGTCGACCGTTCAGACCCAGTACGGCACCCGCGCGCGGTACTGCCGCATGGCAAGCGCCGCCAGCATCCAGCCGACGGCGGTCAGCACCACCACCACCACCCAGTGCCGCAACTCCTGATGCGCGCCCAGCAGCGGCGCCCGCACGATGTCGAGGTAGTGCAGCAGCGGGTTGAGTTCGACGATGCGCGACCACCGCCCGGCGCCCTGATGGCGCAGGGTGTCGTCGTTCCAGATGATCGGGGTCATGAAGAACAGCAGCTGCACCACCGAGAACAGCAGCGGGGCGATGTCGCGGTAGCGGGTGGCCAGGATGCCGAAACACAGTGACACCCATACGCAATTGAGCACGATCAGTCCCAGTGCCGGAATCACCGACAGATCCGCCCACGACCACGGCTTGGGGAAGATGATCGCCACCACCAGATAGATCACGATGTTGTGCGCGAACAAGATCATCTGCCGCCACACCAGCCGATAGACGTGCACGCTCAACGGCGTCGGCAGTTGCTTGATCAGGCCCTCGTTGGAGACGAAGACATCGGCGCCGTCCAGGATGGCGGCGTTGATCAGGTTCCAGATGATCAGCCCGAGTGTTACGTAGGGCAGATGCTCCGACAGCTCGAGGTGAAACAGCTTGGAATACAACCCGCCCATCGCCACCGCGGTGGTTCCGGTGGCGATGGTGATCCAAAACGGGCCCAGCACCGAACGGCGGTAACGCTGCTTGATGTCCTGCCAGCCCAGGTGCAGCCACAGTTCGTGACGGCGGAACCCGTCGATCAGATCGGCCCGGGCGCGGGCAAGTGTGCGCGACTGCGCTTTGAAACTAGCTTGAGCGTCGATGAACGTCATTACGACCCTCCCAGATCAGGCCGCCCGAACCTCTCGCGACGGCCCAAGCGGCGCAACCGAATCCACTCCATCAGGCCCATGGGGTCACGGCGGGTCACCAGGAAGAACCAGCCGAACCGCAGCCACTCCTGCGGCAGGAGCTTACGCAGACCCGGCTGCGACAACACGTAGCCGCGATTGCGGTAGGTGAAGAACCGCTTGCCGGGGTCGTCGGGATACTGGGTGTGCATGCGGCCACCCAGGATCGGTTTGAACTCGTCGGACCCGCACGGGTGCAGGTACACCGCGTCCAGGCAGGTGCCGAACGGCAAGCCGGACCGAACCAGCCGGCGGTGCATCTCCACCTCGTCGCCGCGGATGAACAGCCGCAGGTCGGGCACACCGATCGCCTCGCACGTGGCGGCCCGAAACAGTGCCCCGTTGAACAGCGACGCGATCCCGGCAAGCAGCTCCTGCCCCTGTTCGGTGCGCAATTCGCTGGTGCGCCTTCGCCATACCAGACCGCGCCGCAGCGGAAACGCCAGTCGCTGCGGGTCGTTCATATTGCACACCATCGGCGACACCTCGGCCAAGCCGTATTTCTCGGCGCATGCCAGTAGCGTCTCGAGCACGCGGGTGTCCTGCGCGTGTCCGTCATCGTCGGCCAGCCACACCCAATCGGCGCCCAGCGCCAGCGCGTGCAACATGCCGAGTGCGAAACCGCCTGCGCCGCCAAGGTTTCGGCGCGAACCCAGGTAAGTGGTGGGGATCGGTTGGGCCGCAACCAAATCCCGGACCCGGTCGTCGGCGTCATTGTCGACGACGATCAGGTGATCCGGCGCCCGGGTCTGGGTGCTCAGCACATCCAGCGACGTCGCGAGTTCATCGAGGCGCCGGTGGGTGACCACGACGGCAGCGACAAACTCACTCATCCCCGGACGCTTGTTGCGCCATGCCCGTGTTCCGGGTCTCGTTCAGCACGTCGTGCACATGCCGGGCCGCGTCGGCACCCTCATAGGCGCGCACCACGTCTTCGATACCGCCGGTCAGTTTGATGACGCCGTGGTCGATCCACATCGCGGTCTTGCACAGGCGGGCCAGAAATTCGTTGGAATGGCTTGCGAACACCAGGATTCCGGAACGGTCGACCAGACTCTGCAGCCGCGACTGGGCTTTCTTGAGGAATTCGGCGTCCACCGCGCCGATGCCTTCGTCCAGCAGCAGGATCTCCGGGTCGATGCTGGTCACCACGCCCATCGCCAGCCGCACCCGCATGCCGGTGGAATAGGTGCGCAGCGGCATCGACAGGTACTCGCCCAACTCGGTGAACTCGGCGATCTCGTCCACCTTGGCCTGCATCTGCTTTCGGGTCTGTCCCAGGAACAAGCCGCGGATGATGATGTTTTCGTAGCCGGAGATCTCGGGGTCCATGCCGATGCCCAGATCGAAGACCGGCGCTACCCGGCCGCTGACCTTGGCCCAGCCGCGCGTCGGTTCGTAAATGCCTGAAAGTAGGCGCAGCAGAGTTGATTTCCCGGCTCCGTTGTGGCCGACCAGGCCCACCCGGTCGCCGAGTTCGAGCGACATGGTGATGTCTCGCAACGCCTCGATGACGACGACGTTGGAGCTGTTGCGGCCGATCGCCCCGCCGGCCTTGCCCAGAAAGGCCTTCTTCAGGGAACGCGATTTGGCGTCGAAGATGGGAAACTCCACCCACGCATCGCGCGTCTCGATGTGCGGACCCTTGGACACGGTCTAGAGGTACTGTCCGGTGCCGTGGCCGTGGCCCTTGGCGATGCCGGGTGGCAGCGCGCCCTGGCGCATCTGCTCCAGCTGCGCGCGGGCGGCCATCTGCTGGGCGAACAGCGCGGTCTGGATGCCGTGGAACAGCCCTTCCAGCCAGCCGACCAACTGCGCCTGCGCGATGCGCAACTCGGCGTCCGAGGGCGCGGCGTCCTCGTCGAACGGCAGCGTCAGCCGGTCGAGTTCTTCGCGCAGTTCCGGCGCCAGCCCGTCTTCGAGCTCGCGGATGCTGGTGGCGTGGATATCGCGTAGCCGGTTGCGGCTGGCTTCGTCCAGCGGCGCGGCCCGGACCTCTTCGAGCAGTTGCTTGATCATGGTGCCGATTCGCATCACCTTGGCGGGCTGTTCGACGAGGTCGGTCAGCGAACGCTCGTCGGAGTCGTCTTCGGCTATCGCCATGAACCGCGGTTCGCCACCGATGATCTCGACGCCCTCGACATCTTGGTCGTCGTTGCCGGTAGTCAATCCTGTCACCATCCTCTTACGTGTCGACTAGGAGTGCTTCGTCAAGGCCTGCCCGCGCCACTCGTAAATCCGGGCCCCGCCGTTGTCGTAAATCTTCTTCCACGACGGCGATTTCTCCAGAGAGACTAGTCCGTCGGGAACGGGGAACCCCCTGACCGTCGGGCTGCTGGTCAGGATGTAGCGGATATTGAGCGTCTTGATGGAATCCAGTACCCGCGGATCGGCATCGCCATTGCGGGCGTAGGCCCAGAAGATAAACCGGTGGTAGCCCGGGCCTTGCTGCACCGGGTAGTCGTAGTGGGTCCATAGCGGATGCAGGTCGGCCACGGCATACATCCATGCGGTGCCGTCGGTGTTGGCATTGCCGATCAGGGTGTCGCGTGCGCCGGGCAGGGTCGCCAGGTAGGCCATGGCGTCGAGGTCGCGTTGGTCGATCATCACCGAGTCGTACTTGTCGCCGAACAGGAAGCGGTGCCGCGGAAAGTAATGCCAGGTACTGGCCAGGCAGATCGCTATCAGCAGCGCGGCGGTGACCGAGGTCCACAACGGTTGCGGCACTGTCTTGAAGCGCTGGGTCAGTCGTTTGCCGCCGGCCACCGCCAGCATCACGATCGTGAACAAGGCGATGCCGGCCATCAGCATCAGCAGCAGTGCGGTGGCCGCCGCGATCCGGCGCGGGTCGTTGTAGAAGAATTCGCCGAGCCCGCCGACCAACACTTCGATCGGGCCGCCCAGCGGGGTGCCGGCATTGACGTTCATCACGATCAGCAGCAACCACACCGCCAGCGGCCACCAGATCTTTTTGACCAGCAGCAGGAACCCGCCGATGGCGGCCAGCACAATCAGGGCGTACTGGACGGGGAAGTCGTTGAGGTGGCGGGAGTGCTGGAAAACGGCGTCGAAGATGCCGCGCTTGGTACTCAGATAGGTGAGGAAGGAGTGTCCGGCGATGATGTCTTCCTGCTGTTGGACGCTGAGGAATTGCGGCAACATGATCACCCCGGAAAGCACTGCCACGCCGGCCAGCGTCAGCAGATCGGCCAGCCGGCCGCGGACCGGACGCCACAGCGCATCGAGGAGCCACCAGGCCGACACCAACAGCACGACGACGACGCCGCCGCTGATGTGCGCCGACAACACGCCCACGAACGCCAGCACGGCCACCGGGATCCGGTCGCGGTGGCGCAACGTCGAGCTGATCAGCGCCATGGTGGGCACCGCGACCCCGTAGGCCGCGAGGTTGGGCATCGCGGCGGTGTCGAATTCGACATAGGGCACCGCGGTGAACGACGCCGACAATGCCGCCGCGGTGGCGGCCGCCCCGGCGGTCAGCCACTGCGCCGAGGCCGAGGTGGCCGGCCACTCGGCCAACCGCGAGCGCAGCACCCGCCAGGTCAGCACCGCCGCGCTCACCGGAAACAGCCAGATGGCGGCGGCCAGCGAGTTCAGCGTGTAACCGGTGGTGGGTGCGGCGCCGGTGAGCTGGCAGAACACCGCGGCCAGCGCGTGGAACACCGACGGGTAGTAGAGCAGCGCATGGGTTTCGACGTTGCGAAGCTCGCCCATGTGGGTGGGTGACGCCTGGCCGGTGTCGAGGATGAAGCGCACGGTGTTGGCGTGCCACACCGCGTCCCAGGTGCTGGGAATGGACTGCCAGTGCGGGATCCCGCGATAGGCCGCCCAGCCGATGAACAGCACCCCCAACAGCACCCCGGCCGCGACCGTCAGCGCCGGACCGCGACCGACCGCTCGCGCCTCAGCGTCCCGGTCCCGAATGCGGCCGAGCAACAGCTGAAGGCCGGTGACCACCGCGGCCACGACGGCCAAGGCCAGCAGTGCCGTCCAGCCGTTCCACGGGATGCCCAGCGCGCCATAGGGCAGGATCGCCACGGCGATGACGCCGTACGTCAGCGGCGGGCCCACCGCGATGGCGGTGGGCCAGTTCAGCTGAGCGATGCGTGCGACGATTGCCCCGGGCGCGATCAGCAATACCAATGCGATCAGCGTTCCGAACCACAAGCTCACTGGACTAGTATGGCTGGCCGGGTGTCCTGGCCCGCGAAGCCGAACCGGCAGCAACGTCGATGGGGACCCGCGACCGTCACCAATTTGCAGTTATAACGAGAGCATTAGGGTGGCTGGCATGCCATATGACGTCGCCCGGGTGCGGGGGTTGCACCCGTCACTGGGTGACGGATGGGTGCACTTCGACGCGCCGGCCGGCATGCTGATTCCCGATTCCGTCGCGACCACCGTGTCGACGGCATTTCGCAGGTCTGCCGCCAGCACGGCGGGTGCGCATCCCTCGGCGAGGCGCAGCGCCGCCGTGCTGGATGCGGCGCGTGCGGCGGTGGCCGATCTGGTCAACGGTGATCCGGGCGGCGTGGTGCTGGGCGCCGATCGCGCGGTGCTGCTGTCGTCGTTGGCCGAGGCGTCGTCCTCGCGCGCCGGCTTGGGCTACGAGGTGATCGTCAGCCGCCTCGACGACGAGGCCAACATCGCACCGTGGCTGCGGGCGGCGCACCGCTATGGCGCCAAAGTGAAGTGGGCCGAGGTCGACATCGAGACCGGTGAGCTGCCGACGTGGCAGTGGGAGAGCCTGATCAGCAAGTCGACCCGGCTGGTCGCGGTCACGTCCGCATCAGGGACGCTGGGCGCGGTCACCGACCTGCGGGCGATGACCAAGCTGGTCCACGACGTCGGCGGTCTGGTGGTGGTCGACCATTCCGCTGCCGCCCCGTACCGGTTGATCGACATCAAGGAAACCGAGGCCGACGTGGTGGCGGTGAACGCCGTCGGCTGGGGCGGGCCGCCGGTGGGGGCGATGGTTTTCCGTGAGCCGGCGCTGATGAACACCTTCGCCTCGGTGTCGACGAACCCCTATGCCACCGGCCCGGCGCGGCTGGAGATCGGCGGGCATCAGTTCGGTCTGCTGGCCGGCTTGGTCGCCAGCATCGAATACCTCGCCTCCCTGGACGAGTCGGCTCGCGGGACTCGCCGCGAACGCCTGTCGGTGTCGATGCATTCCGCGTCGGCCTACCTGAACCGGATCTTCGACTACCTGATGGTGTCGCTGCGGTCATTGCCGCTGGCGATCCTGATCGGCCGCCCGGAAGCGCGGATACCGGTGCTGAGCTTCGCATTTCAAGACGTGCCGGCCGATCGGGTGGTACAGCGCCTGGCCGACAACGGCATTCTGGCGATCGCGAATGCCAACTCCCGTGCGCTGGACGTGCTGGGCGCGAATGACGTGGGCGGCGCAGTGACCATCGGGCTGGCCCACTATTCGACGACGGCAGAGGTGGACCAGCTGGTCCGCGCGCTGGCTTCGTTGGGTTAAGAGTCGGGTTAGCTACTCGCGACCGTAACGCCAGGGCGAAATTTCGGCGCTGATATCGCCGTGGCGTTACGCTCGCGGGTTAGCTGCTGACCGTCAGCAGGATCTTGCCGTACGTCTTGCCTGACAGCATCAGTTGATGCGCCTCCGCGGCCTGTTGGATGGGCAGCCGGGTACCGATGATCGGCCGAACCCGGTCGTTGGCGATCATCGGCCAGACCGAGGCCGTGACCGCCTGGGCGATGGCGCTCTTGCTGTTCGGACCGGTGACCGGCCGGGCCCGCAGGGTGGTGCCGATGATCCGGGCCCGTTTGGTGAGCAACTTGCCCAGGTTGAGTTCCGCCTTGACCCCGCCCTGCATGCCGATGACCACCAGTTGACCGTCGACGGCTAGGGCGTCGATATTGCGGTCCAGATAGGCCGCCCCCATGATGTCGAGGATCACATCGGCGCCGGGGCTCTCCTCTTTGAGGCGAGCTACGAAGTCCTCGTCGTGATAGTTGATGGTGAGGTGCGCGCCGAGGCCGCGACAGAGTTCCAGCTTTTCCGGTGTCCCGGCGGTGACCGCCACCCGGGCGCCCAATGCGCGTGCGACCTGGATCGCGTGGGTGCCGATGCCGCTGGCTCCGCCGTGGATCAGGAGCAGCTGACCCGGGCCCAGGTGCGCGGTCATCACCAGGTTCGACCACACCGTGCAGGCGGCTTCGGGAAGGGCCGCGGCGTCGACGAGATCGACCTTCGGGGGAAGCGGCATCACCTGGCCGGCAGGAACGGCGACGTACTCGGCGTAGCCACCGCCGGCGAGCAGCGCGCAAACCTCTTGTCCCACAGCCCAATCCGAGACACCTGAACCCACGTCGGCGACGGTGCCGCTGACCTCCATGCCGATGATCTCGCTGGCTCCCGGCGGCGGCGGATATTTTCCGGCCGCCTGCAGCACGTCGGCGCGGTTGACGCCGGCCGCGGCGACCTCGACGAGCACCTCGCCCGGACCCGCGGAGACATAGGGGACTTCCTGCCACACCAGTTGATCTGCCGATTCGGCGACGATGGCACGCATGACGGCCACGCTACAACCGTTACCCTAAGCAGCGGTGGCGTGGCAGAGCGGCCTAATGCACTCGCCTTGAAAGCGAGAGACGGCTAAAACCGTCCGGGGGTTCAAATCCCTCCGCCACCGCCGTTCAGTGCAGCGTCGGCGCATACCGAAGCACGGCGGCGACGCCGTCAGTCGGAGCCACCCGCTCGTCGGTGCGCACCAGCGAAGCCCCGACCGAGACCGCCAACAGCGGCAGCGCCTCGTCGGCTCGCAGCGTTTTGGCCGGTGCGGCCCCCGTTATCGACGAACCGCGCGTGCGCGTCGTCGGCGCTGCCGATGTCCTTGGTGGCCACAACCTCGCCGTGCGGGTTGATCACTGGGTAGGTAGACAAGCCTCCAGGGTTCCCGCCGGCCGGCGAGGTCAACCGGATGGGATCGTGGCGGTGATCGTGTTCAGCAACGCCCCGTAGCGGCCGGCGTCGGGGTCTCTGCCCGGTTTTCCGCTGCTGATCACCGCGGCGGCCAGGCGGCGCTGCGGGTCGGCCCAGACGGCGATGTTGACCAGGCCGAGGTGACCGAACGCGGCCGGCGCGTTGCGGCCGAACGGCCCGAACCGGGTCGATCCCAGCATGTATCCGGTGCCCCAGCGCAGCGGCATCAGACCGGTCGCGACATCGGGCCGCAGCCGCCGGCATTCCTTGACCGCGTTGCGCACCGTCTCGGGCCGCATGATCCGGACCCCGTCGAGTTCGCCGCCGCGGCGCAGGATCTCCATGAAGCGCGACAGCTCGTTGGCGGTAGAGACGGTGTTGGACGACGGGACGATGGTGCTCAGAAACAACGGCTGGTTGGTGTAGGGGATGACCTCGTGCACGGTTCCGCCGATGGCCTTGCGGAAGATCGCGGCCATCACCGGCGGCAACGGCCGCCCGGTCGCGTGGCTGGGGGCCACCAGCGGGAGGTCTTTGTTGGCGACACCGAAGTTGGTCCAGCGAAAGCCCAGCGGGTCGAGGATCTCGGTGGCCAGGATGTCGCGGATTTCCTTACCGGTGGTCCGCCAGACGATCTCGCGAATCAGCGGACCCCAGGTCAGCGCGTGGTACATGTGGACCAGCCCGGGCCGGTAGATCGGGCGCAATTCGCCGAGCTTTTCTAGGGCGTACTCGTGGTCGTCGGCTTTGGTGACGTCCGGCCTGGGGCCGGTGGGAAACGGGACGCCGGCGCTGTGGGTCAGCACATGCCGGATGGTGGTCCGATCCTTGCCGTGACTGGTGTAGGTCGGCAGGTACTCGCAGACGCGGTCGTCAAGGGAGAAGTGGCCCTGCTCGGCGAGCAGGTGCACGACGGTCGCGGTGATGGCCTTCGCCGACGAGTAGGCGCAGAACGGGGTGTCGGTGGTGACCGGGATCTTCTCCGCGTCGGGCGGATCGGTCGGGGCGTTGCCCCAGCCGTGGCCGATCGCGCGGTTGAGCACCACGTTTTCGTTGTGGCGCAGGCATACCTGGATGGCGGGGTGCATTCCGGCCTGGTACCAGTAGCGGGCGGCCTGCCAGATCCGTTCGACGGCCGCACTGTCGATGTCGGAGTGGTCTTCCTCGGCGATCGCCGTCACGGCGTCCAGGTCGGCGGGGACGCGGATCTTTCCGTCGGGGGTCATCTCTGCCACCTTCGCGAGGGTACGGGGCTGTAGCGGCAGGGCTTACTCCCCGGTGAACTGCGGCGGCCGCTTGGCGAAGATCGCCGAGATGCCCTCGGTCAGGTCCTTCGACGGCAGGAAGGCGGCGTTCCACGCGGCGACATAGCGAAGGCTCTCCGACACGGCCGAAATGCGTTGCTGATCGAGGACATCCTTGATGCCGTGCACGGTCAGCGGCGGGTTTTCGGCGATCTCGGTGGCCGTGGCGTGTGCCGCGGCCAGCGTGGCCTCGGCGTCCGGGTAGACATCGTTGACCAGGCCGATCTTCTCGGCGCGGGCAGCGTCGATGTCGCGGCCCGTCAGCGCCAGTTCGCGCAGGTGACCGTCGTTCAAGATCAGCGGCAGCCGCGCGAGGCTGCCGACGTCGGCGACGATGGCCAGTTTGACCTCGCGCACCGAGAACTTGGCGTCGGCGCTGGCGTAGCGGATGTCCACCGCCGAGATCAGGTCGACGCCGCCGCCGATGCACCAGCCGTGTACCGCGGCGATGGTGGGGGTGCGGCAGTCAGCGACCGCGCTGATCGCGTTCTGCATGCGCTTGATCTCGGCGTGAAACTCCGCGCGCGGGCCTGCCAGGGCGTCGCCGGACAGCAGCGGGGTGAACGAGCCCCCCATCGCCGGGACGTCGAGGCCGTAGCTGAAGTTCTTGCCAGAGCCGGCGATAACGATGGCCCGCACCTCGCGGTCGGCGTCCTGCTTTGCGAACACTTCGGGCATCTCCGACCAGAACGCGGGGCCCATCGCATTGCCCTTACCCGGCCCGATCAGGGTCACCCGCGCGACCCGGTCCTTGATGTCGACGGTGACGGATTCGTATGTTTCGCCCATCCCGAGACCGTAGCGTGGCGAGTATGTCCCGCGATTTGCGACCCGGACCAGATTCTCCACCGACCGACGAGCTGCAAAGCGCCGAGGCCTCACTCGGGGTCCTGCAGCAGGTGCTGCACACCATCGCCGCCGACGACCGGGCCAAGCAGACGCCGTGCACCGAGTACGACGTGAAGGGGCTGACCGGGCATCTGCTCAACTCGATCATGGTCCTCGGCGGCATGGTCGACGCGGAATTCTCCATGCGAGAGGACACCGACTCGGTGGAGCGTCTGGTGATCGGCGCCGCTCGGCCGGCGTTGGATGCCTGGCACCGCCACGGCCTGGATGGCGAGGTCGCGCTGGGCCCCGGCTCGATGTCGGCCAGGGTAGCCGTGTCGGTCTTTTCGATCGAGTTCCTGGTCCACGCTTGGGATTACGCGACGGCAGTGGGACATGAGGTGCGCGTGGCCGATTCGCTGGCCGAGTACGTGCTGGGATTGGCCCACACGTTGATCAAGCCGCATGAACGCAGCGCCGCCGGGTTCGACGAGCCGGTCGACGTTCCCGAGCGTGCCAGCGCGCTGGATCGGCTCATCGCGTTCACGGGCCGCAACCCGGTCAGTTAGCCGTCACGACGTCGACTGAGCGTCGGCTTCCCCCCCAGCTGCGCGCGAACCGCAGCAGGGCGTCGTTTTCGTCCGGCGCACCTATGGTGACCCGGACGCCGTCGGGGCTCATCGGGCGGACCACGATGCGCGCGGCGGCCGCCTTTTCCACGAAGTCACGAGTGCGCGCTCCCAGCGGCAGCCAGACGAAGTTGGCCTGCGGTGGCGGCAGGGAGAACCCGGCGTCGCGCAGCGCCGCAGTCACCCGGGTGCGCTCGGCGACCACCGCGTCGGTGCGGGCCAGTAGTTCGTCGGCGGCCTTCAGCGAGGCGATGGCGGCCGCTTGGGCGACGCTCGACACGGTGAACGGCACGTAGACCTTGTCCAGCGCGACGATCATGTCGGGGTGCCCGATCGCGTACCCGACGCGTAAACCCGCCAGGCCGTACGCCTTCGAGAAGGTCCGCAGCACCACGACGTTGCTGTGAGAGCGGACCAACTCCAGGCTGTCGGGGGCCATGCCGTCGCGGACGTACTCGATGTAGGCCTCGTCGATCGCGATCAGGATGTGTGGCGGAACCGCTTTGATGAAGTCGGCGAGGGCCTCCGGGGGAACAACGGTCGATGTCGGGTTGTTGGGATTGCACACGAAGATCAGCCGGGTGCGGTCGGTGACCGCGGCGAGCATCGCCTCGAGGTCGAACGTGTGGTTGGTCAACGGCACCGGGACGGCCATCGCGCCCGCGACCGCAACCTGCGGCGGGTAGAGCTCGAAGCTGCGCCAGCCGAAGATCACCTCGTCGCCTACCGAGGCGACGATCTGAACCAGCTGCTGGCAGAGGCTGACTGAACCGCACCCGACGGCGATGTGCTCTGGCGCGACGTCCACGTGCTTGGCCAACGCCGTCTTGAGCTCGACACAGCCGTTGTCGGGGTAGCGGTTGATCGAGCCGGTGGCGTGTTCGATGGCGGCGCGGACGCTGGGCAGCGGGCCGAACACGGTCTCGTTGCTGGCCAATTTGATCGCACCCGGCACGGTCTTGCCGGGGACATAAACTGGCAGCCCGTCCAGCACGGGTCGCAGGCGGGCAGGCACGTCGACAGCATATGTGGCAGCTGTGTACGCTAGGCGTCCGGCGGCTTCGGTGCCGGAGCGTCGGGTACCCTCAGGAAGTCCATGGAGGCGTGCCAGAGCGGCCGAATGGGGCTCACTGCTAATGAGTTGTCCCCCTTCAAGGGGACCGGAGGTTCAAATCCTCTCGCCTCCGCTAGGTCCTTCGGGGTACACAACTGAACACAAGCGCCCGTAGCTCAACGGATAGAGCATCTGACTACGGATCAGAAGGTTGGGGGTTCGAATCCCTTCGGGCGCGCTCAGCTCAGAGGTTGTTTTCGGCATCTGGGGGCCTCGCTGTTGGGACTTTGACGACAGTTCTGACGACAGTAGGCATCGTGGCAACCGGTGTGCGATTCCGGTACTGCGCGCGCCCAGGAGGCGCGGCGAGATCAACCGCGCAGCGCGGAGAGCGCGTCTTGCACTTCCGAACGGTGACGTTCGTTGCAGGAAGCCCACCGCTGTTCGTTCACGTCGAGGTCGTTGAGGAACGCGAACCTACGTCGGACTCGGGCTTCCCAGTCCGGGATGTCGACGGGCCGGGTTAACACCCCAATCGAGTCGGGCTCGAAGTCTTGCTCACGACGGACAGTGAGGATGTCTTCTGGCCGAAGGGGCGGGTTGCCACGTCGATCATCGATCACGTCAGCCCACACCTTGAGTACCCACAGGCGCCGCACGAGAGGTTCGTCGAAAGTGGAACTCGCGAAGTGGTTCAAGTCGTAGAGATCTCGTGCGAAAGCGACGCGTCGGTATCGCGCAAGTTTTTCTGCGCAAGCTTCCGCTTCAGCGACCACTGGCAGTGTGGGCAAGGGAAAGCCGTAGGCCCTATGGATCGGCAACGGCACGAAAGGGAGCGGCTCCGGCGGTAGAGCCAATGGGCGCCGCGCGAATTCGACACTCGCCGCAATCCGGGGCTCACCCAATTCAGCATGACTGACCGTCAGCCCCCAATGACGTCCATCGCCCCTGGTGCTCACGATGCCAAATTCAAAGCCACCGACGCGTGCTCCATCGATAAGACCGCAAACCTCGAGCACTACGTCGTCGTCGGGCGCGCTGAAGTCTAAGTCGGTTGAGAATCGGCCGGCGTTGCCCAACCGACACTTCCGCAAGCTAGTGCCACCCTTAAATACCAAGCGACCGTCACCGAAATTCGCCGCTTGAGCGAGGAGGAATAGTAAGTGATCTTGGGCGACGTCGAGCAACGCTGCATCATATACATCGGCTCGCCCGGTTGCATGACGTGCGACTAGGGCGCGAGTAAGGCTAGCCACAGTCAGGCCTTACCAACAACGGACAACAACGGTGCGACGAGATCATCGACGAGCTGGTATTCCGGAACCCACACGCCCTTAGGGCCGCGATTCGCGTGAATGCGCGGATGAGTGAATTGAACGACGGACGTCATCTTCATCTGATTTTTCGCGAGCAGTGCCGCGCCTCGTTCAGGGTCACCCGCCACGGCGATCAGGTAGCTGGCACGTTGCCATGTCGACATCGACTGTCCCGAAAGAAGTGGCAGCAGGCGGTCATCGACGCAATCACCAGCTAGCACATCTAGGTGCGAGACGATATCTGCCCATGGCCCGAATGACGACGGGCGCGCGGCAAGCTGCACAAGCAGGGCCTCCGGGCCAAACGCAGGTAGTCCTGTCGCCCACGAGACGATATCGAGTCGCCGTCTGAGGAGCAGCGCCGTGCTAGGGGCCAGCTGGGCGGTGTCCTGGATATTCCAGGAGATTTTTACAATGGACACGTATTTGCGCAGACCGTCTGGAAGCCGCTTCTCGGCTGGAAGCCACACTGAAACGCGACCCTGAGGCTGCCGATCGAGGTACCCGAGATGCCATGCAGCTGCGGCACCGGCCAGCATGCAGCCTGCGTCGTGGTCACGCGCCAGCCATGCACGGACCGGAAGATACGGGTCGGACACGGCAGCCTCTCCGGGCGGGATAAATGCCCAAGTTCCGTGGACCGGCAGGCCGACCAGCCAGCCCAGGCGGCGTAGGTCGCGTATTGCCGAATCGACATCGCGCTCACTATTGGCTTCCGCTAGCCGTAGGGCGAGATCTTCGGTGGTCACGACTATCGGTCGATCGCGAGCAAGCCCGGCAATCACCGCCGAGGCCCACCTTGGGATGCGCCGGTCAGCACCGACAGGGCTGGTCGCACCGTGCGGGCTTATCTTCATAGCGGACATAGTACCGTATATGACCATCTTCCGCTTCATACCTAAGTATCTACTTAAGTCTGATGCGGTATGTGGTGAAACTGCAGTCCTTAATCCGCTATGAACCTAAGTGGCGATTTAGTGCATCGACGCTCGCCATCACCGGGCCGGATTCAGCAGCGAATCCATGCCCGCGACGGCCGAACGCTGAACCTGTTCGATCACGTCCACATACGTCCCTGTAGTCACAGATATCGAGCTATGACGCAGTATGCGCTGCACCGTTGCTGCCTCGACACCCATCGCGAACAACAAAGTCGCACAAGAATGCCGGAGGTCGTGGAGTCGGATGCTTCGAACCCCAGCTCGCCGGCACAGTGTCTCGAACGCTCGGTTGACGTTCCTGGGCTCGAGCGGCGTCCCGTTCTTGGTCGTGAATACCAGTCCGAGTGTGTTGGCCTGAGCGACCTGTGTGTCGCCGAACTGATTGAGTCGATGCCGCCGCAAGATCGCAATCAGCTCCGCCGGCAGCGGCACAGAGGCAGCAGACGATTCGGTTTTCACGTCCCGCAAGGCTAGGTTCGTTCCTACGCGTGAAAGCGCCTTCGCGATAACGACCCGTCCGTTGACCAGGTCGACGTCGACCCACCGAAGCCCGAGCGCCTCTCCGCGCCTAAGACCGATGGCCAGCGCTACCGCCCACAACGCATAGAGCCGGTCGTGTCGTGCAGTTTCGAGAAACATGCGAGCTTCTTCCGCCGACCACGGCGTCACTTTGCGAATCGAGCCGGCCGGCATCTTGACCTGTCGAGCAACATTTCGAGCCAGCAGTTCCTCATCAACGGCGTCTTGCAGTGCCGCACGCACAAGTCGGAGCAAATAACGCAAGGTACCGGTACCCGCGACCTGCCCGCAGCACCCGGCCGGTTTCTTCGCGCAGCACCGCGCCTTGCCCTTCATCGCCCGCTCGGCGTCCTTCCCCTGTGCACAGCACTGACACGTTGTCCGCAGTCCGTTCAGCCATGCGCGGATGTGTTGCGCTTGCAGCACACGCAGCCTCCGTTTACCCAGTCCCGGTACGACATACAAGCGCACCAACAGCTCATACGAGGAAAAGGTCGTCTCCCGCACGTTCGGTTGCGCGATCTCCGTCAACCAGTACCGCATGTACTGCTCGACAGTGGATGTCGTGCTGTCAACCGGAATTCCTTTGCGTTGCAGATCCTTTAGGCGTGTGCGTTCAGTGTCCGCCTCTTCCCAAGTCGAGGCATAGACGCTGATGCGTTTCCGTCGGCCATCCGGGGTGTCGACGAACACTTTGAGCTCGTAGCGCCCGTCTTCACGTTGGGAGATATTGCCCGAGCCGTTCGGGTTGCGCTTTTTCGTTGCCATCACGCGGCTCCCTCAATCAAGCCGGAGAGGTAATCATCGAACGATTGCCGAACAATTCGGCGGCACCTCCCGATCTGCACTGATTTGACCCGCCGGTCCCAGATCAGGCGGTAGATCATCCATCGGCTGACGGCGAGCCGGTCGGCAGCGGCCTGAACAGTCATCAGCTCTCCCTGGTCTTCGATCACCATTCACCTCAATACCTATGCCACAGGTCTGACAAGGAAGTAACGTCGTGCGGCTGATTGCAAACCGCTCGGCGGCGGGTCTGAGCGGTCATCGGATCTTGGTGGCTCTCAAGCATTATCCACCTCAACACAGACACCGAGGAGCGGAAGCTTTGGAACTGTGCGCGTACACCCGCTTCGACACACGGGAATAAGAGCCGCACCCTTGCGGTGGATGCGGTATGGGTCTGCGCCGGATGGGGGACGTGCGTCATGATTTCAGGCTCCTTCCTTGGCCGCTTCGCGAGCAGTAATTCGCTGTTCTCGCGCACGGTCGGACGCTGAGACTGCGAGGACTCGATCTCCGAGGCTGATGTGCCCCAAGCGCTGGAACTGCCAAGGGATCGGCTCATCGGTTCGGATTCCGACGTGAACCGTCCCGGGTTTTATGCGCACCTTCCTTTGAGGGAAGGATGGCGCGATGGCGATCAGGTACGACGAGAACAC
>NZ_LQOX01000045.1 GCF_002102175.1 Mycobacterium gastri | reverse complement strand
CTCGCGGCTTGCTTGAGCCGAGTGCGGGGAAACCCGCTTGCTCGGTTCTGAGGGGGCCCCGGCGCAGCAATGCGCCGAGGCTACCCGACTGCTCCCAGAGGACTGAGCCCGCGATGAGGAATGCGGGTTTGTCGCGGTCGGCGGCCGCAATGGGTAGGTTCGCGGCGCAGCGCAGCACCATCAGGGCCAGACCGCTGTGGGTCGTATACGAGATGATCAGCAGGTTAGCGCAGGCGTGCGTGCCGTGAACGGTCGTGACGTGCTGGCGTTTGCCTTCCCATCCCGGCCAGTTGAGAACGGGTGGTCGTTGTAGCGATGACCAGTTGACGTTGATGGAGGCGACATCCCCAAGCAACGGGGTCAGGACCGCGACAAGTTCGGGTAATTCATTGGTGATGCGATCGGCGCGCGGCCACCACGCGCCGTCGATGTCGCGGCCGAGGTTGCGGGCCACCGATAGCCGGATGGGATTGGCGTGGCGGCGACCCCCGAGCGGATAAATCATCGGGAGTGCCGCAGTCGGCGCTGGGCGCAGCCGCTGATCACGGTGGCGCAGCTGCGCGCGCAAGCCGGAATGTCTGGTGGGTGGGCGATAGCTGAGGCGGCACAACTCATGTGGTTCCTTCACGGTCAGCATCCTGGGTCCCGCGGACGCGGGAAGCGAGGGAGGAATCACATTGCCCGTAGGTGTCATTCCGCGCCGAGCGCGTAGTGGACCACCACTGACAACGAAACAGCTCACAGTTGACGCTACGCCGCCCGCGGCCCGTAGGCGCGAGCAGGTAACCAGCGACAGCGCGCAAGCGCATCGCAGCGTGCCCGGCCCATGCCCTCGCCACACAAGCCGAAAATTGTGGGTAGGGTGAGCGCAACAACGTGAGGACGGGTGCATGGCCATACAGAACTGGTGCGATGCACCCGAGATCCATCTGAACCGTCCCGGGTTTTATGCGCACCTTCCTTTGAGGGAAGGATGGCGCGATGGCGATCAGGTACGACGAGAACA
>NZ_LQOX01000044.1 GCF_002102175.1 Mycobacterium gastri | reverse complement strand
ACTCCGCCGTCCTGACCGGTCGATCCGAACCCCCCGGCGCCACCGACCCCGCCGTTGCCCGCCAGCAACCCACCTGCCCCGCCGGGCCCGCCAGCTCCGGCGGTCCCAGTTGATGAGGTGCTACCGGCCCCGCCGGCACCGCCGGTGCCTAACAGCCCGGCGGCCCCGCCAGCACCGCCGTTTTGGCCGGGCCCGCCGGATCCGCCAGCCCCGCCGTCGCCAAGCAGCCACCCGCCCGGCGTGCCGTTTTGTCCGCTGCCCGCTGTCCCGTTAAGGCCGTTGCCGATCAGCGGGCGCCCGGTGAGTGCCGCGACTGGGGCATTCACCACGTTGAATACCCCCTGCAGCGGACCGCCGGAGCCGTCGACGCCGATGTTGCCGATAATTGGGCCGAACCCGCCGTTGCCGCCGTTGCCGCCGGTGCCGATCAGTACAGCGTTGCCGCCGGCACCGCCCGGACCGCCGGTCGTTGCGCCCTCGCCGCCGGCGCCGCCGGTACCGCCGTTGCCTGCCAGGATGCCGGCCTGGCCGCCGGTCCCACCAGCCCCGCCGACGCCCGCGATGCTGGCGCCGCCGGCCCCGCCGATCCCACCGGAGCCAAGCAGCCAGGCATTGCCGCCTGTCCCGCCGGCCCCGCCGGCGCCACCTCCGCCAGCGCCGGCGGGCCCGCCAGCCCCGCCGCTCGAGGCCAACAGGCCTGCATTTCCGCCGGGCCCGCCGCCCCCGCCGACGCCAAGTTGGCTGGTTCCGCCGGCACCGCCGGCTCCCCCGTTGCCGACCAACACGCCGGCGTTGCCGCCGGCCCCGCCGATCCCGGCGCTGCCTAGGCTGGCGCCGCCGGTCCCGCCGGCCCCTCCGTTGCCGAACAACACGCTGGCGTTGCCGCCGGCGCCACCGGCACCTCCGCCTACGCTGCCGATCCCACCAACCCCGCCGTTCCCGCCGCCGGCACCGACCAACCCGCCGAGCAGCCCGCCGGCCCCCCCGGCCCCGCCGGACCCACCGACGCTATCTTGGCCAGCTCCGCCGGTCCCACCGATTCCGCCGGCGCCCAACAGCCCGCCAGCTCCGCCGACCCCACCCACTCCACCGGTCTGGCCGGACAGTCCAAACCCTCCGGCGCCGCCGTTGCCGCCGTTGCCGCCGCG
>NZ_LQOX01000043.1 GCF_002102175.1 Mycobacterium gastri | reverse complement strand
AGATTCGGGTATTGGCGGCGGGCGGGGTTGACGTCGTCGCGGTTTGTGGCGTGTCCGTTCGGCGGCGTGGGGATGCTAGGAATACGGATGTATCGCACCGGGGATTTGGTGTGGTGGGGTGCTGATGGGCAGTTGCGTTATGTGGGGCGCGCCGATGAGCAGGTCAAGATCCGCGGATACCGCATTGAGTGTGGTGAAGTCCGGGCGGTGTTGTGCGGGCTGGCTGGGGTGCAGCAGGCGGCGGTCATTGCCCGCGAGGACCGCCCTGGTGATAAGTGTCTGGTGGGTTATGTCACCGGGACAGCTGAGCCGGCCGCGATCCGCGCCGCGCTGGCTCTACGGTTGCCGGCCTATATGGTGCCGGCGGCGGTGGTGGTGCTCGATGAGCTGCCGTTGACGGTCAACGGCAAGCTCGACACCCGCGCCCTGCCGGCGCCTCAGTACCGCGATGGCGATCGTTACCGCGCTCCGGCCACCCCGGTCGAGGAAATCCTGGCCGGCATTTACGCCCAGGTACTCGGACTCGAGCGCGTCGGAGTCGACGACTCCTTCTTCGACCTCGGCGGCAATTCCCTCACCGCGATGCGGGTGATCGACGCGGTACAGGAATCACTCGATGCGCACGTCACGGTCCGCCACCTGTTCGAGGCACCAGCGATTCGCGAGCTGGTGCAGCACGTCGGAAGGGTTGACAGCCGACGGGTGGCGCTGGTGCCCGCCGTTCGTCCCGGTGTGATTCCGTTGTCGTTTGCTCAGAGCCGGTTGTGGTTCCTGGCCCAATTGCAGGGCCCCTCACCGGTTTACAACACGCCGATCGCTTTTCGGATCAGCGGGGCGCTGGATGTCGAGGCGCTGGGCGCCGCCCTCGATGATGTCCTGGTTCGCCACGAAACGCTGCGCACCGTATTTCCCGACAGTGGCGGTGTGCCGTCGCAGGAGGTGCTGTCCGCCCAGGCGGGGATGTGGCGGCGCGGGGGCGCGGCGGTGGTGTCGTTGCCGGAGCACGATGTGGCGGATGAACTGATGGCGTTGGCGGCGTATCGGTTTGATTTGTCGGCGGAGGCCCCGATTCGTGCGCAGATCTACTCGGTGGGGCCCGAGCAGTATGTGGTGGGAATTGTGGTGCACCACATCGCTTTTGATGGGTGGTCGCTGACTCCGATGTTTCGTGATCTGGGTTTTGCGTATCGGGCTCGGTGTGTGGGTCGGGTTCCGCG
>NZ_LQOX01000042.1 GCF_002102175.1 Mycobacterium gastri | reverse complement strand
AATGACAATGTGGTTGATGCGGCCAGTGCGATCGCGGTGGGGGAGACCAATGTGGCCACAGCGGCCACGGTGGTGGGTGATGCCAATAGTGGGGTGGCGGCCAGTGCCGATGGCCGCATCAATGTGGCCACGGCGGCGACGGTGGTGGGCGACAACAATAGTGGGGTTACGGCGGATGCGGATGGCAGCGTCAATGTGGTGACGGCGGCCACCGCGGTTTTTGATGGGAATCAGGCGATTTCGGCTTCTGCCACCGGTGATACCAACGTTGCGACGGCGGCCACGGTGGTGGGTAATGCCAACAGTGGGATTACGGCCGCTTCCGAGGGCGCGACCAATGTGGCGACGGCGGCCACGGTGGTGGGCGATAACAACACCGGTGCGATCTTGGCGAAGGCGACCGGTGACACCAACGTTGCGACGGCGGCCACGGTGGTGGGGGATGGCAATGCTGGGGTGTTGGCCAGTGCGCAGGGGGTGCGCAATATTGCCACGGCGGCCACGGTGGTGGGCAATGACAATGTGGTTGATGCGGCGAGTGCGATCGCGGTGGGGGAGACCAATGTTGCGACGGCGGCCACGGTGGTGGGGGATGCCAATAGTGGGATTACGGCCGCTTCCGACGGCGCGACGAATGTGGCGACGGCGGCGACGGTGGTGGGGGATAACAACACCGGTGCGATCTTGGCGAAGGTGACCGGTGACACCAATATTGCGACGGCGGCCACGGTGGTGGGGGATGGCAATGCTGGGGTGTTGGCCAGTGCGCAGGGGGTGCGCAATATTGCCACGGCGGCCACGGTGGTGGGCAATGACAATGTGGTTGATGCGGCGAGTGCGATCGCGGTGGGGGAGACCAATGTGGCCACAGCGGCCACGGTGGTGGGTGATGCCAATAGTGGGGTGGCGGCCAGTGCCGATGGCCGCATCAATGTGGCCACGGCGGCGACGGTGGTGGGCGACAACAATAGTGGGGTTACGGCGGATGCGGATGGCAGCGTCAATGTGGTGACGGCGGCCACCGCGGTTTTTGATGGGAATCAGGCGATTTCGGCCAGTGCTGATGGTGACACCAATGTGGCGACGGCGGCCACGGTAGTGGGTAATGCCAACAGTGGGGTTGTGGCGGGGTCGGTGGGTGACACCAATATTGCGACGGCGGCCACGGTGGTGGGGGATGGTAATGCTGGGGTGTTGGCCAGTGCGCAGGGGGTGCGCAATATTGCCACGGCGGCCACGGTGGTGGG
>NZ_LQOX01000041.1 GCF_002102175.1 Mycobacterium gastri | reverse complement strand
GGACGCTCAAACCGCTTGTGATGGCAGGCGTTCGGGGGATGTTTCACGTGCTCACCGAATCGGCTGTCATGCCGCCGCATCGTGTGTGCGGTGACGGCTTTGACTGTGTATGTGGGGCGGCCACATCCATGATCGGCCGCCCTGACGGCACAGTCGGCGCCGCCAGCGCACATTCGACGCCGCCAGAGCACACTCGGCGCCGCCAGCGCACAGTCGGCGCCGCCAGCCACCGACCCAACCGCACCAGCACGCGATTTACATCTCCCCACACCGGAGCGCAGCCCCACGACCGCTGTGGGCGACACGTTGCGGCGGTTTGGATTCGTCGCTGATAGCCGGGCGCGACGCGTACCGGTACCCTCAGAGGCTCTGTGGCTGATGTGACTGATGCGACAGCCGTGGTCACGTCCCAACCAGGGCGCTGCGGGGGCCCGGCCCGCAACCGGGCTAGGTCTGGGCTACGTCTTGTCGTCGTTGTTGCGGGGGAATCCGCCGCCCTGCGGGAACAACGGAAACACCACATCGTCGAGCCTCTCCGCGTCACCGTCGGTTTTGTTGACCGTCGCACCCCAGACGTTGCCGTCCGGCGACATCCGCAGGGCCCAGGCATGTGCGTGCGTGTCCTTACGGACGACGTCGGGTTCGCCCGTTACGGCGCCGGTCGACGGCGCGAGCCGGACTGCGACCGTCAGCTTGGTATTGATCAGGTTCACCAGCACGGTGCCGTCCATGGCCGCACACCCGGCAACGCCGGGCTTGTCCGGCCAGGTCCACACCGTCGAGACCTCCGACTTCTTGGTGATGCGCTGTAGCCGGTCGGCCCCGGGCGTGCGATCGACGACATAGAGCGAGCCGTCGACGGGATCGATGCACATGCCGCCACCCGAGCCGATCCCGGTCAACGCCGTCGTCGGCGGCGCCTGTCCGATGGTCGTGGGCTGTTCGATGCGCAGGACCTTGCCGGCCAACGAATTGGGATCGGCGGCCATCGCCGGGTTGCCCGCATCGCCGGTCATGACAACGAGCGTGGTGGGACTGGTGAAAATCAGCGCCCCGGTGTTACCGGTAGCACCTTTGGGAATGCCGGTCAGGATGTCCTTCGGGACGTCGCCGTCGGCTATCCGGATGACGCGGTTGTCGCTGGGCGTGCTGATGTAGGCGTACATCAGCCGGTCCTGCGAGTAAGTCGGCGACAGCACGATATCCATCAAGCCGCCGTCACCGGCCGGGTCGACCGGGATGACCATCTTCACCTTGGGTTCGGCCATGATCGAGATTTCCTTGACGGCGCCGGTGGTGCGCTCGGCGACCAGGGCGGTCTTGCTGTCGATACCCATGATCAGGCCGCTGGTGCTCTCCAGACAGCCCTGCATGACGCCCGGCGCCGGACATGCCTTCGGGAATGGCGTGGGAGGCAGCGGCGGCGGCGGGGGAGGCGTCGAGCTGGGCTGAGGCCGGAGTTCGGGATTCGTGGTGAAAGGCTGCGACTGGGCATCGTTGAACCGCGCGCAGCCGCTCGCGACCAGCATCACCGCACACAACGCGGTGAGCGCGCACCGAACCGACCGCCGTATCCGCATGACCGACAGGCTACGGACTTCGGCGGCGCTACCGCCACCTGCCACCGCCACCTGCCACCGCCGCCTTGCGGCCCCGGCATGGCAAGGCAAATCAGTCATGGTTGGTCTACCGGAGCCCGATTTGGGGCGTCCGGCGGGGCTGGTGGCGCACGAAGTGCCGACTCAACAGGCGAAAGCGCCGCTCAAATCCCAAATTCAGGACTAAATGCCCTTACCCTGGCACGAGTGACCAGTTCGAATGATTCACATTGGCAGCGGCCGGACGGTTCCCCGGGGCCCATCGCGGGACGCCCCGTTTCGGCAAGCCTGGTCGACCCCGAAGACGATTTGAGCCCCGGCAGCTACTCGGGCGACTTTGGAAATACCGGTACCACCACCGTCATCCCGCCCTATGACCCCGCCAATTCCGGTGTCGTCAACTCGGGATACCACCTGATCGAGGCGGAGGAGCCACTTCCATACGCCCAGCCGCAGCCGTCCGTGCGGCCGATGCTGTCAGCACCCGCGATCGACATCGACGAGGACGACGAGCGAGTACGCGCCGCCGGCCGGCGCGGCACGCAGCATCTGGGTCTGCTGCTGTTACGCGTCGGGCTGGGCGCGGTCCTGATAGCCCACGGATTGCAAAAGCTGTTCGGCTGGTGGGGTGGCTCCGGGGTCACCGGATTCAAGAACTCACTGTCCGACGTCGGCTATCAGCACGCCGACATCCTGGCCTACGTGGGTGCCGGAGGCGAGATCGTCGCCGGAGTGCTGTTGGTGCTGGGCCTGTTCACCCCGCTGGCGGCGGCGGGCGCACTGGCCTTCCTGATCAACGGCCTGCTCGCGATGGTCTCGGCCCGGCCGCATTCGCACTTCACCTACTTCCTGCCGGACGGGAACGAGTACCAGATCTCCCTGGTGGTGATGGCTGTTGCCGTCATCTTGAGCGGCCCCGGCCGCTACGGCCTGGACGCGGGCCGCGGCTGGGCACAACGCCCCTTCATCGGGTCATTCGTGGCGTTACTGGCCGGCATTGCCGCCGGGATCGCCGTGTGGGTGTTCCTCAACGGGGTGAACCCGCTGGCCTGAACGTCCTTACCGGTAGGGGTTGGGAACCCGCCCCGAGCTTGCCTCGGTCAATTGCGGCAGGGTCGAGAACGTGACCGCGGGCAATCGCAGCTCGGTACCGTCCCTGAGTCGGGCCCGCGCCCACGAACCCCGGTGGAACCGCAGGCCGTCGATGTCGTCCCAGCGCACCGTCTTACTGCCCAGCAGCGTCCGCACCGTCACCCCGTCGTGGTCGGCGACGGTACGCAGCCTGATGATCAATGCCGACAACAGCACCGGGATGAGCAGCAGCGGCGCACTCGGCGGCCACGCCAGCACGGGTATGAGCAGTCCCAGGGTCGCAAATCCCACGGCCAGGTGCGCGATCGGTGACACCCTGATCACCACCGGTGAGCCAGTAACCACCCTCGTATCATTCCACCGTGCGCGCGCCGTGCCGCGTCCATGCGGTCTCACGCACACGTACGGCTGCGTGTGGGAGCGGATTTGACGGTTGAGCTGTACGAAGGCTACCGTCAGACGCTATGGATACCGCCGGAGAGCCCGGAATGCTCCCCACAATGCTTGTAGTACTTGGTCGGCGCGTTGGTGCCTGACTAGGTCGATCGAGCACCAACGCGCAACCCTCGTGCAGCAGCTTGAGCTGACGGGGGTTTTTTGTTGCCCACCAACGAGACTGCCACCGCAATAAAGGACTAACAGGACAGTGAGCGCACCAACGAAGCCACACTCACCAACGTCGCAAGGCGGGGAAAACGGCGCCAATCCGTCGGTGCCCCAGCCCAAACATGTTGCGCCGCAGCAACTCACCGGGGCGCAGGCGGTCATTCGGTCCCTGGAAGAACTCGACGTCGACGTCATCTTCGGGATCCCGGGCGGTGCCGTATTGCCGGTGTACGACCCGCTGTTCGACTCTCAGAAGCTACGCCACGTGCTGGTCCGCCATGAGCAGGGCGCCGGCCACGCTGCCAGCGGCTACGCACACGCCACCGGCCGGGTGGGGGTGTGCATGGCGACATCGGGCCCTGGTGCGACCAACCTGGTGACGCCGCTGGCCGACGCACAAATGGACTCGATACCGGTGGTCGCCATCACCGGTCAGGTCGGCCGCGGGCTGATCGGCACCGACGCCTTCCAGGAGGCCGACATCTCCGGTATCACGATGCCGATCACCAAGCACAACTTCCTGGTCCGCTCCGGCGACGAGATTCCCCGGGTGCTCGCCGAGGCGTTCCACATCGCGGCATCCGGTCGTCCTGGAGCTGTGCTCGTCGACATCCCCAAAGACGTGCTGCAGGGCCAGTGCACGTTCAGCTGGCCGCCGCGGATGGACCTGCCCGGCTACAAGCCCAACACCAAACCGCACAACCGCCAGATCCGCGCTGCCGCCAAGCTGATCGCCGCCGCGCGCAAGCCGGTGCTCTACGTCGGCGGCGGCGTCATCCGCGGCGAGGCGACCGAGCAGCTCCGCGAACTGGCCGAACTGACCGGCATCCCGGTGGTCACCACACTGATGGCTCGCGGAGCGTTTCCGGACAGCCATCGGCAGAACCTGGGCATGCCGGGTATGCACGGCACGGTGGCCGCCGTGGCAGCGCTGCAGCGCAGCGACTTGCTGATCGCACTGGGCACCCGTTTCGACGACCGGGTCACCGGAAAACTCGATTCGTTCGCCCCGGAGGCCAAGGTCATCCACGCCGACATCGACCCGGCCGAGATCGGCAAGAACCGCCACGCCGATGTTCCGATCGTGGCCTGCGTCAAGGCCGTCATCTCCGAGCTCATCGCGATGCTGCGCCACTACGACATTCCCGGCACTCTCGAGCTGAGCGATTGGTGGACATATCTTGACGGCGTTCGCACAACCTATCCGCTGAGCTACGGACCGCAGAGCGACGGCAGTTTGAGCCCGGAGTACGTGATCGAGCAGCTGGGCAAGATCGCCGGCCCGGACGCCGTCTACGTCGCCGGCGTCGGCCAGCACCAGATGTGGGCGGCGCAGTTCATCTCCTACGAGAAGCCACGCACCTGGCTGAACTCCGGCGGGCTGGGCACCATGGGGTTCGCTATCCCGGCGGCCATGGGAGCCAAGATCGCGTTGCGCGATACCGAGGTGTGGGCGATCGACGGCGACGGCTGTTTCCAGATGACCAACCAGGAACTGGCCACCTGCGCGATCGAGGGCATACCGATCAAGGTGGCGTTGATCAACAATGGCAACCTGGGCATGGTGCGGCAGTGGCAGAGCCTGTTCTACGAACAGCGCTACTCCCAGACCGACCTCGCCACCCACTCGCACCGAATCCCCGACTTCGTCAAGCTGGCCGAGGCGTTAGGTTGCGTCGGATTGCGTTGCGAGCGTACGGAAGACGTTGTCGACGTGATCAACCAGGCTCGGGCGATCAACGACTGCCCGGTGGTGATCGACTTCATCGTCGGCGCCGACGCACAGGTGTGGCCGATGGTGGCCGCCGGCACCAGCAACGACGAGATCCAGGCCGCCCGTGGTATCCGTCCCCTTTTCGACGACGAAAGTGAAGGGCACGCCTGATGGTGAACGGGTCGCCTAAGACACACACGCTGTCGGTCCTGGTCGAAGACAAACCCGGCGTGCTGGCGCGCGTCGCGGCGCTGTTCTCCCGGCGCGGTTTCAACATCGAATCGTTGGCGGTGGGCGCGACCGATCAGAAGGACATGTCGCGGATGACCATCGTGGTCGCCTGCGAGGAGACCCCGCTCGAACAGGTCACCAAGCAGCTGAACAAGCTGATCAACGTCATCAAGATCGTCGAACAGGACGACGATCATTCGGTGTCCCGGGAATTGGCGCTGATCAAGGTCCGCGCGGACGCCGGTACCCGCAGCCAGGTGATCGAAGCGGTAAACCTCTTCCGCGCCAACGTGATTGACGTATCTCCGGAATCATTGACCGTGGAGGCCACCGGTAACCGCGGCAAGCTCGAGGCGCTGCTGCGAGTCTTGGAGCCCTTCGGTATCCGCGAGCTCGCCCAATCCGGAATGGTGTCGTTGTCCCGCGGCCCGCGCAGTATCGGCACTGCCAAGTAACACACAAGGAGAAACTCAACAGTGGCATTAGAGATGTTCTACGACGACGACGCAGACCTGTCGATCATCCAAGGCCGCAAGGTCGGCATCATCGGCTACGGCAGCCAGGGCCACGCCCACTCGCTGAGCCTGCGCGACTCCGGCGTGCAAGTGCGCGTCGGGCTGAAGGAAGGCTCCAAGTCGCGGGCCAAGGTGACGGAGCAGGGCCTGGAGGTCGACACGCCGGCGGAAGTCGCCAAGTGGGCCGACGTGATTATGCTGCTGGCCCCCGACACCGCCCAGGCTGAAATCTTCGCCAATGACATTGAGCCCAACCTGAAGCCGGGTGACGCGTTGTTCTTCGGTCACGGCCTCAACATCCACTTCAATCTGATCAAGCCGCCCGCCGACGTCACCGTCGCAATGGTCGCCCCCAAGGGACCCGGCCACCTGGTGCGCCGCCAGTTCGTCGACGGCAAGGGCGTGCCCTGCCTGATCGCCGTCGACCAGGACCCGACCGGTCAGGGCGAGGCGCTGGCGCTGTCCTACGCCAAGGCCATCGGCGGCACCCGCGCCGGCGTCATCAAGACGACCTTCAAGGACGAGACCGAGACCGACCTTTTCGGTGAGCAGGCCGTATTGTGCGGTGGTACAGAGGAATTGGTGAAGGCCGGGTTCGACGTGATGGTCGAGGCGGGCTACCCGCCCGAGATGGCCTACTTCGAGGTGCTGCACGAGCTCAAGCTGATCGTCGACCTGATGTATGAGGGCGGCATCGCGCGGATGAACTACTCGGTGTCCGATACCGCGGAATTCGGCGGCTATCTGTCGGGTCCGCGCATCATCGACGCCAGCACCAAGGAGCGGATGCGCGAGATCCTGAGCGAAATCCAGGACGGCACCTTTGTCAAGAAGCTGGTCGCCAACGTCGAGGGCGGCAACAAGCAGCTAGAGGAATTGCGTAAGGAGAACGCCGAGCACCCCATCGAGGTCACCGGCAAGAAACTGCGCGACCTGATGAGCTGGGTCGACCGGCCGATCACCGAGACGGCGTAGCTTTCGACGCGTCGAGACTGAATCTGCGCACACCCGCGTCGGCGTGTCGCGTGCGTAGGTTCAGTGTCGGCGCAGGCGGTCGGCAGTCTGGACCACCCGGCGCGCCAGGTGCTCCAACGCGTCACCGGTCGCCCCGTCGAACTCGTTGATATTGTCGTGAGTAGAAACCAGGCTTGCCCCATAGGGATTGCCGTCGACGAACTTCAGCGGGTCAGTGTATCCGGGTGGCACGATGATGCCGCCGAAATGCATCAGCGTGACATACAGGGTCAGCAGCGTGGTCTCCTGGCCGCCGTGCAAGGTGTTGCTGGACGTGAAGGCGGCATAGACCTTGTCGGCCAGCTTGCCCTCGGCCCACAACCCGCCCTGCGAGTCCAGGAAATCCCGCAATTGCGCTGCAACGCAGCCGAAACGGGTGGGTGAGCCGAAAATCACCGCGTCGGCCCACACGATGTCCTCACCGTTTGCGGCCGGAAGATCTTTCGTTGCTTCGTAATTCGCCATCCAGGCCGGGTTGTGCGCAAACGAGGCCGGGTCGCGGGTCTCGGTCACGTGGCGAATGCGGACTTCGGCACCGGCTGCCTCGGCCGCCGCGGCGACCCGCTTGGCCATCGTCGTTCCATGGCCGGTAGCTGAGTAGTAGATGACCGCGAGTTTCGTCATGGGGTCAGCGTATGCCCCCGCTCGAGCATCCCCGCTGGCCGCGAGGGCTTTGAGGTTATGTCGCACCAGTTTCGATACCAGAGCAATGGTAGCATGATGGTATGCGTACCACCATCGATAAGGCCGGACGCTTGGTAATTCCGAAGTCGCTTCGTGAACAGGCGGGCATTACCTCTGGTGAGGTGGAGATTTCCCTCGACGGTGCTGCGATCCGGATCGAAAGCGTGGCAGCCGACGACCTCATCGAAGAGGACGGGCTTCTCCTACTGCCCAGTGGTGGTCCAGAGATTGACGCCGACGCGGTCAGGGAGTTGCGCCTTGCCGACCAGCGCTGAACACGTCCTTGTCGACACCAGCGCGGCACTCGCGCTGGCGCAGCGTGAGAATCCGTTTCATCTCGCCGCCCGAGCGCGGCTCCTTGCATGCCGGCGTGGAATGTCAGGGCATGCGGCGGTGGAGTTGCTATCGGTCCTCACCCGACTGCCACCGCCATACAGGCTCAATCCTGCTGCGGCGCTTCGCCTTGAGGAGACGAATTTTCCGGACTCTCGCTTTCTGTCCGCGACGGATACAAAAGACCTGTTGCGGGAATTTGCCGAATTGGGCTTGGCCGGCGGCGCGCTCTACGACGGTCTAGTCGGTGCTGCTGCCCGCAAGCACAAGCTGCCACTCGTTACCTGCGACCGCCGGGCCGAATCGACATATCGCGTGCTTGGCGTCAACTATGAACTGCTATAGCCGATTTCGCGATGACACCGGAGCCGGCGGTCGACGAATGCCAAGCCGTGCTACGGCAATACTTACCGCACTCCTCCCGATTGCCGCGTCGGTGGCGCCTTGGGCGAGTTGGCCCGGCGCTCGGCTCAAGCACCCATTTGTCGATGCCTGTCTCCTGTGTCGGCGATACTGCAGCTTGTGCTTAACGGCATTCCAGGTTGCGCTCGTTGAAGTCCCTCACCTCGAAGCAGTAGTCAGACGCGATCACGGAGCAAGTCCAGGAGCGTCTCGAATACCGAACTCGTGCCGCAAGACTGCGCGCGCGGCGTAATAACCGGACATGCCGTGCACTCCCGCGCCGGGCGGGGTGGCCGCCGAACATAGGTATACCCTGGGAATTGGTGTGCGCCAAGGGTTAACGCGTGGCGTGGGCCCGGCGATCGCACGCCAGACGGAATTAGCGCCCACCGCGATATCGCCGCCGACGTAGTTGGCGTTGTGGTCGGCCAGCTGTGCAGCGGGCACGGAACGGGCCGCGACGACGACGTCGCGGAAGCCGGGTGCGAACCGCTCGACGACCCGCGTGACCGCCTCGGTCGCGTCGACCCGCGAGCCCGACGGCACGTGGGCGTACGTCCAGAATGGCCGGCGACCGGCGGAATCGATGCGGCCATGGTCGGCGAGGTGCGGACTTGCGGCCAGCACCATCGGCCAGTCAGCGTGGTGCCCTGCCGCGATGGCCGCCTCGGCTCGCGCCATCTGCTCGCGGGTGCCCCCGAGGTGAAGTGTCGGCGCCTGTCTGAGCCGGGTATCCGACCAGGGAATCTCGTCGCCGAGCACGAAGTCGACCTTTGCCACTCCCGATCCAAACCGATACCGGCGCAACGCTTTAGCGTACCGAGCCGAAATCGTGTCACGGTAAACACGTAACAGTGTGGTCGGTGCCGTATCGAAAACGACGATTTCGCCCGGAGGGCAAGGCGCAGAGGTGATCTCGACGCCTGATGCCAGCTCACTGCCATGTGCCCGCAGATCGGCGATCAGCGCGTCGGCGATCACCTGGCTGCCGCCCACCGGGATCGGCCAGCCGACCGAATGCGCGAGGGTGGCCAGCATCAGCCCCGCACCCGCCGACACCAGCGACGGCAACCGCGAAATGGCGTGGGCTGCAACGCCGGTGAACAGCGCCCGGGCATCGTCGCCCACCAGCGATCGCCACGCGGGCGTGCCCTGGGCCAGCATTCGCAACCCGAGATGCACGGTCGGCATCAGCGAAGTGGGAACCGAACGTTTGTCGCCGAGCATAACGTCCACGACGGCACCGGAATTCGTCACCAGCGGCCCGAGCAGGCGTCGCCAGGACGCACCGTCGTCCAACTCGGCACAGGTGCGGGTCAGGTCGCGGTAGGCGATCGCCGCCGGCCGATCCGGCAGCGGGTTGGCATACGCGATCTCTGGTACGGCCAGTGTCACACCGCGTGCGGGCAAATCGAACTCGGCGAAAAACGGCGACGCCAGCGCCAGGGGATGCACCGCCGAACACACGTCGTGCAGGACCCCGGGATATTCGACGTCAGCCGCGCTGCGCGCGCCGCCTCCAAAGGTAGGCTGGGCCTCGAGTACCTGTACTTTCAGGCCGGCTCGGGCGCAGATGACGGCCGCAGCCAGCCCGTTGGGCCCGCTGCCGACGACCGTGACGTCCACCCGTTGATTACAACCGACCGAGCCGATGGCGTCGACCCGCAGCGCCCGGCTCCGCCGCGCTCGCGGTCGCCGCTGGTTCGATGGCGTCGACCCGCAGCGCCCGGCTCCGCCGCGCTCGCGGTCGCCGCTACGCTGTCCGGGTGAACCTGCCTGTTGTGTTAATCGCCGACAAACTTGCCCAATCGACGGTCGCTGCCCTGGGAGACCAGGTCGAGGTGCGCTGGGTAGACGGTCCGGATCGCGAAAAGCTACTGGCCGCGGTGCCCGAGGCCGACGCCCTGTTGGTGCGGTCCGCCACCACCGTGGACGCCGAAGTGCTGGCCGCGGCTCCCAAGCTGAAGATCGTGGCACGCGCCGGCGTCGGACTGGACAACGTCGACGTGGACGCCGCCACCGCGCGCGGCGTGCTGGTGGTCAACGCCCCGACGTCGAACATCCACAGCGCCGCCGAGCACGCGTTGGCGTTGCTGTTGGCTGCGGCCCGGCAGATCCCGGCCGCCGATGCCACGCTGCGCGAGCGCACCTGGAAGCGGTCCTCGTTCTCCGGCACCGAGATCTTCGGAAAGACCGTCGGTGTCGTCGGATTGGGCCGCATCGGACAGTTGGTGGCGCAGCGGGTCGCCGCGTTCGACGCCCACGTCGTCGCCTACGACCCGTACGTCTCGCCCGCCCGCGCTGCGCAACTCGGCATCGAATTGCTGCCCCTGGACGACCTGCTGGCCCGCGCCGACTTCATCTCGGTGCACCTGCCCAAGACGCCCGAGACCGCAGGTCTGATCGACAAAGAAGCACTGGCCAAGACCAAACCCGGCGTCATCATCGTCAACGCCGCCCGCGGCGGCCTGGTGGACGAGGCGGCGCTGGCCGACGCGGTCGCCAGGGGTCACGTGCGTGCGGCCGGTCTCGACGTGTTCGCCAGCGAGCCGTGCACCGACAGCCCGCTGTTCGAGCTGCCGCAGGTGGTCGTCACACCGCACCTGGGGGCGTCCACCGTGGAAGCCCAGGATCGGGCGGGAACCGATGTCGCCGAAAGCGTCCGGTTGGCGCTGGCCGGGGAGTTCGTTCCCGACGCGGTCAACGTCGGCGGGGGAGTGGTCAACGAAGAGGTGGCGCCCTGGCTGGACCTGGTGCGCAAGCTCGGCGTGCTGGCGGCCGCCCTCTCCGACGGCATGCCGGTGTCATTGTCGGTACAGGTCCGCGGCGAGCTGTCCTCCGAAGACGTTGAGGTGCTGAAACTATCGGCGCTGCGCGGGCTGTTCTCGGCGGTGATCGAGGATCCGGTGACCTTTGTCAACGTCCCGGCGCTGGCCGCCGAGCGCGGGGTCTCCGCGGAGATCAGGAAGGCCTCGGAAAGCCCGAACCACCGCAGTGTCGTCGACGTTCGTGCGGTCGGCGCGGAAGGCTCCGTCGTGGATGTCTCGGGCACGCTGTATGGCCCGCAATTGACCCAGAAGATTGTGCAGATCAACGGTCGCCACTTCGACATGCGTGCCGAAGGGATCAACCTCGTCGTCCACTACGTCGACCGGCCGGGAGCTCTGGGCAAGATCGGCACTCTGCTCGGCGGGGTCGGAGTGAACATCCACGCCGCGCAGCTGTCCGAGGACGTCGAGGGTCCGGGTGCGACGATCCTGCTGCGGTTGGACCGGGATGTGCCGAACGAGGTCCGGTCGGCGATCGTGGCTGCAGTCGGCGCTGACAAGCTCGAAGTGGTTGACCTGTCGTGAAGCTCGCGGTCATCGCAGGCGACGGGATCGGTCCCGAGGTGGTGGCCGAAGCGGTCAAGGTCCTCGACGCGGTGCTGCCGGGCGTGCAGAAGACCAGCTACGACCTCGGCGCCCGGCGGTTCCATGCCACCGGCGAGCTGTTGCCGGACTCGGTGCTCGCCGAACTGCGCGAGCACGATGCCATCCTGCTCGGGGCGATCGGCGACCCGTCGGTGCCCAGCGGTGTCCTCGAGCGCGGCTTGTTGCTGCGACTGCGTTTCGAGCTGGACCACCACATCAATCTGCGGCCGGCTCGGCTGTACCCGGGAGTGAGCAGCCCCCTGGCGGGCAACCCCGAGATCGACTTCCTGGTGGTACGCGAGGGAACCGAGGGTCCCTACACCGGAAACGGCGGTGCGATTCGGGTCGGCACGCCCCACGAGGTGGCCACCGAAGTCAGCGTGAACACCGCATTCGGGGTGCGCCGAGTTGTCCAAGACGCGTTCGAGCGAGCCCAGCGGCGCCGCAAGCACCTGACGCTGGTGCACAAGACAAACGTGCTCACGTTCGCCGGCGCGCTGTGGTGGCGAACCGTGCAGGAGATCGGCGAGAAGTATCCCGACGTCGAGGTGGCGTATCAGCACGTCGACGCGGCGACCATCCACATGATCACCGACCCCGGTCGCTTCGACGTCATCGTCACCGACAACCTGTTCGGCGACATCATCACCGACCTGGCGGCGGCGGTGTGCGGCGGAATCGGCTTGGCTGCCAGTGGAAATATCGACGCGACCCGGACCAACCCGTCGATGTTCGAGCCGGTGCATGGCAGCGCGCCCGACATTGCCGGTCAGGGCATTGCCGATCCGACCGCGGCGATCATGTCGGTGGCGCTGCTGCTTGCCCACGTCGGCGCGGACGACGCCGCGGGCCGGGTGGACCGGGCGGTCGAAGCCTACTTGGCGACTCGGGGGGACGAACGACTGGCCACCACCGCCGTGGGCGACCGGATTGCCACGGCGCTCTAGCCTGCCGCTCGGGCGTGCGCGCGCGTGCTACGGCACAATCGGTCACGCCAGCAGCGGAAACAGTCCGCACACCGCGAAGGCCAGCAGAAAGCCGGACACCTCGGCTGCCTCGCCGAACACCGGCGGTCCGATTGCCGCGGCGAGTCGCTGGGTGGTGTTCTGGGCGCCCATCGCGCGTCCGCTCCAGAAGCGCCCGGCCAGCTCGGGGATCGCGGTGAACGCCAAGCCGTTGTCGAGCACGGTGATCACCGACGCGGCGACCATGAGCGCCACCGCGACAGCCGAGTACAGATGATCGGCCACCGCCAGCGACATCATCACCAGGGCAGCGGCGACGGCAATGATCCGGATGGGCCGCATTCGCGACCCGACATGGTCCGACCACCGCCCGGCGGCGATGCGGCCAAGCGCGCCCAGCAGTTGCGAGACGGTCACCAGAGTGCCGGCTGCCGCGATCGACCAGCCGTGGCTGTTGATCAACCAGACCAGCATGAACGTCAGAATCACCGTCTGCGGAACCATGAGCAGGGCAGACGCGAGGTGGATTCGCCACAGCACTGCCGTGCCGCGGTAGGGATTGGCCAACTCCGTGTGGTCGGCGGGCCGCCCCCACACTGCGCAAAGCAGCGCTGACAATACGCATACCGTTGCGGGGAATTCAGCGCAACCGAAATGGAGCGTTCGCCGAGCTCAGGGAGCACCAGCGCAGCCGATCCGATTCCCAGCGGTTGTACGGTCTGGCGGATTCCCATCGCCAGCCCGCGCAGCTCGGCGGGAAACCAGCCCGTTACCAGCCGGCCGCCCATTTCGGCAAGCCTCGCGAGGCGCCGCCGCCGAGCGATCAAATCGGTGGCGTCGGTGCTCGTCCGCCTCGTTTCGACGGCCCGAATGGGCCGGGCAGCCGCGGCCTGGTTGGCAGCTCGCGGGCCCGAATGGCTTGTCGCCGGCGATGCCGCCGAACCGATTGCCGCCGCGCCCGGGTCTCCAAGCCGGGCGGCAGCATGCGAGTCGGCACCAACGGCACCGCCGCCAGTGGGAACAATCCACACAGCCCCCAGGCCAGTGGATAGGCCGCCGTCGTAATAAGCGCACCGAACAGTGGGGGTGCGGCGGCCGCCACCAGGCGCTGGGTGGTGTTCTGGGTCCCCAGTGCGCGTCCACTCCAATAGGGTCCGGCGAACTCGGTGATCGCCGTTGCCTCCAACCCGTTGTCGAGTACCGCGATCACCGAGATGGCGATCATGAATAACACGTCATAGCGCGAACCGATCCTGTCGGCGAGCGCCAACAGGAACAGCGCCGATGCGGCGGCGACGGCGATAACGCGGACGGGTCGCATGCGTGAGCCGACGTGGTCTGACCAGCGCCCAACCGCGATCCGGCCCAGCGCACCCAGCAGCTGCGAAATGGTCACCAGACCGCCGGCCGCTGCGACCGACCAACCTTGCCGGTCGATCAGCCAGACCAACATGAACGTCACGGTCACCGTCTGCGGCATCATCAGCAGCGCCGATACCGCGTGGATCCGCCAGAACACCGACGATCCCCGATACGGACTGGCCAGCTCTTCGTCAGTGGCGACCTTGCGGGACTTGCGCGGCGCGTCGGCTACTCCGAGCAGGCTGGCCACCGCGGCCACGGTGCACGCAACGGCGGGAAACATCAGCCCGGCACGGGTGCCACCTTCGGCCAGCTCGGGTATGACCAGTGCGCCCAGCGTGATTCCCAGCGGTTGCGCGGTCTGACGGACGCCCATCGCCAGTCCTCGTTGATGCGGCGGAAACCAGCCCGATACCAGCCGGCCGCCGGCGCTGTTGCAGCTGGCGGCCGCCATGCCGCCCAGAAACAGGTAGATGCCCATCAGCGTCAGCGAGTGCACCGATGCGGCGGCATAGGCGGCCGCCGCAGTGAGAACCGAGCCCACGGTCATTACAATCCGCTCACCCACGCGGTCCAGGACGTAGCCCCACGCCACCAGCGTTACCACCATGCCCCAGCTGGGCATCGACGCCAACAGACCTGCCTCGGTCAGCGGGGTTCCGCGCGCGGCTTCCAGCCGGGGGATCAGGAAGGCAACGCCGTTGATGAAGAGAAACGAACTCGCGGTCACCAGCAGCGAGACGACCACGATCGACCAGCGTGCAAACAAGCTCAATTCGCCTGGGTCGCTCGGTTGACGCGGCATTGGCTCATGCTCGCACAAGCAGGCGCCTTCCGGCCGCCCGGAAAGGTCGCCGGCCCGACCGCCCCACGCGGCTGTCAATGACGGGCAAGAACTGGTCTCCGTTGAAGTTGGCCAACAGCATGTTCGGCTGCGCGGTCTTCCGCGCCGGGCGGGAGCAAGCCGACGGGCACTAAGGGCGCCGCGGCCAGTGGGAACAAACCGCACAGTGCGAACGCCGGTGGATATCCGCCGACCGTGATCATCGCTCCGAATGCCGGCGGGCCGGCCAAGGCCATAGCCGCTGGGTCGTGTTCTGAACACCCAGCGCGCGCCAACTCCAGAATTGTCCGGCGAATTCAGTGATCGCAGTGGCATCGAGCCCGTTGTCCATCACCCCGATGACCGAGACGGACACCATGAACGCCACCGCAAGCGGCGAATCGAGCTGATTGGCCAGGGACAACATCAGCAACGTGACGCTGGTGACGAGCGTGACAACGCGGACCGGGTGCATGCGCGATCCCACATAATCGGACCAGCGGCCGGCCACAATGCGGGTCAGCGCACCGAGTAGTTGAGTGATGGTCACCAGCGCACCGGCAGCCCGCACCGACCACCCGTGGTTGCCGGCCAACCACACCAGCATGACCGTCATCGACTGCGGCATCACGGTGGGCCGCGGTCCGGGGCTTGCGCGGCGGGTCGTGTGCGATCAGGGCGCCGACTACGGCCGACACCGCGCACGCCGATGCCGGAAACAGTAGGCCCCAAGCTTGGACGGTGCTCAGCGAGCCGCGGAATCACTAAGGCGCCCATGGGGATTCCCGACGGTTGCGCGGTCTGGCGGACCCCCATGGCCAGCCCTCGCTGATGCGCCGGAAACCACCCCGCCTCCAGGCGGCCGCAGGCGGGATTGCGGCTGGCCGCCGCCATCCCGCCCAAAGCCAAACAGTGCACCCATCGCCGCCAGCGAGTTGACCGACGCCGCGGCGGCAAAGGCGCTGACTGCAGTCAGCGCCGATCCCGTGGCGAGTACGGTGCGTTCGCCGATGCGGTCCGTTACATAACCCCAGGCGAATGGCGTGACCACCATGCCCCAGGCTCGGCATCGCCGACAGCAGACCCGCCTCGGCCAATGCGGTGCCCCGCGCGGCGTCCTGTGCGGGAATCATGAGCGGAACGACGTTGATAAAGGAGAACGCACTGGCGGTTACCGTCAGCGCAATCGCGACCATCGACCAGCGCAGCGCCTTGCTGACCGGCTCCGTGGCCATCAAGCCGGGCTCGCGACCGTCTGGGCCGACGACGACGGCCCGCAGCGCCCGGCTCCGTGGCCATCAAGCCGGGCTCGCGACCGTCTGGGTCCGACGACGACGGCCCGCAGCGCCCGGCTGCGCCGGGCTCGCGACCGTCTGGGTCCGACGACGACGGCCCGCAGCGCCCGGCTGCGCCGGGCTCGCGACCGTCGTTAGGCTCATCCGAATGCGCCTTGGTCGAATCGCCAGTCCTGACGGAGTCGCGTTCGTCAGCATCGAAGGCTCGCTAGACGACCCGGGGGGGATGACCGTCCGGGAGATTGCGGAACACCCCTTCGGTACGCCGACCTTCACCGGCCGCTCCTGGCCGTTGGCCGATGTCCGGCTGCTGGCTCCGATACTTGCCAGCAAGGTGGTGTGCATCGGCAAGAATTACGCCGACCACATCGCCGAAATGGGCGGCCAAACCGGCCCCGCTCCGGCCGACCCGGTCATATTCCTCAAGCCCAACACCGCAATCGTTGGTCCCAATGTACCGATTCGGTTGCCCGCCAACGCATCACCGGTTCACTTCGAGGGTGAGCTCGCGATAGTGATCGGCCGGCCGTGCAAGGACGTCCCAGCCGCCCAGGCCGCCGACAACGTCCTCGGCTACACCATCGCCAACGACGTATCCGCCCGCGATCAGCAGAAGGCCGACGGCCAATGGACACGGGCGAAAGGCCACGACACATTTTGTCCGGTCGGTCCGTGGATCGTCACTGACGTGAATCCCGCCGACCTGGAACTGCGCACCGAAGTCAACGGCGAAGTCAAACAGCAGGCCCGCACGTCGCTGATGATCCACGACATCGGGGCGATCGTGGAATGGATCTCGGCGGTCATGACATTGCTGCCCGGGGACCTCATTCTCACCGGAACACCGGCCGGAGTCGGTCCCATCGAAGACGGTGACACCGTCTGCATCACCGTGGAAGGCATCGGCACACTTACCAATCCCGTAGTGCGCAAAGGAAAGTCGTGACTGCAGCTGCTCCTGAAGAAGAAGAAACCCGCGTTCGGGTCCGATTCTGCCCGTCGCCCACCGGTATTCCCCACGTCGGCATGGTCCGCACCGCACTGTTCAACTGGGCCTATGCCCGTCACACGGGCGGCACCTTCGTCTTTCGCATCGAAGACACCGACGCCCAGCGCGACAGCGAGGAAAGCTATCTGGCACTGCTCGACGCGTTGCGCTGGCTTGGCCTGAACTGGGACGAGGGGCCCGAGGTCGGCGGACCCTACGGCCCATACCGTCAGTCACAGCGCACCGAAATCTACCGCGACGTCATCGCCCAGCTGCTCGCGGCAGACGAGGCCTACTACGCCTTTTCGACGCCCGAAGAGGTCGAGGCCCGCCATATCGCCGCCGGCCGCAACCCCAAGTTGGGCTACGACAATTTCGACCGTCACCTCACCGATTCCCAGCGCGCGGCGTACCTGGCAGAGGGTCGTCAGCCGGTGGTGCGACTGCGGATGCCCGACGCCGATCTCAGCTGGAGCGACTTGGTCCGCGGGCCCACCACATTCGCGGCCGGCTCGGTGCCTGACTTCGCGTTGACCCGCGCCAACGGAGATCCGCTGTACACCTTGGTCAACCCGTGCGACGACGCGTTGATGAAGATCACGCACGTGCTGCGCGGTGAGGACCTGCTGCCGTCGACTCCGCGACAGCTCGCGCTGTACCAATCCCTGATCCGGATCGGGGTAGCCGAACGCGTTCCTGAGTTCGCCCATCTGCCAACGGTATTGGGAGAAGGGACCAAGAAGTTGTCGAAACGCGACCCGCAGTCGAACCTGTTCGCGCACCGCGACCGCGGCTTCATTCCCGAAGGGTTGTTGAATTATCTCGCGCTGCTCGGCTGGTCGATCGCCGACGACCGCGATCTGTTCAGTCTCGACGAGATGGTGGCGGCGTTCGACGTGGCCGACGTGAACTCGAATCCGGCGCGGTTCGACCAGAAGAAAGCCGACGCGCTCAACGCCGAGCACATCCGGATGCTCGATGTCGAAGACTTCACCCGTCGGCTCCGCGATTACCTGGAAGTGCACGGCCATCGGATCGAGTTGGACGACGCCGCCTTCGCCACTGCCGCCGAGTTGGTGCAGACCCGGATCGTGGTGCTCGGCGATGCGTGGGATCTGCTGAAGTTCCTCAGCGACGACCAGTACGCCATCGACCCCAAAGCCGCCGCCAAGGAACTGGGTCCCGACGCGGCTCCGGTTCTCGCCGCGGCCGTGGCCGCGCTCGAAGATGTGTCCGGCTGGACCGCCGCCCCCATCGAGGAGGCCCTCAAGGCTGCGCTGATCGAAGGCCTGGATCTCAAACCCCGCAAGGCTTTCGGACCGATCCGAGTGGCCGCCACCGGGACCACGGTCAGCCCGCCGCTGTTCGAATCATTGGAGCTGCTCGGCCGCGACCGCAGCCTGGCGCGGCTTCGTTCAGCGCGCGATCGGGTCACCTGAAATGCGGCGTCGCGCAGAATAGAACCCGGGCGTGCGACTGGCCGGGCTAGTTTTTGGTAGTCTGCACGTCGGCCTACAACGGCAGGCAGCAGCGGTCCGCGGAGACCCGGCCATGGTTCCCAGAAACCACGCTGACCAGCGGTTTTAGGCGGCAGATGGGGTATGGTGTAATTGGCAACACAGCTGATTCTGGTTCAGCCATTCTAGGTTCGAGTCCTGGTACCCCAGCAAAGTCTCACCGACACGAACCGGATACCGAGTGATTAGGTGGGCTTACCGCGGTGAGCTATGCTGACAGCTCGGATCGGTTCTGGCCCCGTCGTCTAGCGGCCTAGGACGCCGCCCTCTCACGGCGGTAGCGTGGGTTCGAATCCCATCGGGGCTACAAAAGTCACTTTTCAGCCGCACCGGTCCCCAGCATGGTCGGTGCGGTTGAACCACCCACCGGCATGTGCGGCAGCCCCAGCTTGCGGTGGTCCCACGAGCGGGTGCGGTGACTGACGATGCGGACGCCGACGCGCTTGTTCATCATCTGGTCGACCATGGGCCTCAGTTCGTCGCTGTAGGGCCCAGTGTAGCGCTCCCACACGCTGACTCCGACGCGGAACAGTGCGTCGGGCTCGTCGACGATCTCGGCGACGCCTTCGAAGGACACCCCGCGCAGCGTGTCATAGGTGTCGCCGTCCTCGAGCAGGAAGCTCACCCGCGGATCGCGTCGGACGTTGACCGCCTTCTGCGATTTGGCCTTGGTCTCGAGCCAGATTTCGCCGTCGACCACCGCGTACCACATGGCCGTCAGGTGTGGCTGGCCATCCGGCCCGATGGTGGCCAGCGTGCCGGTGCGGCTTCTGCTGACGAAGTCGGCGATTTCCGCCTCGGTCATGACGATCTGCGCGCGCTGGTTGGTTCCCATGGCGTCAGTGTGTCAGGTGGTCATGACGCCCACGCGGCGGCGTCAGCGGGCTGGGTGGCGTCCCGGGGTAAGGCCGCTAGAGCCGGCGAGTGATCTCCTCCGCCGCCGCCAACAGGTCGGCGGCCCAACGCGCACCCGGGCGCCGCCCCATCCGGTCGATCGGGCCAGAGACCGATATGGCAGCGACCACGACACCGCGGTTATTGCGCACTGGAGCCGAAACGCTGGCCACCCCGGGCTCGCGTTCAGCCACGCTTTGTGCCCAACCGCGCCGGCGCACTTCGGCGAGCACCCGTTCGCTGAATTTGGCATGCGGCAACACCGCCTGTTGGGTCGCCGCGTCGCTATGGGCCAGCAGCACTTTGGCCCCCGAGCCGGCCGTCATCGGCAATCTCGCTCCGACCGGAACCGTATCGCGAAGGCCCGCAACCGGTTCCAGCGCAGCCACGCAGACCCGCGTGGTGCCCTCGCGACGATACAACTGGACGCTCTCGCCGGTGGTCTCCCGCAATTTCGGCAGCACCGGGTTGCTTGCGGCGAGCAGCGAATCGTTGACTTGGGCCGCGAGTTCGGACACCGCGGGACCAAGCCGCCACCGGCCTTCCTCGTCGCGGCCCAGCAGGCGATGCACCTCGAGAGCGGCTGCCAGCCGGTATGCGGTGGCCCTCGGCAGGCCGGTTCGGTCACAGAGTTCGGCCAGTCCGCACGGAGATTCCGCGATCGCGTGCAGCAGACTCACGGCTTTGTCGAGGACGCCGATACCGCTATGCTGTCTCATAACGAGATACTAACGTCTCATATTCTGAGACAACAGCCCGAACTGAGTGAATCGAGGCAATTCGTGATGGCAGTCGAGAATCGCAGGCCCCGCACGTTGGCGGAGAAGGTTTGGGACGACCACGTTGTGGTGTCCGGTGGCGCCTCTGAACAAGGAGACGGGCCCGACTTGATCTACATCGATCTGCATCTGGTGCACGAGGTCACCAGCCCGCAGGCGTTCGACGGTTTACGGCTGGCCGGTCGCCGAGTGCGGCGTCCCGACCTGACCATTGCCACCGAGGACCACAACGTGCCCACCGTCGATATCGACAAGCCGATCGCCGACCCGGTTTCGCGCACCCAGGTGGAGACGTTGCGGCGCAACTGCGCCGAATTCGGTATCCGGCTGCATCCGATGGGCGATATCGAGCAGGGCATTGTGCACGTCGTCGGACCGCAATTGGGCCTCACCCAACCGGGAATGACGATCGTCTGCGGCGACAGCCATACCTCGACCCACGGCGCATTCGGCGCGTTGGCAATGGGTATCGGCACTTCCGAAGTCGAGCACGTGCTGGCAACCCAGACGCTGCCGCTGCGGCCATTCAAGACCATGGCGGTCAATGTCGAAGGGCAACTGCCGCCCGGCGTATCGGCCAAGGACATCATCCTGGCGCTGATCGCCAAGATCGGCACCGGCGGCGGACAGGGTCATGTGATCGAATACCGGGGCGCCGCCATCGAATCGCTGTCCATGGAAGCCCGCATGACGATCTGCAACATGAGCATCGAAGCCGGTGCCCGAGCCGGCATGGTGGCCCCCGACGAAACCACGTACGAGTTCCTGCGCGGACGTCCGCACGCGCCGACCGGTGACCGGTGGGACGCCGCTGTGGCCTATTGGCGCCAATTGCGGACCGACCCCGGCGCCGTCTTCGACACCGAGGTGTACCTCGACGCCGCCTCGTTGAGCCCCTTTGTCACCTGGGGAACAAACCCCGGACAAGGCGTGCCGCTGGCCGGCGCGGTGCCCGACCCGGAGCTGATGGCCGACGACGCCGAGCGCCAGGCTGCCGAGAAAGCGTTGGCCTATATGGACCTTCGGCCCGGAACGGCAATGCGCGACATTGCCGTCGACGCCGTGTTCGTCGGGTCGTGTACCAATGGCCGCATTGAAGACCTGCGGGTGGTGGCCGATGTCTTGCGCGGCCGCACGGTGGCGCCGGGCGTGCGGATGCTCATTGTTCCGGGGTCCATGCGGGTTCGCGCGCAGGCCGAAGTAGAAGGCCTCGGCGAGATCTTCACCGCCGCAGGCGCTGAATGGCGGCAGGCGGGATGCTCGATGTGCCTGGGAATGAACCCGGATCAGCTCGCTCCCGGGGAGCGCTGCGCCGCGACGTCCAACCGCAACTTCGAAGGGCGACAGGGAAAGGGGGGCCGTACGCATTTGGTTTCACCGGCCGTGGCCGCCGCGACCGCGGTTCGCGGCACCCTTTCCGCGCCGGCCGATTTGAATTGAACTCAACGGGTTAGGGGAACAGCATGCAAGCCTTTCACACTCACACCGGCATTGGCGTGCCGCTGCGACGGTCCAATGTCGATACCGACCAGATCATCCCCGCGGTGTTCCTGAAGCGGGTCACCCGAACCGGTTTCGAGGACGGATTGTTCGCGAGTTGGCGCTCGGATCCGTCGTTCGTGCTGAACCTCAGTCCCTTTGACCGGGGCTCGGTCTTGGTCGCCGGGCCGGATTTCGGTACCGGGTCTTCGCGGGAGCATGCGGTCTGGGCGCTCATGGACTACGGATTCCGGGCGGTTATCTCATCTCGATTTGGTGACATCTTCCGGGGCAACGCCGGCAAGGCGGGGCTGCTGGCCGCCGAAGTCGACCAAGACGGAGTCGAACTTCTTTGGAAGCTCATCGAGCAGAGTCCGGGTTTGGAAATCACTGTCAATCTTCAAGATCGAAATATCACCGCCGGAACAGCGGTGTTGCCGTTCAGGATTGACGACCACACCGCGTGGCGATTGCTTGAAGGCCTTGACGATATAGCCCTTACGCTGCGGAAACTCGACGAAATCGAGGCTTATGAAGCGGCTTACCCAGCGTGGAAACCACGCACTATGCCCGGCTCGTGAAGGGTCGATCGATGCGGAATTTCGGCGGCCGCAACCCTCGGTAAAGCGGGCGGGCCGGGTTCATTTGGAGGCCGCGCCACCGGTCAAGGGCGGCAATCGGATTGCGAAAATTGCCGTTCCGGGGTCCCGAAATTGCGCGTGGCTCTTGGCGATTTGCCAGGTGAGGGTTTACCGTGTCCACTAGTCGGTTCCATTAACGAGGACCACTAGCTTCGGAGGGTTGGATGAACAAAGCAGAGCTCATTGACGTGCTCACACAGAAATTGGGCTCGGACCGTCGCCAGGCGACCGCCGCGGTCGAGAATGTCGTCGACACCATTGTGCGCGCCGTGCACAAGGGCGACAGCGTAACCATTACCGGATTCGGCGTCTTCGAACAGCGCCGCCGCGCGGCCCGTGTGGCTCGCAATCCCCGTACCGGCGAGACGGTGAAGGTGAAGCCGACTTCGGTCCCGGCGTTCCGGCCCGGCGCGCAATTCAAAGCGGTTGTGGCTGGGGCACAGAAGCTCCCGGCGGAAGGCCCCGCCGTGAAGCGTGGCGTGGGGACGAGTGCCGCCAAGAAGGCGGCGAAGAAGGCGCCCGTGCGCAAGGCCGCGACCAAGGCGCCCGCCAAGAAGGCCGCGACCAAGGCACCCGCCAAGAAGGCCGCGACCAAGGCGCCCGCCAAGAAGGCCGCGACCAAGGCGCCCGCTAAGAAGGCCGCGACCAAGGCGCCCGCCAAGGCGACCAAGGCAACGGCGAAGAAGACCGCCGCTAAGGCGCCGGTGCGTAAGGCGGCCACCAAGGCGCCGGCGAAGAAGGCCGCGGCGAAGCGGCCGGCCACCAAGGCGCCGGCCAAGAAGGCGACGAGCACCAGGCGCGGTCGCAAGTAAGTCAGTACACCGCCGATACCCTTTGGGTGGCAGCGATGCCGCCCAAAGGGTATCTGTGCGTTAGGCCGCGTTAGGCCAGCGTTAGGCCCGCACGTTGGCGGCCAGCGCGCCGCCGATATGGTCGGCCGCAATGAGCCGTCCGCCGGAGAGCGAAAGCACCCAGGTGCTGCCTTTGTGGTTGCGGGACTTGTCTGGGCGCACGGCGTCGCGGTCGCACCACCATGCGATGAGATCCGGAATTACCTTGCCCTGCGTGCAGATCACCGGCGTGCCCGGCTGCGCGGCGATCCGCAGCACCCGATGCCGGGCCCGTTTGGGGTTCTTGGCGTAGGACTCCTCGGTGAGGGCGCGTTCGTTGTGAATGCTCACGCCCAGTTCCTCGGCGAGCGGCTGCACCGTCTGATGGCAGCGCAGCCGGTCGGCGGCGTAGATGGTGCTGGCGCCGAAGGCCAGTAACTGCCCGACAAGCGCCTCCGCCTGCGCACGTCCTTTCTTGTCCAGCGGTCGCTTGGTGTCGTCGCCGCGGAAGCGGGACTTGCTGCCGGCGGTACCGTGCCGGACCACCAGCACCGTCTTGGTGTCCGCCGGCTGTTTGGCGAACCGGCGCAAGACCTTTCGATCCTGTGCATAGTCGATTCGCGCCATGGCGCCGGCGATCGGCAACCAGACCAGATCGTCGACTTCGCTACCGGGAACGAATTCCCCGCCGATGCGGCGCGCCGCCCAGTAGTAGACCTTTTTGACACCTTGGTCGATCGGGTAGCTAGTCATGGTCAGACGCCGGCCGAGGTGCACCTGCTGACCGGTCTCCTCGAACACCTCGCGCACCGCCGCCACCGCTGTCGTTTCCCCGGGATCCACCTTGCCCTTGGGTAGTGACCAGTCGTCGTAACGGGGACGGTGGATCACGGCTATCTCGACTGCTCCCTTGGCCTTTCCCGGCCGCCACAACACCGCGCCGGCGGCATACACGATCCTGCCCCCCGTACATCGGCGGACGGACGTGTTGGGGATCGACACGTTAACTCCTGCAGGTCAATTCGGCCTGGGCCGCTCGCGGTCGTGGATGTGGCACAAATCAGCGGAATCGCCACCCAGTGTCAGGGACTGCGGTGCCGCTCCATCAGCGATACCTGGTGGTCGCGGACACTGCGGCCGGCCTGGGGCGCCGCCGTCCATTGTCCGTCCGGGCCCAGCTCCCAACAGCGGGTGGCCGGGTCCAGCGCGGACTCGAACAAATCATCCAGCTGTGCGGTCAGCCTCGGATCCTTGACCTGAGCCATCACCTCAACACGCCGGTCGAGGTTGCGGTGCATCATGTCGGCGCTGCCGATCCAGAACTCGTCGATGGCGCGGAAATGCAGGATTCGCGAGTGTTCCAGGAAGCGGCCCAGAATGGAGCGCACGGTGATGTTTTCCGAGAAGCCTTCCGCGCCGGGACGTAACGCGCAGATGCCGCGCACCACCACCTCGGTGGGCACTCCCGCCCGCGATGCGCGGTAGAGCGCGTCGATGACCTGTTCGTCGACAAGGGCGTTCATCTTGAGCCGGATGCGCCCGTTACCGTTTTCCCGGTGTGCGGCCACCTCCCGCTCGACGCGGTCGATGATGCCGGTGCGAATCCCGTGCGGAGCCACCAACAGATTGCGATAGGAGAGCTTGCGCGAGTAACCGGTCAGCGAATTGAACAAGTCGGTCAGGTCGGCTCCGATATCGGGCGCGGCCGTCAACAGGCCGACGTCCTCGTACAGCCGGGCGGTCTTGCTGTTGTAATTGCCGGTCCCGACATGGCAATACCGCCGGATCAACGGGCCCTCGCGGCGAACGACCAACGCGGTCTTGCAGTGGGTCTTGAGTCCGACGATCCCGTAGGCCACGTGCACGCCGGCCTGCTCGAGTTGGCGTGCCCACCGAATGTTGGCCTGCTCGTCGAAGCGGGCCTTGATCTCGACCAGCGCGACCACCTGCTTGCCCGCTTCGGCGGCGTCGATCAAGGCCCGGACAATCGGGGAATCCCCGGAGGTGCGGTACAGCGTCTGCTTGATCGCCAGCACGTCGGGATCTGCGGCAGCCTGCTCGATGAACCGCTGCACGCTCGTGGAGAACGAATCATAGGGATGGTGCACCAGCACGTCGCCCTCGCGCAGCGTCGCGAAGATGCTCTTGGGTGTTTCCCGCTCGGCGAACGCGGGATGGGTGGCTGGAACGAATGTCCGGTCTTTGAGCGCCGGACGGTCCAGGCCGTAAATCTGCCATAACGACGACAGATCCAGCAGCCCCGGTACCTCGATGACGTCACCGGGATGGACGTCGAGTTCGCGCAGCAGCAACTCCAGCATGCCTTCAGTCATGTCGTCGGCGACTTCGAGCCGCACCGGCGATCCGAACCGGCGCCGCGCCAGTTCCCGTTCGAGCGCCTGCAGCAGATCTTCGTCGCGGTCCTCTTCGACTTCGAAGTCGGCGTTGCGGGTGATCCGGAACGCGTGATGCTCGACGATTTCCATTCCCGGGAACAGCACCGGAAGGAAGGCCGCGATGAGCTCCTCCACCGGCAGGAACCGGTGGACCGTTTGACCTTCGCCGCCTTCGCCATCGCTGTGGCCGACCAGCTCGACAAAGCGGTCGACGTTGTCGGGCACCTTGACCCGGGCGAAGTGTTGACCGCCGTCGTCGGGTTGGCGCACGGTGACCGCCAGGTTCAGGCTGAGCCCGCTGACGAACGGGAACGGGTGCGCGGGGTCCACGGCCAGCGGGGTCAGGACGGGGAAGACCTGGTCGTTGAAGTAGATCGACAGTTGCTCGCGCTCAGTGTCATTCAGATCGGCCCAGGTGATGATGTAGATACCCTCCTCACCGAGCGCCGGCAGCACCGAATCGAGGAACACCCGGGCGTGCCGGCCGGCGATCTGCTGGGTCTGCTCGCCGATCCGGCCCAGCTGCTCGCGCGGCGTCAAGCCGTCGGCGGAACGCACCGACAGCCCCATTTCGTCGCGGCGTTTGAGACCGGCCACCCGAACCATGTAGAACTCGTCGAGGTTGGACGCGAAGATCGCCAGGAACTTGGCTCGCTCCAACAACGGCATGGAGTTGTCGGCGGCAAGCGCCAGCACCCGGGCATTGAAATCCAGCCAGCTCAGCTCGCGGTTGAGGTAGCGGTCTTCGGGCAGCTGGTCGGTGATCGCCGCGGGGGTCGCAGCCGGGGGTGCCGTCAGTGCCGAGTCGCCTTGATGCCATGCACCTTCGTCTGGCTGCGCCTCTGTGACTGGACTGGTTTCGGTTTCGGTCACCCAGCGATCATTGCTTATCACCCGGTGACGTTGCCACCACCCGGTCGACATCAATCTGACGTTGGTGTGCCGTTCACGTTCGGACGGGCCCGCACCATCGGCTACCGGTGACCGATGGCTCGCGCGGTCGCCGGCCCGACGCCCAGGCGGCGCGCGGCCGCCAAGTCCGCCGGTGTGTCGACATCGCACCGCAGGCCGGGCCAGGCGCCGGTGAGCTCGACCGCACCCGAACGGCGGTGCCGCGCGGACGAATCCGCCCCGAACCGCGGGTCGAGTGCGGCGCCGAAGGCACACAGCGCGGCCGTTCCGGTGCCGCACCGGTCGGCGACGAAGCTGCGCTGGTGCTGGCGTGCCGCAGCGATCGCCTCGGCAAGCTCCTGCGGCTGTAGTGCCGGCAAATCACCTTGCAGCACAACAAGACTCGCTAAGGATCCGGCCATCGTGCGTTCGGCGACAGCGATGGCGTTGTTGAGCGGGTCGGCATCGTCTTGCGGCGTCGGGTCGGCCAGCACCTTGGCGCCGAGCCCGGCTGCCGCAGCCGCGGCAGCCTCGTCGGGGGTGATGACGGTGATCGAGTGCAATGCGCGCACGCGAGTTGCCGCGGTCAGCGTGTCGACCAGCATGGCCAGTACCACATTCTCCCGCGTCCGCGCCGAGAACACCGGGGCCAGCCGGGTCTTGGCGGCCGCCAACCGCTTGACGGCGATGATCAAGCCGACATCACCGCTACCGTCGGCCCGTGTGCCGCTCATGAAGGTCATCCTGCCAGCGCCGGTTTCGGGGTGAACGGTGAGCGTCGGGCTGGACATGGCGGCGGCCAGCTGCCGGGTCTACTGTGTAGCGGCTACAGCTGCCATAACGGACAAAAGGGGGTGCGGATGGCCGGCATGGGTACCGTTGCGGTGATGGGGGCCGGCGCGTGGGGCACCGCGCTGGCCAAGGTGTTGGCCGACGCCGGTGGTGAGGTCATCCTGTGGGCCCGACGAGCCGACGTCGCCGAGCAGATCAACAGCACCCGATACAACCCCGACTATCTGCCCGGCACGTTGCTGCCCCTCGGCATCCGCGCCACCCCTGAGGCCGAGGAGGCGCTCAGCGGCGCGGCTACAGTCCTGCTGGGCGTTCCGGCGCAGACGCTGCGCGCCAATCTGGAGCGGTGGGCCGGCTTGTTGCCCGAGGACGCGACCCTGGTCAGTTTGGCCAAGGGCATCGAGCTCGGCACCCTGATGCGGATGAGCCAGGTGATCACCGCGGTGACCGGAGTAGACCCGGCACACGTCGCGGTGATCTCCGGGCCCAACCTGGCCAGTGAGATCGCCGAGTGTCAGCCGGCGGCCACCGTCGTCGCATGCAGCGACTCCGGCCGGGCGGTCGCCCTGCAGCGTGCGCTCAACAGTGGCTACTTCCGTCCGTACACCAACAGCGATGTCATCGGAACCGAGATCGGCGGCGCGTGCAAGAACGTCATCGCGCTGGCCTGCGGGATGGCCGTCGGCGTCGGGTTGGGCGAAAACACCGCGGCGGCCATCATCACCCGCGGGCTGGCCGAGATCATGCGGCTCGGGATCGCGCTGGGCGCCAAAGGCGCGACACTGGCCGGGCTGGCCGGGGTAGGGGACCTGGTCGCTACCTGCACCTCACCGCATTCCCGCAATCGGTCGTTCGGGGAGCGACTGGGCCGGGGCGAGACCATGGAATCGGCGTTGCAGCACCGCGACGGCCATGTCGTCGAGGGGGTGACGTCGTGTGAGGCGGTGCTCGCGCTGGCGTCCAGCTACGACGTCGAGATGCCGTTGACCGACGCCGTGCACCGGGTCTGCCATAGGGGGCTGTCGGTGAATGAGGCGATTGCGCTGTTGTTGGGTCGCAGCACCAAACCCGAGTAGGGCAGCCGCATGTTGTCGAGCCTGTAATTGTGCAGGCCGCTACTCGCACTTCCGCTGCGAAATTACAGGCTCGGCGCATCGTCGTCGGGCAAGCGCGCGGGCGGGCGGAGGGCGGGAGCCGGGTGCCGTCGCGCCCCACCCGGTAGCCTCTGAGGTTGTGAGTGCCACCGACCGGCGTGCCCGGGTTGCCGTCGTGTTCGGCGGCCGCAGCAACGAGCACGCCATTTCCTGCGTGTCGGCGGGCAGCATCCTGCGCAACCTGGACCCGCAGCGGTTCGAGGTGATCGCGATCGGCATCACGCCGCAAGGCTCGTGGGTGCTCACCGACGGCAACCCCGGGGCCCTGGCCATCGCCGACCGGCAACTGCCTGCGGTCAGCTCCGAATCGGGCACGTTGCTGGCGTTGCCCGCCGACCCGCAGTGGGGCGGCCGACTGGTGTCGTTGCCGCCGGGTGCCGGTGAGGTATTGGCCTCCGTCGACGTGGTGTTCCCGGTGCTGCACGGCCCCTACGGGGAGGACGGCACCATCCAGGGACTGCTCGAGCTTGCCGGTGTGCCCTATGTCGGGGCCGGTGTGCTGGCCAGTGCCGCCGGCATGGACAAGGAATTCACCAAGAAGTTGCTGGCCGCTGACGGGCTTCCGGTCGGGCCGCACGCGGTGCTGCGCCCGTCGCGGCCGGCATTGAGTCGCGCCGAATGCGAGCGGCTCGGGCTGCCGGCATACGTCAAGCCGGCGCGCGGCGGCTCGTCGATCGGTGTCAGCCGGGTGTCGAGCTGGGATGAGCTGCCCGCCGCCGTCGCCGAGGCGCGTCGCCACGATCCGAAGGTGATCGTCGAGGCCGCCGTCAATGGCCGTGAGCTGGAATGCGGTGTGCTCGAATTCCCGGACGGCACGGTGCAGGCCAGTACGCTGGGGGAGATCCGGGTGGCCGGGGTGCGCGGACGCGAGGACGCCTTCTATGACTTCGCGACCAAATACCTCGACGACGCAGCCGAGCTGGATGTGCCCGCCAAGGTCGACGACGACGTCGCCGACGCGGTGCGGGACCTGGCGATCCGCGCGTTCCATGCCATCGACTGCCAGGGCCTGGCCCGGGTGGACTTCTTCCTCACCGAGGAGGGCCCGGTGATCAACGAAATCAACACCATGCCGGGGTTCACCACGATCTCGATGTACCCCAGGATGTGGGCGGCCAGCGGCGTCGACTATCCCACGCTGTTGGCGACCATGGTGGAGACGGCGCTGGCCCGGGGAGTGGGCCTGCGCTAACCGGTTGGCGCCGGGTCGATCGGCACGGCCGCGATGGTGCGGTCGATGACCTCGGACAGCTCCTGGATCGGCGTCGGCCCCGACCCTGCCGGCAACGTCAGGGCCAGGTACACCGGACGGTCGACCGTGTACCAGGTGGACCTGCCGTCCGATGAGGTTTCGTCGGTCACCCGGAACCACTGCACCCGGTCGACGATCTGGATCGGCGCGCCCACGACGAAGTCGGCCGGGCGGTCGAGGCCGCAACGCATGATGACCGGCTCACGGCCGGGCCCGGAGCTCCACGCGCTCGCGCCCTCCGGGGCCGGTTGCGCAATCGGCACCCGCTGATAGTCACCCAGGCGCTGCGGAAGCGCGGCCGTCAGCGTATGGCAGGCGGCACTGCCGGCTTGTGGGGCCGGCAGTGCCGCAACGGTGACCGGTTGTTGCCGGGGGTGGCGGATCGCCGCGATCACCAGGATCACCCCGACCGCCGCCACGGCCAGTGCCGCAGCCGCAATGATCAGGATGCGTGGCGGACCGTCTGCTTCGGCTTCGGGGTTGCGAAGGGCGTCGCCCGTCACCTGGCCGGCCACCTCCGACTCACCTTGACTGCCCGGCTGTCCCAGGGCCACCGACCTCCCGCCCGGATGTTCGAGTCGCCCGAGCTCATACACTAACGCGGTCCACCCGGGCGGGCAGGGAACCCGGGTGAGACGTCCCGCAGGAGGTGGCGTGCGCGAGGACGCATCGGGGGAGTCTCCGACGCTGCAACAGCTCGGGGAGTTCGCCATGATCGACCGGTTGGTGGCCGGTCGCCGTCAGCCTCCTGTCGTCGAGCTCGGGCCGGGCGACGACGCCGCGGTGGTCGCCGCCCCCGACGGCCGCGTCGTGATGTCGACCGACATGCTGGTGCAGGACCGGCACTTTCGGCTGGACTGGTCGACACCCCACGACGTCGGCCGCAAGGCGATCGCCCAGAACGCTGCCGACATCGCGGCCATGGGCGCGCGCTGTACCGCGTTCGTGGTGAGCTTCGGGGCGCCCACCGACACACCCGCGGCCCAGGTAAGCGCCCTGGTCGACGGGATGTGGGACGAGGCGGACCGAATCGGCGCCGGCATCGTCGGAGGCGATCTGGTTCGCTGCCCGCAGTGGGTGGTGTCGGTGACGGTGCTGGGGGACCTCGAGGGACGCGCACCGGTGCGGCGCTCCGGCGCCAAACCCGGCTCGGTCGTCGCGGTGGCCGGTGACTTGGGCCGCTCGGTGGCCGGATATCAGTTGTGGCTCAACGGGATTGACGGATTCGACGAGCTACGGCGGCGTCATCTGGTGCCGCAGCCGCCATATCGGCAGGGCGTGGCGGCCGCCGCCGCGGGGGCTCAGGCCATGATCGACATCTCCGACGGCCTGGTCGCCGATCTGCGCCATGTCGCGCAGGCGTCCGCGGTCGGTATCGACGTGTCGACCGCGGCGCTGGCCCACGACCACGCCGCGTTGACCGCGGCCGCCGACGTCGTGGGCGCCGATCCGTGGCACTGGGTGCTCGGTGGCGGCGAAGACCACGCCCTGGCGGCGTGTTTCGCCGACGCGGTGCCGGCCGGTTGGCGCGTCATCGGGCAGGTGGTCGACGGTCCGCGCCGGGTGCTGGTCGACGGCAACGAATGGGGCGGATATGCGGGTTGGCAGTCGTTCGATTGAGTACGCCATTGAGTAGGGTGACGCGGTGACCGGCTACGCGATCGCCCAGCTGAGATTCACCGATCGGGCAGCATATGACCGGTACCAGACCAGGTTCATGGAAGTGTTTCGTCGTCACCCGGGAAGGTTGCTTGCTGCCGACGAGTCACCCCAGGTGATCGAGGGGCAGTGGGACCGTCAGAAAGTGGTGCTGATGTCGTTTCCCGACGAGGCCACAGTCCATGGTTGGGCACAATCGCCTGAGTACCAAGAGATTTCGAAAGACCGCCGGGCGGATGCCGATACCGCGGTGCTCCTCGCGCAAGGCCTGCAGTGAGCGCACGTCCGCTGAGCGAACTCGTCGAGCAGGGCTGGGCCGCCGCGTTGCACCCGGTGGCCGACCAGGTGGCCCAGATGGGGCAGTTTCTGCGCGCCGAGATCGCGGCCGGCCGCAAATACCTGCCGGCGGGGCCGAACGTATTGCGCGCCTTCACTTTTCCATTCGACCAGGTGCGGGTCCTGATCGTCGGGCAGGATCCGTATCCGACACCCGGACATGCGGTGGGACTGAGCTTTTCGGTAGCCCCCGAGGTGCGTCCGCTACCGCGCAGCCTGGCCAATATCTTCGAGGAGTATGCAGCCGACCTGGGCTATCCGCAGCCCTCGTGCGGTGATCTGACGCCCTGGGCGCAGCGCGGCGTGATGTTGTTGAACAGGGTGCTGACCGTGCGCCCGAGTAATCCGGCGTCGCATCGGGGTAAGGGCTGGGAAGTGGTGACCGAGTGTGCGATTCGAGCGCTGGTCTCGCGGTCGCGGCCCCTGGTGGCCGTCCTGTGGGGGCGTGACGCGTCGACGCTCAAACCGATGTTGGCCGCCGGGAAATGTGTCGCCATCGAATCGCCGCATCCGTCGCCGCTGTCGGCGTCGCGGGGGTTCTTCGGCTCACGGCCGTTCAGCCGTGCCAACGAGCTGCTTGCGGGGATGGGTGCCGACCCGATCGATTGGCAGCTACCGTGACCGAGGTGAGGGGGCTGCGGGCGCATCGGTGAGGATTTGTCGACCGGCTTCTGCTTCGGGCGAGCGTGCAGCCGTTGTGAATCCGCCGGCGAGATCTCGCCAGCAGTTACACGTTCGACGCGGCGCCAACAAGCCTGCCGGTTCCTTGACGACGCGCGTGCGAGAGATTCGTCAGTGACCATTTCGGCCGCCTTCTTCCCACGGCCAAAAACTTCCCGCATTGGTCACGCCAACTGACTCACATTCCAACAATTCGGCAACATCGGCAGCTGCGGGCCGGCCCCCGCCTCGCCACCGCCCAGCGTGGCCAAACCGGCAGCGTGTGCGGGGCTTCCTGGTGGCCCGGTGCCGGCAAACCGGAGGGCGCCCGCACCGTGATCCGAAGCCGCCAGCGGCACCGGCGCGGGCGAGCAACTGCCGGCCGTTGCGACCGACACCAACTGCGCTTGTGACAACACGGTTGTGGGCTCAACAGCACCGACCGCTACCCCCGCCACAGGTGTGGCGACCATACCCGCCACAGCGCTCACGCTCGAGCTGGCGGAAGCAGCCGAAACCGGCAGTGCCGTCGCCGCGGCTACCGGACCCGCCAGGGTGGGAAGAATCCCAAGGTTCAGCCCCATGATCCATTGGATCACCAGATTGCCGACTTCATAACCGAAGACGAAAGGAAGAAACACAGTAGCGAACGTTTCTATTCCAACAGTGAGCCACGCGAGCTCCAGATATGCGAGGGCTTCAAGCGCCAAATGCGTGTTGCCAATCAAGACCAAGTATCCAATAAATAACAAGACTATTGGTGTGTAGAAAGCCATCATGAGTGTGAAAATTGCAAGGGCTGGAACGGCGAGAATTTCGGTGCCAACGACTTTGATCATGTCCCACAAGATCTGCCATATCGGAAAGGGCTGGTAGCTGATGACGTGCTCAGCGCCGGCTACGATATCGCCGGCCAGACCGGTGCCGGGTTTGATAATGATTGGTGCCGGTGGGGTGTGTGGCATCGACGCCAATGCGGCGGCAGAGACTGCGTCGTAAACGCTCATCGTGGTTGCGGCCTGAATCCACATCCGCACATAGTCGGCCTCATTGAGTGCTATCGGGATGGTGTTCACGCCAAAGAAATTCGTCGCCAGCAACACCGCGTGGGTAGTGTGATTGGCGGCTAACTCCGGCAGCGTCGGCATCGCTGTCACCGCGCTGACGTAGGCGGCTGCCGCCGCCTGATGTGCCTCCGAGGCTGCGGCGCTATCGGTGCTGGCCTGAGTCAGCCATCTCACATACGGCGCGTAGGCGGCCACGCAGATCTCCGCGCTGGGCCCCTGCCACGCCCCAGCCTGCATCGCGCCCAACATCTCGGTGAGTTCTGCAGCCACAGAAGCATATTCGGCGCTGAGAGACACCCATCCCGCGGCGGCGGCCAGCAATGGTGCGGGACCGGGCCCGGCGTTGAGCAAGGCCGAATGAACCTCCGGCGGCGAAGCCAGCCACACCGGTGCCGTCATGCCGAACCCCCGCAGCTCCCGCACGGGGCCGCTATCACGTGATCGGTGCAATCTGTCCCAGTCGCGCTGAACCCGACTCCGGAGCAGCCCTCCGCCGCTTGCGCCGTCGCCGGCGTCATACCAGCACGGGTCGCAGCCGGCTGAGCCGCCGACGCCTGCACCACGCCTGCAACGGCGGCCAAAGTTTCAACCACGCATATCGTCACAGCCGCACCTCTTCCCACAACATTCCGACTACCTGCACCTTCGTTCGCGACGGGCGTTCAGTGGGCTGATCACCTACGGAGCCAACGTGTTTGATCACCGTCCAGGAGCCGGTGGTCAGGCCTGGCGGTATCTCGCTTACCGCGTCCCCGCCTTCCCGGGATGTGATCGCCGACACGCAAAAAGATGCCGGTGGCAAGTGTTGCTGTCAAATATCGATCTGCTATCGATCGATGGACAGAAACAATTGACAGCGGGTCGGTTTGATGCTGAGGGTTCCCGGCGCTACGGCGCCGTCAGTCTTTTTGTGGCTCAGGCTGTTTGACGATGGGGAGCCATCGTCCGGCAAAGGCGCCCCGGCTGTGTTGCATCAGGGTGCGGCCGGGTGCATCAGGACCCGGCATTGGGCCTAGCCCGATCAGGCTTGATCCACCGACGGGCCCGGCGTTAAGCGCACCGAAGCGTGCCACCGGCCTAAAACTGCCGCGCGACGGTCAGCCGGTAGGGCGGACTCGCCGGAAAAGGTCAGCCGCGGCTGACCTTGCCCGCCTTGATGCAGGACGTGCAGACGTTGATGCGCTTCTTGTTGCCCCCGGGACGGCTTACCGCCCGCACGGTCTGGACGTTAGGGTCCCACCGACGGCTGGTGCGGCGGTGGGAGTGCGACACCGACTTGCCGAAGCCGGGGCCTTTCCCGCAGATATCGCACACAGCGGCCATTGTTCAAACTCCTCAAGTCGGTTGCTGGGGGTCCGGCGATCCGGGCGGAACGGCCCGGCTGGCCCAGGCCGTCCCAGGATAGCCGGGGTCTTCGGCGAGCGCCAAAACGCCATCTGCCGCGGCCAGTGCTGTCACCCCCGCTGGCTAGGCTCGATGCAGCTTTGTCGTCCCGGCTTGGCGGCCTGCCCCGAACAGCAACCGACGCAAGCTGTCCACACTATCGGCGGGCTACGCTGGCGCCCACCGGGAGCTGGCGCAGAGGAGGTGGGGTCACGGTGGACACGCCAGGTCGTCTGCTGGACGCATCGGCCCTGCGGGATTGGGCGCACGCCGTCGTCAGCGACCTGATCACCCACATCGACGAAATCAACCGGCTGAACGTGTTCCCGGTCGCCGATTCCGACACCGGCGCGAACATGCTGTTCACCATGCGTGCGGCGCTCGCCGAGGCGGACGCGGTGGCCGGGGCCGATGACGGCTGCAGTGCGGGTGACGTCGCGCGGGTCGCTAACGCCCTGTCGTCCGGCGCGCTCAACGGGGCACGGGGAAACTCCGGGGTGATTCTGTCGCAGATTCTGCGCGGCATCGCCGACGTCACCGCGAGCGCGGCAGCGGACGGCGCACTGCCCGCGATCGACGCGGCCCTGCTCGCCGCCGCACTGTGGCGTGGGGTGGATCTGGTCATCGCCTCGATGGGCGGCGAGGAAGTCCGGGGGACCATCGTTTCGGTGCTGCGGGCCGCAGCCGCCGCCGTTCAGCAGTGCGCCGACGCCGGCGAAACCCTGGCCCAGGCGGTGACCGCCGCCGGTGATGCCGCTGTCGTCGCGCTGGAAAAGACACCCGAGCAGCTCCACGTGCTCGCCGACGCGGGTGTGGTGGACGCCGGCGGCCGGGGACTGTTGGTCATGCTGGACGCATTGCGTGCGACGCTCACCGGGCACACGTCCGTCCGCTCGGTCTACGAGCCGGCGCCGCGACCGCTGCTCGCCGAGGCGCCCGCCGGACGGCCGGCGCCACAGTTCGAGGTGATGTACCTGCTGACCGGCTGCGATGCAGCAGCGGCGGACACCCTGCGTGACCGGCTCGCGGAGCTGGGGGACTCGGTGGCGATCGCGGCCGCCCTGTCGCGGAGCTATTCGGTGCACGTGCACACCGACGACGCGGGCGCTGCTGTTGAAGCGGGAATTGCAGCGGGACAATTGAGCAGGATCGTGATCTCGGCGCTGAGCTCCGGTGCCAATGGGCTGCCGGCGGGCAGCTGGACACGGGAACGGGCCGTCCTGGCCGTCGTCGACGGCGACGGCGCCGCCGAGCTGTTCGCCGGAGAAGGGGCCTGCGTGCTGCGACCCGGCCCCGACGCCTCGGATCCATGCTCAGCACCTGCCCCCGATGTCACCGCCCATCAATTGGTGCGGGCGGTGGTGGACACCGGTGCCGCCCAGGTGATGGTGCTGCCCAACGGGTATGTCGCCGTCGAGGAGCTGGTGGCGGGCTGTACCGCGGCCCTGGGCTGGGGCGTGGACGTGGTGCCGGTCCCGACCGGGTCGATGGTTCAGGGGCTGGCTGCCCTGGCCGTGCACGACCCTGCCAGCCAGGCCGTCGACGACGGCTACACCATGGCCCGCGCCGCCGGTGCTGCCCGGCACGGCTCGGTGCGCACGGCCACCGAGCGAGCGTTGACCTGGGCCGGCACCTGTGAGCCGGGCGACGGGCTGGGCATCGCCGGCGATGAGGTGCTGATCGTGGCCGGCGATATCGCCGCGGCGGCGATCGGGCTGCTCGATCTGCTGTTGGCCTCCGGGGGCGACCTGGTGACGGTGCTGTTTGGCGCCGCGGTCGCCGACGAGGATGTCAGCGCCCTGGGTGACCTGTTGGAAAGGCACATGCACGACCGTCATCCGGGCACCGAGCTGGTGACCTATCGCACCGGTCACCGCGGCGACGTGCTGCTGATCGGGGTCGAGTAGCCATGGTGTCGCTGAGCGACCGGCTGGACTTCGTTCTGGGCGCCCCGTCGGCAAAGCCGCTCGACGAGGAGTTCGGCATGAGGACCGTCGACGACCTGTTGCGCCACTACCCGCGCAGCTACGTCGAAGGCGGGGCCAGGCGCGGCGCCGGTGACGAGCGGCCCGAACCGGGTGAGCACATCACGATCGTCGACGTCATCACCGAAACCAAGACGTTTCCCATGAGGAAGACGCCGAAGCGCCAATGCCTGCGCATCACCCTCGGCGCCGGCCGCACCAAGGTGACTGCCACGTTCTTCAATGCGGACTACATCAAGAAGGACCTCACCAAGAACACCAGGGTGATGCTCTCCGGGGAAGTCGGGTTCTTCAACGGGGTCATGCAGCTCACGCATCCGGCGTTTCTGATCCTGGACTCGCCGGACGGAAAGAACCGCGGCACCAGGTCACTGAAAAGCATCGCCGACGCCTCCAAGGCCATCAGCGGCGAATTGGCCATGGAGGAGTTCGAACGGCGCTTCTTCCCGATCTATCCGGCCAGCACCAGGGTGCAGAGCTGGGACATCTTCAAATGCGTCCGCCAGGTGCTCGAAGTCCTTGACCCGGTGGATGATCCGCTGCCCGCCGGAGTGCGCGCCGAGCATGGCCTGGTCTCCGAGGACGAGGCACTGCGGGCCATTCACCTCGGCGAGAACGAATCCGAACGCCAACGTGCCCGCGAACGCCTGACCTTCGACGAAGCCGTCGGCCTGCAATGGGCGCTGGTCGCCCGCCGGCACGGTGAGCTGTCGGAGTCCGGCCCTCCGGCGCCGCCGCGGTCCGATGGCCTGGCGGCTGAGTTGCTGGGCCGGCTGCCTTTCGAGCTGACCCCAGGCCAGCGCGAGGTGCTCGCCGTGCTTTCCGACGAGATCTCGGCGACGCGTCCGATGAACCGCTTGCTGCAGGGCGAGGTCGGTTCGGGCAAGACGATTGTCGCGGTGCTGGCCATGCTGCAGATGGTCGACGCCGGCTATCAGTGTGCCCTGCTGGCCCCCACCGAAGTGCTTGCCGCGCAACATCTTACGTCGATTCGCGATATCCTGGGCCCGCTGGCCATGGCCGGCCAGCTGGGCGGGGCGGATAACGCCACCCGGGTGACGCTGCTGACCGGCTCGATGACCGCGGGGCAAAAGAAGCAAGTCCGGGCCGAGGTGGCCGGCGGTCAGGTCGGCATCGTCGTCGGCACCCATGCGCTGTTGCAGGATGCGGTGGAGTTCCACAACCTGGGCATGGTGGTGGTCGACGAGCAACACCGCTTCGGTGTCGAGCAGCGAGATCAATTGCGCGGCAAGGCGCGTGCCGGAATCACCCCGCATCTGCTGGTGATGACCGCCACGCCGATACCGCGCACGGTCGCGCTCACCGTCTACGGCGACCTGGAAACCTCCACGCTGCGCGAACTTCCGCGGGGGCGCCAGCCGATCACCACCAACGTCATCTTCGTCAAGGACAAGCCCGCCTGGCTGGACCGGGCCTGGCAACGCATCATCGAGGAGGTCGCGGCCGGCCGCCAGGCGTATGTGGTGGCGCCCCGCATCGACGAGAGCGATGAGCCGGAGAAAGAACCCGCCGGCTCGAGGCCTTCGGAGACGGCGGAGGGCCTGTACGCGAGATTGCGCTCCCGCGAGCTGGCCAACCTGCGGTTGGGGCTCCTGCATGGGCGGTTGTCGGCCGACGAGAAGGACGCGGCGATGACGGCCTTTCGGGCCGGCCGGATCGATGTGCTGGTGTGCACCACCGTCATCGAGGTAGGCGTCGACGTCCCCAACGCCACCGTGATGCTGGTGATGGATGCCGACCGGTTCGGCATCAGCCAGCTCCACCAGCTGCGCGGCCGCATCGGGCGTGGCGCCCATCCAAGCCTGTGTCTGCTGGCCAGCTGGGTCCCGCCGGCATCGCCGGCCGGGCAGCGGCTGCGCGCGGTCGCCGAGACCATGGACGGGTTCACCCTGGCCGACCTCGACCTCAAGGAGCGCCGGGAAGGAGACGTGCTGGGCCGCAACCAGTCCGGCAAGGCGATCACGCTGCGGCTGCTGTCGCTGGCCGAGCACCGGGAGTACATCGAAGCGGCCCGCGACTTCTGCGTGCGCGCCTACGAGGATGCCGGCCAACAACCCGGGTTGGCGCTGCTGGCGGCGCGATTCACCGACACCGACCGCATCGAATACCTGGACAAATCATGAACCGCAAGACGCTGCTGGGGCTGGTGGCGGCTGCGCTACTGGCCGTGGTGGTCGCCTATCAGACACTGGGCTCGTCGGCGGCCAGGCACGCTGAGCAGTTCGCCGCGCGTGCTGACGTGCCGACGGTGCAACCCGGTACCGATGTGCTCGCCGGGGTCGCCGTGCTGCCGCAGCGCACCCACCGTTACGACTATCGCAGGGCGGCGTTCGGCGACGCCTGGGACGACAACAACGACGCCCCTGGCGGGCACAACGGCTGCGACACCCGAGACGACATCCTCAACCGCGACCTCGTCGACAAGACGTACGTGCCGACCAAGCGGTGTCCGAATGCCGTGGCAACCGGCACCCTGCATGACCCGTACACCAACGCCACCATCGCCTTCCAGCGCGGCGCCAAGGTCGGCGAATCGGTGCAGATCGACCACATCGTTCCGCTGTCCTACGCCTGGGACATGGGCGCCTACGACTGGCCGGCTCCGCAGCGGCTGCGGTTCGCCAACGATCCGGCCAACTTGCTGGCGGTGCAGGGGCAAGCCAATCAGGATAAAGGGGATTCACCCCCGGCCCAGTGGATGCCGCCCAACGCCGCATTCGCCTGTCAGTACGCCATGCAGTTCATCGCGGTGCTGCGCGGGTACTCGTTGCCGGTCGACCAGCCGTCGGCCAACGTGTTGCGTAACGCCGCGGCCACCTGCCCGGCCGGATAACCCCGGCGACTGTGCTCCCGACGACGCGACGCCGACGAACCGTCGTCACCTTCACGGTCGGCAAGCGACCCGGAGACAGCTACGTGCCGTTGTAGGTCAGCGGGTCTTCGCGAAGGCGGGTGCCGTCGTTGAGCCCGTTGAGCGCATCCAGGTGCTCGCCGGCCAATTCGAAATCGAACACGTCGAGGTTTCCGGCGATGTGCTCGGGCCGCGACGAGCGGAAGACGACTGCATTGCCCAGTTGCAGATTCCAGCGCAGCAGCACCTGTGCGGGCGTCTTGCCGTATTCACCGCCGATCGACGTCACGGTCGGGTTGTCCATCAGCCGGCCGAGAGCCAGCGGAGTGTAGGACTGGGTGACGACGTTGTGCTGCGCGTTCGACTTGCGCAGCTCGGCCTGGTTCAGCAGCGGGTGCAGCTCGATCTGGTTGACCGCGGGTGTGACGAACGTGAGGTCGATGACGTTGGACACATGTTCCTCGGTGAAGTTGGAGACCCCGATCGAGCGGGCATGTCCTTCGCCGCGCGATTGGATCATGCCGCCGAAGGCATCCACGTACTTACCCACAGCGGGGGCCGGCCAGTGAATCAGGTACAGGTCGACATAATCCAGGCCAAGTCGCTCCAAGCTTGCTTTGCAAGCCTCCTGCGCCATGGTGAAACCGTGATCGGCGGTGGCCAGCTTGGTGGTGACGAACAATTCCGCCCGCGGAATGCCGGACGCGGCGATCGCGCGGCCGACGGCCGCCTCGTTGCCGTACGCCGCGGCGGTGTCGATGAGCCGGCAGCCGACCTCCAACGCCGCCGACACCGCCCGTTCGGTTTCGCCTTCGGACAGCTCCGCGACGCCCAGGCCGAGAACCGGCATCGTGTTCTCGTCGTTAAGGGCTATTGAGGGAATCATGGCGCCCGACTCGCCGGTCAACGCATCTCACCTGCCTGTGAAATTGAAGGTTCTCGGATCAGGGCCAAGGCGGGTTCCGTCATCTGGCGACGAGATCGAGGCCATGGCGCCGCTGAGTCGAGGCGCTGATCTCGAAGTCGAACACGTCGAAGTTGCTCGCTATCCGTTTTGGGTCACCGACTTGGGGATCACGATATTACCGAGTTGAATATGCCACCTAATCAACACCTGCGCTGGTGTCCGCGCGCAGTGTCGCGCGATTGCCGTGTCACCAATCGGATGGTCCGACAACGAACGCCACCTGGTCGGGATTCGCCAATTTGGTCACCACGTACAGTTGGTCGCGGGGCACGCCGGAATTGGCAACCGCTCGCCCGGTCTCCCGTTCGTTGCGGTAGGCCACCGCGATGTCGATGTGCCGGTACCCGGCGCGCAGCCAACGCCTACTCGGTGTCCACCGGCTCAATCCGGAAGACTCCGAATCCGGCAGGCATCAATGTCGTTCAGCGTGAGCTCGCGTTTTCCTAAGCGGTTGACATAGGAGAAACCCATGACCAAGAGTCTGCCCGGCACGCCGGACCTTCAACCCGAGCTGACCTGCGTACCGATGCGGTGGACGCGTCGCATCCAGAGCACCGTCACCGGTGCGGGCGTCAAAGTCATCCCGTGGATTCCGGCCCCGGCCAAGCGGCTTCTCACGCGCGGTCGTTCCGTCGTCATTGACGGCAACACCCTTGATCCCACGCTGCAGTTGATGCTGTCGGGCATGCGGGCCGTCGGCCTCGACGGCCTGGTGATCGACGATGACCCGGATGCTTCCCGTGCCAACATGCGGGAGGCGACCCTGGGATTCGGCGGTCCGCAGATTCACGTCGAGGTCGAAGAAATCACGCTGCCCGGGCCGGCCGGTGACATCCGGGCACGGCACTATCGCGCGCCCGGCGGCGTGGCCGCACCGCTGCTGGTCTTCTATCACGGCGGCGGCTGGGTGATCGGCGACCTGGACACCCACGACGCGGTGTGCCGCTTAACGTGCCGCGATGCCGGCATACACGTGCTGTCGATCGACTACCGGCTGGCTCCCGAGCAGCACGCCCCGGCGGGGATCGACGACGCGTTTGCGGCCTTCACGTGGGCCTACGAGCACGCTGGCGAACTCGGTGCCATCCCCGGGCGGATTGCGGTGGGCGGCGACAGCGCGGGCGGCAATCTGGCGGCCGTCGTGTGCCAACTGGCCAAAGACAGCGGAGGCCCGGCTCCGGTGTTGCAGTGGCTGATCTATCCGCGCACCGACTTCACCGCGCAGACCCGCTCACTGAGCCTGTTCGCCCGTGGTTTCCTGCTGACCAAACGAGACATCGACTGGTTCCAGGCGAAGTATCTGCGCGGCTCCGGGATCGACCCCACCGATCCGCGGGTGTCGCCGTTGCGGGCCGAGTCGCTGTCAGGTCTGCCGCCGGCGCTGATCGTGGTCGCCGGATTCGACCCGCTGCGCGATGAGGGCGAGCAGTACGCGGCGGCGTTGCGGGCCGCCGGGACCGCGGTGGATCTGCGCCGCGAGGGTTCGTTGACGCATGGCTTCCTCAATTTGTTTCCGCTCGGCGGTGCCAGTGCCACCGCGACGAGCGAGCTGATTTCGGCGTTGCGTGCGCACCTGAGCCGGGTCTGAGCCGTACCCGGAGGGCCGCCGGTACTCTAGAGGCGCCAGCAGCGCAGGCTATTCATCAAGTGAGGATCGGGAACCCGTGGCCGACAAAAACAAACGCCCTCCGCGGATCGACCTGAAGTCGCCCGACGGCAAATTCGGCCGGCTGGTGCAGATCGGTGGCACCGCGATTGTCGTGCTCTTTGCCGTTGCCCTGGTGTTTTACATCGTCACCTCGCACAACAAGAAGGGCGGCGCCACCGGGTCCCTTGATGCGATCCGGGTGACGTCCAGCAAGCTGGTCACCCAGCCCGGAACCCGCAACCCCAAGGCCGTGGTGTCGTTCTACGAGGATTTCCTGTGTCCGGCGTGCGGGAACTTCGAGCGCGGATTCGGTCCGACCGTATCCAGGCTCATTGACATCGGCGCTATCGCGGCCGATTACACGATGGTGGATATCCTTTCCAGCCCGCGCAACGACAATTACTCGGCGCGCGCGGCGGCCGCGGCGTACTGCGTCGCCGACGAGTCCATCGATGCGTTCCGCCGGTTCCACAGCGCGTTGTTCAGCAAAGACATCCAGCCGTCCGAAGTCGGCAAGACCTTCCCCGACAACGCAAAGCTGATCGAGCTCGCCCGCGAAGCCGGTGTCGTCGGCAAGGCGCCTGACTGCATCAACAGCGGAAAGTACCTCTCCAAGGTCGACGGGCTGGCCACGGCCGCGAACATCCACGCGACCCCGACCGTCAAGATCAACGGCACTGAATACGAATGGTCGACGCCGGAGGCGCTGGTGGCCAAGATCAAAGAGATCGTCGGCGACATTCCGGGCATGGACACGGCGGCAACCGCTCCGGCAGCTTGACCACGATGGTCTTAGCCGAACCCGCCGATCTGACTCCGGACCCAGCGGGCGGAGTGCGAGTGCCCGCGCTCAGTGCGTGGTGGGTGTTGATCGCCGGCGCGTTCGGCCTGCTCGCCTCGATGACGCTGACGGTGGAGAAGATCGGGGTTCTGCTCGACCGGGATTACGTGCCGTCGTGCAACATCAACCCGATCATGTCGTGCGGCTCGGTGATGGGAACCCCGCAGGCAACACTGCTGGGCCTGCCCAACCCGGTGGTCGGCATTGTGGGGTTCACCGTGGTGGTGGTCACCGGCGTGCTGGCGGTGACGAAAGTGCTTCTGCCGCGCTGGTATTGGACCGCACTGACGGTGGGTGTCCTGGCCGGCACGGGGTTCGTGCACTGGCTGATCTTCCAGAGCCTGTACCGCATCGGGGCGTTGTGCCCGTACTGCATGCTGGTCTGGGTAGTCACCATCACACTGCTGGTGGTGGTGGCGTCGATCGCGTTTCGTCCGGTGCTCGCCGAGCGGGACAGCGCCGTCCTGCGGGTGCTCTTCCAATGGCGGTGGTCGATCGCTACGCTGTGGTTCACCGCGGTGTTCCTGCAGATCATGGTCCGTTTCTGGAACTATTGGTCGACACTGATCTGAGAAGGGTCGAGCGTGATCGCCAAAGTGCTGGTGGCCAATCGCGGGGAAATTGCGATCCGGGCATTTCGCGCGGCCTACGAGCTCGGTATCGGCACGGTGGCCGTCTACGCCTACGAGGATCGCAATTCGCTGCATCGGTCCAAGGCCGACGAGTCCTACCAGATCGGGGAAATCGGGCATCCGGTACGTGCCTATCTGTCGGTCGACGAGATCGTGGAAACCGCCCGCCGCGCCGGTGCTGACGCGGTCTACCCCGGTTACGGGTTCTTGTCGGAGAACCCCGAGTTGGCCAGGGCATGTGCGGCAGCGGGCATCACCTTCGTCGGCCCCGGCGCCGAAGTGCTTGAGCTGACTGGAAATAAGTCCCGGGCCGTCGCCGCCGCCCGGGAAGCGGGACTGCCGGTGCTGGCGTCGTCGGTGCCGTCGGCCTCGGTCGAGGAGCTGGTCTCGGCCGCCGCGAGCATGCGGTTTCCGTTGTTCGTCAAGGCGGTTGCCGGCGGTGGCGGCCGCGGTATGCGCCGGGTCGGCGAGATCGCCACGCTGCCGGACGCCGTCGAAGTCGCCAGCCGCGAAGCCGAATCAGCGTTCGGGGACCCGACGGTCTATCTCGAACAGGCGGTGTTGCGCCCGCGCCACATCGAAGTGCAGATTCTCGCGGATACCGGCGGCAACGTGATCCACCTCTACGAGCGGGACTGCAGTGTGCAGCGTCGCCATCAGAAGGTCATCGAACTGGCGCCCGCCCCGAACCTGCCCGCCGAATTGCGGACCAAGATCTGTACCGACGCCGTCGTGTTCGCCCGCCACATCGGCTACAGCGGCGCCGGAACGGTCGAGTTTCTGCTGGACCAAAGCGGGGATTACGTCTTCATCGAGATGAATCCGCGGATTCAGGTGGAACACACCGTCACCGAGGAGATCACCGACGTGGACCTGGTCTCCAGCCAGCTGCGCATCGCCGCGGGGGAGACGCTCGACGACCTGGGTCTTGAGCAGCAGGCCATCCGGCCGCACGGCGCGGCACTGCAGTGCCGGATCACCACCGAGGATCCGGCCAACGGATTCCGGCCCGACACCGGCCGGATCAGCGCGCTGCGTACCCCCGGGGGCGCCGGCATCCGACTGGACGGCAGCACCAACCTCGGCGCCGAGATCAGCGCCCACTTCGATTCCATGCTGGTCAAGCTCACCTGCCGGGGCCGTGACTTCCCGACCGCGGTGAACCGGGCGCGCCGGGCCATGGCGGAGTTCCGGATTCGGGGGGTGTCGACGAACATCCCGTTCCTGCAAGCGGTTCTGGATGATTCCGATTTCCAGGCCGGCATCATAACGACGTCGTTCATCGACGAGCGCCCCCAGCTGCTGACCGCGCGATCGTCGGCCGACCGGGGCACCAAGATCCTCAACTATCTGGCCGACGTCACCGTCAACAAACCGCACGGCACCCGGCCGTCGAAGGTGTACCCGCAGGACAAGCTGCCCGACGTCGACCTGGACACCCCGCCGCCGGCGGGCTCCAAGCAACGGCTGGCCGAATTGGGGCCGGAGGGTTTCGCGCGCTGGCTGCGGGAATCGGCGGCGGTGCGGTTGACCGACACGACATTTCGTGACGCGCATCAGTCGCTGCTGGCCACCCGGGTGCGCACCAGCGGACTGATGATGGTGGCGCCGTATCTGGCCCGCAGCATGCCGCAGCTGCTGTCGGTGGAGTGCTGGGGCGGTGCGACTTACGATGTGGCACTTCGCTTTCTAAAAGAAGACCCATGGGAGCGGCTGGCCGCGCTGCGCCAGGCGATCCCCAACATCTGCCTGCAGATGCTGCTGCGGGGCCGCAATACCGTGGGCTACACCCCCTATCCCGAGGTGGTGACGTCGGCGTTCATCGACGAGGCCACCGCCACGGGCATCGACATCTTCCGAATCTTCGACGCGCTCAACAACCTCGAGTCGATGCGCCCGGCGATCGACGCCGTACGCGAAACCGGTTCTGCGGTAGCCGAAGTCGCGATGTGCTACACCGGCGACCTGGCTGACCCCGGTGAGCGGCTGTACACGCTCGACTACTACCTGAGGCTGGCCGAGTCCATCGTGGAGGCCGGCGCCCAGGTGCTGGCCATCAAGGACATGGCGGGGCTGTTGCGGGCCCCAGCGGCGCGAAAGTTGGTCACGGCCTTGCGAAGTCGCTTCGATCTGCCGGTGCACGTGCATACCCACGACACTCCGGGCGGTCAGTTGGCCAGCTATGTCGCCGCCTGGCACGCCGGGGCCGACGCCGTCGACGGCGCAGCTGCGCCGCTGGCGGGCACCACCAGCCAGCCCGCGCTGAGTTCGATCGTGGCCGCCGCAGCACACACCGACTACGACACCGGTTTGTCGCTTGCCGCGGTCTGCGCTCTGGAGCCCTTTTGGGAAGCGCTGCGAAAAGTGTATGCGCCCTTTGAATCCGGCCTTCCCGGGCCGACGGGGCGGGTCTACCATCACGAGATTCCGGGCGGTCAGCTATCGAACCTGCGACAGCAGGCGATCGCCCTGGGCTTGGGGGACCGGTTCGAGGAGGTCGAGGAGGCATACGCCGGCGCCGACCGAATCCTGGGCCGGCTGATCAAGGTCACGCCGTCGTCGAAGGTCGTCGGTGATCTGGCACTCGCCCTGGTCGGTGCCGGGGTAAGCGCCGATGAATTCGCCTCCGACCCGGCACGATTCGATATCCCGGATTCGGTGTTGGGATTCCTGCGGGGCGAGTTGGGCGATCCGCCCGGCGGGTGGCCCGAGCCGTTGCGCAGCACGGCGCTAGCCGGCCGGGCGCCGGCCAAACCCGCCGGACAACTGACGGGCGACGACGAGGCGGCTCTGGCGGTGCCGGGACCCAAACGGCAGGCCGTGTTGAATCGGTTGCTCTTCCCTGGTCCCACAAAGGAATTCGAGGAACACCGGGAGACGTACGGGGACACCTCGCAGTTGTCGGCCAACCAGTTCTTCTACGGGTTGCGGCAGGGCGAAGAGCACCGGGTGAAGCTGGAACGGGGTGTGGAACTGTTGATCGGTCTGGAGGCGATCTCCGAGCCCGACGAACGCGGTATGCGGACGGTGATGTGCATCATCAACGGCCAGTTGCGGCCGGTGCTGGTGCGCGACAGCAGCATTGCCAGCGTGGTCCCGGCCGCCGAGAAGGCCGACCGCGGAAATCCGGCCCACATCGCCGCGCCGTTCGCCGGGGTTGTCACCGTCGCCGTGTCCGCCGGCGAACAGGTCACGGCCGGCCAGACCGTCGCCACCATCGAGGCGATGAAGATGGAGGCTCCGATCACCGCCCCCAACGACGGCACCGTGCAGCGGGTGGCGGTCTCGGATACCGCCCAGGTCGAGGGCGGGGACCTGCTGGCGGTGGTGAGCTGACCCGGATCATCGGCGGAGTCGCCGGGGGACGGCGGCTCTGGGTACCCCCGCGGGGGACCAGGCCCACCACCGATCGGGTCCGCGAATCGCTGTTCAACATTGTGAGCGCACGCCGGCAGCTGACCGGCCTGGCCGTGCTGGACCTCTATGCCGGTTCGGGAGCACTCGGGCTGGAGGCACTGTCGCGCGGGGCCGCGTCGGCGCTGTTCGTGGAGGCCGACCGGCGCACCGCGGCCGTCATCGTGCGCAACATCAAGACCCTGGGTCTGACCGGTGCCGTAGTGCGCCGGGGCATGGTGGCCGCTGTGTTAGCGGCAGGGACGTCGACTCCGGTGGACCTGGTGCTGGCCGACCCGCCCTATGACGTCGGCACCGCGGATATCGATGCCGTGCTGGCGGCGTTGAGCACCCACGGCTGGGTCCGGCAAGGCACCATCGCCGTGGTGGAGCGACCGGTCACGAGTGCGCCGTTGACCTGGCCGGAGGGCTGGACCGGGTGGCCCGAGCGGGTCTATGGAGACACCCGGCTGGAGTTGGCCGAGCTCGCTGAACTGGCCTGCTAGCGTCTCGGTCATGGGCGCCGCTCCTCAGCATCACTTCGTTCTGCATCGTCGCCGGCCTCGTCTCATGGGCGCCGCTTTCCCCCGCAAGCGGGTGGTACCCCCACAGCATCACTTCGTTCTGCCTCGTCGCCGGCGCGGGTCGTGAGCGGCGCCGTATGCCCGGGGTCGTTCGACCCGGTGACGTTGGGCCACATCGACGTTTTCGAACGTGCCGCTGCCCAGTTCGACGAGGTGGTGGTGGCGATCCTGACCAATCCCACCAAAATGGGCATGTTCGACCTGGACGAGCGGATCTCGATGATCAACGAGTCGACGACGCACCTGCCCAACTTGCGGGTGGAGGCAGGACAAGGTCTGGTGGTCGACTTCGTCAGGTCCCGGGGGATGAGCGCCATCGTTAAGGGTCTGCGCACCGGCACCGACTTCGAATACGAGTTGCAGATGGCGCAGATGAACAAGCACATCGCCGGCGTCGACACTTTTTTCGTCGCGACCGCGCCGCGGTATTCGTTCGTGTCCTCGTCGCTGGCCAAAGAGGTGGCGATGCTCGGTGGCGATGTGTCGGAGTTGCTGCCCGAGCCGGTGAACCGGCGACTGCGCGAAAAGCTCTCCGGCTGAAGCCAAATGGGCCCGGTCCGGTGGAGCGGACCAGGCCCGTCGGCGTGCGTGCTGGCGATGCCTAGCTGGGGTCAAAGCATTCGTAGAACGTCTGCGTCGCGTAGTCGTAACAGGTGTAGGTGCCGTATGCCTGGTGGCTGGGGGCCGGATCGGCGGCGCCGACACTGGCTCCCAGGGCGGCCAGGCCGATGGCCGAGGCCAGCAGGGACATGCCGGCGAGGGCGCGAAGATGGGTGGTCGACATTGATACCTCTCTTTGCGTTGTTGTGTTTGCTTGGTTGGGATTTCGGGTGGGCGGTCGTGGCCGTTGCACAAAGGCTGACGGCCGGCGCTTGGCGAAACCTTGGGGGATCCTTGGCGGGTACGACGAACACCGCGGGCGGCCGGGTCTGCGGTAGGCCCGGCCGGTGTGTCTACGGCTAACGCACGGACCAGTCGGCGTCAGAAGACAATGGTCTGGTTGTGGTGCACGATGACCCGGTCCTGGCAGTGCCAGAGGACGGCGCGGGAGAGCACCGCGCGTTCGACGTCGGCGCCGACCCGCACCAGGTCTTCGACGGTGTAATTGTGGTCGACGCGAACGACGTCTTGTTCGATGATCGGGCCCTCGTCGAGAACCTCGGTCACGTAGTGAGCCGTCGCGCCGATCAGCTTGACGCCGCGTTCCCGTGCGCGTTTGTACGGGGCCGCGCCGGTGAAGGCAGGAAGGAACGAATGATGAATGTTGATCAGCGGGCAGCCGATTGCGGCCAGGAATGCTGGGCTGAGGATCTGCATGTACCGGGCGAGTATCACCAAATCGACGTTGCCGCTGAGCAATTGAAGCTGCCGCTGCTCGGCTTCGGCACGTGTGTCACGGGTGGCGGGGATGTGCACGAATGGCACCCCGAACGGGCGGACATGGTCGGCCAGCTCAGGATGGTTGGCGATCACCATGACGACAGACATCTCCAGCTCGCCGCGACGGTTGCGCCACAACAGGTCTAACAAGCAGTGATCACTCGTCGAGGCCATGATGGCGACCCGTTTGGGTTTGGCGGCCTCGGTGAACCGGTAATCGATGTCGAACGTGCTGGCCACGGATGTGCCGAAGTCGCGTTGCAGCCCGTCGATGGCCGCGGTCAGGCCGGGTAAGTGGAAGATAGCGCGCTGCAGGAATGTTCCGCCCTCCGGCGCGGTGGAGTGCTGGTCCAGGGAGATGATGTTCGCGCCGGCTCGGGCCAAGAACCCGCTCACCGCGGCGATGATTCCGGGGCGGTCGTGGCAACGCAGCAACAGCCGGCCGATATCGGCCGGCTGCGGCGGACCGCCAGGCGGCGGCGGATAGGTATCAGACATTGCCGCAGGCCAGGATACGCTGACTGCAGCGCTAGTGGCACTGATGACTGTGATCGTGCTGGTGGCTTTGCGAGTCGGGGGAGCCGCCCATCATGCGCAGCATCGGGATCCCGCCCGTGGCGACGAACCGGAGCACCAGGGTCGCCGCGATGACGAGAAAGACGATGTTGAGCCAGGTGGTGTAGTTCCACGAAATGCCGGCGTGCATGACCATGGCACTGCGCTCACCGGGAATGAGATTGGCTGCGCCGAAAAGTAATTCGACGAGGTATCCGGCGACGACCATCGAGGCGTAGAAGGTGCCGAGCAGCGTCAGCGTCATCTTCGTCCCGTAGTACTTCCGATAGATGTTCAAGATCGGCAAGATCAACAGGTCGGCGAAAATGAACGCGATGACGCCGCCGAAGCTGATCCCGCCGTTCCAGAGCACTGCGGCAAGTGGCACATTGCCGATCGAGCAGACGAATGAAATGACCGCGACGAAGGGGCCGACGATCGGTCCCCACAGCGCCGACCAGAATGGATGGTCAGTCAAAAAGAAGTGCTGCCAGAAGTTTTCGGGAACCCACGCCGCGACGGCTCCGGCGATCAGCAGGCCCACGATCAGGTCCCGCAGAATCGCCGCCCACTCCATGACGAACACGTGCGACACCGAGGTAAAGGCTCGCCCGGAAGACAGCCGCCGCCAAAACGAGCCTTCTCCGCCGACCGACATATCCATGGCGGCGTGACCTTCCATGGAGCCGGCAAGCCCCTGGTCGGCTTGCTCACGGGCGGCGTCGATCAGTCGGGAGCGCACGAACAGGCGGAACAACAGAGCCAGCACGATGATCATCAGCGGGCCGCCGACGAACTCCGCGGCGGTGAACTGCCAGCCCATCAACAACGCCAGGATGATGCCCAACTCCACGACGAGATTGGTGGAACTGATCTCGAATGCCATGGCGGCGGTGAAGTTCGCGCCTTTGCGGAACAGCGACCGCGCCAGCGCCACTGCCGCATACGAGCACGATGACGATGCGGCCCCCAGTCCGGCGGCTACCGCCAGGGTGCGGGGCTTGTCGTCACCCATGAGGGCCACAATCGTCTCGCGGCGCACCACGGCCTGCACCATCGCCGATAACGCGAAGCCCAGGATCAGCGCCCACAAGATTTCCCACGTCATAGACCCCGCCAGCGCCAATGCATGGCCCACCGCTGCTAGCGCTTTGTCCACCACCCGGGCCTCCGCTTCGATTGCATATTCGGGCGAATCATATGGGCGGCTGCACCCACCCGGACAACATATACCCCCATGGGGTATATGTCAAGGTTCCGCTCCGGCGCTTCGGAACCGCTGCTCCGACACTGCATCGCCACCTTTAAACCGTTGGCGTGCAACGAGATAAGCTCTGTCGACACGGCAAGCGCCAGAGCTTTTCGACAACAGCTTGCGGATCCGCGTTGCCGCACCTGGCCGGGCGCTACCGCCGTCGTCGACGACGGCGGCCGGGACTTTCGGCATTTCGCAACGGCACGCCAGCACGCCATCACGCCAGATCGGCCGGTCGGCCCCGCTGGCCCGACTGCCGATCGACCGCCCGGGCCCGCTTTTGTTCGGATTTGTTCGGATTTCGCCGAGTGCGGAGGCGTCGTGCGTGTACGCTACGGCGTCGGGGTGCGGCGTAACGTGTAACGGTCGCCAGCGACGTGAGAAGGAACGCGGGCATGAGCATCGCATCGAACGCACCCGAGCCTGCCGCCCGCAGGGTGCGAATCCTGTTCATCGCGGAGGCGGTGACCCTGGCCCACGTCGTGCGGCCGTTCGTGCTGGCCCGCTCGTTGGACCCGAGCCGTTACGAGGTCTACTTCGCTTGCGATCCGCGGTACAACACGCTGCTGGGGCCGATGCCTTTTCCGTACCACCCGATCCACACCATCCCCAGCGAGCGGTTCCTCGGCAACTTGACCCAGGGCCGTTTCTACGCCGCACGGACGTTGCGCAGGTATGTCGAGGAGGACCGCAAGGTGCTGGCCGAGATCGCGCCGGACCTGGTCGTCGGCGACCTTCGCGTTTCCCTCTCGGTCAGCGCCCGGCTGGCCGGCATCCCCTATATCGCCATCGCGAACGCCTATTGGAGTCCCTACGCCCGCCGCCGGTTTCCGCTGCCGGACACGCTGTGGACGCGCCTGCTCGGCGTCCGGCTGGTCAGGATCCTGTACCGCCTGGAACGCCCGTTGCTCTTCGCTCTTCAGTGCCTGCCGCTCAATTGGGTCCGGCGCAGGCATGGGTTGCCGACTCTGGGGTGGAACCTGTGCCGCATTTTCACCGACGGGGACTACACGCTGTACGCCGATGTGCCCGAGCTGGTGCCGACCTATGATTTGCCGGCCAACCATCGGTATCTGGGTCCGGTTTTGTGGTCGCCCGCGGTGCGGCCGCCGCCGTGGTGGGATTCGCTGCCGGCCGACCGGCCGATCGTCTACGCGACCCTGGGCACTTCGGGCGGCACGAACCTGTTGCAGGTGGTGCTGGACGCGCTGGCTGACCTGCCGGTGACGGTGATCGCGGCCACGGCCGATCGCAGCGACCTGACCAACGTGCCGGCCAATGCGTTGGTGGCCGACTACCTGCCGGGCGAGGCGGCCGCGGCCCGTTCGGCGGTGGTGGTCTGCAATGGTGGCAGCCTGACCACGCAGCAGGCCTTGCTGGCCGGGGTGCCGGTGGTCGGGATTGCCAGCAACCTCGACCAGCACCTGAACATGGAGGCCCTCGAGCGCGCCGGTGCCGGGATGCTGCTGCGAACCGAACGGCTCAACCGCCGCCGGGTGGCCGATGCCGTGCGGCAGGCCCTCGGTGACCCCGGCTATCGGCAGGCCGCCCGGCGGCTCGCCGAAGCCCTGGGACGCGACTTCGACGGGTTCTCCCAGCACGTCTACACCGCGTTGCGCCTCAGGCCCGACAGCGTGGGCGTGACGTCACCGACCGGCTGGCAGCGAAATCTGCGGACCGGCTAGCGCCACCGACCGCCCCGGGCCACCGCGTGTCCGCGGTTTGCCCGGAGTTTCCGGGGCACGCGTGGGGCGTGTACTCTACGGCCCCGGACCCAGGGTAACGATCAACGGTCGCCAATGACGTGAGAATGGGCGCGAACATGAGTTGCGTCGGGTCGTTGAGCGGTGTCTGGAGGGCGCGATGAGGATGGTGCACCGGTGAGCACCGAACCGAGCGCTTCTGAGCCCGGCGCCCGCAGGTTGCGGATCCTGTTCGTCGGGGAAGCCGCGACCCTGTCCCATGTCGTGCGGCCGTACACGCTGGCGCGGTCGTTGGACCCGAGTCGTTACGAGGTCCACTTCGCCTGCGACCCACGATTCAACAAGCTGCTGGGCCCGATGCCTTTTCAGCACCATCCGATCTACACCATCCCCAGCGAGCGGGTTCTGGCCAAGATCGCTCAGGGCCGACTCTTCTACAACACGCGAACGTTGCGCAGGTATGTCGAGGAGGACCGCAAGGTGCTGGCCGAGATCGCGCCGGACGTGGTCGTCGGCGACAATCGTCTGTCGCTCTCGGTCAGCGCCCGGCTGGCCGGCATCCCCTATATCGCCATCGCGAACGCCTATTGGAGTCCCTACGCCCGCCGCCGGTTTCCGCTGCCGGACACGCTGTGGACGCGCCTGCTCGGCGTCCGGCTGGTCACATTCCTGTTCTGGCTGTACCGCCCGCTGATCTTCGCCCTCTATTGCCTGCCGCTCAATTGGGTCCGGCGCAGGCATGGGTTGCCGACTCTGGGGTGGAACCTGTGCCGCATTTTCACCGACGGGGACTACACGCTGTACGCCGATGTGCCCGAGCTGGTGCCGACCTATGATTTGCCGGCCAACCATCGGTATCTGGGTCCGGTTTTGTGGTCGCCCGCGGTGCGGCCGCCGCCGTGGTGGGATTCGCTGCCGGCCGACCGGCCGATCGTCTATGCGACCCTGGGCACTTCGGGCGGCACGAACCTGTTGCAGGTGGTGCTGGACGCGCTGGCTGACCTGCCGGTGACGGTGATCGCGGCCACGGCCGATCGCAGCGACCTGACCAACGTGCCGGCCAATGCGTTGGTGGCCGATTACCTGCCGGGCGAGGCGGCCGCGGCCCGTTCGGCGGTGGTGGTCTGCAATGGTGGCAGCCTGACCACGCAGCAGGCCTTGCTGGCCGGGGTGCCGGTGGTCGGGATTGCCAGCAACCTCGACCAGCACCTGAACATGGAGGCCCTCGAGCGCGCCGGTGCCGGGATGCTGCTGCGAACCGAACGGCTCAACCGCCGCCGGGTGGCCGATGCCGTGCAGCAGGCCCTCGGTGACCCCGGCTATCGGCAGGCCGCCCGGCGGCTCGCCGAAGCCCTGGGACGCGACTTCGACGGGTTCTCCCAGCACGTCTACACCGCGTTGCACCTCAGGCCCGAGGACGCGGCCCGAGGCGTCGCGACCGAAGGTCGGTAGGGGCAACTGTGTTCTGCCCCAACCGGATTCGAATAGTCAACCGTTTCCGGATTTCGGGCGAACCAAGGCCCGGCTGGTCGATGCCGGGGTGAGTAAGCATTGTGGTGTGACAATGACGCCTAATATCCGCCAAGGCAATGGTGGTTTGTCGAGGTGACAGACGAAGCCGCCCGGCACGGTCAGAACTTGTCTGCCGCGGTCAATGGAACTAGGGTCGGGAACCTGATTCGCGCGGCCGAATATGTCCTGTACTTTGAAGCGGGCACCAAGACGGTCTTGCGAACGCACGCCGCATCAAGCTGACGGCGACCCCCGCCGCAGCGGCCAAGGCATAACAAGGAGTGGAGACGGCCACGATGGGATGCCCGAAACGTGGTGGCGAGCAGGCACCAACAGAAACGGGAATCCGGTGAAGCGGGCGCTGATCACCGGAATCACCGGCCAGGACGGCTCCTACCTCGCCGAATTGCTGCTTAGCAAGGGATATGAGGTCCACGGGCTCATCCGCCGGGCGTCGACGTTCAACACGGCGCGGATCGATCACCTCTACGTCGATCGGCACGACCCTGATGCACGGCTGTTCTTACACTATGGCGATCTCACCGACGGCACCCGGTTGGTGACATTGCTGAGCACCATCGACCCCGACGAGGTGTATAACCTTGCGGCGCAGTCGCACGTGCGCGTCAGCTTCGACGAGCCGGTGCACACCGGCGACACCACCGGTATGGGGTCTATCCGACTACTGGAAGCCGTCCGGCTTTCCGGGGTTCAGTGCCGCTTTTATCAGGCGTCCTCGTCAGAGATGTTCGGCGCGTCCCCGCCGCCCCAGAGCGAGCAGACGCCGTTCTGTCCACGATCGCCTTATGGCGCGGCAAAGGTGTACTCGTACTGGGTGACGCGCAACTACCGAGAGGCGTACGGACTGTTCGCGGTGAACGGCATCTTGTTCAACCACGAATCACCGCGGCGCGGCGAGACGTTCGTGACCCGCAAGATCAGCCGAGCCGTGGCGCGGATCAAGGCCGGCCTCGAGTCGCATGTCTACCTGGGCAACCTCGACGCTGTTCGCGACTGGGGGTATGCACCCGAGTATGTCGACGGAATGTGGGGGATGCTGCAGACGTCCGAACCGGAAGACTTCGTGCTGGCGACTGGACGCGGCTACACGGTGCGCGAGTTCGCCCAGACTGCCTTCGACCATGCCGGGCTCGACTGGGAGAAGCATGTGCGATTCGACGAGCGCTATCTGCGTCCCACCGAGGTGGATTCGCTGATCGGCGATGCGACCAAGGCCGCCCAAGTGCTGGGGTGGAAGGCTTCGGTACACACCGCTGAACTGGCGCGGATCATGGTGGACGCGGACATCGCCGCCCTGGAGTGTGAAGGCAAGCCGTGGATCGACAAGCCGATGCTCACCGACCGGACATGCGGACGAGAATGAACACCTTCACCGGCGTCCTCGACCGTGCCGCTCCGGTGTATATCGCCGGGCACCGCGGGCTGGCCGGGTCCGCGCTGTTACGCAGATTTCAAGCCGAGGGGTTCACCAATGTCGTGGTGCGCTCACACCGGGAACTCGACCTGACGGATCGGGCCGCGACATTCGACTTCATTGTGGAGTCGCGTCCTCAGGTCATCATCGACGCCGCGGCCAAGGTGGGCGGCATCCTGGCTAACAGCACGTACCCCGCGGATTTCCTGTCCGAAAATTTGCAAATCCAGGTCAACCTGCTCGACGCCGCGGTGGCCGCGCGGGTGCCGCGGCTGCTGTTCCTCGGCTCCTCCTGCATCTATCCGAAGTTCGCCCCGCAGCCGATCAAGGAAAGCGCGCTGCTCAGCGGCCCGCTGGAGCCGACGAACAACACCTACGCGATCGCCAAGATCGCCGGGCTCCTTCAGGTCCAGGCGGTGCGGAGCCAACATGGCCTGGCCTGGATCTCTGCGATGGCAACTAACCTCTATGGACCCGGTGACAACTTCTCGGCGTCCACGTCGCACCTGCTGCCGGCGCTCATCCGCAGGTATGAGGAGGCCAGAGCCGGCGGCGTGCCGAAGGTGACGAACTGGGGCACCGGAACTCCACGCCGCGAACTGTTGCATGTCGACGATCTGGCGAGCGCGTGCCTGTATCTGCTGGAGCACTTCGACGGACCCAATCCCGTCAACGTGGGCACCGGTGTCGACCACAGCGTGCGCGAGATCGCCCAGATGGTGGCCAGCGCGGTGGGTTACAACGGCGAAACCGACTGGGATCCAACCAAACCGGACGGAACACCTCGCAAACTGTTGGATGTGTCGGTGTTGCGAGAGGCGGGTTGGCAATCCCGGATCACGCTGCGCGAGGGCATCGACTCCACGGTCGCGTGGTATCGGGCCAACGCCGGCGCGGTACGGAAATGACGGCGTGCATTGCGGCGGCCGTGCCTGGGGACGCCGTGCTCGTGTGCTGAGCCTGCTCTCCGCGACATCGACGTCACCGCGACGACACCCCGAACACTGCCGCGGTAATGTCAATCTCGGCGACGCCCCGGATAGGAAAACGTGAGTCTTCTCAGCAAGATCGCGATGTGGGCCGAGTTGTTAGGCAGCGGCGAGGCCAAGCAGCGCATGCTCATCGGACGGCAATTGGCTTGGCGGGTGCGTGAGCTGGAATCGATCAACGACTTCGCCGACGTGGAATTCTCGGTGTTCAGCCAGTTCGGCGACGACGGGATCATCCAATGGCTGATCCACCGCCTGCCGGGCCTCAGTGAGACGTTCGTCGAGTTCGGGGTGGGGTGCTACCAGGAGGCCAACACCAGATTTCTTTTGTTGAACGACAATTGGCGCGGGCTGGTCCTGGACAGCTCCAGACGTAAAGTCCATGCCATCAGGCGCGACCCGATTTCGCTGCTGCACGATCTGCAGAGCGTCTGCGCCGTCGTGACCGCCGAGAACATTGACCAATTGATGCTGGACCACGGATTCGAAGGCGACATCGGGCTTCTGCACATCGACATCGACGGCAACGACTATTGGGTCTGGCGCGGGCTGACAGCGGTGCGCCCCGGAATCGCCATCATCGAATACAACAGCGTATTCGGGGCGGAACGCGCGATCACCGTCCCGTACGACCCGAAGTTCAGCAGAGCGGGACGCTTCGGCAATCTGTATTTCGGCGCGTCCCTGCCGGCGCTGTGCGACCTGGCCCGGACCAAGGGATACGACTTCGTCGGCAGCAACCGCGCGGGCAACAACGCCTACTTCATCCGATCCGACCTGCCCCACGGCCTCAAGCCGTTGACCGCCGAAGGCTACGTGGTGTCGAAGTTCGTCGATTCCCGCGACGCCAAGGGCCGGCGCAACCACCTGCGCGGGGAGCAGCGGCTGGCTGCGCTGCGCGGGGCGCCGGTGGTCAACACCCGGACGGGCGCCCAGGAGGAGCTCTGATGAACGGAGGTCACTCCGGCTTGCGTAGCACAACCATGTCTTGGTAGGCGTCTTGGTAGGGACTGGAAGCCGTTCTGCCGCACCAGCTTCCCCACAACACATCACCCACCTGTTCGAGGCCGGCGTCGTCGACGGCTTGATCCCAGCCTTCCTGCGGAAGTGCGATGGCAGCCTCGGGCACGAAGGGGGTGATCACGATCAGGTCGTCATGTGGACGAAACGGCAGAGCCGACTTGCCCTGCGCAACCAACTCCTGCGATTCCTGATTCCACACATAGAGGGTGAGCAGTGCGCGCCCGCCGGGGGTAAGTACTCGTGCGGTCTCCGCGAGGTAACGAGCCACCTGGGGTATAGGCATGTGGGTGAAGAGCGATGACGCGAAGGCCAACTCGAAACTCGCGTCGGGGTAGGGGAAGGTGAACTCCTCGGCCTGTACCGTGCCCTTCGGGTTGTACATCTTGTTGTAGATGTCGGCGCGCTGGAAGCGGAAGTTGGGATGCGACGCGTAGTGCTCCGAACACCAGTGAACCTCGGCGACATTGATGTCGAAGCCCTCATAGCTCCCCTTGGCCGGGTCGAGAAATGTGGTCAACGGACGGGCCACGCGGCCCATTCCGCAACCCATGTCAAGGACGCGGTAGTGCGGTTCAAGCTGGCCGTAGTCGCGCAACAGGCCTAAGAACTGGTCACCGGATTCGCGAAATGGGCCGGGTGCCGCGGGGTTTCGAGATCCGCCGCCCACCATGCGGCGTGGCGGGACCAGCGGGTCGCTACGGCCGTTGAGCTTGTCCAACACGTCACTTGGGGCATACCGCACGAATAGCCCGGCCTTGATCAGGAGAGGCACCGGGACAAATCTGAGGAAAGAGTCAACAAGCCGGGACGCAACCACGTGGCACAACGTACACTGCGCGACGACGGTGGCGCCAATTCGAGACGCCCGGATGAGCGTTCAGGCCGGCTCGCGAAGCGGGAGGCCGGCAGCACGGTAGATCGCATCGATGACCGTCATGTTCTCGACGGCGTCTTGCGGGGTGGTCTTCACTGGTTCGCCGCGCAGCACCGCGCCGGCGAACGCGTCGAGCTGATACGCGTAGGACGCTCGGCGCGGGAACCGCTCCACCCGTTTTCCCTCGGCCGATCGAACCGAGAGCCGATGGAAAGAGTGCGGCAACACCGGGTTGAGCACATGCAGCTCGCCTTTGTCGCCGACGACGCGAGCACTGATCTGCATCAGATCGGTCGACCACATCGAGCAGCGCACCCGGCCGGTGTGCCCGTCGGCGAACCGCACCTCGGCCGTCATGGCGCGGTCGATCTGGGGATCGCGCAGTTTCGCCTGCGCGGAAACGACTTCCGGGGTCGAACCGCCGAAGGTGCGGACCATGTGCACCGCATAGCACCCGGCGTCCATCGTCGCTCCGCCGGCCAGCGAGTAGTTGTAGCGGATGTCGGAGAACTTGGGCAGCGGGAAGCACAGGTTGCCCTCCACCCGGGTCAGCTTGCCCAGTTCGCCCGAGGCGATGATCTCCTCAGCGCGCAGCGTCAGCGGGTGATAGCGATAGTGGAATGCCTCCATCACCACGCGACCGGAATTCTCGGCGAGTTCGGCGATCTCGCGCGCTTCGGCGGCGTTGGCGGTGAACGGCTTCTCGCACAGCACGTGCTTGCCGGCGGCCAATGCCGCCCGGGTCCACCGACCGTGCAGGCTGTTCGGCAAGGGGTTGTACACCGCGTCGAGGTCCGGGTCGCTGATCAGCGCGTCGTAACTTTCATGTACCCGGGCAATGTCGTGCTTGGCGGCGAAGGCCTCAGCACGCGATGCATCGCGTGCTGCCACCGCAGCCACCACAACCTCGGCATTTCCCTTGGCGGGTTTGACAAGCGCCAAGGGTGCGATACGAGCGGCGCCCAGGATACCGATCCGGACCTGTCGAGACACGGACCGACGCTAGCACCTGCCGCGGGCCATCGATGCGGGAAGGGCGCGGGAAGGGTTTGGTACGGCGGTCGCGGATGAGAACCCTGCCGGTAACGGCGGTGACTGTGGCTGTCCCTTACCGGCCGGAGGCGAAGAGCCGGTCCAGGACGGCCCGGCCCGCGCGGTCGTCGGCGTGCACGACCGCGACGTCCCAGTAGTGATATCCGCGTTCGGCATACCGCCTGTCCAGGACCGCGGCCGTGGCCGGCACCTCATCGATCGGCATCGCTTGAACCGGCCTGCCGAAGTTGTCCCAGATGCCCACATATGAGTACCCGGCGGTCTGCAGCTCCCCCCACACCACAGTCGGGTCCGGCACCCCGGCCATCCGGATCAGGTCCGGGTAATACTCGAAAAACAGCAACGGGCGGGTATTCGCGTAGGCTCGCGCGAGCGCCGGGACCAGAATCGTGTCGTAGCCTTCCGTGTCCGACTTGACCAGCCTGATCGGCGGCAGTTCGGGGTGACGGTCCGGCAGCTCGGCCACCGTCAGCGCGGCGGCCGCCCCGCCGGTGCCGCCCTGGGCGAAGCGGGTGTCGCCGCCCTTACGGACCGCGCCGAGACCGGAGGCCTTGGCCGCGTCGGTGAGCAGCAGGCCGAACTCGATCACGCAGCGGTCGTCCGACCCGACGTTGCGCTCTAGGTACGGCAGGTACTCGGGATCTCCCTCGATGCACAGGATGCGGGCGTCGACTTTGGCGAGAAGCTGCCTGGCGGAGTCTCCGATATTGGCTCCGACGTCGATGACGCCCAACGGCTTGTCGGTCTCGGCGAGGCCGACCGCCAGGTCGATCAGATTCTGACCGTAGGTGGGGAACAGGCGGGCGTAGTCCGGAAGCCGGTGATACCACGGCATCGCCAGTGAAACGCCTTGCACGTCGCGGATGACGGTGCGCGTTCCGAACCAGTGACGAACCGTGCGGTAGGAGAGTTCCAGTGCGAGCTGCCTAAACAACAGGCGATTGCTCATAGCTTTGCGTCCAGATCCACCCGCAGATGGTAACCGACCTTCGGTGTGCGTCTGCCTTTGCCGCAGAGAGCCCCGGGTTGTGCGGCCTTGCCGCAGCGCCGTCGTGTGCAAGCGGGCACCGCCGGGAGCGGCGGCAGAGAAGCCGGCGCTGGCACCCGGTGGTCATCTCCAGCACGATTCTCGGCCCGGTTCGAGGGTGCCGGCGGCTCGGCATCGGGAGCCGTTGGGAGAAGGATTTTCCTTAGGGCAGAACACTTTTCATGCTCGATACGCCGCAACCCGACGACGCGGCCGGCATCGTGAAGCCCGGGGGTGCCGCGGCCGGGTGGGTTGACTCATTCATCGCGGTGACCGTGGCGTACCTTCTGAATGTCCTTCTTCCGGGCTTGACGATGCCGCGGGAGATATCCAGGAGGTTTGATACTGTGCTGTGCCGGATGAGCGCTGTCGTCAACGCAATGGAGGCAGTGGTGGGCGCCGAGCGCATATGAAAGTCGCATTCGATCACCAAATCTTCGCTATTCAGCGATACGGCGGTGTGTCGCGATATTTTTTCGAGCTGGCAAGCCGCCTACCTGCCGACACGGTGTCGGAGGTGTCCGTCGTCGCGCCTTTCTATATGAATGCCTATCTGGCGGCTGAGTCCGCCCGCGGCTTCACCCACGGCAAGTACGTGCCGTACACGTTCAAAGGCGCTCCGGTTCTCGTCGAACTTGCCAACCAGGTCGCGGCACCGTTCGCGTGGTCGAAGTCCGACGCGGACATCCTGCACGAGACCTGGCACCCCTTCAAGCCCGTCGGTAAGGCGCGACGCCGGGTTGTGACGATCTTCGACATGATCCACGAGCTGTTCAAGCCGCCCATGGCCAAACTCGCGATCGCCGCCAAACGCGCGTCCGTCAATCGCGCCGACCATGTGATCTGCGTCTCCGAAAGCGCGCGCCACGACCTCGTGCGTCTCTACGGCATCGACCCGGCCCGCACCAGCGTTGTGCACCTTGCCTGTTCGCTGCCGGTGCAGGAAAACACCACGACAGTCGACAGCGGCAGGCGCAGGCCCACGCTCCTTTACGTCGGGCGTCGCGGGGGATACAAGAACTTCGACACGCTGCTGCGCGCCTACAGCAGTTCGCCGGTACTGCGGGATTTCGAGTTGATCGCCTTCGGCGGCCCCCCGTTCCTGCGCGACGAGCAGAAAGAGATCAGCCGGCTGGGAGTCACTGACCGGGTGCGCTTCGAGTCCGGGTCGGACGAGGAGCTGGCGGCTCGCTACCGGACGGCCGCCGCATTCGTCTATCCCTCGCAGTACGAGGGTTTCGGGATCCCCCCGCTCGAAGCGATGAGCCAGGGCTGCCCGGTCGTGTGCAGCAATGCGGGCGGAATTCCAGAGGTGGTCGGGGATGCCGGCGTCTTCTTCGATCCGGATAACCCCGAGGAGCTGCGCACGGCTCTGGAACGCGTGGTGACGACGGAGAGCCTGCGCACCGATCTGCGCGAGCGTGGCTATGCACGGCTCCCTGCGTTCTCCTGGGACAAGAACGCAGCGGAGACGGCCCGGATCTATCGCGAAATCCTGTAACACTGTGGTCTGCCGGTTTGTCGCCCAGATCGATAGGGTCCGGCTGGCGGCCGATACGAATCCGACACCGGTGTCACCCCTTTCTGCCCGATCTGGGTTGAGGCGCCTGCCCCTGATAATTGGTGACCCGGGGGCGGGGATGGAGAGACTGGTGTTCTCGCTGCCTTCGACGCGGCACCTGACGGTGAGTAGGGCGCGGTGCGTGGGCGCCGCCGGCAGGCCACCAGGCTCTAGATACACGGGCGCTGTTGGACCTCGTCAGAGGGTGTAGTTGAGGCTGGTCATCATGCCGGCTTCTTGGTGATACGTGTTGTGGCAGTGCATCATCGTGCATCATCCAGCCACCGCCGCTCCGCTGGCCGCAGCGGCGAACAGGAATGTTCGCCGGTTTACAGAGGTCAGATGCAAGGGTGATGCGGTCACAGCGACGGCGCCGCCCAGTAATGGCTACTCACAATAGTGACTCCTTTATACGGTGCTCGCCGGCCCGGCCGATGGCCCAGTGACGCGACGTGCCGTCAGCGGCCTCTAGATAAGCTCGCTGATCCGTCGCGCCACCGGTGCATGTCGGTCTCGAATAGTACGGGTGTGCCCATTCGGGCGGCGTCCAAACTGTCGTCGGCCATTGGTGTTCGCCGTTGTAACAGTTTGTCCGCCTATTAATTTCCCCGCCGAGCAGTTAGCGAGGGGGCATGGGCATGTTCGGCATCGGGCTCATGCTCGGCATGTTCGGCATCGGGCTCATGCTGGTGGAAGGCATCGAGCTCATGCCCGGCATGTTCGGCATCGGGCTCATGCTGGTGGAAGGCATCGAGCTCATGCCCGGCATGTTTTTCATGCTTTCTTTCATGTTTTTCATGTGGTTTTCCATGTCCTGCTTCATTTGTTTGATGTCGGCTTCCATCGAGGCGCAACCGTGGGTCCGGGCGTTGTACCAGCTCGGCGGCGCAAAGAGCAGCCACAGCCCGGCGGTGATGATGAAAATCCCGGCTGCGATGCCGGTGATGGCAAAGGTTCGGTAGACCCAGGCCCACGCTGAGCCGGTGGGGGCGGTGTCTGCCATTGGTCGCTCCTGCTCTGTCATTGAATTCCTCCTAATCTGTTGTAAAGCAATGCATCCCGTTGTAGCAGGCGGCGGGTGCGGTGTCGATACATTCAAGGACTGGTGGCCGCGCTTCGGACCTCCAGGTGATGACCGCGGTCGAGACCGCGTAGGGCCAAAGCGGCGGTGATGCCGACGAGAACCAGCCCTGCCCAGATGAGTTCGCTGACGCCGAGGTGTCGTGCGGCACCCATGATGGAGCCGGTGGCCAAGTGCGGAGCAGGATTCCGACGCCAACGATGGTGTTGTAGAAGCCGTAATGCGTTGCAACCAGCCGGCCTCGGGCCAGCGCGACCACGGTGTCCATCTCGAACGGGAAGACCGCGGCCGCGCCGACGGCCAGCATCGTCGCTGACACCAGCAGTGCGGCGACTGCTGGGCCGACCCCAAAGCGCTGCCCGTCGGGAACCAGTGCTAACGGCAGAAACGACGCAGCCAGGATGGCCATGCCGATAACCAGGCTGCGCCCGGAGCGCCAGCGCGCGGAAAACCAGCAGGTGATGCGTAGTTGTCCGGCGACGGCCACGATCCCCGACACCAGGAAAATCCCTGCCCCGACGGCGGTCTGGGAATGCGGCGCCAGCAGCGAGGCCTGCAGCGGCAGGGGCAGGTAAACCTGGAATGTCAACACATACGAGCCGATCATCGCCGCGAGCGAACAACAGGAAGGACCGGTTACCGGCGACGACACGCCAGTCGTCGAGTATCGAGGTCTTCTCCGGTGGCCGATCGGCATTGTGCTGGGGCAGCACCAGCAGTTGGGCGACCGTGAGCACGGCGAACACGGCCGCGGCCCCGGCTGCGGTGATTGGGAAGTCGAACACCATCAGCGCCAGTCCGACCAGCGGGCCCAGCAGGATGCCCGCCTGGTAGAAGATATTGAACAGGGCGAACGCCTCGACGCGGCGATCACCGGCGTCAGCGGCGAGGTAGGCGCGCACCGCCGGATTGAACAACGCCCCCGCGAAACCCGTTGCCGCCGAGGCGAGAAGGACCGCAGGCAGTGAGTGGGCGACCGCCAGCAGGGCGAACCCGCCGGTGCGCAGCAGGCAGCCGGCCACGATCAATGGTTTGTAGCCGAGCCGATCGGCCAGCGTCACGCCGACGACGAACATGCCCTGCTGGGAGAAGTTGCGCACACCGAGGACCAGCCCGACAGCCCATGCCGCCAAACCGAGCGGGCCGGCCAGATAGGCCGCCAGGTAGGGCATCAGCATGTAGAAGTCGATGTTGATGCCGAACTGGTTGATCATCAGCATGCGGCTGGGCATGTCGAAACTGCGGAACTGCGCCACCAAGGTCATTGCCGTGTCACTTCGGCGGGGTCGACGACTGCCGAACACCGCGTCCACGGTTGCACCACCGCGGCGCCGGGGTGGGCGATGACGGCCGGCTCATCCGACAGAAGGTGATCGAGCAGGTTGTGGTCGCGGCAGTAGTCGTCGCTGTAGATGCTGTCGACGTAGCGTTGCGGCCTGTCGGGGACAGACGATCGGCCATCAGGAGGTCACCCGCCGCCGCCCGTCCACCATCCCGGTCTCCCGCCGCCGCAGCAAGATTTTGTGCATGGACTGCGATCCCGCAAACCTCTCGACCCTCGCATGCGCAGGGCCGAGTGCTCGGCAGCCGGCACGCGAGGTTGCAGGCGACCCGGAAACGAATGGGGGCAACTCCGTAACACGGCGTCTTGGACCCAAGCCACGGTGTGCAAAGCAGTGGCAAACTAAGTGTGTCCGTCACCTTTACTCTTCAGAGGAGTTCTGTGGGATTCACTCGAACTGGCCTCTTGAGCCTTCTGATGGCTAGCGCACTGGCGTTATCGGGATGCGGTGGCAAAACTAACACCTCCTCAGGATCGTCGGTGAAAGTGGACTGCGGCGGCAAGGAGGAACTCAACGCCGGTGGCGCGACCGCACAACAGAACGCGATCCAACGATTTGTCTACGTCTATGCCCAGGTGTGCCCCGGTTACACGCTGGACTACGAGGCAAATGGCTCCGGCGCCGGGGTGGAGCAGTTCATCAAGAGCGAGACAGATCTGGCGGGTTCCGGCGTGCCATTGGACCCGTCGACGGGTGAACCCAACAAGGTGGCGGCGCGATGTGGGTCCCCGGCGTGGGAGCTGCCGGCGGTGTTTGAACCGATCGCGGTCACCTATCACATCAGCGGCGTGAGCTCGCTGAACCTGGACGCGCCCACGATGGCGAAGATCTTCAACGGCTCCATCACCAGGTGGGATGATGCGGCGATCAAGGCGCTCAATGCAAGCACCAATCTGCCCTCAACGCCCATCCGCGTCATCTTCCGCAGCGACCAATCCGGTAGCTCAGCCAACTTCCAGCGTTACCTCGGGGCAGCATCCAACGGTGCCTGGGGTAAAGGCGACGGCCAGACGTTTCAGGGCGGCGTCGGTGTCGGCGCCGACGGGGATAATGGCGTGACGGCAACCCTGCAGACCACCGACGGATCGATCACCTACACCGGGTGGTCGTTCGCGTTGGGCAAACAGTTGAACATGGCCCAGATCATCACCTCAGCGGGTCCGGATCCGGTGTCGATCACGACCGAGTCGGTCGGCAAAACGATTGCCGGGGCCAGGATCACGGGGCAGGGCAATGACCTGGTGTTGGACACGTCATCGTTCTACAGGCCGTCGCAGCCGGGTGCGTACCCGATCGTGGAGCCCACCTATCAGATCGTCTGCTCCAAGTATCCGGATCCCGCGACGGGCACCGCGGTAAGAGCGTTTATGCAGACGATGATTGGTCCGGGCCAAGACGGCTTGGCGCAATATGGATCCATCCCGCCGCCGAACTGGCTCCAGTCGCGGCTAGCGACAGCGGTGAATGCTATCTCTTAACCACGTTAGGGAGTTCGATGGCAGGCGTCAGTGAGCCGAGTTCACGGGTGGGTTCGCTTTTTGGGCACTATCGGCTGATGCGGTTGCTGGGTCGCGGCGGGATGGGCGAGGTCTACGAGGCCGAGGACACCCGCAAACACCGGGTGGTGGCGCTGAAGCTGATCTCGGAGCAATTCTCCGCCGATCCGGTGTTTCGCGAGCGGATGCAACGCGAGGCCGACGCCGCGGGCCGGCTGACCGAGCCGCATGCGGTGCCGATCCATGATTACGGCGAGATCGACGGGCAGCTGTACTTGGACATGCGGCTGATCGATGGCGTTTCTCTGCGCAGCATGTTGACGCGCGACGGTCCGCTGCCCCCAGCACGGGCGGTGGCCATCGTGCGCCAAGTCGCCGCTGCGCTGGACGCCGCACACGCCAGCGGCGTGACGCACCGCGATATCAAACCGGAAAACATCCTGATCACCGGCGACGACTTCGCCTATCTGGTGGATTTCGGTATCGCCCGTGCCGCCGCCGATCCAGGGCTGACCCACACCGGGATGGTGATGGGAACTTATTACTACATGGCCCCGGAGCGGTTCACCGGCGCAGAGGTCACCTATCGCGCCGATATCTATGCGCTGGCCTGCGTGTTGGCCGAGTGTTTGATGGGGTCACCTCCGTACCGGGCCGACAGCATCGAAGGGGTGATCGGCGCGCATCTGATGGAGCCTGCCCCGCGGCCCAGTCAGCTGCGACCAAGGACGGTTCCGGTGGCGCTAGATCAGGTGATCGCCAGAGGTATGGCGAAAAGGCCCGAAGATCGCTATCGCAGCGCCGGCGAACTGGCCGCCGCCGCCCACAATGCCCTCACCGCAGCCGAGCAGGACCAGGCGGCCGCAATTCTGCAGCACCGCGCGAAAGCAGCTCCGCCGACCGATGCCGCTGATACCGGACTGGACAGCACCGACGCCGCAACGCAGGCCAGAGCATGGTCACGAATGTCAAGCTCACCCACCGCCCAGCCCAGCGGAACACCGCCCGGCGCCGGCAGCAGGCGCAGCCGACTCAACACCCCGCCCTCCGTCAGCCCTGCGGGCCCACCCAACTTCACTCAATCACCCGAAGCACGAGTCGAGCCGCGCCACAAACGCAAGCGGACCCTCATCGGCGGGGCCGCATTGCTAGTGATCGTCGCCACCGGCGTCGCCGTATACCTGGTAACGCGGGGACCGCACCCCTCGATGTCGGAGTCCGGGCAGACTGTGGTGCCGTTCACCGGGCTCGACTTCTTCTCCCCAGGTGGGGTGGCACTGGATAACGCCGGCAGCGTGTACGTCACCAGTCAGAGCATGTATGGGCGGGTGGTGAAGTTGGCCCTCGAGTCGCACACCCAGACTGTGCTGCCGTTCACGGGCCTTTACCAGCCGCAGGGGCTGGCCGTAGACGCCAACGGCACCGTGTACGTCGCTGACTTCAACAACAGGGTGGTGAAGCTGGCGGCGGGGTCGAGCACCCCCGCGGTGCTGCCATTCACCGGCCTGAACTACCCGCAGGGGATCGCGGTGGATGCAGCCGGCAACGTATATGTCGCCGACCGGGGCAACGACCGAGTAGTGAAGCTGGACGTCAGGTCGAACACGCAGGCTGATCTGCCGTTCACCGGCCTCAATCATCCAGATGGTGTGGCGGTGGACGCCTCCGGCACGGTCTATGTCACCGATTCCGACAACGACAGGGTGCTCAAGTTGAATCCGGGGTCGAGCACCCCGACCGAGCTGCCCTTCACCGGCCTTGCTGTGCCCTCGGGTATCGCGGTAGACACCGCTGGCGCCGTTTACGTCACAGACCACGAAACCGGCAAGGTGGTGAAGCTGGATGCCGGGTCGAGCACCCCGAGGGTATTGCCGTTCACCGGTGGCCATCCGATGGGCGTGGCGGTGGACATCGCCAGAAGGAAGGTATTTGTCGCCGACAACGGCAGGGGCAGGGTGGTGGAGCTAGCAGCGAATTGAACGGGGCCCTCCCAGCCCAGCGCGTGAGGAGCGACTTTCGACAATGTGTTAAGTGATGTAGAACGTCTGGCTGATGCCAAATCTTCACGCGGTTCACATTCTGCCGATCTGGGTTGAGGCGCCTGCCCCCTGATGATTGGTGACCCGGGGGCGGGGATGGAGAGACTGGTGTCCTCGCTGCCTTCGACGCGGCACCTGACGGTGAGTAGGGCGCGGTGCTGCGCCGTGAGGGGGCTGTATTCCAGCCGCATCACCGAGTGGTGCAAAGCCCGCGACGCGGGCGCGTTGGCTGGCGGCCCCGTGCGGGCGCAAGCGCAGCCGCGTGCGTTGAGTGCCGCCGAGCAGCAGACGATCCTCGATGTGCTGGACAGCGGCCGGTTCGTCGACGTCGCAGGGGCTGAGGGGGGCCACCTTGCTCGATGAAGGTGTCTACCTGGGCTCGCAGTCGACGTTTTATCGGCTGCTGCGCCAAGCCGGCGTGGTGCGTGAGCGCCGCCGGCAGGCCACCCAGCCAGAGTTCGGGTCAGCACCCCAAATGCGGTGTGGTCGTGGGATATAACGAAATTGCGCGGCCGGGCGAAGTGGACCTACTACTACCTGTATGTGATCGTGGGTATTTTCTCGCGGTACGTCGTCGGCTGGATGGTCGCCAGTCGCGAATCGGCTGCGCTGGCCGAGGTGCTGATCCGCCAGACCTGCGCCCGGCAAGGCATCGACCGTGACCAGTTCCATGACCAGCAAGCCGGTGGCGTTCTTGCTCGCCGATCTTGGTGTTACCCAGTCACATTCGCGACGCACGTTTCCAACGATAACCTGTTCAGCGAGGCCCAGTTCAAGACGTTGAAGTGCCGGCCCGACTTCCCCGGCCGGTTCGGCTCATCGAGGAAGCTTGATTTGACTGCCAGGTCTTCTTGGGTTGGTATAACGATGAACATCGCCGCAGCGGGCGGGGCCCGCATACCGCCGCTGACGTGCACTACGGCCTGGCCGAGGCAGTCCGCGACAAACGTGCCGGCGTACTCGACGCCGCCTGCACTGCACACCCGGAACGGTTCGTCCGCAGACCGCCCGAACCGCCGAAGATCCCTGAAATCTCCTGGATCAACCGACCCGGCCATCCACAGAAGGACGCTCAGCAAATACCGCGCAACGGTGCCTCATTCAGGTTGATAGTTCCGTTCCTCAGCAATTGCATCGCCGGCCCACAACAATAATCGTGATCCACGAAGGCAGCGATAGTTCGTATGACGCACCCAGAGCGCGAGTCGAACACCGGAGGCTCCGCAAACTCCAGTGGTGCGCGAAATTCGTTGCTGGTAGCGACACGTGAAAAGGGGTGGGCTCCGGCGGGATTCGGTTAACCGAGACCTCGACGAGAGCCAGTCGAGGTGCTCAGTCGTTGCACGTGCAATCGGGGTGACCACACTGGCAACGTGCAGCCTGGGTGCAACTGGAGTCGCCGCACGTGCAGCCGGTGGATTTACAACAGCAAGAGTTAGCTTCTTTCATGCGCATAACAATACCCCGGTATGGTATATGGGTCAACCACGCGGCAAGCATCACGAAAAGTGCCCGCGAAACGCCCTCGGTGCATCACTTAAGAATGCCCGCGAAATGGTTGATCCTC
>NZ_LQOX01000040.1 GCF_002102175.1 Mycobacterium gastri | reverse complement strand
CCGCGCGAGGCTTCGGTGGCTTCCCACGACACGGGATTCGCCCGGGCCGGGAACTGCTTTCGCAGTTCGAACAAGTCACGACGATCCGAGCGGTGTCGCCGCTCATCAGCGCCCGTTATGGGCACCATCGTCGAAGCCGGCGTCGTCGTGGTCACCGCGAGGCTCCCGGGAACAGCACATCCATTGACTCCGAACGGTATTCCGGTGTGATCGCGGCCGGCGCCGACGGCGTCGCCGCTCGCCGCGCATGGTGGGCCAAGATGGTTGCGATGGTCTCCTCGACCGGAGCCGAGGTATAGATCTGGGTGGTGCTCAGCTGCGCATGGCCCAAGATCCACTGCACGTCGGCCAGCGGCATATCGGGGTCGCGCGCCATCCGATAGGCAGCCGTGTGACGCAGGTCGTGGATCGAGTAGTCAGTTCCGAGAATGGAATTCACGCGGATGAACATCGCGCGGGCAGCGTGATAGGTCAATGGCCGAAACGGCCGCCGCAGTGTCTGCCACAGTGGATCATCCCGCCTGGTCTGTATCTGTCCGTGGAATTGCGCCTGATACAGCCGAAGCCACACGAACGCATCCGGCGAGGCCGGAAGCTGCTGGGTTGCCCGGCTGCCCTTGCGGATCACCGTGATCAGCTGCGACCCAGCATCCACATCACCACAGCGCACGCCCAGCAGCTCTGAGGCCCGGGCACCGGTCGAGACGAAGAATGCCACCAACGCCCGGTCGCGATGCGATCCGAGCCCGGCGAACAGTTCGTTGAACTTCTCATCCGGGATACAGCGCGGCGACCGGTCGACCAGCTTGGGCCGATACAACCCGACACGCTCGTTGCGGTGCGGCAGCATCGGATTATGGTGTGCTGCAAGCCGTTTACGTCGCCGTTCCCGCACCAGCGGGAACGGGTTCACCATCGGGCCTGCACCGGTGTCAACGTGGAAGTCGTAGAACGCCCGCAACACGCTCTCACCATGCGCGGCAGTCGTCGGCGCGTACTTCCCGCCAGACACTGCGGGCAGCGCGTCGCTCTGCTTCCAGCGCACGCTCGCCGGTTTGCTCCCGGTCTGCACCCAGCGGCAGAAATCACGTGCCTCGACCCGGGTCGCCTGGTCCCACGGCACCTGCACCGCCCACAGAAACCTGAACCACCGCAACAGATCATGACCATACGACCGCTGCGTCGCTTCCGACCGCCCGGACGCCTGCAGCTCTTTGAGGAACTCACCGACCGGGCCGATCACCTCCCCGGTCGGATCGATCACCCGATACGGCTCCCATGGCGAACCGGTTGCCTCCAGCCGCCCGACCCGAGCGACCGCCAACGCCGCCGGGTCCCGCTCCGACTCATCTCCGATCATGGGCCGGAACCCTAACGGCCACTCACCAGACATGCCTCCTGAACAGGGAGGACAGCACTGGTAGTTCAATTAACAGGCAACCGCTACGAAGTCGACCCGGCGCTAGTCGGGCGCAAGGTGGAGCTGGTGTTCGACTCGTTCGATTTGACCCGCATCGAGGTCCGGCTGGCCGGCACGCCGAGGGGGCTGGCGATTCCGCACCACATCGGCCGGCATTCGCACCCGAAGGCCAAACCCGAAACCCCCACCACGCCACCCAAACCCAGCGGCATCGACTACGCGCAGCTGATCGAGACCGCGCACACCGCAGAGCTCGCCCGCGGCGTCAACTACGCCGCCCTCACCGGGGCTGCCGATCAGATCCCCGGCCAGCTCGACCTGCTCACCGGCCAGGAGGCCCAACCGAAATGATGCACAACGTGATCTCCTACGGTTTTTCGCGCATGCCATTCGGCCGCGATCTGGCCCCGGGCATGCTGCACCGCCACAGCGCCCACAACGAAGCGGTCGCCCGCATCGGCTGGTGTGTCGCCGATCGGCGCATCGGCGTGATCACCGGCGAGGTCGGACCGGCAAAACCGCCGCCAGGTGATCGAATCGCTGACCGACACAGCGACTCATATCCCAGCCGGTAGCGAAACTTCAAAAACATCAACCACAGATAGGTCTCCATCGGCGTGGACGGACGCCCAATCCGCGGATCGAAGAACCCCACAAACGGCGCGAAGAACACCGGATCGTCAAGCAACCCATCGACCCGCGCCAACTCATCGGGCAACTTCAACAACTCCGGAGGCAGTACCGCCTCCCACACCGACACCTGATCGCCTACAGTACGAAACACGATGGCCTCAATCCCCTCTCGCACCAGGGCTTGAGGCCATCCTTCCTGCTCACAACCGTCAACCCGTCGATCAACGCGCCGACTTTTTCAGGTCGAAGTAGCTAGTTTTCATGCACGGTGACAAAGCGGCCGGGATCTTCGACAAACGCGTGCCTGCACATGTCACAGCAGAACGCGAAAGTCCTTTCGCGCCAAGTAATCCAACTCGCCACATCGTCGGGGTCAAGAAGCAGACCGCACACCGGATCGGTCTCGCGGTTAGCGCGTTCGAGGCTGCGGCGCCGCACCTCAACAAGGCGGATCGGATCGTGAATTCCCTTGAGCCGTCGCGGCGGCGACAAAGTGAAGTCGGCGTCGACACGATCTGCGGCTAGGTCGCGGAGGTCTTCTGTGATCAGGAACTGCCCAGCACGCCCGGACGACGCGACCCGCGCAGCGAGGTTGACGGTGCCGCCGACGTAGTCCCCCTCGCGGTAGAGCACGGTGCCATGGTGTGCGCCGATATGTAGCGCGGGAAACTGCGACTCAGCGTCGGCGAAGCGGTCCACCGCAAGCCCAAATTCAATGGCGTCGGCCGGCTCGCTGAATAACAGCATGAACGCATCGCCAATCTGCTTGAGGATCCGGCCGCCATGTCGGGTAGCGCTACTGCGCACGGCGGCGCCGAACCGGCGCAGCACATCGGCCGCAGCGTGATCACCCATCGTCGCGGTCAACGCGGTGAAACTCGCCAGATCGACGAACAGCACCGTCGCTCGTTCCTCGCCGAGTGTCTTCGAAGGCGCAGTGGTGTCCTCGGCTAGATGGCGCAGCAGATCCTCGCGGCTGGCTCGCTGATAGGCCCGGCGGTGAAAGGACACAAGCGCCGGCTCCACCAGCTTCAGCGCAGGTCCGGCAACGTGTTGGGTCGCCTCAAGTAGTTGCCGACCCACCACTCCCTGGGCCCGGAAGCGCTCGTGGACATAATCGTGAAACGTGCGCAGCACCGCGTCGGCGAGGCGATCCGTGGCATCAGCCAATACCCGCATCAGCTGCATCAGCGCATCCCGTGGCATCCCCAGCTCCACCGCTTCGGCCACCGTCCGCAACGTCGTCATGTCCGCGTGGGTGCCGGAACCGAGGTCATCCCAGCCCAGGATTTCTGCCAGTTCTTCGACCACCACATCGTCTAGACCAAGGTCGTGGGCGGCGCGGGCGAGATCCGCCGGAGCCTCGGCTCCCGGGGTGAGCTCCCCATAGAGGGCAAGTAGGTCACCTTGCCTGGCCGTAGCCGCCTCCAGCTGCTGATTGCTGACACCGCGGGAGTGTGCGAATTGGATCAGCCGCAGCCGGTGCACGGAGTCCGCCTCGAAGTCTCCGTCCGCTTGCCGGTGCAGCAATCCCACCTTGACGTAATGCCCGATCCGGCCCTCCGTCTCACCGGATGCGGCCGCCAATTTGTCCAGACTCCGCAGCTTGTTCGTGACCTGCCGTCTCGCGGCCATATCGATCTTGCCTTCCACATCGGGCAAGCCTTCCGGGCCACGCGCTCAAAGTAGGTGAGCCACTACCACCGGCCACGCGCTCAAAGTAGGTGAGGCACGCCGGATGATGGTACGACTGGCTGAAGTACACCGTTAAGCTGCTAGGAGGGCTCTGAACAACGGGGCGTGATGGGGCGGGAAGAACGCCGACAAGGCCGTTTCTTCGGCAGTAGGTCAG
>NZ_LQOX01000039.1 GCF_002102175.1 Mycobacterium gastri | reverse complement strand
CGCGTCGCCGGTGTGGGTGATTTCACCCAACTGCCCGCCACCACCTGGCGCTCCGACACGCGTACCGCCGCTGCCTTCTTCCTCGGCGACGCCTTCCTCCACAGCACGCCCGCCCGTGCCAAAACGCCTGACCTCGCCAGCCCCAAGCGCCAAAGTTCCAACGTCAAAGAGGTTCTCTCCCAACCCCAGCCCAGGCCGATCCCTGCGCCAATCGTCGAAGTGCAGCAATCCTTTCCAGGTCTGCGCCGCACCGTCCGGATCCAACAAGGCATAAGCCGGAAGCGAACGCACCGCCGTCACATCCAGCCCCTCCCAAGCGGCCGCCGCACCCTCGGGGTCGGTGAGAAAGTGCCGTGGGCTTAGCTGGTCCATACCATGCACTGTCGAGAACGCCGCTTGGTAGACACCCTCAGTGACGTTGCTGAAGAAATCGAAAACCGTCGCCAGCGGATTGCCAACTTCGGTGCCCAGAAAATGCGTCAGCTCACCGCGCACATAGCGCTGCATCCCGCGCACCAAACCGTCAGCGATCCCCATTCCACGCTGCATCGCCTGCTCTTTGGCCTGTGCTTCACGACCAAGGTTGTGCAGCACGGCCTTGATGTCCTCGGCGATCTCTTTGACCTCTTGCAGCGCATCGCCGTCGAAGATCGACACCACCTCGTGCCACAACCCTGGCGCCGACCCCAACCGGTGCAAGAGGTCTCGAATGGCGTTTTGCGCGTGGGCCACCTCGTCGGCGAAATTGTCGAGGGTGGCGGCCAACTGTTCACACTGCTTGCCCAGGCTTGCCATCGCGTTACCGAGTTCGGACAAGACAGGTTGTATCAGCCCCCCTTCCGGAATCTCTTGGCCGGCGATCACCGTCTTCGGTCCGTTGAGCCCCTGCTCCGCCCCGCCGAGTGCCGCAGCAAAGCCACGCCAACACCCCGCGGCCGCATGCAATCCCGCGACATCCCCGTTGGGCCACAAATCGCCGACAAACAGCTCCACAACCCGCCACAGCATCGGCGGGGGTGGGCCTGCGCCCAACGTGCCCGGTGGACCAGGAGCCGAAAACTGCTCCGGATCGTGCGGCGCCGGCAAGACACCACTGCCACCGCCCAACGTGGACGCCGCTTCAGCCCTCGAATAATTCGACGCGGACAGTTGAATCTTGACGCCGTTGTGACGGCAAGCGTTGATCGCCGCCGCGGCAGCCTTCAACAGCGACTTCGCCGCGTCCTGATAGGCCAGCCCAAACATGTCGCCGGCCGCATCCTGACCAGTGTTGGCCCCAAAACCTGCCGTCAACGA
>NZ_LQOX01000038.1 GCF_002102175.1 Mycobacterium gastri | reverse complement strand
TCTGAATATGCCGCGGCCCCCGCGGCTGCCAGCGTAGACCCTGACCGGTGGTGGGCGCAGTTCTCGACGGTGATCGATCGGATCGCGCCGCGGTTTACCCGCCATGAACCGTTGCGGCATGCTGCTGCGCTGATGGCCGGGATGATTTCCGGGCTGGATCGCAAGAATTGCTGGACGATCGCCGAGCACCGTGGCGATCACACCCCCGATGGTTTGCAGCATCTGCTGGCCCGCGCCAAGTGGGACGCTGATGCGGTCCGCGACGATCTGCGCGATTACGTCGTCGACGCCTTTGGTGATCCCGGCGCGGTGCTGATCATCGACGAGACCGGCGACGTCAAGAAAGGCACCGCTACCGTCGGGGTGCAACGCCAATACAGCGGCACCGCCGGGCGCATCGAAAACTCCCAAGTCGCGGTGTATCTGACCTATGCCGCCCCGCGTGGGCATGCCCTGATCGACCGAGCGCTGTATCTGCCGCGCTGCTGGACCGAGGATCCGGATCGTTGCGACGAGGCGGGGATACCGGCTGGTAGCAGAGGTTTTGCCACCAAACCCACCCTGGCTTGCGGGTTGATCGCCCGCGCCGTCGATGCGAAGGTTCCGGCGGCTTGGGTGGCTGGCGACGAGGTCTACGGCGCCGACCCGAAACTGCGTGCCGCCATCCGCAACCACGGCCTGGGTTATGTGCTGGCCGTGGCCGCCAACCGGCGAGTCCCGACCCAGGCCGGACCGATCCGCGTCGACCAGCTCCCCGCACAGCTGCCGCCGTGGGCGTGGCAGAAACACTCCGCCGGTGCCGGCAGCCACGGGCAGCGCTATTACTCCTGGGCCTGGATCGCGCTGGACACCGAAAACGACACCGACACCGGCCAGCACCATTTGCTGATCCGGCGCAACGACACCACCGGTGAGCAGGCCTACCTACGCTGCTACTCACCACGCCCAGCCACCTTGCACACCCTGGTCACTGTTGCGGGTCAACGCTGGCGTATCGAAGAATCCTTCCAGGCCGCCAAGGGCTTGACCGGGCTCGACCAGCACCAGGTCCGCCGCTGGAGATCCTGGCATCGCTGGACCACCCTGGCCATGCTCGCTCATGCCTTCCTGGCCGTGGCCACCGCCGTCGAGCGCGACACCCAACCCACCCCCGTTGGGCTGATTGCGTTGACCGTCAACGAATTTCGCCGCCTCTTCGACATGTTGCTGCTAACCACCCGCCGTACCATCAAAAGCCTGCTGGCCTGGTCGCACTGGCGACGACGACACCAATACCGAGCCCAGCTATCCCACTACCAGCGACAGGAAAACCAATGATCACGAACTACGGCTGCAGTA
>NZ_LQOX01000037.1 GCF_002102175.1 Mycobacterium gastri | reverse complement strand
GGGGGCGTTTTGTCAAGGGGGCAGGGTGAAGCGGCGGCCGCGACCGTCGCCGTGGCCGCCGCTTCGTGTTGACCGGATGAAGTCTTTCCAGGTACCGAGCGTGTCTGCGCGACGCGTTGTCAGTCTGATATTCGCGGGTTGGTTACCGCAGGACGGGACTTTCGAGTCGGAGTTGGGCCGCTGGTCTAGAAGTCGAGCGTAATCGGTTGCACAGCAACGTGATTGCTCATAGAACTGACGCGGGTCACTCCAAGACGCTGGCCAGTATCTGTCGACTACATTCGGACACTTGTTGCCCCCCTGTCTCGGGGCCGGGCGGTTAGTCGTCGAGGGTGGCCAGTGACCAGCACCAGCCGGCTAGTTCCCGGGCGATCGCGGCGTTGGCGATCACCGGACGTTTCTTGCGTTCGTCAAAGCGTGCCCAGCGGTCGTGTAGTCGGCGGTTGGCGGCATGGCCACGTTCCCGCGCCGCCACTGAGGCCAGACTCCAGCGGCGCCGCAGATCGCGTCCCGGCCGGTATGGCGCACGGTGATGCCAGGCCGATTCGACCAATAACCGACGGGCGTGGGTGTTGCCGGTCTTGGTGATTCCACCTTGGACGCGACTGGTTCCCGAGGAGTACTCGGTAGGTACCAGACCCAGGTAGGCCCCGATTGTGCGGCCGGTCAACCGGTCCCAGTCACCGATTTCGGTGGCCAACCCGAACGCGGTCAATGTCGAGACCCCGCGCAGGCAGCACAACCGGGTTACCACCGCGGTGAACTCACTGTCGGCGGCCATCTCCTCGATGGCGTCATCGAGGCGCTCCCGGCGATGCACACATGTGACCATCGCATCCAGCGCACTGTCGTAAGTCAGCTGCAACGCCGGGGCATCGAAGTGCTGACCACGCAGCCACATCTCGTGTTTACCGGTCCAGGCTTGCCCGCCAGAGTACACAATCCCCTGCCGCAGAAGAAATTTCGATACACGATGCCGGACCGTCATCAAATCCCCGCGGCAATCTTCGCGGGCCCGCACCAGATCACGGGCTGCTTCCTGAGACTCGGTCGGGACCT
>NZ_LQOX01000036.1 GCF_002102175.1 Mycobacterium gastri | reverse complement strand
TGGCAGCGTCAATGTGGTGACGGCGGCCACCGCGGTTTTTGATGGGAATCAGGCGATTTCGGCCAGTGCTGATGGTGGCACCAATGTGGCGACGGCGGCCACGGTAGTGGGTAATGCCAACAATGGGGTTGAGGCCAGCGCGGATGGCAGCATCAACATCGCGACGGCGGCCACGGTGGTGGGGGATGGCAATGGTGGGGTTGTGGCCAGTGCGCAGGGGGTGCGCAATATTGCCACGGCGGCCACGGTGGTGGGCAATGACAATGTGGTTGATGCGGCGAGTGCGATCGCGGTGGGGGAGACCAATGTGGCGACGGCGGCCACGGTGGTGGGTGATGCCAATAGTGGGGTGGCGGCCAGTGCCGATGGCCGCATCAATGTGGCCACGGCGGCGACGGTGGTGGGCGACAACAATAGTGGGGTTACGGCGGATGCGGATGGCAGCGTCAATGTGGTGACGGCGGCCACCGCGGTTTTTGATGGGAATCAGGCGATTTCGGCTTCTGCCACCGGTGACACCAATGTGGCGACGGCGGCCACGGTAGTGGGCAACGCCAACAATGGGGTTGAGGCCAGCGCGGATGGCAGCATCAACATCGCGACGGCGGCCACGGTGGTGGGGGATGGCAATGCTGGGGTCGCTGCTAGCGCCGTCGGCGACAACGACTTTGTCACCGCCGCCACCGTCGTGGGCGCCGGCAACAATGGGATCGTAACCGACGCCGTAGGAGGCAACATCGGCAACGCCGCTGTGGTCGTCGGCGGCGGTAACAGCGACGTCCATGCGCAAAGAGGCCACTTCAACGCGGCAATCATAGTGGGAAATGACAGCACCGCTTTCGCCGGCGGTGAAACGGGCGACGAAGGCAATCGCGACCTCGCGATCGTCGTTGCCAACAACGCCCAGGCTCGCGCCTTCAATGGCAATAACGACATCGCAATCGCCAGGGCAGACGGGGCATCGGCGGTCGCAGGTCCCGGCGACAACATCGTTGACATCCAGCCGTCGTTATTTGCGTTGTTACTGGGGGCTTTGCTCGGGATATTTTCCTAGCCGATCTCCACCGGCGCACGCCGGGTAACGATGCACGCCAGTAATGCTCACCAGCCCGCGTGTGCGGTGAGGCGGCCAAAACGCGCGCAGTAAGCCGGAAGCCATCGCCAAATTACCCTGGCGATTCCCAATTGCGGTTGCGTCGGGAGCGGGAAGTCGTGATCACTGATGCCCTCGAGCACACATCTCGACCAGCTTCCCGGCCAACCGGCACGTCATTGCCCGCGCGCTGCGCGCCGCCGGCGCGCTCTGGAGTTGGCGCCCAGTGCACAAATCCACACCACATGCGAACCGAGCAAATAAGAGCACGTTATTGTCGACCGCCACCGTGATGGGACCGGTTTGAGCAGGGTTTAGCCACGGTCATGGGACCACCCGTTTGCCAGTGAT
>NZ_LQOX01000035.1 GCF_002102175.1 Mycobacterium gastri | reverse complement strand
GGTGAGGCCAGCCTGCTTGGTAACGGCGGGGTCGGGGGGGCCGGCGGGACGGGAGTTGGCACCGACGTTTACCCCGTCGCCGGCGGTGCCGGCGGGAACGGCGGACGGGGCGGCCTGCTGTGGGGCGACGGCGGTGCCGGTGGCGTGGGCGGGGATAGCGGCAACTCAAACGCAGGTGCCGGCGGGACCGGCGGCACCGCCGTGCTGATCGGCGATGGCGGCAACGGCGGTAACGGCGGGACCGGCCCGACGCCCGGCACGGGCGGTCTAGGCGGCTCCGCAGGCGTGCTGGGCGTACCCGGAATCAACGGTTTGCCGTAGCCAGCCTGCCGCACATTGGTTGCGATACGACCGCGCGATCATGCGGCTGCACGCTGTGCGACATGACTCGGGCCGTCGAGGTCGTCGGCTCTACACTCGCCGCGACCCTTGCTGTGGCAGAAGAGAATTGGGGCGGCAGCGACGGCGTGCCGGCGAGGGGCGAACTGGTGCCCGCAGCGGCATTAGCAACATGCGATCAGATCATGCCCATCGATTGCAGCACGCCAAGCCAGTCCCGGCACGGCATGGTGAAACTGGTTGCGGTGCAAGTAACGCCATGATTGCAGTGAAAGATCACGTCGTCGAGCGCGCGACGCCCACCCGCGCACTGCCGCGATCTTGATTGCGTCACAAACTAACTCGGCATCCAGGTGCTCGAGGTCGGGCTGGCAAGCAACTTTGGAGAAAACAGGTCCAAGACGGTAGCCACATTAAGCCCGGGCTAGGACCGGCCTAAACAGGCCTAAGACAACCTAGGACGGGCCCAAGACAGAAAAGTCGCCACTTCCCGACAGTGCCGCTTGCACCTGCTCGCGGGTGAGTTCCACCTCGGCCGAAATCCGCACTGTCGACGGGCCGTCGGCATCCAGATCGACGGCGACGGAAGTGACGGGCGCCAGGGACCTCAGCGCGCTGGTGACGGTGTCGACGCACCCCGCACAGCGCAGTCCGTCGACGGAGAATGTCTGCTCGGCCATCATTGACTCCCAAAGTTGCGTAACCGCAGGCTGTTTGACACCACGAAGAACGACGAGAACGCCATGGCCGCACCGGCGATCAGCGGATTGAGCAGGCCGGCGGCGGCGATCGGGATCGCAGCGACGTTGTAGCCGAACGCCCAGATCATGTTCATCCGGATGGTCCGCAAGGTGGCGCGCGCCAGATCCAGTGCCTGCGGGACGATGTGCAGATCGTCGCGAACCAGGATGATGTCGGCCGCACCGATCGCGACGTCGGTGCCACGCCCGATCGCCAGCCCCAGGTCGGCACCCGCCAGGGCCGGACCGTCGTTGATACCGTCGCCGACCATGGCGACCGCATGTCCCTGGTCGCGGAGGCGCTGGATCACGCTGACCTTGCCCTCGGGCAGCACGTCGGCGATGGCGGTGTCGACGCCGACCCGGGCGGCGACCGCGTCGGCCACGGCCCGATTGTCGCCGGTGAGCAGCATGGTCCGCAGCCCTCGGCTGCGTAGTGCGCGGACCGCGTCGGCTGCCGACTCCTTGACCGTGTCGGCGATCGTGATGGCGGCGCAGGCCACGCCGTCCACAGACACGAAAACTATTGTCTCGCCGCGTGACTCGCCTTCGCGACGGGCAACGTCCAACGCGACGTCGGACGGTGTGTCGCGGGTGATCCAGGAGGGTTTGCCGACTTCGACGCGGTGGCCGTGGACAATTCCCGACACGCCGCATCCGGCGACCGCGGCGAACTCGGCGACCGCAGCCGGTGCCGGCGACGCCGCGACGATGGCGGTCGCCACGGCATGCTCGGAGGCCGCTTCCACGGCGGCGGCGAGCGCCAGGACCTGTGCGGAATCCCGCCCGCCGGCCGTCGTCACCGTGCTGACCCGCAACTGGCCGACGGTCAAGGTGCCGGTCTTGTCGAACACCACGGTGTCGATGCCGTGGATGGTTTCCAGCGCCCGGTAACCCTTGATGAAAATTCCCAGCTGCGCACCCCGCCCCGACGCCACCATCATTGCCGTCGGGGTAGCCAGCCCGAGCGCACACGGGCAGGCGATCACCAGCACCCCGAGCGTCACCGAGAATGCGCGGTCCGCACCGGCGCCGCTGAGGAGCCAGCACCCACCGGCCACCACTGCGATGGCAAAGACGACCGGCACGAACACCGCCGAGATCCGGTCGGCCAGGCGCTGGGCGCCGGCCTTCTGCGCCTGCGCTTCCTCGACGAGGCGAACCATCGCGGCGAACTGGGTGTCGGCGCCCACGGCGGTGGCCTCGATGACCAGGCGGCCGTCCAGCACGACGGTGCCGCCCAGGACCGGGGAGTCCGGGGCCGCCCGGACCGGCTTGGCCTCGCCGGTCATCGCGCTCATGTCGATCGCCGCGGTGCCGTCGACGACGACCCCGTCGGCGGCGATGGTCTCGCCGGGACGGGTCACGAAGCGCTGCTGCCTTTTGAGTTCGCTGGCCGGGATCACCAGTTCGGCCCCGTCGGGCAGCAGCACCGTCACATCCTTGGCGCCCAGCGCAGCCAGCGCGCGCAACGCGCTACCGGCCTTGGATTTAGCGCGGGCCTCGAAGTACCGGCCGGTCAGGACGAAGACCGTGACTCCCGCGGCGACCTCGAGATAGATGGAGTCGCTGTTGAGGATCGCCTGCCAGATTCCGCTGCTTTCCCGGGGGTGCTTGTCGACGAAGGCGGTCGACAGCGACCAGACGGTGGCCGCGGTGATGCCCACCGAGATAAGCGTTTCCATCGAGGCGGTCCGGTGGCGCGCGTTCCGCAGCGCCACCGAGTGGAATGGCCAGGCGGCCCACGTCACGATCGGGGCGGCGAGCCCGGTCAAGACGTATCCCCAGCCGGGGAACCTGGTGTTGGGTACGAGCGCGAACATGGTCGACAGGTCGGCCAGCGGCACGAAGAGCACCGCCGCGACCAGGAGCCGCCGCAGGAGGTTGCGGGCGTGCTCGGCGTCGGGATCCCGTTCGTCGGTGGCCGACTCCGTATGGGGCACCGCGTGGTATCCGGCCTTCTCGACCACCTCGCACAGCTCATCGGCGGCCAGGTCGACGGCGTCGATCGTCGCGACCCGGGTGGCGAAGTTGACCGATGCCCGCACCCCGGGAACCTTGTTCAGCTTCGTTTCGACGCGGCTCGCGCAGGCAGCGCAGGACATTCCGGCAATATCGAGCTGGATATAGGTCGGCGACGGCCGCACGGAGCCGAGGTCGGAGTCCCCCACAACTGGAGCCGCCACGGCCCTCCTCGGATCGGCTCGGATTGGTGTAAATGCTCTTGTCAGCCTACAAGTCGGACACCGGCCGCAATCGGTTCCCGCTACCGGGAATGGTCGCTGACCAGTGCGTAAAGCCGCCACCGGCCCGGCACACCTTTGCGTTCGTGGTCACCGCTCGGCGAAGCTGTGCTTGGAGCCGGTGACAATGTCGCGCACCGTCGAGGACACCAGCGCCTCACTGGGTTCGGCGAGCGCCCCGATCACCTGGTAGGCGATGTCGAGGCCGCCGCCCTTGGCCTAGCGAGTCCGGGGCACCTGGGACACGGCTACCCGGTGACGATCGGGACGAGATAGCGGGCGGCGTAGTCGCGGACGGCCGCGTCGTCGGAGGTGTCGAGGCGGTCGGTGGGGAACATGATGATGCCGACGGCGACCCGCAGCAGGATGTCGGCGATGTTGGCAAGGTCGGCGTCGGGGATGGCGGCGCCGCAGCGCCGCAGGGTGCGGGCGATCCCGTCGGCGAATTGGCCGATCGGGAACACATGCGACCGGGAGAACATGCCGAACAGTTCGGGTTCGCTCTCGGCGATGCGCGCATACAGCGGCGAGTCTTTGATAAGTCGCACCCCGAGGGTGAACGCCTCGATCACCGCCTGTTGCGGATCGAGGCCGTCGGTGGCGTTGTCGAGCGTGGTGAAGAACAGTTCGGCTTCGCGGCGCATGACGCGTTCGAAGAGCGTGTCCTTGGTGGGGAAGCGTCGATAGATGGTGCTGCGGCTCACTCCGGCGCGCGCCGCCACATCCTCGATATTGGCCCGACGCAGGCCGTAGGTTTCGAACACCGTGCGGGCCGTGTCCAGAATGGTTCGGTCCAGGCTGGTGATCGACTCGGCCCTGTCGGTGCTGGTTTCGGCGCCCATTCTGGACTGCATGATAGTTCTGCCCTGCCGTCGAGATTGCCGACGTCCACCTAGCCGGCTATTTTGATGCAAAGAAACAGAATTGTGTCACTGCCTCGTCAGGTTGGAGTTCGTCCCGCACCAGACGGTCCGGTACGGCACCGGTTACCTCCGCAAAGGGTTCCCGGGTCCACGCAAGGTTCCCGGCCCGATCTGGAAGGTCCTGTCCGCGCCACTGAACGCCTACGCGCGGCTGGTCATCGTGGGGACGTTGCCGCCGCAACTGCGCGACGTCTGCGACCTGGACTGGGATGCCAGGAAGGAGAAGCGATTCCAGCGATTCGCGGCGGTGGTGCGAGCGGTGAATCCTCTGATCAACCGGCTACCGCTGAGGTTGATCTATGCGCCGTGGGCCGCCGACGCGTGGGGCCGTTGCGGCGTCGACTCGCGCAAGCTGCACAACCGCCGCAGGACAGGGTAGAACGCCGCAGACGGGAGCCCCTTGCACCGCGATGGCGGCCGTGCGCCAAGATTGCCAAGATAGGCAAGATAGTGAAAACGCAATCAGGGGATCCCGTCGAATGAATCTGGCAGCTCGGACGGTGATGGAGGCCTTTGAACAGGCCGGCACCAGACTGGCCAACCCGGCGCGCCTATCGGATCCCGACAAACTGCGCAGCGCCGTCTCCGGCAAGACCGTGTTGGTGACCGGCGCGTCCTACGGTATCGGCGAGGCCACCGCCCGCAAGCTGGCCGCGGCCGGAGCGACCGTGCTGATCGTGGCCCGATCGGCCGAGAGGCTCGACGACGTTGCGGCGGCCATCAACGCCGGCGGCGGCGCAGCGATCGCCTATCCGGCCGACCTCGGCGACGAGGCCGCCGTCAGCGTGCTGACCAAGCACATCAACGAGAACCACGGGCCGCTGGACATCGTGGTGAGCAACGCGGGCAAGTCGCTGCGCCGGTCGCTGCACGACCAGTACGACCGGCCCCACGACTTTCAGCGCACCATCGACATCAATTACCTGGGACCCATCTGGCTCCTGTTGGGACTGCTGCCGGCTATGCGTGAGGCCGGTCGCGGGCACATCGTCAACGTCTCCAGCGTCGGGGTACGCGTGGTGCCCGGCCCGCAATGGGGTGCCTATCAGGCATCCAAGGGCGCTTTCGATCGCTGGCTGCGCAGCGTTTCACCGGAGTTGCACGTCGACGGTGTGGATGTGACGTCGGTTTACTTTGCGCTGGTGCGCACCCGGATGATCGAGCCCACACCCATCCTGGGGCGACTTCCCGGCCTGTATCCCGGTGAGGCCGCCGATGCCATCGCGAAGGCGATCGTCGAGCGTCCCCGAACCATCGAGCCACCCTGGCTGTGGCCCGCCGAGATTGCCTCGGTGTTGCTGGCCGGACCGGCCGAACGGGCCGCAGGGTTGTGGCACCGGCGGTTCTTCGCCGGCTCGGTCCGGACAGAAAGGTGACGATGGTCGGCAGCGTGGTCGGCACGGCGGCTCGGGCGGTGTTGTTTTCGGGACTGCTCGGTCCGCCGGCCCCGGTTGCGCTGTTGCGCCTGGTCCGCGAGCTGTATCGGGGTGGCCTGAATCTGTACACCCTGCTCGCCGTCGCCGCGGCGCGATGGCCTGACCGGACCGCGATCATCGACGACGACGGCGCGCTGAGTTACCGCGAACTGCAGTCGATGACCGAATCGATTGCCCACGAGCTCTCGGATGCCGGCGCCGGGGCCGGGCAGGCGGTGGGCGTGATGTGCCGCAACGGACGTAGCTTCGTTACGGCGGTGTTCGCCGCGAGCCTGGTCGGCGCCGATGTGGTGTTGGTGAACACCGAATTCCGCAGCACTGCGCTGGCGGCCGCGCTGAGTGCCCACCAAATCCGAATAATCCTGTGCGACAAGGAATTCATCGACCAAATCTCCGAAACCGGGCATTCGGCAACGGTAATCGATCCGCAGACGGTCACCACCATGCGCGGTGGTGCGCGGCCCGAGGTTGTCGCGTCGGGCCGGATCATCCTGTTGACTTCGGGTACGACGGGCGTGCCCAAGGGGGTGCCGCGCACCCCCAAGGTGAGCTCGGGGCTGGGCGTCGGGGTGACGATTCTCGAGCGCACCCGGCTGCGCGTCGGCTCGCGGATGGCCTTGGCCACGCCCATGTTTCACGGGCTGGGCTTCGGCGTGCTGACCCTGACCATCGGCCTGGGCGGCACGGTGCTGACCCGGCGGCGCTTCGATGCCGAAGCCACGCTGGCTCAAGCGTCGCTGCATCGGGCCGACGCGTTGAGCGCGGTCCCGGTCATGCTGGCGCGCATCCTGGATCTGCCTCAGCGGGTACGGGCTCGAAACCCGGTTCCGTGCCTGCGAGTGGTGATCTCCAGCGGGGACCGGCTCGATCCCGGCCTGGCGCGACGGTTCATGGATACCTACGGCGACATCCTCTACAACCTTTACGGCTCCACCGAGGTCGGCATCGGATCCTTGGCCACCCCGGCCGAGTTGCGGGCTGCCCCGGAGACGGTGGGCAGGCCCGTCGCGGGTTGCCCGGTCCGCATCTTCGACCGAAACGGCCGCCCGGTCGGGCCGCGGGTCACCGGGCGCATTTTCGTCGGCGGTGAACTGAAATCCGACGGCTATACCGGTGGCGGCGCCAAAGCCGTCATCGACGGCATGTCCAGCACCGGCGACATGGGCTACCTCGACGAGTCGGGCCGGCTGTACATCGTCGGGCGGGAAGACGACATGATCGTCTCGGGCGGGGAAAACGTCTATCCGCGTGCCCTGGAAAATGCGCTCGCCCAACACCCCGACATCGCCGAGAACGCGGTCGTCGGTGTTCCCGACGACCGGTTCGGCAATCGGTTGGCCGCGTTCATCGTTGCCCGGCCGGATCGCGAGCTCGACCCGGAGGAGATACGGGAGTTCGTGAAGGGCAAGGTTTCTCGATTCGAGCAGCCCAAAGACATTCACGTCGTCGACCGCATCCCGCGCAATACGACCGGCAAGGTGCTGCGCAAGGAACTGACGACCCTCGCCGGCCCTGAAACTCAGTCCTGATCGTCGTCTTGCGCGACGCCGATGGTGTTGGCCAACCACTTCGGCGCGAGCACCGAGACCACGGTGGCCCCGGCGGTAGCGCCGAACACACCCGTCCAGGCGACCGGGCCCAGCGGTGTGCATCCGAAAAAGTGGCTGACAACCGGGGTTTGGATGATGCCCACCAAGACGGCCGCGCTGCCCAGCGCGGTCGCCACGACGAGCGGGCTGTGCCGTCGGGCCAGTAGGGTCTGTGCCAGCTGGGTGGTCACCAGGGCGGTCAATCCCATTGTCGCGGTGCGGCGTTCGGTTCCCGGTGTCCAGCGGCCGATGGCCCAGGCCGCCGTCGCGCCGGCGGCCGTGACCGCGCCGCGGGTGACGATCTGGCGCATCAGCGGCGCGTCGAGGGAGGGCGTCGGGCCGGTCAGCACCGCCCGCCGATGGGCGCGATGGGCCTCTTCGGCCTCTTCCGCGGACTCGTATTCGGCCTCGTCGGGTTCGGCGTGTTGCGACGTGACGGCGACGGCAAGGGCCGGGAACATGTCGGTGAGCAGGTTGACCAGCAGCAGTTGGCGCGTGCCCACCGGCGCGCGGCCGGCTCCGAACGCGGTCCCGATGATGGTGAACAGCACCTCGCCGACGTTGCCGCCGACCAGGATGGTGACCGCGTCGCGTACCCCTGCCCACATGCTGCGGCCTTCGACCAGCGCGTCGAGCAGCACGCTGAGGTCGTCGTCGGTCAAGACGATGTCGGCCGCACCACGGGCGGCCGACGAACCGCGACCGCTCACCCCGATACCCACGTCGGCCATCCGGATGGCGGCGGCGTCGTTGGCGCCGTCGCCGACCATCGCGGTCACCCGTCCGCAGCGCTGCAGGGCGGCCACGATCTGTACCTTTTGTTCCGGGCTGACCCGGGCGAATACCTGCACATCCGCGGCGACTTTGGCGCAACCGTCCTCGTCGAGGTTGGCCAGTTCGGCTCCGGTCACCACCCGCACGTCCGGCGGCAGGCCCAGTTGGCGGGCGATCGCCCGGGCGGTGACCGGATGGTCGCCGGTGATCAGCACCACGTGGCGCTCGGCGTCCAGCAGTGCTTCGATCAACGGCCGAGCCGAGGGGCGCGCGGTGTCGGCCAGGCCGACATAGCCCAGCAGTTCCAGATCGTGGGCCGCCGCGTCCACGGCGTCGGCGCCGGTGTCGTCGTCGTCGGTGTCGTGCTCCCACGGGCGCCGGGCTACTGCAAGCACCCGCAAACCCTGCTCGGCGAGACTGTGCACCAGCGACTCGGCATGCTCGAGATCGGCCTGTTCCTTTGAAGGGTCGGCGAACCGGCAGCGCGGCAAAATCGTCTCCGGGGCGCCCTTGAGCATGAGCACCGGCTCGACATCCGCGGCCGTCCTGCCGATGGCGGCCGCATAGCCGCGACTGGACTCGAACGGCACCTCGGCCAGCAAATTCCATTCCGAATCACCTTGGCCATCAAGGGAATTCGCTGCAACCAGGATCGCCTCATCGGTGGCGTGGGCGTGTCCTTGCCCGCCGTGTGGCTGGGTGGACGCGCGCGCGGCAGCCCTCAGCACCGCCGCCGAGTGCGGGTCCGCGGCGTCGGGGAACGGCTGGTTCGGGGTGGCCGAACCCGGGATGGCGCACACCACCCGCAGCCGGTTCTCGGTCAGGGTGCCGGTCTTGTCGAAGCAGATGGTGTCGACCCGGCCCAGCGCTTCGATGGTGCGCGGCGCGCGCACCAGCGCGCCGCGCGCGGTCAGTCGTTGCGCGGCGGCCAGCTGTGAGAGGGTGGCGACCAATGGCAGGCCCTCGGGGACGGCGGCGACCGCGATCGCGACGCCGTCGGCGACCGCCTGACGCAGTGAAGCCCGCCGCAGCAGCGCCAAGCCGGTCACCGCGGCACCGCCGGCGAGCGTCATCGGAAGAACCTTGCTGGTCAGCTCCCGCAGCCGGGCCTGCACCCCGGCCGAGGTCTCGACGTCGGCGACAGCCGAGATGGCGCGGTGCGCGGCGGTGCCGACGCCGGTGGCCACGACGATGGCCCGAGCGCGCCCGGCCACGATGGCGCTGCCCTCGAACAGCATGCTGGCCCGGTCGTCGTCGTTGACGGCGACGGGATCCACCTGCTTTCCCACCGGCAATGACTCCCCGGTGAGCAGGGATTCGTCGACTTCGAGGTCCTCGGCGACCAAAACGCGGGCGTCCGCCGGTACCACCTCGGGTGCGGCCAGGTCGATGACATCGCCGGGACGCAGCGACTTCGCCGACACCGTGACGGTCCGGGTCGCGGTGCGGGCCGCCTCCAGCCGGCGCCGGGTCGTCGCGACCGCCGGGACCACGACGCGGCGCACCAATTGGTCCTGCTCGGCGAACAGTTCGGCAGCCGCGGCCTCGGCCCGCAATCGCTGTGCCCCGCCGGTGATCGCGTTGATGGTCATGACGCCCGCGACCAGCAGCGCGTCGACGTTGCTGCCGACGATCGCCGAGGCCGCCGCGCCGACGGCCAGGATCGGCGTCAGCGGATCGGCGAGCTCGTGCCGGGTGGCGGCAGCCAGCTTCACCACGTTCCTGGCCGGTGTGCGCAGCGGTGCCAGCACCGGGCTGTAGGACAGGTCGTCCAGCCGGCGCCGCCATTCCGGGGTTCCAGGCTCGGCCGCCAACGGCCGGGATCCGCCGGCCAGGCGGGCATAGACGATTTCGGGGTCCAGGGCGTGCCAGGCGGTCAACGGTTGCGGGGTGGGATCGGGCAGCCGCAGCACCTTGCCGGCCGAGAAGGCACCCGACACCAAAGCGGTTGCGGCAGCGGCATTGACGGGGTTGAACCAGCGCCGCAACGAAAGCGGATTGGTGGTCCGGCCCGGGTCACCGGTGACCAGCAGCAGCCCGGCCAGGGTGGTGCCGCCCTGAGCCAGGCGCACCGCGGATTCACTGGCCGCCCGCGCCACCGGCAACGCCGACAGGATTCGCACCGCCGCGGCGAGATCGGTGCCGGTGATGATGTCCGCCGTCCACGGCGTGGCCGCGCGGGGATCGTCGAGGGCCACCCCGACGTCGGCAATGGCCAGCGCGGCCAACGTATCGGTGGAAGCGAAATCCCGGTGCAATGCGGTGATCAGCAGCACCGGGCCACGATCTGAGCGCAGTTCGCGCACCAACCTGAGCAGCGGCGTACCGGGCGGATGTGTCGCACCGACGCTGGCGGCCAGATCCTCGGTGCCGGCGACATGACGCAAGACCACGCGCGCTCCGGTTCGGTGCGCGGTCTGCAGCAACGCGATCGCGTAGGGGTCGACCTCCCATCCGACGTCGACGCTGCCCACGGACTCGCCGTCGACAAGCAGGTCGGCACGTTCGAGGCCCTGCGCCGGAGCCGCCGACGGCCCTTGCGCCCGAACCCATTTCAACCGTGCGCCGGTCGCGGGCAGTTCGTCGGGGTCAGGCTCGGGTGCCTCCTCGCCGTGCAGCAGCGCGTCGGCCACCTCGTAGACGCGGTCGTCATCCCAGCCGGGCTCGTCGCCGCGCGCCCGCAAGACGGCACGATGATCACCGCGCAGCGCAGCGCCGTCGATGACAACCACTTTCACCCGATCGAGGCGCCGCAGCGCACCCGGGTCGAGGATCAGTTGCCCGGAGTTCGCCAGGCCGCGACCCAGGATCGCGGCGAACGCCTGCCGGCCCAGGTGGGCCGCCTTCGGCACTCCGGCCAGGATCGCCTCGCCGGCCTCGGCGGGTCCGCCGCCGGCCAGTAGCGCGCCCACCGCGGCGATCGCCGAGCCGTTGGCGGCTTGGTCCACGTAGGTTTCGACCGGCCCGGCCATCGAGCCCTTGGCGGTGTCGATCGCGGCATCGATCGCGCCGTCGACGACGATGTGCGAGGCGTCGCCGGCGGCCGTGGCGGCCCAGTTGTGCCGGGGCGCGTGCGAATCGGGACCCGCCGACGAGATGACCGGGACCACCGGCGCCTGGGGCCGGCCGGGTGAGGCGAGTTCGGGCTCGCGGGCACGCCATCGTTGCCGATGCGCCGCCGCCTCGGACAGCTGCAGGCCACGCTGGGCCAGGTTGAGCAGCGGGGTGCCGACCGATTGGCTCAACCCGGACGCCACGGCTGTCGAAGCGCTCAGCGCAAGGTCGGTGCCGACCCGGCCCAGCCGCGACTCCAGCACCGCCACCACGCGCGGCTGGTTGTTCAGCAGCGCGGCCGCCGCGCGCGCGCTTCGCGGCGCGACGGGAAGGCGGGTGAACCAACCGGTCACCGACGCCCCGAGGGCTACCACGTCCATGGCCGCCGCGGTCAGCGGCACCAGAATGGCCAACGGGTTACCCGGGTCGGCGAAGGGCGCGGTGCGAGGTGCCGACACCGTGGAGGTGAGGTCCGCGGCGACGGCACACACCGTTTCGCGCACCTGGTCCACGACGGCGTCGCTGTCGGCATCGGGTGAGAGTTCGAATACCAAGCGGCCCAAGGCGCCTTCCACGTGTGCCTTGTCGATTCCGGGAATCCGGCGAACCGGTTCCTCGAGCACCGCGGCGTGCTCGTGCCATCGGGGAAAGGGCAGCAACGGATCCAGGTCCAGGTGTACTCGCCGACCGCTGTGCCAACGCATCGGCGGCGCAAGGTGGCCGGCCCCTTCGGTAACGGAATTCGTCATGCCGAGCGCATGTCCGGTTGACTGAGCCGCCGCCTCCACCACCGGAACGATCAGCTCCAGCATCGGGCTGGCCAGCATCTCCACCGCGCCCACAGCGCCGGCCACACCACTCACCCCGGCCCGCAACGCCTGGGCGGCCCCTCCGGTGATCCCGCCGACGACGTCGGCCACACCCGGAATCTTCATTCCGTCACCTCTCAATGCCTACCGCGGCCTACCGTGCCTAGCCGGGGCCTACCGCGCCCTAATACTCGCGGCATGGCGAGGACCTGTCCACACGGCGTGCGGTAGGCCCGGCTACCGAGTTAACGGCAAACCGAAGGAGCTAAACAGACTCGGATCGAGAAAGACGGTAGTCGCAGCGATCCCGGTGGCACCCAGGGTCAGGATATGCACGGAATGAGCCCGCATCACGTCATCTTCACCGCGACGGTACTCCGCGGCCGCAGGTTGCCCGTTGGCGGCCGTCAGGACCATGGAGATGTCGCCGGCTCTGGTGAAAGCCCGCGCGGCAAGAAAGCGCAGCACGGCGTCTCGGCCGGTGAACCACACGGGCACCGGCGGCATTTCGAGCTTGACGTCGGCTTGCAACAGCTCGGTGAGAGCGGCCATGTCGGCGTTCTCGAACGCCGCGCAGTAGCGATCGAGCAATTCGCGGCGCCCGGCGTCCTCGGGCTCGGCGGCGGCACTCGGCGCGTTGCCGCGCCGGCAGCTCCTGCAGGGCCGTCATCACGGCCAGCCGGACACTGTGTTTGGCGGCGACGGCGGCCTCGGGTGTCGGGGATGTCAGGGATGTCAAGGCGTCGGGAATGTCAGGGATGTCAAGGCGTCGGGAATCGGCTCCAGCCACTGAGTGCTGCCATCGAAGGCCGCGCCGTCCAGATTGGTGTACGGATCGGCTGAGTGGTCACCCAGCCCGGCCGGCAGCACCCGGCGCGCGCGGCTCTACAGGGCACGCAAGCACGCGTTCGTTGCGATCCGGTACAGCCAGGTCCGCAGTGCCGCGAGTTCCTCGGAGGCGTCGAACCCGCGCCAGGCCTTCAGGTACGTCTCCTGGACAAGGTCTTCGGCGTCGTGAACCGAACCGAGCATGCGATAGCAGTGCGCGATCAGTTCGGCCCGAAAGGGCGCCGCGCGTTCCTCGATGAAGTCGTGCACCGGCACCTGGTTGCTCCTCTGAATGGGCGCGGTGTGAGCGTGCCGCTATGTCCTTATAGATCGCGTCGTCCATATAGATACATCCGGCGGCAACAATCATCGGCCCGATCTCGACAGCGATGAATTCGGTCGTCGCGGCGCATCTCTATTGGTGTCTATTGGTGCGGAATTGATGCGCACCTCAAGAGCGAAAGCGAGTACGGCCATGAACCAGCCCATGTCAACCCAGGTCGACGGTCTCGTCGGCACGACGGCCGTCGTGACCGGGGCCAGTCGGTGACCGATCTGGGCGCCGAAGCGGTGGCGGCCTACGCGGGGTGGCAGGGCCTCGACGTCGACACCTTCGTGCGGTCGTCGGGGCCCGTGCTGGCCGAAGCGCAGGTCGGGCGATCCGTGCTGTAGATCGCCGGCGGTCTGCGGCGGGACTGTGATGCGTACTTGCTTACGGCGGCGGGCCTTTCGCCGCTGCGCTGACTGAAGAGATCGACTGGGATATAGGAAGGCGGAGATGGCAATGCAAACACCCCCGATCGTGTCGGCCGAGGAATGGCAGGCCGCACACCGGCAACTGCTGGTCAAGGAAAAGGAGCTGACCCGAGCTCGAGATGCGTTGGCCGCGATGCGCCGTCGCATGCCGTGGCTGCTGGTGGACAAGGACTACCGGTTCGACGGGCCCGAGGGCACGACGAAACTGCTGGGCCTGTTCGACGGCCGCCGCCAGCTGATCGTCTACCGTGCCTTCTTCGAGCCCGGCGTGCACGGCTGGCCCGACCATGCCTGCCGCGGCTGCTCGATGATCGCCGACCACATCGGCCATCTCGCCCACCTCAACGCCCGCGATACCACGCTGGTGTTCGCCTCGCGTGCGCCGCAGCCCGATATCGAGCGCCTCAAGGCCCGGATGGGCTGGCAGATGCCGTGGTACACCATCACCGACGGCTTCGGAGATTTTCAGGCTTGACTTCGGCGTCGACCAATGGCATGGCACCAACGCCTTCATTCATGACGGCAACCGGGTGTTCCGCACGTACTTCATCAACAATCGCGGCGACGAGGCGCTGGGCACTACGTGGAGCTTCCTCGACATGACGGCGCTCGGGCGTCAGGAGGAGTGGGAGGACTCCCCGGCAGACTATCCGCAGTCCGCCCCGTATGAGTGGTGGAACTGGCATGACGAATACGGCCGGCACGAGCCGTCGCGCTGGTTCGGTGAGCCGGACCCCGACGATCCCAACGACATAAGGCCGCCGCGCAACAGCTGAGTCAACCGGTAGCCGCCGAACGGGCTCGGACAGTCGGGACGGCGAAATTCGCCGCTACAGAATGCGGTGGTTCGCCCGGCCAACGTGATAGCCGGTGGGGAATGACTTCTCGATGACCTGCAGCCGATGGTCGACCCTGGACTCGAGTTCGAGAACCACGCAGCCATCACCGACGGCCTTCGATTCGAGAACTATGTACCTTTGACCACCACCGTTGATATCGGTGATCGGGTCACCAGAGTGCAAATTTTCGACGGCCACCAATTCAGGGGTTCCGTGTGCCTCCACGCAACACACAGTAAGCCAATTCAGTTCACCAGGGAACACCCCGGCAAGCATCACGAAAAGTGCCCGCGAAACGCCCTCGGTGCATCACTTAAGAATGCCCGCGAAATGGTTGAT
>NZ_LQOX01000034.1 GCF_002102175.1 Mycobacterium gastri | reverse complement strand
ACGAGGCGCCCATCAATCGCGTTGCGCTGACCGGCCAACTGCGCCAACTCCGCAAACAACACCTCAAGACGCTCGCCGGGACCGGCCACCACAGCACCAGCGGCTGCACTCGACGACATGACGACATCATCACACCCGGGTACGACAACTCTGCGCCGGTGCGCGGCAGGTGCTCGACCGCGCGATCCACCAGGCAGCCACCGCCCGCGAATTCAATACGCAGATCCGTCACCCAAAACCGCAAAACAACAGGTCAACCCACTGCGGCCACCGCCAATCCCCAATCGTGAGCCAAGACAGGTCAAACCCGCGAGTGACCCTGCTGACGGTGTCAGCGGCTTTGAGCGATTGCGCGTCGACGATCCGGGCGCTAGCCATGGGTCACGCCCAGCGTCGCGCACCGCCAGGTCTTGAAGTACCCACGGTGGAAAACCATGCGGCAGTTGCCGCCACGAGCAACCGGTCCGGCTGGCCGACCCTTCTAAACGCGTTCTACGCCAGCCGAGTTCATCCGTGTTCGGCGGCATGGCGGCTGGTTGGCGGCCGAGGCGAATGGCAAAACAGTCTTCACTCAGTCAACCCCAGGACTAGAGCAATGATCAGAACCTCTGGATGGCCCTCGGCGAGGTGACATGAATGGGTGCACCTTCCCGGGGATGATCTGAAGTCCAGTTTGTTCTGATCAAGTGCCGGCGTGGCGCGCTGGTTCGGGAAGGTACGCCCATGCTCAAATTAGTTCACGATGGCACCGATTCCAACGCTCAACAACGGTGTCTCGGCGCTGGGTACGTCGCTGTTGGATGAGATCGTACGTGACGGCGCCCGCCAGATGCGGCGGCGTTGCAGGCTGAGGTCGCCGCCTACATCGAGTCTTGCCGGCACGAGATTGACCAGGACGGGCATCGGCTGGTGGTCCGCAACGGATACCACGCGGAGCGGGAAGTGATCACGGCCGCAGGTGCGGTGAAGGTGCGCCAGCCGCGGGTCAACGACAAGCGGGTCGACGAAATCACAGGCGAGCGTAAGCGGTTCGCCTCGTCGATCCTGCCCGCGTGGGCACGCAAGTCGCCGCAAGTGTCGGAGCTGCTACCCCTGCTGTACCTGCACGGGCTGTCCGCCAGTGATTTCGCTCCGGCACTGCAACAGTTCCTTGGCTCTGGGCAGGGCTTGTCGGCATCGGTGATCACCCGGCTGACCAGCCAGTGTCAGGACGACGCCAAGGAGTTCAAGGCGCGGTCGCTGGCCGAAATTGATTATGTATACATGTGGGTGGACGGGATCCATTTGAAGGTCCGCCTTGAACAGGACAAAGTGTGCCTGGCGGTGTTGATCGGGGTGCGCGCCGACGGCCGCAAAGAACTCGTCGCCCTGGCCGACGGATTACGGGAGAGTTCGGAATCGTGGGCTGATCTGCTGCGCGACTGCAAACGCCGCGGGATGGGCGCCCCAGTGCTCACGGTTGGTGACGGTGAACCGTCCCGGGTTTTATGCGCACCTTCCTTTGAGGGAAGGATGGCGCGATGGCGATCAGGTACGACGAGAACAC
>NZ_LQOX01000033.1 GCF_002102175.1 Mycobacterium gastri | reverse complement strand
TGAACCGTCCCGGGTTTTATGCGCACCTTCCTTTGAGGGAAGGATGGCGCGATGGCGATCAGGTACGACGAGAACACCAAGGCCAGGGCGGTGCGGCTGGTCCGCGAGCACCGCGATGACTACGACAGCGAGTGGGCGGCGATGCGCGCGATCTCGGGCCGGTTGGGGATGAGCCCGGAGACGCTGCGCAAGTGGGTGCGCCAGGCCGAGATCGATGCCGGTGAGGCAGCTGGGGTCTCAAGCGAGGAGAAGCGCGAGCTACGCGAGCTGCGCCGCAAGAACCGCGAGCTTGAGCAAACGGTCGAAATACTCAAAGCCGCAACGCATTTCTTCGCGCGGGAGTGCGACCCGCGACACCGCTGATTTGCGAGTTCATCGACGAGCACCGCGAGGACTTCGGGGTCGTACCGATCTGCCGGGCGCTGGCCATACACGGCGTGCAGATCGCCCCGCGTACCTTTTGGGCGCACCGCGCAGCTGCGCCGTCGAAACGGGCCCTGTGGGACACCACCATCACCGAAATCCTGGCCGGCTACTTCGAACCCGACGCCAAGGGCAAACGCCCGCCAGAATCGCTGTATGGCAGTTTGAAGATGTGGGCGCATCTGCAACGCCAAAACATTCCGGCGGCCCGTTGCACGGTGGAACGAATCATGCGCCGCAATGGCTGGCGCGGTGTGATGCGGGCGCGGCGGGCCCCGCGCACCACCGAGGCCGACCCGACCGCAAACCGGGCGCCGGACCTGGTTGGGCGGCGTTGGCGGGTGGCCGCGCCGAACTTATTGGAGGTGGCAGATTTCACCTACGTGACGATGACCGGCGGGTTCGGCTACACCGCGTTCGTGATCGACGCCTACGCCGGGTTGATCCCGGGCTGGGAGTGCTCGCTGAGCAAAACGACCGACTTCGTCGAACGCGCGCTGCGCCACGCTGCGGCCTTTCGGGCCCGCCAAGGCCATCCGTTCGATGACACGATCCATCACAGCGACGCTGGAAGTCAATATACTGCAATACATTTCGGTGAATCGTTGATGTTGGCCGGGCTCAAGCCCTCGATCGGGACCGTCGGGGACGCTTTGGACAACGGATTGGCCGAAACTACGATCGGGCTCTATAAAACCGAGTGCGTGCGCGAGGGTTCTCCGTTTCGCAGCGGGCCTATCGACACCCTGGCCGACCTGGAGAACATGACCTCGGCGTGGGTGAGCTGGTACAACACCTCCAGGCTCATGCACCGCCTGGGCCGGCGCCCACCCGCAGAAGCCGAGGCCAACTACTACGCGCACCTGCTACCAACGTAAGGGAACGGGGAACGTTTAATCCCAAACCCGTTGCGCCAGTGACCGAAAGAGCTGGCCGATCCCGCCATCCGCCAAGCATGCTCCGGTCCCTCGGCGCCGTCAAGCAAACTACGCTTGACAGCACCTGCGGGGCCCGGAGCGTGCGAAAGGCGGGCGGGAAGTCGGAGCACAGGAAAATGGATCCAGGTCCAGGTACTACGCTCACCGTTCAGATCGGACACCCCGGTCACACAAAACGAGGTGTGCATCAAACCCGGGATGCTCCA
>NZ_LQOX01000032.1 GCF_002102175.1 Mycobacterium gastri | reverse complement strand
GCCAACAGGCGGTCAGGCTGCCGAACGACCAAACCGGCCCGGAATAATGTTGCCGCGGCGCAACTCTCGGTTCCGGTGTTCGAGGCCGGCTTGTCGGGCCCTCTGTTGTTTCGGCATGACTCCATCCCAATTCCATATGGAGCCTCAGTGCTCGTCACAGGCGATTTGCTCCGGTTGTCATGCCGCAGAATTTCGCTGTGGTCACGCCAGGACCACGACGGATCGCGCAGCCCGCGCAATTAGGGGAAATTGCACGCCCAGTTTACGATCCACCCGCCACCCAGGTCTTTCATGGCCTCTTGTTCTGCCTCGGGGCGCGTGAAGCCAGTTCCGCCTTGAAACCTTGAGCCGTCGAAGGCGACTGCGCCGCATCGGGTGAAACTGCTCAGCACCTGGCAGCTGTCAAGGCCGCACTGCTGCAAGGCCGCAATTTCCGCGCGGGATGGAGTTCGGGCATGCAGCGCTTTACCCCAGGCGCCGTTGGGCGCATAGGCTATTGCTCCGTAGTGTTTGTGTGGAGGGATAGGCATCTCGGGAATCGACACGTCATGAGCGCCTGCAGTCGCAACCAGCGCAACGCTTATCACGGTGATAACTGCCAGGCCGGCGACTCCAAGCGCGGTTCGACGTAGAAGCTTGGTCGTCATTTCCTTACTCCTTTCCAGCGAGTGACTTGCTGGCACTATCTACGATCACAGAGCTATACCCAACGGGGGTAGGGCAATAAGTCACCATGATGAGGCTCGAAGGTCTCGACCGCGCTAACGGTCGGTCCGGCCCGCATGATCTCCCGCTGTCAAAGCAGCGGCGATAACTCGTGGCACCCGGCCGCGGCCAACCCCGCGGGCTTGCTAAGCCCACGCTCCACCCTTGTGATATGGCACGCCGCATACGCGCGCCGCACGCCGTATGGGCGTGCCCAGACAGGCTGGTTCGACGAACTCCATAGGCCTTGACCTCCTCAACGGTAACGACTCGGCCCGCGCGCAACCCCGAATTCGCGGATGTTGCGCACTGACAATACGGATGCGCGCGGCGTCTCGCGTCGCCGGATACGCGTCGGAGACCGGATTCTTCCCAGGTCAGCGCCCGCCGACGGGGTAAGGTGCTTGACGTGGTGAGAATCAGCCGGGCCCACCCCGGGGCGAAGCCCGGGGTCAAAGTCGACGCACGTAGTGAACGCTGGCGCGAGCACCGCAAGAAGGTGCGCAACGAAATCGTCGAAGCGGCTTTCCGTGCTATCGACCGCCTTGGGCCCGAGCTGAGTGTGCGGGAAATCGCCGAGGAAGCCGGCACCGCCAAGCCCAAGATCTACCGGCATTTCACCGATAAGTCCGACCTGTTCGTGGCGATCGGGGAACGTCTGCGCGACATGCTGTGGGCGGCGATCTTCCCGTCGATTAACCTCGCCACCGACTCGGCCCGCGAGGTGATCCAGCGCAGCGTCGAGGAGTACGTCAACCTCGTCGACAAGCATCCCAACGTGCTGCGGGTATTCATTCAGGGCCGCTCCGCCACCCAGTCCGAGGCGACGGTGCGCACGCTCAACGAGGGCCGGGAGATCACCCTGACCTTCGCCGAATTGTTCAACAACGAGTTGCGGGAGATGGAGTTGAACCGTGCCGCGCTCGAGCTCGCGGCGTTCGCGGCCTTCGGGTCGGCGGCATCGGCCACGGAATGGTGGTTGGGCCCCGAGCCCGACAGCCCGCGACGGATGCCACGCGAGCAGTTCGTCGCGCATCTGACCACAATCATGATGGGCGTCATCGTGGGCACCGCCGAGGCGCTCGGTATCACCATGGACCCCGGCAAGCCGATCCACGACGCAGTGCCCAGCAACCGTGCCGTCAGCTAAGCGCCGTTGACATCCCTGCGGTAATCGGCAACACTCGTGGTATCCGATACCCAGGGTACTGGGTATTTCCGTTGACGCAGGCGCGTGCCGCCATAGTCGCGCCAACTCGTACAGACCCAACACGAAAGACCTAGCCACCATGACCGATGTCGTGATCCCGGCGACAGAACACGCCGACCAACCCCAGGCGCCCAAACCGCCGGTACAGACCCGCGCCGTCATCATCGGGACCGGGTTCTCCGGTCTGGGCATGGCCATCGCGCTGCAGAGGCAGGGCTTTTCGCCCCAAGACTTCGTGATCTTGGAGAAGGCCGACGACATCGGCGGCACCTGGCGGGACAACACCTACCCCGGCTGCGCCTGCGACATCCCGTCGCATCTTTACTCCTTCTCGTTCGAGCCCAAGCCGGACTGGAAGAACCCGTTTTCCTACTGGGACGAAATCTTGGGCTACCTCAAGGGCGTCACCGAGAAGTACGGGCTGCGCCGCTACATCGAGTTCAATTCCTTGGTCGACCGCGGTTACTGGGACGACGAGGAATACCGCTGGCACGTCTTCACCACCGACGGCCGCGAGTATGTTGCCCAATTTTTGATCTCCGGAGCCGGAGCGCTGCATATCCCGGCCTTCCCCGACATCGACGGGCGCCATGAATTCGCCGGCCCCGCTTTTCATTCCGCGGAGTGGGACCACGGCGTCGACCTCACCGGCAAGCGGGTGGCCATCATCGGGACCGGCGCCAGCGCGATCCAGATCGTGCCGGAGATCGTCGACCAGGTCGCCGAACTTCAGCTCTACCAACGCACTCCGCCGTGGGTGGTGCCGCGCTCCAACCCCGAGATCCCTCCGGCGCTACGCCAGGCCATGGCGAACGTTCCCGGGCTGCGTGCGCTGGCGCGCCTGGGTTTGTACTGGGCGCAGGAGGCGTTGGCCTTCGGCATGACCAAGCGGCCGAACGCGCTGAGGTTCATCGAGGCCTACGCCAAATACAACATTCGCCGCTCGGTGAAGGATCGTGAGCTGCGCCGCAAGCTGACCCCGCACTATCGCATCGGCTGCAAGCGGATCCTCAACTCCTCCACGTATTACCCAGCCGTCGCGAACCCCAAGACCGCATTGATCACCGACCGCATCACCCGGATTACCCGTGACGGGATCGTCACCGCCGACGGCGCCGGCCGTGAGGTCTCCCGAGAAGCCGACGTGATCGTGTACGCCACCGGCTTCCACGTCACCGACTCCTACACCTACGTGCAGATCAAAGGCCGCCACGGTGAGGATCTGGTCGATCGGTGGAACCGGGAAGGCATTGCCGCACACCGCGGAATCACGGTGGCCGAGATGCCCAACCTGTTTTTCCTACTCGGGCCCAACACCGGCCTGGGACACAACTCTGTGGTGTTCATGATCGAGTCGCAGATCCACTACGTTGCCGACGCGATCGCCAAGTGCGACAAGGCGGGCGCGCAGGCGCTAGCTCCCACGCGCGCCGCCCAGGATCGTTTCAACGACGAGCTGCAGCGCAAGCTGGCCGGCTCGGTGTGGAACAGCGGCGGCTGCAGCAGCTGGTATCTCGACGAGCACGGCAAGAACACGGTGCTGTGGGGCGGCTACACCTGGCAGTACTGGCGGGCGACCCGCTCGGTCAAGACCGACGAATACCAATTCTTCGGCGTCGGTAACGGCTCGGCGGAGAATCGGACGACTGTCGCCGCGGCGAAATAGCTACTTGGATGGTCGCGGCACCTGGCCATCACGCAGGCACGCCGTGCGACACGCAAACACAACCTCTTGTGTTGCGCCGGCTTGTCGGACCCCAGGGGTAGTGTTTGAGGCCTGAGTAGGGCGGCCGTTCTGGGAGGCAACAGTGAAGGTTATCGACCGGGTCTCAGCGATCAACTGGAACCGGCTGCAAGACGAAAAGGACGCCGAGGTCTGGGATCGGCTGACCGGAAACTTCTGGTTGCCCGAGAAGGTGCCGGTGTCCAATGACATCCCGTCCTGGGGCACGCTGACCGCCAATGAGAAGCAGCTCACCATGCGGGTCTTTACCGGTCTGACCATGCTGGACACCATCCAGGGCACTGTGGGTGCGGTCAGCCTGATCCCGGACGCGCTGACCCCCCACGAGGAGGCAGTGCTTACCAACATCGCGTTCATGGAATCGGTGCACGCCAAGAGCTACAGCCAGATCTTCTCCACGTTGTGCTCGACGGCCGAGATCGACGACGCCTTCCGCTGGTCGGAGGAAAACCCGAACCTGCAGCGCAAGGCCGAAATAGTGCTGCAGTACTACCGCGGGGACGAACCACTCAAGCGCAAGGTGGCCTCCACACTGCTGGAGAGCTTCCTGTTCTACTCGGGCTTCTACCTGCCGATGTACTGGTCGAGCCGGGCCAAGCTGACCAACACCGCCGACATGATCCGGCTGATCATCCGCGACGAAGCTGTCCACGGTTACTACATCGGCTACAAGTTCCAGCGCGGTCTGGCGTTGGTCGACGAGGCCAAGCGCGCCGAACTCAAGGACTACACCTACGAGCTGCTGTTCGAGCTCTACGACAACGAGGTCGAATACACCCAGGACCTCTACGACGAGGTCGGGCTGACCGAAGACGTCAAGAAGTTCCTGCGCTACAACGCCAACAAGGCACTGATGAACCTCGGTTACGAGGCGTTGTTCCCGCGTGACGAGACCGACGTGAACCCGGCGATTCTGTCGGCGTTGTCACCCAATGCCGACGAGAACCACGACTTCTTCTCCGGTTCGGGCTCTTCATACGTAATCGGCAAGGCCGTCGTCACCGAGGACGCAGACTGGGACTTCTAGGCTACTTCCAGGCCAACGGCAACGCGGCTTCGGTTGTATCCCCTGTGGGCCTGGCTTGAGTACATATGGCCAGGTGAAGGGGTGGAGGAAACCTGCCCAAAGTCGAGGACGGAGGCTGCAATGCGCGTTAGAGTCAATCTCTGACCAGCGCATCGATTGTCGTCGGACACCAAACGAGGTGGATCGTCGGCTGTTGGGAGGTGCCACATGTCGTACTTGATCGCAGCGCCGGAGGCGCTGATGGCGGCGACAACGGATTTGGCAAATCTCGGCTCGACAATCGGCGCAGCCAACGGTGCTGCTGCCGCCAACACGACGCGGTTGCTGGCCGCGGGTGCTGATGAGGTGTCGGCGGCGATCGCGGGCTTGTTTGGTGCGCACGGCCAGGCCTACCAGGCGCTGAGCGCGCAGGCCGCGGCGTTTCATGACCAGTTTGTGCAGGCCTTGGCCGCTGGTGCGAACTCGTATGCGGCTGCCGAGGCTGCTAGCGCTTCGCCGCTGCAGAGCTTGCTCGACGCGATCAACGCGCCCGTTCAGGCGGCTACCGGGCGTCCGCTGATCGGCAACGGGACCAACGGCGCCCCGGGCAGTGGGGCCAATGGTGGGGACGGCGGGTGGTTGTTCGGCAACGGCGGCAACGGCGGGTCGGGCACGAGTGCAGGTGGGCCCGGCGGTAACGGCGGCGCGGCCGGGCTGGTCGGCAACGGGGGCGCCGGCGGCGCCGGCGGGAGCGTCAACGGGGTCGGCCCGGCCGGGACCGGCGGCGCCGGCGGGACCGGCGGCGTACTCGTCGGCAACGGTGGCGCGGGCGGCACCGGCGGGGTCTCAGGAGCAAGCAATGGCGTCAGCGGGGCCGGCGGGGCCGGCGGCAACGCTATCGGGCTGTTCGGCAACGGCGGGGCCGGCGGGCTGGGCGGTCAAAGCGCGAACAACGGCCTCGGCGGGTCCGGCGGGGCCGGCGGCCACGCCGGGGTATTCGGCGACGGCGGTACGGGTGGGGCGGGCGCTACCGGCGGCGGCGGTGCCGGTACCGGCGGAACCGGCGGCGCCGGCGGCGCCGGCGGGATGGTCGCCGGCAACGGCGGAGCGGGCGGCGTGGGCG
>NZ_LQOX01000031.1 GCF_002102175.1 Mycobacterium gastri | reverse complement strand
CATCGACCACCCGTCGCAACAGGTCGTGCAGTCCTGGACCCGGTGCGCCACCGTCGTCGACCCCACCGGAGCGATGCAATGAGGGCGTTGCCTGCGCAGCTGCGCAGCTTCGACCGGCCCAGCCGGATGCTGATGATCAACCAGTTCGGCATCAACACCGGCTTGAATGCCCAGCCATCTCCTCGAGGACGTGAGCATGTACGCGACACCCGCTCCGCCGCCGGCGAGCGAACCACCGGGGGCGCCGCCCTCGGGTTGCACGACGTCGGGACGGCGCAACGCCTACGCAGCGGCATCGAATCGGTGGAAGGACGGCGATACCGGCCTGCTTTGCGAGGTGCGGCGTGAACGTCGGCCAGCGCGAAATCGGCGCAAGCGCACGAGCAACGAATCACTGGTCCTGGGGTGAGTTCCAGTGCCACACCGTCACCACCAGTGACGGTGTGGCACTGGCGGTGCGTGATTACGGATCGTCAACGGCGGCCCATACGGTCGTGCTGCTGCACGGCTTCTGTCTGAACAAAGATTCTTGGGACATCCAAATCCGCCACTTGATCCGTCAGTGGGGCAGCAGGATTCGGATCATCAGCTACGACCATCGTGGTCATGGCGAGTCTTCTGATGCGCCAATGCACACCTACCGCATCGAGCACCTCGCGTCGGATCTCGCTGAGTTGCTGGTGGCCCTTGGCGTCGCCGGACCGCTCACCCTCGCTGGGCATTCGATGGGCGGTATGACAGCGCTGGCCTATCTGGGCCGACCCGCCGGTCAGCGGCCTGTTGAACCGCATGCCCTCATCCTTATCGCTAGTGCTGCGGGGAAACTGTGCGAACGGGGATTGGGCCGGCTCCTTGCCAGCCCGGCCGTGCGCCTCCTGTATGAGTTGGTGCAGCGCGCGCCCCAAAGGGTTGCCGATGAGGCGGTCCGGGTGTTGGCCCGGCCGGTGTGCAGCGCAATGACCAGGTATGCCGGATACGGCACAACGGCCGCGGAGACGCTGGTCGCGGTATCTGCGGGGAGCATCAATGACACCCGGGTGAGAACGAAAGTGGGCTTCCTGGCCGGGCTGAAAGCCTATGACCACTACCGGACGCTGGGTTCTGTGTATGCCAAGACAACCATCATCAGCGGCGGGGCGGACCGATTCACCCCACCCGCACATGCCCGTGATCTCGCTGCCGGTATCCGCGATGCCACCCATCTGTACCGCTCCGCCGCGGGGCACATGCTTCTGCATGAGGAACCGCGGTTAGTCACTGAAGCGATCAGCCGCGCGATCGCATGTTCTAGCGCGACTGTCCACGGCCAGGTGAACAACGTCGTTACGCCCGGCCAACGAGCCGGCACCGCCCGGTCGCTGATGAGCCGCACCTCCGTACGGCAGACGACCGGTGTCGGTGACCAACCACCGGCCCTTCTTGCCGGCACGGGTTAGGGATTCGGACTGCTGTGTGAAACCCTGCCAGGCGCTCATCCGATCGGGCAGTTGGGACCACGTGGATCTGGGCGGTGTTCAGCCCCGTGCCGGTGGCATGGGGTCGCGATGGGCTGCGCAAACCGATGGCTTGCCGCCGTGATGCATCAAGTCAAGATGCCCGCGAGATCTGATCCATGCATCAGGTAAGGAATGCCCGCGAAAATGGGTCTCC
>NZ_LQOX01000030.1 GCF_002102175.1 Mycobacterium gastri | reverse complement strand
CCTGAGTTAGGACATTTGCCTTAGTACCCCGTTTTCAGTCCGAGCGCGTCGAGGATGTGGCGTTGATCTGCGGGAATGTCTGGTGGGAAGGTTTGGGTGGTGCCGTTGACGGCGATGGTGGCGCTGCGCAGCGGCCGGAGTTGTTTGACGACCTGGGCGATGGATAGGCCGGTGCGGGACTGGATGGCGTGGGAGACGGCCAGGGCGGTGAACACGATGGTCAGGTGCGCTTCGATGGATTGGCGTTGCCGGTGAAAGATCGGCCGTGCGGCCAGGTCGGACTTGGACATCCGGAACGACTTCTCCACCTTCCACAGTTCGTGGTATTTGGCGATCACCTCAGTCGCTGCCATCACGGTGACCGGCACATTGGTCACATAGCCTTTGAGGCCGACGAGCGATTGGGCCCGCGCCAGACTTGTTTCGTCGAGGTGGCGGTCGGAGCCTTTGATCTTGACGAAGCGTGCCGACTTGGCTGAGCGTTCGCCATCGACGATGGCGCGGGCGCGTTGTTCCTGCGCGGCCAGAGTTTTCTGGTCGCGGCGGGCCCGTTTGGCCGAGTACGCCCAGATCGCCCGCCACGCCTTGGGGTGCTGTTCGGGGTCCCAGACCGGTTCGGCCCGCAACGCGGTGTCGTTGACTTTGTTGTTGGCGTGGCGCGGGGTGACGGTGTCGATGATCTGTCCGTCGGTGAAAACATCACCGTTCCAATGGAAATGGGACTCCAGGTCGCCGGGGGCCTTGGTGGTGCGTGATCCGACGATGAACGAGCAGTCGAGTTCGTCGAGGGCTTTGAGGTTGGCCGCCGACAGCATCGCGGCATCGGCGGCCACCACCACCGGTGTGCCGGCCAAACCGTGGCGTTGCACGAAACCGGTGATGATCGGCACGATCGTGGTCGTCTCTGCGGTATTGCCCTGGTGGCAGCTGATTTCGAGGGGGAACCCGGTGCGGTCCACTAGCAGCCCGACCACAATTTGAGGGTCGACCCGCCGCTCCTTGCTATAGCCGACTTTGCGGAGTTCGTCTTCGTTCTCGGCGTCGAAGTACAAGGTGGTCGCGTCGTAGAGGATCAGGCTCAGCCCACCGCAATCGGATGCGTAGGCAAAGCATTTCGCGGCGATCGTGTCCCGGTACTTGTCGTCGACGGTTTTGGCCAGATGCCGTTGAATGCTGCGGTAGGACACCGTCTTTGCGCCCAGATCGGCCAACACCCGCCCCGAGTCGAGCTTGCTGGTCGGCTCCACGATCCGGGCGATCACCAGATCCCGGAACACCGGATCATCGACCACGTTGAAACCCAGCCAGTCATAGACCGCACCCAGCACGCCGTAGAGCAGCCGCGAACTGGTGCCGGTCGTGCGCCCCGGCGGCGCGACCGCCGCCGGGCTCGTCGAGGTCTTCAGCAGCGCCGCCTCGCGATAGTCGGCGACGTCGCTCACAGATTGCGCGCGGGCGCTGACCTCGAAATCGAGGGTCTGCTGCCCGTCGGCCGCGACCTCGCGCGCCCGCGCCAAGAGAATGCCTAGCTCGGCATCGGTATGCGCCGAACCCAGATGCGCCAGCACGACCACCCGGCCGTTGTCCTTACGCGCGACCTGTACCGCGACCGCACCCGAGGTCGTGCGCACCTTCCGCACGTACGCCACCGCCCAAAACTACCCGGCTAGTACCCCAAACACGCCAAACCAGCAGACGAACACGCAGGTCACACCGACACACCCCAAGTTACCGACCGGTAATGTCCTAACTCAGG
>NZ_LQOX01000029.1 GCF_002102175.1 Mycobacterium gastri | reverse complement strand
CTAGCGGGAGTTTCCGCCCTGTGTAGTTGAGCGGCGTGTCTTTTGTTGTGGTGCTTGGTTTTTGACGCGTTTGGGTGTATTACCCATATATGCCGTCGATTGTGGGGAAGCGTCGTGGCAAGTACACGTACTACTACCTGGTGGAATCGGCGCGGGTGGACGGCAAACCGAGGATCGTGTCGCAGGAATATTTGGGCACCGCCGAGGAGGTGATGGCCAAGCTGGCGGGCGCGGGCAGCGGCGAACCGGTGCGCAGCCAGCACAAACAATTCGGTGATCTGGCCGGGGTGTGGTCGGTGCTGCAGCGTCTCGGTGTGGTCGAGATCGTGGACTCGGTCGCGCCGCGACGGGCCGACGCCGGGTTGTCGGTGGGCAGCTATATCGCGTTGGCCACGGCCAACCGGGTCGTGGCGCCGTGCTCGAAGTTGGCGTTCGCCGACTGGTGGGCCAGCACCGCCGGAGCGCGGTGGGTGAAAACCCCGGCCGGGGCGTTGGATCACCGCCGGTTCTGGGACGCGATGGATCAGCTGGACACCGAGGCGCTGCGCCGCATCGAAACCGAGTTGGGGCGGCGGATGGTCACCGAGTTCGGCTTGGACCTCTCGGGGCTGGTGCTGGACATGACCAACTTCGCCACCTACATCGATTCGGCCAATGAGCGCGCCCCGATCGCCCAGCGCGGCAAGGCCAAACAGAAACGTGTGGATCTGCGGTTGGTCGGGTTGGCGCTGGTCGTGACCCGCGACGGTGGGGTGCCCGTGGTGTCGCACGCCTACCCCGGCGACCGCCCCGACGTCACCCAGTTCCCCACGGTGATCGAGGAACTGCTCACCCGGTATCGGCAGTTGAGCACCTCGGTGGAGTCGTTGACGGTGGTCTACGACGCCGGGCAGAACTCGGCCGACAACCACACCGTCATCGAAGAGTCGGGGTTGGGGTTCGTCGGATCATTGCCACCGTCGGACCATCCCGAACTGCTCGCGATACCCCGGGCAACCTACGTCGGTGTCGATGACGACCGCTATCCCGGCCTGAGCTGTGTGGACACCGAGGTGACCGCACTCGGGGTCACCCGCCGCGCGGTGCTCACCCACTCCCCGACACTGCACGCCGCGCAGTCACGCGGCTTCGACCAAACCCTGGCGAAAGCACGGAAACGTTTGACCGAACTGCAATCGCGCCTCGCCCGGGGCAAGACTCGGCGTCCCCGCGACGCCGTGCAAGCCGACATCGCCGCGATCCTCAAGCCACGCTGGGTCCGCGAGGTGCTCACCGTCACCCTGACCGGCGAGGATCCCTCGACGTTCCGGTTGACCTGGCGCACCGACCACAACGCCCGAAAACGGTTGGAAGGCAGAATCTTCGGCAAACGCATCCTGTTCACCAATCGCGACACCTGGAGCGTCGGCGACGTGGTCGCGGCCTACCGCTCCCAATCCGAGGTCGAGGCCGGATTCCGGCAGCAGAAAGACCCCCACGTCGTCTCGTTCGGACCGATGCACCACTGGACCGACCAGAAGATCCGGGTCCACGTCTTCTACAGCGTCCTCGCATTGACCGTCGCCCACCTCATGCGCCGCCAAGCCGAGCGCGCCGGCCTGCACATGTCGGTGCGCGAACTACTCAACCAACTCGCCGGCATCGGCGAAACCGTGCTGCTCTACCACGACGGCGGCAAAGGCCGCCCCCGCGCCCGACGCATGCTCACCGACACCACCCCCACCCAAGACCGCCTCGCAGACCTCTTCGACATCCACCGCTACGCACCCACCCGCTGACCAGCCCAAACACGCCCGTGGGTAATACACCCACCAACCCAAAAAACCACCACTGACCAGCACAAACAACGCTGATCAGGCATCAAGGGCGGAAACTCCCGCTAG
>NZ_LQOX01000028.1 GCF_002102175.1 Mycobacterium gastri | reverse complement strand
ATGGCAGCGGCGGTACGCGTGTCGGAGCGCCAGGTGGTGGCGGGCAGTTGGGTGAAATCACCCACACCGGCGACGCGTTGACGACCGAGCTAGAGGACCTCGGCGGTGATCTGCCCAAGACTGATCCGCAGCCCAGCGGCGAACCCGCGGTCTTGCCGACAGGAGAGCCCCCGCGGGCACCGGTTGAGGCCACGCGTCCTGTGGAATCCACACCGGGCACGCCCCCGACCGAGTCCCGCTCTGCCCCAACGGGATCCGCGACCTCGCACCCGGCTCCGGGGCGGCCGGTCGGTCCGTCGGAGCCGATAGCTTCGTCGGGGTCGGGGCCGGAGCCGATAGCTTCGCCGGGGCCGGCGCCGCATGCTGCGCCTGCGGTTCCGGAGGGTCAGCTGACATCGGGTGGAGCGCCGGTAGCTGATGTCGTGCCGCGTCGGGTGCCGGATTCAGCCGGTGGATCTCCCGTACAGCCGGCAGCCTCCGCGGCGCATTCCGTTGTCGCGCCGACGCCCTCGCCCGCAGCCGAATTCAGGGTCCCGGCCGGTCGTCCGGTTGAACTCTCCGGGCTGCATGGTGGGGAAAGGGTCGCACCGGGTGGGCATTCGTCCGAACCTCCGCCGACGCATGGTGTTGCGCGTGGCCACGGTGCGGCCGCCGATGGGCACACACCCGGGACAGCGCGCGACGACACGGTGCAAGGCCGCAGCGCAACCCCCAATTCACATGGTGACGACGCCTCTTTGGGAGAATTGAGCGCCGAGCACCGCGAAGAAATCATCGCAATGCCGAAGGGTACTCGACCTGACCCGTCGGAATACCTGTCGCCGGAGTATATTGAGAGTCATCTTGAGAAATTCGACGAGGGCGCAACTCGATTCATGCCTGAAAGCAACCTCGCCAAGTACGGAATTGCCCAGCGAGACGGCACGTCATTCGTAATGCCAAAGAACGAAGCTGATGCAATGATTGAGGTATCACGAGGAGATCTGCGCGCTATGGAGAATGAACTTGGCCTGCCGCAGGGCTTTCTCGATTCGAATATAATCGTCAGAATCGATATACCGGATCCCAAGACATTTAATTTGCGGATTCCGTCTGGTAATGAAGCGGGCGCCAACGAGCAATGGATTCCCGGAGGGCGCCTGCCTAATGGTGCATCTGAGGCGGTTATAGATGGTGGCGACATACCGCCGGGCGACTATACTGTGACAAACGTCTTTGAGTAGGAAAGAGATACGGTGAAATTCGACGACACCTATTTTTCGCGGGATGACAGGTATTCAATCGGTATCGAAACATCGTCGGGCCGCTACTATGCGTCGATACCGGTAAGCAACGGAATTGTTGACTATGAGGAATATTACGAGCTCACGCAAGACCAATATAGTGAGTTCTTGGGCGACAGCAGAGCGGCAATTGATTTCGTTGAAGCTTGTCGTCGCCGTGAACACGACGATTTGCTCCTGCAGAAGCCGGGCACGAACCGAGGCACGCCTGTATAGCCTAGGCTATGGCGCATGATCCGCGGGTTGAATCGATCCGAGTCATGAAACCCACAGGCCCAGTAACCTCCCGATTATTGCGTACTGCATGCGTCCACTGAAAGACGTCAAATTCCTATCGAATCTTCAGGAGGAAGATTTTCCCGCATCCAAGATACCGGAAAATTTTTCATCTCTTAATACTGCAGCCGTAGTTCGGGGCTGGAGTGTATCGGCGTGTCTGCGCTGGTAGAAGCGGTGGCCGGGGCATTGTTCGGAGTTTGTGAACACATCTGAATATGCCGCGGCCCCCGCGGCTGCCAGCGTAGACCCTGACCGGTGGTGGGCGCACCTGAGTTAGGACATTTGCCTTAGTACCCCGTTTTCAGTCCGAGCGCGTCGAGGATGTGGCGTTGATCTGCGGGAAT
>NZ_LQOX01000027.1 GCF_002102175.1 Mycobacterium gastri | reverse complement strand
GCCAGCGCGCCGTTGCGGGCGGGTTCGGGCGCGGCGCCGATAGGGTCGCCGGTGCAAGGGGCGGCGTTGTTTGTGTTGGATGCCGGGTTGCATCCGGTGCCGGTGGGGGTGGCCGCTGAGTTGTATGTGGCCGGCGCCGGGGTGGGCTATGGGTATGTGGGCCGGGCCGGGTTGACCGCGTCACGGTTTGTGGCGTGTCCGTTCGGGGGTTATGGAACACGGATGTATCGCACCGGGGATGTGGTGCGCTGGCACGCCGATGGGCAGCTGCAGTTCCTGGGCCGCGCCGATGACCAGGTCAAAATACGCGGCTATCGCATCGAACCCGCCGAGATCGAGGCGGTGCTAACCACCCACCCCCACGTCGCCCAAGCCATCGTCGTCACGCACGCCGCCAAGTCTGATCAACAGTTGGTGGCCTATGTGGTCCGCGATCGGCAAGCGGCACTGACCCGCGAGCCCGAACGCGAATCCCGGCTGATCACCCAGTGGCAAAGGGTCTACGACCAGCTGTACTCAGGCTCACTGCAACCAACCACCCCCACCGTACTGGGCGAGGATTTCAGCGGCTGGAACAGCAGCTACACCGGCGCGCCGATCCCGCTGGCGCAGATGCGCCAGTGGCGCCAAGCCACCGTGGACCGCATCAGCGCACTAGCCCCTCAACGGATCCTCGAAATCGGGGTGGGCTCCGGACTGCTGCTGACCCCACTGGCCCCCCACTGTGTCGAATACTGGGCCACCGACTTCTCCGCCCCGACCATCCAGGCTCTACACGACGCGCTGGCCGGCCAACCGTGGGGTGATCGGGTCCGCTTACAGGTGCAACCAGCCGACAACATCGACGGGCTTCCCCACAACCATTTCGACGTCGTGGTCCTCAACTCCGTCATCCAATACTTCCCCAGCGCGGCCTACCTGCTCGACGTGCTCTCAGCAACCATGCGGCTACTCACCCCAGGCGGGGCACTGTTCATCGGCGACGTACGCAACCTGACCCTGCTAACGGCCATGACCACCGCCATCACCTGCACCCAGGACCCAAACGCCCCCGCCGCAGCGATCCGCGAACAGGTAGGCCGCAACCTACTCAGCGAACACGAACTGCTACTGGCACCCGAATTCTTCACCACGCTCACCCGCCACCTCCCCGACATCGCCGCCGTCGACATCCAGCTCAAACAGATGGAATCGGTCAACGAACTCAGCAACTACCGCTACGACGTGGTCCTGCGCAAAGCCCCCGCGGCCGTCCAATCACTAGCCCAAACACCCAGCCACCCCTGGCAACACTGGCAAAGCCTGACCGCACTGGGCCAACACCTCCAAACCGAACACCCCCACGCGCTGCGCATCACCGACGTCCCCCATGCCGGAATATGGACCCACGTCGCCACCACCCACACACTCCACCACGCCGACGACCACACCCCCCTAAGCCACCTGCAACCCCCACCACCCCCCGATGCGGTCCTACCCCACCACTGCCACCAACTAGGCCAGCACCTGGGCTACACCACCACAGTCACCTGGTCACCCACCCCCGGCCTCATCGACATCATCTACACCCACCACACCACCGCAGCAATCACCGACGCCTACCGACCAGCCGAGCCGATCAAACCCATCACCGACTACGCCAACGACCCCGCCACCACCGAACTGAGCACCCAACTACGCCGATACTGCGCCACCCGACTACCCCAATACATGATCCCCACCGCGATCATGATCATCGAATCACTGCCACTGACCATCAACGGCAAACTCGACCGACACGCACTGCCAGCCCCCCACTTCCTCACCACCACCACCTACCAACCCCCCCGAAACCCACGCGAACACACCCTCGCCACACTATTCAGCGAAATCCTCGGCACAGCACGCGTGGGAATCAACGACAGCTTCTTCGACCTCGGCGGACACTCCCTCACCGCAACCAAACTCATCGCCCGGATCCGAACCGAACTCAGCGCAGAAGTCCCCATCCGCGTCATCTTCGAAACCCCCACCATCTCCGCACTAGCCCACTGGATCACCACCCAACCCCAACACCAAC